>CAMYMV010000049.1 GCA_947259585.1 uncultured Gemmatimonadales bacterium | reverse complement strand
ACAACGCGCGCCTGTCGGAGCTCGGAATCTCGCCATTCCAGCTGATACAGCTGCTCGAGACGCGCAACATCATCATCCCGGGCGGCGACGTGACGAGCGATGCCGAGCGGATCGCGCTCGAGCCCTCGGGCAACTTCGAGACGGTGGACGATCTCCGCCGCACCGTCCTCAGCGTTCCCGGACGCTCCGATGTGCTCTTCCTGGAAGACATCACGACCGTCCGCCGCGGCTACATCGATCCTCCGACCACGAAGCTTACCGGATCGGGAGAGCCGGCCATCGGGATCGCGATCTCGCTGCGCGAGGGTGGCAACATGCTCGCGCTCGGCGAGCGGGTGAGCGGGACGCTCGACCGGCTCGAGGCCGGGTATCCGATCGGCGTCGAATTCGAGGTCGTCGCCTTTCAGCCCCGCGAGGTCGCGAAGAAGATCGACGACTTCGTCGGCAGCCTGCTACAGGCGATCGCCGTGGTGGCAGGCGTGATGCTGCTGTTCCTCGGGCTGCGGACCGGAATGGTGGTCGCGACGCTCGTGCCGGCGGCCATCCTGATGGCGTTCCTTATCATGTCGCCGCTCGAAATCGGCCTCAACCAGATCTCGCTCGCGTCGCTGATCCTCGCGCTCGGCCTCCTGGTCGACAACGCGATCGTGATGGCCGAATCGATCATGGTGAAGCTGTCGGAGGGGGCCGCCCGTGTGCAGGCGGCCATCGAGTCGGCCGCCGAGCTGCGCGGGCCGCTGCTCGTCTCCTCCCTCACAACGGCGGCCGCCTTCCTGCCGATCTACCTGGCCGAGTCGACGACTGGCGAGTACACGGCCCCGATCTTCCAGGTCGTTACGATCACGCTGCTCTCGTCCTGGCTTCTCGCGCTCACGATGATCCCCCTCCTGGCCGTGCGCTTCCTGAAGGTGAAGCGAAAGGAGGGGGCCTCGTACGAGTCGGCGTTCTACCGCCGCTACCGGAGCCTGCTGCTGTGGGGTCTGCGTCATCGAGCCGCGACGCTGGGAATGATCGGGGCAGCCTTCGTTCTGGCGCTCGTCAGCTTCCGCTTCCTCCCGGTCATCTTCTTCCCGCCGACGGACAAGGCGATCTTCAGGGCCGAGCTGGAGCTGCCCCTCGGCACCTCCATCGAGCGTACCGAGGAGATGGTGGCCGAGGTCGATCGCTTCGTTCTCGACAGCCTCACGGTCGGGAGCGGCCGGACGGACGGCGTCACCAGCTGGGCCACGTTCATCGGACGCGGAGCACCGCGCTTCGTCCTCCCGTACGCGCCCGAGCCCCCGAGCCCCAACTACGCCTTCATGCTAGGCAACACGAGCTCGTTCGCCGTTCTCGACGAGATCATGACGCGGCTCGAGGCGTTTACCATCGAGCGCTTTCCGGACCTCCTCCCGAAGATCCGCAAGATCGAGATCGGCCCCCCGATCGAGTCGCCGGTCGAGATCCGTATCCTCGGCCGGGACCCGGACGTGCTGTTCGCGATCGTGGACGAAACGAAGGCCAGGCTGGCAGAACGTGACCAGCCGCGACGTGGCGATCTCTCTGCAAACCGGATTGAGCGGCCTCCAGATGACCCGCTATCGGGAGGAGGACGAGCTGATCCCGATCACCCTCAGGCAGGTGAAGGCCGACCGCGATGATATCGGCAAGCTCGAGAACCTGAGCGTCTACGCCCAGGCCACGGGCCAGTCCGTGCCCCTGCGACAGGTCGCCGATATCGAGGTCGTCTGGCAGCCCGCCAAGGTGCTGCGGCGCGACCGCCTGAAGACCGTCACGATCTCCTCACAGCTGGCGCCGGGCGTCACGGCTACCGAGGTCGTCCGCCAGATCACGCCATGGCTCACGGCCGAAGGGCGCAACTGGCCGATCGGGCACCGCTGGGAGCTCGGTGGCGAGGTCGAGACTTCCGTAAAGGCCAACCAATCCATCCAGGCCAAGCTCCCGATCGCCGCTCTGCTCATCGTCCTCCTGCTGGTGGGTCAGTTCAACTCTCTCAGAAAGGCCGGGATCGTCCTGCTCACGATCCCGCTCGGACTCATCGGTGTGGTGATCGGCCTCCACGTCGCCCGCTCCTATTTCGGTTTCATGACCCTTCTCGGGATCATCTCCCTCGCCGGCATTGTTATTAACAACGCGATCGTGCTCATCGACCGCATCGGGATCGAGATCGACGAGAACGGGTATCCCCCGGCCAAGGCGATCCTGGAGGCGGCGCAGCGCAGGCTACGGCCGATCCTGCTGACCACGGCGACGACGGTAGGTGGCCTGCTTCCTCTCTGGCTGGGAGGTGGAGCCATGTGGGAGCCCATGGCCATCGCGATTATCTTCGGCCTGCTGTTCGCGACGGTGCTGACGCTCGGCTTCGTGCCGGTCGCCTATTCGTTATTCTTCGGGGTGGACTTCAAGCGCTTCGACGACGCCACCACGGCCTAGACGCCCGGAAAACATGCGTCGAGACGGCCTTTAGAAGCCCGGTCTGAGAAATGAGCACCCTACCCGCCATCGGAAAAGCGCTCGAATGGGTCAGTACCGGTAGCTCCTTCGAGGAGGAGATGCATGGGCTGATCTGGAGCCGCGTGCGCCTGCTGTTCGCGATCGGCACCGGGGCCAGCCTCCTGCTGTTCGTCGTCGACAACTTCTGGGTGCCCTACCGGCCCTTCGTCTCGCCGATCGAGGCCTGGCGAACGGAGCTCTGGCTCCTGCACGGCCTCACATATGCCGCAGGGCTCCTCGTCGTGCTCTTCGGCCGTCTGAGCAGCAAGTGGCTTCTGGGCCTCGCCATGTGGGTGACGGTGTTCAACGTCGTGCTGCTCTACACCGGTTTGGCGCTGCTCGAGCCTGGACGAGAGCCGCACCTGGGTACGTCGCTGCTGCTCTTCACCTTCGCCGCTTTCATTCCCTGCCGGATCGCCCAGACAGTTCTGTCGGGGATCGCGGCGGTCTCGCTGCCCCTGATCTACGCCGCGACGTACGTGCTCGTCCCGGAGATCACCGCCTTCTGGGCCGATCGCGGCGGACCCGCCGCGCAGGGGTCGGCGTTGGCTTTCAACACGGTCGGCACGTTCATCATCGCCGTCGTTTCCGTGGCTGTGAGCCGGACGCTTTACAAGATGCGAACCACGGCGATGAAGGCGGAGCGGCTCGGCAACTACATCATCGATAGGGAGCTCGGCGTCGGCGGGATGGGTCAGGTCTACGTGGCACATCACGCGCTCATGCGACGGCCGACGGCGGTGAAGGTCATTCGAGGCGACCAGGTGGACCAGCACGGAGCGCTCCAGCGCTTCGAACAGGAGGTGCAGCTCTCGGCCGGGCTCACTCACCCCAACACGATTACGATCTTCGATTACGGCAGAACTCCGGACGACACGTTCTACTATGCGATGGAGTACCTGGCGGGGATGGACCTCCAGGAGCTCGTGGAGCGCTTCGGCCCGCTGCCGGCGACCCGCGTCGCCTTCATCCTCCGCCAGGCACTTGGCTCCCTGGCCGAGGCCCACTCGCGGGGGATCATCCATAGGGACATCAAGCCCTCCAACATCTTCCTCACGCAGCGCGGCGGCCTGTTCGATTTCGTGAAGGTGCTCGACTTCGGCCTCGCCAAGCAGGTCGTGGCGGAGGGGGCTGCAGAGCTCACGAAGACCGGCATGCTGTTCGGCACGCCCCGATATATCGCGCCGGAGAACGTATACGGCACCGAGAAGGCCGACCATCGCTCGGATCTCTACAACCTTGGCGGCGTGGCCTACTGGATGCTGACCGGCCAGCCTCCGTTCCCGACCGAGAACTCCGTCGAGCTGATCGTCGATCACGTCAAGACGGTGCCGGTGCCTCCGAGCGAGCTCTCCGAAGTGCCGATACCTCCGGAGCTGGATGCCCTGGTGATGAGGCTGCTGGAGAAGAAGCCGGAGGACCGCTTCCGCTCGGCGGGCGAGGCCGAGGCGGCGCTCGAGGAGATCGAGTTCTCCGAGCACTGGACGCAGGCTAGCGCCCGTGCCTGGTGGGAGCTGCATGCGCCCTCCGAGGAGCTGGGCTGCGACTGCCCGACGCCCGAAGACTGCGAGATGGGGGAGGAGGCGCCGTTCGTCGCCCCCGATTTGGCGGCCATCGAGGCCCGCCGCGAGCTGGTGGGCGCCGGCGCCGGCCTGGACAACGGCGCTGCGATCGGATCCGCCGCGGAGCAGCCGAGCTGAAACGCACACCGCTGCGACGCCCGCCGCTGCGACCCGAGCGGGCGGAGCGGTGGTTGATGGACCGGTGATCTCCCGATGAGGATGCCGAGCTGGCTGGATGTTCGGCCGGACGAGGTGCGTCCGGTCTCGCTCTCATTCCTCGGCGCGTTCCTCGTCATCGCCTTCCTGGTCCTGGCGCGATCCCTGCGCGAGTCGATCTACATCACGGTCTTTCCGGTGGAGTCTCTCCCCTACGTGGTGGGTGCAGTGGCTCTCGCTTCCGTCCCGACTGTGGGCATGTTCGCCCGGCAGCTCTCACGTCACGAGCCTCGACGTGTTCTATCGGGAACGGTCGTGATCATGGCAACGGGGCTGGCCGTCCTGTGGCCCTTCGCGACCCGCCTTCCGGTAGCGGTCGTCGCCTTCTACTTGTGGACGGCCCTCGGCGCGCTGCTGCTCACCTCCGGCTTCTGGATCGTGACGTCCGAGTACTTCCCGGTGCGGGGAGCCAAGCGGCTGTACGGCCTCATCGGGGCTGGCGGAACCGCCGGCGCTATGGTCATGGGGAACTCCATTGGCTGGCTGCTCAGCCGCCTCTCGATGGCCTCGCTCGTCCCGGTGCTGATCGGACTGCTCCTCGCCTTCCTGGCAATCCAGTCGTTCCTTCCCGCGATGCCCCGCAGCCGCGGGATCGGGGAGGACGCTCCGGGGCCCAGGGAGCGGCGGCCCTCGGCGATCCGCGAAGGGCTGACGCTGGTCTGGCAGACGCCCCATCTGCGCACCATAGCCCTCATCGTGGCGTGCGCGACCCTCGCCAGCACTTTGGTGGACTACCAGTTCAAGGAGCTCGCGCGCGGGATGCTCACGACGAAGGAGCAGCTGGCGGGCTTGTTCGGCGCCTTCTATGGCTGGACGGGAGCGCTCGCTCTGGTGATCCAGCTCCTCGTCTCGGCACGGTTCATGGCACGAGCCGGCATCTCGGCTACGATCGCGGTCCTCCCCACGGTGCTTCTGCTCGGCTCCACGGCCCTCTTCCTCGTGCCCGGCCTTCTTGTCGCGATCCTGGTCCGAGGCGCGGACAGCTCGCTGCGCAAGTCTCTTCACCGCTCGGTGCTCGAGGTGCTGTACGTGCCGCTCCCCTCGGCACTTCGACGAAAAACCAAGACCCTTATCGACTCCGTGGTGGACGCCGGGGCCGAGGGTCTCGGCGCGGCGATCGTCTTCCTCTGGGTCACGCTTCCGGGCTTCCCGTCACGCTACCTGTCGCTGTTAGTCATGGTCGTCGCCGGGGTCTTCATCTACCAGAGTCTGCGGATGGGTCGATCGTACCGGCGCACGATCAGCGACCAGCTCCTGGAGAGAGGCGTTCCCGGCCCGGAGGGCGTCGCTCGGCTGGATCAGAGCCTGCTCATGAGCGCCACCTTCACGGAGGTGGACATCCGCTCCGCGCTGGCCGAGATCCGGGCGGGAGCTGACGGCGAGAGTGCCCCTATTGCGAGGCGGGACGAGGCGGAGACAGACGGGCCGGATCTGTCCGAGTTCTACGCGGATACGACGGGCACGGCTGAGTCGCAGCTGCAGGGGCTCTCCTCTCAGCGGCCAGATGAAGTAGCGGCCGCCCTGAACGAAATCGATGTGTGGACCGAGGCGCACATCCCGGCCCTGCTGCGCCTCCTCGCCCGCGACGCGTTCAGCCGCCGCGTCATCTCCATCCTCGCGGAGATGGGAGACCTACCGACAGCCTACCTGGCCGCGGAGCTCGGCAACGAAGCGGGCGATTTCGTGATCCGGCGCCGCATCCCGCGCGTCTTCGCTGCGAGCGGTGGGGACGACGCCGATTCATCGCTGCTGGACGCCCTGACCGCGGGGCGGTTCGAGATCCGCTACCGCGCGGCCTCGGCCCTCGCTCGGCGGCGTCTCGCGGGACTGCCCGCGAGCGACCGAGATCGGAGAGAGATCGTCTGGAGCGCGGTTCGGCGGGAGCTGGACCGTGACCAGCCGGTGTGGGAGCTCCAGCGGCTGCTGGACGAATGGGAGTCGGACGCCGACCTCGTCTCTGGACGGGCCCAGCACCGCGGTCAGCTCAGCCTCAAGCACACCTTCCGGCTTCTCTCCCTGATTCTGGACACGGACGCGGTGCGGGCCGCCTATCAGGGCATCGTGAGCGATGACGACCGCCTGCTGAGCCTGGCCCTCGAGTACCTCGAGCAGGTGCTTCCCAGGGACGTAAAGGATCGCCTGTGGCCGTTCATCGGGGACCTCACCGAGCGCCAGCGTGACCGGTCGATCCGGCCGCTGGGAGAGGTGGTCGAGGATTTGGTGAGTACGGAGGCGACGCTGTTTCAGAACGAAGAGGAGCGGGAGGCCCTGCGCCGCCTTCTGGAAGAGGAGGGCTAGCCCGCTCCGGCCCGCAGTCGCCGCCCGCTCTGTCGTCCGCTCCGGTGGCACGGCCCGATCGGCGGGCCAGCTCCGAGCCGGTCGCCAGCCATCAGCTCGCTTTCGGCAGCCTCCCGATGATCCTCGCCGCGGACTGGTACACCGCCTTGGCCAGCTCGCCCTGATCTGGCACCTCCAGGGATCCCGAAGCGCTGCCCCGCCACAACAGCTCTATCTCGGGAGAGATGATGTCCACGATCAGCGTCCCCTTCGCGTACGGAACCGAGGGGCCCACGGGCCAGATGATCTGGGCTTGCGGAGTGCGGTATCCGAGCGTGCCGTACGTCTGGCCAGCCTGGATGCCGTCGGTTCCCGTCACCTGGTAGACGACCAGGAAATCGGCGGCCGCGTCCCCCTCCACCTTCGTGTAGCCCTTGCTGTTCATGGCGCTGTCGACCGCCGTGAAGATCCTGGCCTCCATGAAGCGGCTCTGGGCCCTCAGGTAGCCGGCCTCGGACGGGTGCTCCAGCCAGGCGTAGGTCTCGAAACCGTCCAGCGACGCGTTGGGCGCGAACTCGCTCTCAACCTGGATCCCGCTGCAGCCGGCCAGCACGGCGAGCCCCATCAGACGGGCGGCAGTTGTCGCTCTCATCTTCCTCTCATCTCGTCTCATCTCCGTCTCATCATCTCGCTGTCCTCCAACCTCACACGTCGGTCATGATCTCGGGAAGTTCCTTCCTCCCGATCTTCGGCACCAGTGCGTCCTCGGCCGGATAGCCCACCACGAGAAGAAGGAAGGGACGCTCGTTCGCGGGACGACCGAGAATCTCGTTCAGAAAGCCCATCGGGCTGGGCGTGTGCGTGAGCGACGCCAGGCCGGCGTGATGGAGCGCCGCAATCAGGAAGCCGGTGGCGATGCCCACGGACTCCGACACGTAGTAGTTCTTGAGCTTCTCGCCCTCCGGTCCGATCGAGTAGCTCTCCGCGAAGATCGCGATCAAGCAGGGTGCGGTCTCGAGGAAGGGCTTGTGCTCGTCCGTACCCAGTGGCGCCAGCGCGTCGAGCCAGTCCTGGGGCGCACGGTGCTCGTAGAACTCCCGCTCCTCCTGCTCCGCCCCCTCCCGGATACGGCTCTTCACGGCCTGATCGGTGACGACGACGAAGTGCCAGGGCTGGCGGTTGGCGCCGTTCGGGGCCGTTCCCGCCGCTCGGAGGCAATCCTCGATCACCTCTCTCGGTACGGCCCGGTCCGAGAAATGGCGGACCGTCCGACGCCGCTGCATCTCCTCGGCGAATTCCGCGGCGCGCCGCCGCATCTCCTCGGGCGGGTACTCCCGGTATTCCTCAAGGGGACGGAAGCCGGGTATGTTTGTATCCATGTTTGCCATCGATCCTCTCGCGATCGTTGCGATCATCGCCGGGCTGCTGAGCTTCGCCTTCCTCCTGGTAGGGCTCGCCTTCGTCCGCAAGCGTCGCGCTCTCGGCGCCACGGTCGGCCTTCTGGTCGCTACCCTGCTGCTCTCACTGGCCGCCCTGTTCGCCACGTTCGCCGTTGCGACCCAGGGCTATCGCGCGCTAACCCGCGAAGAGATCGCGGTCCTGGTCGCCACCGAGCCCGCCGGGGAGCAGCAGTTCAACGCCCGGTTCGTCTTCCCCGACGGGCGCGAGGAGACCTTCACGCTCGCGGGCGACGAGCTCTACGTCGATGCCTACATCCTGAAGTGGAAGCCGTTGCTCAACCTCTTGGGCCTCCACACCACCTACGAGCTGGACCGCGTGGCTGGCCGTTACTCGGATCTGGATGAGGAGCGGGCCGAGCCCCGGACCATCTTCACGCTGGCGGCGCCCAAGCCGTTCAACCTCTTCGATCTGCGGCGCCGCTATCCGCTCCTCTTCGCTCCGTTTGTCGACGCGGAGTACGGGTCCGCCACCTTCGTCGAGGTCGATGAGGCCGCAGAGCTCGAGGTGCGCGTCTCGACCTCCGGCCTCCTCATCCGGGAGCGACCCGAAAGCAGCGGCTGACCCGCGCCGACGACCTCTCTCCTGCGACCGTCGCTTATCGTCGCCCACAAATGGTACCGCATGTGGAACCGCCCACCTGGTACCAGATACGGTACCATTTCACCCTTTCGAAAAGCGACGGTCCGCGGAGGAAGCGTACGAGGCTGAGATGTCGGAGTGCGCTGAGCTGCCGAGGCCCGGTTCGCCTCATCCGCCACCTCGGCGAAGGAGCGCTCTCCCGCCGGGCCGGATAGGGCCGTCTTGCCGGCCCGGTCCGCGATGTTGTGGTCGAGGATCGCGGCGCCGTTGTAGCGGGCTGGAAGGTCGGCCGCCCTCACTCGCCCTCGGGCTCGTGGGGCGTAGGCTCGGACGAAGTCCCGGGCGTAGCCTCGCCCTCGAGATCCTCGCGCGCCGCCTCGATCCCCGCTTTCTCATCGACCCGCATGAGAATGGCGAAGCCGACGACGAAGAAGGCGACCATGGAGCCCATCGCCAGGCGGTGGCTGCCGGTGGCGCCGACGACGGTGCCGAAGAGAAGCGGGCCGAGGATCGAGGAGAGCTTGCCTGAGAAGGCGTAGAAACCGAAGAACTCGGCGTGCTTGGCCTCCGGCGTCATGCTGCCCAACAACATGCGGCTCGCCGACTGGGCCGGACCGACCATGAAGCTTATGGCCATGGCCGCGGCCCAGAAGCCGGTGCGCGTCTCCGCGCTCGCTCCCAGTAGCCCGGCGATGCTGAGAACGATCAGGGTTATCGCGATCGTCCACTTGCCGCCGATCCGATCGTTCACGAACCCGAAGCCGAATGCACCGGCGCCGGCCGCCACGTTCGCGACGATGCCCAGCACGATCACCTCCTCGATCGTGAAATCGAAGACGGCCATCGCGTAGATCCCAGCGAGCGCGAAGATCGTCACGAGACCATCGTTGTAGATGAGTCGGGCGAGGAGCACCTTGGCGGCCTCACGGTAGCGCCGCAGGTGCCGGAACGTCTCGCCGACTCGCCGGAAGCCCTCCCGCACGTACGTTCCCGGCTCGACCTGGCGCGCGACCCCTCTCTCGCGGAGGAAGAGGAACGTCGGAACGGAGAAGATGCCGAACCAGATGGCCACGAGGAGAATCGTCGCCCGGACGTTCAGGTGGGCCTCATCGGGCAGCACGCGCATCATTCATAGCGCTATCACCAGCGCCAGCAGACCGCCCACATAGCCCAAAGCCCACCCGTAGCCGGAGATCCTGCCCATGTTGGTGGAGGTCGAGATCTCGGGAAGGAAGGCGTTGTAGAACGCCTGTCCGCCCTCGTACGCCACGTTCGCGAAGATGAAGAGAACCGCGCCCAGCAAGACCATCCCTGGCTGCACGAAGAACAGGAGGGTCGTGAACAGGAGCGTCTGGAGCGTGGCCAGCAGGAGGAAGCGCTTCTTCCTGCGCGAGAAGTCGGCGATCGCGCCGAGCACCGGCATCGTGAGCGCCACGGCGACCGCCGAGATGTTGACGGCACGGGTCCAGATCACCGTCCCCCTCACCTCGTCTCCGACGATTACCTGCGCGAAGTAGGCGCTGAAGATGAAGGTGACGATCAGGGTGGTGAACGCCGAGTTGGCGAAATCGTACATGCACCACGAGAAGACCTCGCGGCGCCGGACCGCCGTCCGCACCTCCCCCCGCTCGCTCACTACCTGATGGCCAACGGACGGCCCGGGGAACCGGTCCCCCCGACCAGCGGCAGGGGCGTGAAGATGAAGAGGAACTCGTAGACGCCCGCTTCCGAGATCTCGTCCAGAGCCATGTTCTCGAGGTTGTGGATGCCGTTCTCCGGGATCAGCACCTGGTGCACCGGAAAGCCCAGCTCGGGATCGGGATTGGGAACGACCTCCGTCGTCCAGGAATCGGATCCCACCATCGAGACCTGCCGGTCCACGACCCAGTGCGCGACCTCGAGGCCTATACCGGGCGGATTCTCGTTGTAGCGGGCGGCATCGTCCCAATGAACGGTCCATCCGTAGCGGAAGAAGATGGCATCGCCGGGCCGGAGATCCGACTCCGACATGCCCTGGCGGGCCAGCGCCCCGCGGACGTCGTCGATCGTGACCTCGTAGCTCTCCGGGAGCGTGCCGACACCCTTGTATCCAGCCACGTCCACGAGGACTCCGCGCGTGATGATCGGCTTGACGTGCTCGATGCCGAGCTTCTTCAGACCGTAGGCGCTTCGCATCTCCTCGACGGTGACGCCGTTGTAGAAGACGTCCCGATCGGAGCCGTCCGGCATCGTGAGGCGCGTCCCGATGTGCCCGAGCCCGTCGAACTGGGTCCCGACCTGCCCGATCTCCGCGCACACGAACTCGTCGTGTCCGATGAGGCGGTTCGAGCCGAACGGTTCGTCGTAGGTGGGAGAGCCGGGGATGTAGAGGGTGTAGCTGCGCGCGCCGAACAGCGGCATCCCGCGCTCGTAGGGATGCCCGAGCTCGTAGACCTGCCCCGTCCTGGCCAGGCTCAGCGCCTCCAGGATCTTCTCGGCCGTGATCCAGTTGCTGGCTCCGACCTGGTCATCGGGGCCCCAAATCGGGTGTGGCCACCAGGGCCCCTCCTCCCGCGTCTGGCCCGCGGCGGGAGGTGCCAGCAGAATCCCGAAGAGGACGAGACCGAGCGCCGCTCGGCCGATGAATGATGTACTTATCATCTTCTCTCCCAATGCATTACGCACTATCTGTTAACGCATCACAAGATGGCGCCCAACGCGACGGCCGTACCGACCGCGACCACCCCGCCCGTCACCTTCACTCGGGCGGGCTCACTCCTCCTGAAGGCGGCGTACCACCGATGGGACAATGCTGCGCGGAGCCAGGCGAAGGCCGAGTGGCCCCAGCTTGTTCATGATCCCCGGGATGACGATGCGCCGGCCTCGAAGCATGCCGCGGTAACCGGCTTCGGCGACCGTCCCGGCGTCCATCACGCCCAGGCGGCGCATCAGGCCGGAGTCCTCCATCCCTGCTCGCTTGTGGAACTCCGTCGCGGTGGGCCCGGGGGCCAGGACCGTCACCGTGATCCCCGTCTCCCTCAGCTCCTCGACGAGCGCCTCGCTGAAGTGGAGGACGAACGCCTTCGTCGCGTAGTAGACAGCCATCAGCGGACCCGGCTGAAACGCCGCGGTTGAAGCGACGTTCAGGATCCGCCCGCTGTCGCGCTCCAGCATGTTCGGGAGCGTGAGCCGGGTGAGATGGGTGAGCGCCTCGACGTTCAGGCGAACCATGCGGAGGCTGGCGTCCACGTCGGTCTCGGCGAAGGGGCCGAACGTCCCGAAGCCCGCGTTGTTGACGAGAACGTCCACGGGCCGGCCCGAGAGCCTGGCGTGGAGCCCCGAAGCGGCGCCGGGATCGGAGAGATCGAGGGCGATCCAGGTCACGTCCACGCCGTGCCCGCCACTCAGTTGCTCGGCCACCCGCTGAAGCTTCTCTTCGTCCCTGGCCACGATCGCCAGGTCGTGCCCGTCCCGCGCCAGCAACCGGCTCAGCTCGTAGCCGATTCCCACCGTCGCGCCTGTCACGACGGCCAGCGGCCGACCGGATACGGTGCCCTTGGCCGCACGCCGGTTCACGGCGATCGGCTCCGGGGCCTGCTCGGGAGGCTCAAGGGCTCGGTCGAAGGCTCCGTCGAGGGGCTATGCAACCTTTCTCTTGTCGGGCGCATCAATCATCCAGAGATTGGGCAGAGTGACCGCTCGCGATACCTAACAGCAACGGTGGGGGGCGACAAGCCCGGTCGATCGCAGCCCTAGCCGGCTCTCATCCTGCCGAGCCGGCGACCGCTCCCGGCCTCATGGCTCGAGAAGGCCGAGAAGACCGCGGCCCGGAAGCCGTCCGGGCCCCTCGAGAGACCCCTGAAACCTCTGCGAGGCCCCCTCCGTAGGGTCGGCCAAGAGAGAGCCGAAAGCGCGAAGACATCGCGAGACAAGCGAGACAAGGAAGAATCCAGGGTGGAAACACCGCTCCGCAGCGAGGAAAGCCGACCCCGTATCGTGCCCGATAGCGAAGAGCGGCCCAAGCGACCCCGCGTGGCGGACACGATCTCGAAGACCAGGTCGAAGCCCAAGAGCTCCAAGTCCAAGTCCAAGTCCAAGCCGAAGCCCAAGGCCGGCGAGTGGGACGGGGATCGCGGCTCCTCCGGCCGCGGCACGCGCATGGACATCACGCGCGAGGCGACCGGGAGCAAGCGGAAGCCGATCCTGATCGGCGCCGGAATCGCTGTCGTGGCGATCATCGCCCTCCTCCTGGCCTTCATGAAGCCCGCCTCTCCCAGCGTCCAGCGCAACGCCGTGCTGATCGGCACCGTCGAGCGCGGACCCATGGTGCGGGCCGTTCGGGGGCCCGGCACTCTCGTGCCCGAACAGATGCGATTCGTCTCTGCCCTCACGGCGGGACGGGTGGAGCAGGTGCACGTCGAGCCGGGAGAGACGGTGGAAGCGGGGACGGTCCTTCTGCAGCTCAGCAACCCGGACGTCGAGCTCGAGGCGCTTCAGGCCCAGCAGCAGTGGACGGCCGCGAGGGCCGGCCTGGTCGATCTGAGGCGCTCGCTCGGAACGCAGACGCTCGCCCAGGAGGCCTCGCTGGCGCAGGCGCGCGCCGCCTGGCTGGAGGCCAACCGGACGGCGGAGTCGGATTCGGCCTTTTACCTCCGGGAGCTGATCAGCCGGAACGAGGCGCTCGAGTCCAGGGAGCAGGCCGAGGCGGCGAGGATCCAGCTCAGCACGGAGGAGAAGCGTTACGGGCTCCTGCAGCAGACCGTCGATGAGCAGCTCGAGGTCCAGGCTGAGCAGGTCGACCGGCTCCGCTCGATCTACGAGTACCAGCGCCGGCGGGTGGAATCGATGAAGGTGACGGCGGGTGCCGACGGCGTGCTGCAGGACCTGTCGCTAGAGCCCGGCCAGTGGGTGCAGTCGGGCACGACGCTGGCGCGCGTCGCCCAGCCCGGGCGCCTCCAGGCGGAGCTCAGAATCCCGCAGACGCAGGCCAGGGAGGTCCAGCCCGGCCAGCAAGCGACCATAGATACGCGAAGCGACCTGATCGAGGGTCGGGTGAAGCGGGTCGATCCGAACGTGCAGAACGGGGCGGTGCTGGTGGAGGTGGCACTGACGGGAGAGCTGCCCCGCGGCGCCCGACCCGACTTGAGCGTGGACGGGACGATCGAGATCGAGCGTCTCGCGGACGTACTCCACGTAGGCCGGCCGGCCTACGGCCAGAGCCACAGCACGGTGGGCCTGTTCAAGCTGGCCGAGAGCGGCGACGCGGCGGTCCGGGTGCCGGTCCGCTTGGGAGCGAGCTCGGTCAACGAGATCGAGATCATCGATGGGCTGGAGGAAGGGGACGAGGTCATCCTCTCCGATATGTCCAGGTGGGATGACACCGAGCGCGTTCGGCTGAAGTAGCCGAAGCGCATCACGGCGGAGAAGAGGAACGATGACGATGAGCGTGACGAACGGAGCGAACGGGGCGGGCGATGCGGCCGCCATGATCGAGATGACGGACGTGAGCAAGGTCTTTCTGACCGACGAGATCGAGACGCACGCCCTGGCCGACGTCCAACTCCGAATCGATGAGGGTGATTTCCTCTCGATCGCGGGGCCGTCGGGCTGCGGCAAGTCCACGCTGCTTTCGCTGCTGGGGCTGCTCGACTCGCCCAGTTCCGGGGAATACCTCCTGGACGGAAATCCGGTGGCGGACTTGAGCTCTTCGCAGCGGGCGACGATCCGGAACCGTCACATCGGTTTCATCTTCCAGGCCTTCAACCTGATCGGCGACCTCACCGTGTACGAGAACGTGGAGCTCCCCCTCACCTACCGCGGACTCGCCGGAGCGGAGCGGAAGGAGAGGGTGATGAAGGCGCTCGAGCGGGTCGACATGCCGCATCGGGTTAAGCACTACCCCTCCCAGCTCTCGGGCGGCCAGCAGCAGCGCGTGGCCGTGGCGCGAGCCGTCGCGGGTGATCCCCTCATCCTGCTGGCGGACGAGCCGACCGGTAACCTCGACTCCTCCAACGGCGAAGCGGTCATGAGCCTTCTCGCCGAGCTGCACGGGGAGGGAGCGACCATCTGCATGGTGACGCACGACCCCCGATACGCCGACTACGCCGGACGCACGATCCATCTCTTCGACGGACGGATCGTCAGCGATGAGTCGAACGGCGCCGTTCGGGAGCTGGAAGAGCACGGTTACGAGGTCGTGGGACGATGATGAGCGGACTGCTGAAGGAGTTGCGATACGCGGTTCGAATGCTCCGCAAGAACCCGGGCACGAGCCTGATCGCCGTGCTCGCGCTGGGCCTGGGGATCGGCCTGACGACGATCATGTTCAGCATCGTCTACGGCGGTGTGTGGAAGGGCCTGCCGTTCGAGGGCGCCGAGAAGCTCATTCACCTCGAGCGCAACAACCTCGCCGAGGACATCGAGAGCATGGAGGTCCCGATCCACGACTTCCTGGACTGGCGGGAAGCTCAGACCTCCTTCGAAGGCCTCGCCGGCTTCTACTCGGGGACCGTCAACCTGGCGGGCACCGAGCGTCCGGAGCGCTATGACGGCGCCTTCATCTCGGCCAATGCGTTCGAGCTGATCAGGGTGCAGCCCCTCCTGGGGCGGAACTTCCAGGAGGGGGAGGACACGCCGGCCGCCGACCCCGTCATGCTTCTGGGCTACCACGTGTGGCAGGACCGCTTCGGGGGCGATCCGGAGGTCGTGGGCCAGATCGCGCGCGTGAACGGCGAGCAGACGACGATCATCGGCGTCATGCCCGAGGGCTTCCGCTTCCCGATCGCCGAGGACGTATGGCTGCCTCTGCGGATGGACCCGCTGGAGCTAGATCGGGACGAGGGGTTGACGCTCGAGGTGTTCGGGCGATTGAACGACGGTGTCAGCCGGGATCAGGCGTCGGCCGAGATGCAGGCGATCGCCGTCCGCCTGGCCGAAGAGTATCCGGAGACGAACGAAGGCGTCGGAGCGGTGCTGCAGCCCTACGTCGATGAGTACATCGGCGCGGAGCCACGGGCCATGCTCTACACGATGCTGGCGGCCGTCTTCCTCGTCCTGCTGGTGGCGTGCGCCAACGTCGCGAACCTTCTCCTCTCGCGCGCCGCGACCCGTTCGAAGGAGCTCGCCATTCGGAGCGCGGTCGGCGCCAGCCGCCTCCGCGTCATCATGCAGCTCGTCGGAGAAGGAGTCGTGCTCGCGAGCGCCGGCGCAATTCTGGGGATCGGGATCTCGGTGTTGGGGATCGGAATGTTCAACCGGGCCCTCGAGCCGACGGACCCACCGTTCTGGATCGACATCGGCCTCAACACGGTCGTGCTGGTCTTCGTCATCGGCGTCACCGTGCTGGCGGGTGTGCTGTCCGGCATCCTCCCGGCCATTCAGGCGTCCGGCAGCGCCGTCAACGAGGTGCTGAAGGACGAATCGTGGGGCTCGTCCGGCTTCCGGGTGGGCAAGCTGAGCAAGGGCCTCGTCGTGGGAGAGATCGCGCTCTCGCTGGGCGTCCTCGTCGCCGCCGGGCTGATGATCAAGAGCGTCACGAACCTCAACACGCTCGACTACGGCTTCGACACGGAGACGACCTTCACGGCACGCATGGGGCTGTTCGAGGCCGACTATCCCGACACGACCAGCCGGAGAGAGTTCTATCGCGAGGTGCTTCGCCGCGTGGAGCAGCGTCCGGGCGTCGAGGCGGCGGCGATCGTCACCGCCCTGCCGGGAGCCTGGTCTTACGGCAGCCGGTTCGGGATCGAGGACGAAACCTACGACCGTGACCAGGACTACCCGGTGGCGCGGTTCGCGTCGGTCTCCGCGGACTTTCTCGACGTCTACGGGGTGAAGGTGCTCGAGGGCCGAACGTTCGGGCCCGAGGACGCATACGACGCGATGCCGGTCGCGATCGTAAACCAGAGCTTCGCCGAGCAGTTCTACCCGGAGGGTTCGGCGATCGGGAAGCGCGTCCGTCAGGGCGACTCCGAGACCGAGGAGCCCTGGCGCACGATCGTGGGAGTCGTGCCCGACATGTACATGCAGGGACTGTCCAACACGGAAGACGACCCCTGGGGCGTGTACTTCCCGCTCGATCAGTACGACACCCGTTTCGCCTACGTGGCGCTTCGCTCGGCGGGCGAGGACCCGATGACCCTCGCGGCCGGCGCTCGGGACGACGTCATGGCCGTCGACCAGGACATCCCGCTCTACTGGGTGCAGACGCACCAGGCCGCGATCGACGAACAGACCTGGTTCTTCCGCATCTTCGGGAACCTCTTCATGGTCTTCGGCTTCGTGGCCCTGTTCCTGGCGGCGGTCGGACTGTACGGCGTGATGTCCGCCTCCGTGAGCAATCGCACGTCGGAGATGGGCATTCGCATGGCGCTCGGCGCCCAGGGCGGCGACGTGCTCCGGCTGGTGATGAAGCAGGGCGCCGTGCAGGTCGGCATCGGGATGGCGCTCGGCCTCGCTCTGGCGGCGCTGCTCTCACGCGGCCTGGAGCTCATCCTCTTCCAGGTCGAGCCGTGGGATCCGTTCGTCTTCGCGCTGATCGCCGTCGTGTTGGCCGCGGTGGGCATGCTGGCCTCCTACATCCCGGCGCTGCGAGCGACCCGGGTCGATCCGGCCGTGGCGCTCCGCTACGAGTAACGGTCTCGACCAGCGCGTGGGGCGGTCCTTCGGGGCCGCCCTTCGTGCATCTACTCGCCCTGTGACGCGCTCCACAAAGCGGCCATCTCCTCGGACCTAATCTCGTCCTCCGATCATACGCCGCAGAATAGAGGTTCTCCCGACTTGCGGGCTTGAATTGCAGCAGTAGGATTACCGCAAGGTTGTGAAGCGACGCGAGACCATACGGAAGAAGCGA
>CAMYMV010000048.1:23393-24572 GCA_947259585.1 uncultured Gemmatimonadales bacterium | reverse complement strand
CATTGAGGCCAAGGCCTCAGCCGCATTGTATTGTACAGTGTAACCATCTTCCCCTGATCGCTTTCTGGATCCGCCGCTGCTTCTTCCGCCCACCGCTCGTACAGGAGCTTGTATAGTTCGCTCGGTTCCTCCAATTGGCCGAGCTCATAAAGGAAGTCAGCCTTCAAGGCGCGATACGAGAACCCGGGAAGTGGATGTGCTCCCGCCGGCTGGGGCGGTTCCTTCGGGGCCGCCCTGCCATGAGAAGGCCAACCTGCCGAGCTCGGCGACGCTCCTGATCTCGGCCCCCCCCGGACCATACGCCGCAGAATTGAGGTTCTCCCGACTTGCGGTGCGAGCTGGATCGAAGGGACGGGGCTCGCAGAGCGCCAGTGAAAAACATCTACACCTCGGCATAAGCTGATCAAACGATGCAGCCTGCGTGCCAAGCATAAGCACTAATGGTACAAGCGCTTACCAATAGCACGAGCGTGGGCACGCGAGTGGCATGGGGGTAGGGTGGAGCTATTTCGACCCCTTCAACACACCTCAACCACGGGAGCCACCCATGCGAAGAGCCATCTCTCTTACCATCGCCGCGGTCGTCGCGGCGGCCTGCGGGGATTCCTTCACGCAGCCGGAAGCACTACAGGATGAGGCCATACCCCAGCCGAGCTTGGCGGTAGGCCAGAAGCCGACGACGTGGGCGACGCTCACGCCCGTTCCCTCCGCCTTCACTGGCGTGGAGGGGATGAGCGTCGGGTCCGTCGGCAACCGGATCATCGCGGCCCTCGGCACCGACGGCGGCGACACGGACCTCACCCGCATCTACGACATCTCCAAGGATAGCTGGTCGCTCGGAGCGACCGCCCCCGGGACCAGCTCCGAAGGCGCGGGCGTCGCGCATGACGGCCTGTTCTACAACGTTGGCGGGCGCGGTGCCGGCTTCAACGCCCTTTGGTCCTACGAACCGTCCACCGACACCTGGACGACGCTCGCCCCGATGCCTACAAGTCGGGCTGGGTTAGCGGCGGCCGTCGTCGGGGACTTCATCTACGCCATCGGTGGGCGTGCCAACACGGGCGGTCCCTGCAGCGGCGCCGGCACCACCGAGCTGGCAACGGTCGAGCGCTACGACATCCTGGCGAGCACGTGGAGTCCGGTGGCCTCGCTACCGTCGCCTCGCTCCGACGCCTCGGC
>CAMYMV010000048.1:0-23362 GCA_947259585.1 uncultured Gemmatimonadales bacterium | reverse complement strand
CGAGGATCGGTGGCAAGGTGTACGTGTTCGGCGGATGTCGCGGAACCGGCGACATCCTGGCCGACGTCGACGTCTACGATCCGGAGACTGATACGTGGAGCACGGCGCCCATGGACATGCCGACGGCCCGCGCGGGCATGTATGCGGTGGGCACGAAGGGAGGAACGGCGTACGTGATCGGAGGCTGGGACGGAATCTTCCCGTTCAACCCGGTGATCGGTTCGTTGGTCGAGGCCTACAAGGTATCCCAGGATGCGTGGACGACCGCCCTTCCGTCCATGCCGACCCCGCGTGCGGAGACGGGCGCCGCGAGCCACAACGGCAAGATCTACATGGTGGGAGGTGCCCAGCCGGGATTCGGGTCATCCGCTGATGCTCACGAGGCATTCAAGCCCTAACGGCAAATTACTTAGCATCATTACCCGATAATGACCGAGAGGGGCGGTTTCCTTCGGGGCCGCCCCTCTCGCTTTCTGGCAGAAGCGAATCCAGCCTAGCAGCTAGACGCACCTTCGCCGAGACTCGGCGAACCATACGCCACAGAATAGAGGTTCTCCCGACTTGCGGCGGCTCCTTCGCAAGTTAGGCTAATTGGCTGAGGGCGATGAAGCCTTCCAAAGCTGCTCGGTGGTCCGCCACTGCGCCGAGCAGACGCCCGCGTAGGACGCCTGCCTGGCCGCACCACCGGATAGGATCGGATGCGCCCGTCGCTAGGAGGACTTTCCAGAACAGAGGGACAAGAAGGAGTTTCCGGCGCATGAAGCTGCTTTGGCACTCGCATGGCAGTTCGACCGCTGCCACGGGCGGAAGTGGACACGAGTTCCAGATTAGCACCGTCTACACGGAGCCGAGCTGGGGAGCGTCGAGCATCCCCTACGGATGGTGTCTGAGAGTTGACGGCCAAGTGGTCCACTTCGACCGTTCGTACCGAGCGTGCAAGCAGGTCGCGAAGCATATGGAGGAGAAGAGCGCCAGAGATCCGTTCTGACCTTTTCCGTACCCTCCGCAGAAGGCAGCACGCTCAGAACGCGGGGGCGGTTCCTTCGGGGGCGGTCCCCGGCCCTCGCGTTGTCGCCGGCGCCTAACTCCCCTCAGCTAACGGCTGATCGCCGAACGGACAGAAGGCGCCGGTGCAGTCCTCCCCGACGTCGAGGCAGATGCCCTTCAGATGGTAGGCTTCGGCGTAGGATCCGCCGTCTTCTTCGGCCGGGGCGTCATCCGGCGGTACTTGAAGGCGCACCTCCCGATCGCAGGCCGAGCAGTAGGCCACACGGATCTCGCCGCCTTCTGTCTCCTCCACGTTTCTCTCTTCGCTCATGGCCCTTCCTCGTTTGCGGGCGGTCCCCGCTGAACCTACGCCGTGTGGACGATCTCGGCTCCGGGAGCCGCTCGCGCGATCAACTCTCCGGCGCTGGCGAGCTCGCAGCCGAAGGCGGCCGTGCCGCCCGCATCGGCCGCCATGCAAGTGTCGGCGGCGACCGTGATGCTGCGGTGTCCCGCCGCCGTGGGCTCGCCCGTGGCCGGATCGATCAGGTGGTGATACCGCCGTCCCTCGTGGTCGAAGTAACGGAAATAGTCGCCCGACGTGGCCAGCGCCCGGTCAGAGACGGGAAGTGTCGCGGCTAGCCGATTCGGATCGCGGGGATCGCGGACGCCCACCTCCCACGGGTCTCCATCCTCCGAGCGTCCGATGGCGTACAAGTCCCCGCCGGCATTGACGAGCGCGTTCTGGACGCCGCGCTCGCGCAGGGCGCGCACCGCGCGGTCCACACCATATCCCTTGGCGATTCCTCCGAGGTCGATCGCGACCGCGTCGCTACGGTACCGAACCACGTGCTTTCCCTGCCACCGATCCACGTCCAGCTGCCGGTACAGGCGCTCCCCGGCGAAGCGCGAGGTCTCCGAGACGCTCGGCGGAGTCCGCCGCTCACCCACGCTCCACAGAGCCGTGGCCTTGCCGAGGCACGGATCGAACCGGCCGTCGCTCAGCTCGGCCCAGCGTAGCGATTCCTCGAGCACCGTGGCCGTCGCCGCGGTCACCGCCACCGGCCCGGAGGCCGCATGCAGGTTGGCCCGGCCGACGTCGGAATCAGCCGTGAAGTGGGACATCGTCCGCTCGACCCGGCGCAGCTCATGGATCGCCGCGTCGATCGCCTCCTGGGCCTTCCCCTCGTCCGGGTCCACGACGACGATGTCGGCGATCGTGCCCATGACGGGGATGCTTCGTCTGGCCTGCCGGCTCATCCGGCGAAGCGAGGCGGGCAGCGTCAGAACGACGAACGCGCCCACGCCGAGAGACAGGAACCTCCGGCGGCTAACCGTCATCGATTCACCTCCAATGGCGGATCGGGAGGCTCCCGTCCGCGGTCGTTTCTTGCGTCCTTCGTACAGGTCTCGCCGCAGCGCCCGCAACCGGCCGGGTCCCCGGAGCAGCCTGCGCGCGGCCGGATCAGACCGAAGAGAGAGAACAGGCCGGCGAATGCCAGCACGGCGAGGATCTCGGTCATCATGGCGTCGACAGTCCGGCGAAGCCCATGAACGCCAGCGAGAGGCTGCCGGCAATGATCAGCACGAGGCCCATCCCCTTGGCGAGGGCCGGAATATCGGCCAGCTCGGCCCGCTCCCGGATCGACGCCATCAGCACCAGTGCCAGCGTGAGTCCGAGGCCCGCGCCGATCGCGAACGCTAGCCCTTCCAGGAAGCCGTAGCCCCGGTTCGTCTGGAAGATGGCCAGGCCGAGGATCGCGCAGTTCGTCGTGATCAGAGGCAGGTAGATCCCCAGCTCGCGGAAGAGCGTCGGGCTCACCTTCTTGATCGTCATCTCCACGATCTGCACCAGTGAGGCGATCACCACGATGAAGGAGATCAGCCTCAGGTAGGGCGCGTGGGGGAGCACGTACGCGTTCAGGAACGAGGCCGCCAGCGAGGTGATCGTCAGCACGAAGATGTTGGCGGCGCCCATCCGGAGCGCCGTCGCGATCTTGGCCGACACCCCCATGAACGGGCAGAGGCCGAGGAAGAGATGCAGGGTGAAGTTGTTCACCAGCATCGCCGAGATCAGGATCCAGAAGAGATCGGAGCTCATGCCGCCCTCCTCGACGCCACGCCGTGCGGCCAGCGGCGCACCATCGGCACCTCCGCCGCCTTCCGTCCGCGCCACCACCCGAAGGCCAGCAGAATGATGCCCAGGGTGAGGAAGCCGCCCGGGGGCAGGATCATGATGATCCACGGCTCGAACGAGGGCCCGAAGACGCTGTAGCCCAGCAGGCTGCCGTTGCCGAGCAGCTCCCGGATCGAGCCCATCATCACCATCGCGATGATGAAGCCGACGCCGGTGCCGAAGGCGTCCAACAGGGCCCGGCCCACCGGCCGCTTCGAGGCGAACGCCTCCTGACGGCCGAGGATCATGCAGTTGACGACGATCAGCGCGATGAACGCGCCGAGCGCCTTGTGGATGTTCGGCACGACGGCGGCCAGCGTCAGGTCGGCGATCGTTACGAAGGTGGCGATGATGAGGATGAAGGAGGCGATCCGGACCTCCTTCGGGATGAGGTTCTTGAAGATGGAGACCAGCAGGCTCGAGCCCGTCAGCACGAAGAAGGTGGCGAGCCCCATCGCGAGGCTGTTGGCCACCGTGTTGGTGACGGCGAGCGCCGGGCAGAGGCCGAGCATCTGCACCAGCACCGGGTTCTCCTCCCAGACCCCGCGCAGGAAGTCGTGGCCCGGCGTGGTCGTTTGACCCGGCAGCAGGACGCCGGCCTCGTGCGCCCCGGGCGCGTGCCGGACGAGCTCGGTCGCGCTCTCGGGTCCCGTCATCCGCCCGCCTCCACCGCGACTGCCGTGTCCGTCGCGCCCGCGTCCGCCTCTAGCTCGGCGGCGGCCGGAGCTTCTCGGCTCTCGGCCGTGAAAGCCTCGATCATCGGTCCGATAGACTCCATTCGCTTGTTGATGATCTCGATCACGGTGCGCGAGGAGATGGTGGCTCCCGTGATCATGTCCACCTCGTGCTCGCCTCCCGATCCATCGCCGGCCTTCACCCCCTCGATCGGCGGCACGACACCGCGGAAGGAGGAGACGAAGCCGCTGTCCTTCTCGATTTTGTCGCCGAGACCGGGCGTCTCCTTGCTCTCGAGCACCTTCATCCCGAGAAGCTCATCGCTCTCCGCGTCAAAGCCGAAGATCAGTCCGACGATGTCTTGATAGCCGGGCTGCTCTCCCGCGATCGCGAAGCCCATCCGGCTGCCGTCGGTCGCGTAGCCCGCGTATATCCGGTCCAATCCCGTGCTGTCGACGCCCGCAGGGATCGCCGCCGTCAGCACGTCCTCCACCACGAACAGCGTCTCGTACCGCTCCGGGCTTCCGAGGACCTCCTGGATCGCTGCCCGCAGCGCCGCCGCCCGGTGGGCTTCGATCCTGGGCTCCGCCCAACCGAAGACCAGGACGATCGCCAGGCCGGCCAACGCTCCCGCGAAGGCGAGCGTCACTATCAATCGCCAGGGCGGCACCTCCACCACCGAGAGGTCCGGTGCCGAGAGATCCGGTGCCGCGAGCTCCGTTTCGGCCTCCGGCGGTGCATCTCCTTCAGCGTTCAGCCCATTCGCCTCCGGCTCGTCCGCGCCCGGCTCGTCCGCGCCCGCCGCGTCCGCAGCCGTCGCCTCCGTCGGCCCGGCTGGTTCCTCCGGCGCCTCTGTGGCGCCGTGCTCCGGGGCGATCGGCAGCTTCCGCCCGCGCCCGCGGCGTCCGCCTCGATCCTCAGCGCCGCTCACGCCTCGGCCTCGCGGGCTCCACGCTTGGCGGCTCGGCCGGGGCTCCCGTACGGCTTCGGCTGAGTCGCCCGGTTGATGAACGGCACGAGCGCGTTCATCAGCAGGATCGCGTACATGACGCCCTCGGGCAGGCCTCCCCAGGTACGGATCAGGATCACCAGGAATCCGATCCCGAAGCCGAATATCCAGGCCCCCGCGTTGGTCACCGGCGAGGTCACCATGTCGGTGGCCATGTACATGGCGCCCAGGATCAGCCCTCCCGAGAAGAGGGCGAAGAGCGGGCTGGCGAAGCGGGCCGAGTCGACGGCGAACAGGAGCCCCTGGAAGAGCGCCACGGTGACGAAGATGCTCACCGGGATCCGCCAGTTGAGGTAGTTCCGGAGGGCCAGATAGCCGCCGCAGAGCAGGATCAGCAGCCCCGCGGTCTCCCCCAGCGACCCTCCGGTGGCGCCGATCATCAGGCTCCAGGGATCGGTGGGCGTGGCTTCGAACTTCATCAGCCCGAGCGGCGTCGCCTCCGTCACGACGTCGACGCTGGGCGTGGTGAAGGGAAGGGCGAAGTTGTCGCCGCGGAGCCGGGCCCACTCCGTGGTGGCCGCCGGCCAGGTCGTCAAAGCGGCGGGGAACGCCGCCTGCAGAAACGCGCGGCCCAGCAGGGCCGGGTTGAAGACGTTCTGGCCCAGTCCGCCGAACACGAGCTTGCCGAAGCCGATCCCGAACGCCCCACCGACAAAGGCGATCCACAGCGGGACGCCGGGTGGCAGGGTGAGGCCGAGCAGGAGCCCGGTGATCGCGGCCGAGCCGTCCCCCAGGCTGCCCCTCTGGCCGAACGCCCGCTCCGTGAGGACGGCCCCGGCGGTGGCCGCGAGGAGAACGAGAAGAGCGCTCGGGCCGAAGAACCAGGTGGCGGCGGCGATCACGGGGATGAGGCTGCCGACCACGTTCCACATGATCTTCGGGGTCGAGTCGGGCGCCTTCAGGTGCGGCGAGGCCCTCAGCTGCAGCTGGAGGTCGCCGACGTGCGAGGTCTCGCTCACGCCGCCTGCTGCTTTCGTCGCTGCGCCCCCGCCTTCGCGAGGGCGAACATCTGCGAGAGCGGGATGTTCGACGGGCAGACGTAGGAGCAGCAGCCGCACAGCATGCAGGTGGCCAGGTCCGCCTCCTCCATCTCCTCGAACCGGCCCGCCTGAGCGAGGATTCCCAGCAGCGACGGGTTGAGAAAGACCGGGCAGGCGTCCAGGCAGTGGCCGCACTTGATGCACGGATAGGTGCGGCGCGGCCTGGACTCCTTCTTCGTCAGGACTACGATCCCCGTGGTGCTCTTGATGATAGGGGCGTCCACGTCCGGCTGCGAGCCGCCCATCATCGGGCCGCCGAAGACGATTTCGGTCGCCTCATCCAACAGCCCGCCGCAGAACTCGAGCACGTCGCGGATCTTGGCGCCCACGGGGACGATCAGATTGGAGGGCCTCCGGAGGCCGGGGCCGGTGACCGTGACGACACGCTCGATAAGCGGCAGGCCGGTCTCGAACACCTCCGCGATGCAGGCGAGCGAGGCCACGTTCTGGACGACCACTCCCACGTGCATCGGCAGCTTGCCCGGGGGCACATCCCGGCCGGTCAGGGCGTGGATCAACATCTTCTCGTAGCCCTGCGGATACTTGACCGTGAGCCCCTGCACGGTCACGTCCAGGTCGTCCGGGAGCGTGCGCTCCAGGGTCTCGATCGCGTCCGGCTTGTTCTTCTCGACCCCGATGATCGCCCGCTCGACGCCCAGCGTGTGCATCATGATGCGGATCCCGAACTGGACCCGCTCGGGATACTCGGTCATCACGCGGTGGTCGGTGGTCAGGTACGGCTCGCACTCGGCGCCGTTCACGATCAGCGTGTCGACCACGACGTCATCGGGCGGCAGGAGCTTCACGTGGGTGGGGAAGGCCGCTCCGCCCAACCCCACCACGCCCGCCCGTTGAACCGCCTTCACGACCTGATCCGGGGTGAGACCGTCCCAGTGCGGGATGATCCGGGGTCGCGGGATCTGGGGAGAGAAGGCGTCGACGGTGATGCGGATCGCCTCGGCCATGCTCCCGTCGGGATGCGGCCAGAGGCCGATCTCCTTCACCGTTCCCGCCGAGGAGGCGTGGATCGGCACGGAGACGAAGCCGTCCGCCTCGCCGATCTTGTCGCCCCGCTCCACCCGGTCGCCCGGCTCGACCAGGGGCCGGGCGGGCTTCCCGGTGTGCTGCCGAAGCGGAAGGACGATCTCCTCGGGGTAGGGCATGCGGCGGACCGGCACCCCCGCCGTGAGCTCCTTGTGCTCCGGCGGGTGGACCCCGTGCCGGAAGCTCAGCCGCGCGCGCATCGCTCCCGGCTCCGTCCTCCGTTCGCTCGGGCCCTCTTCGAAGCGAGTCGGGGGATCAACTGAAGGGCTCGGCCCGCTTGAGCCACTTCTCCAGGTTCTTCTCCTTCGGGTTCAGCGGGGTCCCGGGGTGGATGATCCGCGCCGTGCACTTCTCGGCCGACAGGACGATCTCCCGGAAGGTGCCCGCTTTCGCGTCCTTTATGTACGCCTGCTTGTTCTCGTCGTAGGCGAACATCTTCTTGTTGATGTTGATGCACTCGTCGCAGGAGGTACAAAGCGCCGTGTCGATGTAGGGCTCGAGAACCAGCCCTTCCTCTTCCTCTTCCTCGGCGACGCCGACCCCGGCAGGCGCGACCTCAGCGACCGCGGCCGGAGCCGCCGCTGCGGCGGCGGGCGCTGCAGTGGGCGTCCCCGCAGACGGAGCTGCAGCCGGGGCCGCTCCGGCCAGCGAGGCGAGGGCCGAGGCCGCGGACTCGTCGAAACGGACGGGCTCCAGGTCCGGCGCCGCCTCGGCGCGGGCCAGCAGCTCCGTCACGGTCGAGTTGCCGTTCGCCTTGAGCAGGCCTTCCGCCAGCCGGCGGGCGATGAGCGGCGGGAACGTGGCCCTGAGCTGGGCCAGCTTTGCTTCGTACTCCGCCCGCAGCGTCTCGATCTTCGCCTCGAGCTCGGCCTCGATCTCCTCCTCGACGCGGTCGCGCGCGACCTCCGAGACCGTCAGGCCGCCCAACTCCTTGAGCTGGGACCAGAAGAGCAGCCGGTCCTCGGCCAGCTCCACCATCTCGCGGGATACCTGCTTCCGCTGCGTCTTCTTCTCGGCGTCGATGACGGTGATGAACGGCCCGCTCCTCGGCGGAGGCGAAAACGTAGTCGGCGAAGGGCATCAGCTCGTCATCCGGCGTGTCGGCCGGCACCGCCCGGAAGTGCTTCTTGAAGCGCCCCTCCGTCGCGGCCCAGTCGGCCACGGTGACCGGCGTCTCCATCCGCTGCGTCTCGCCCTCGGCGTCCACGTACTCGATCTCGTAAGTCGGCCACGTCTCCTCGATGTCGGGGTTGCCCTCGAGGTCGAGGCAGTCCGTGAAGCTCGGTCCCGCGTCCGGATCGTAGACGAGGAAGGGGAATGCCCGGCTCTCGAGAGCGAACTTCGCGGCGTGGACCGACCAATCGTCCGCGAGGCCGTGCTCCACCGGACAGGGCGTGTAGATGTTGAGCACGGCGGGCCGCCGCGTCTGGAGCGCTTTCAGCACGCCGCCGATCAGGTGCGAGGGGAGTGCCTGCGAGGTCTGGAGGACGAAGGCACCTCGGTGCGCGATACCCAGGAGCGAGATCTCCTTGCGGGTCTCCTCCTTGCCGTGGTGGGCCTTTCCGTAGGCCGCCATGTCGGAGACCTGGCCGGTGAACCCGCTCGTGCAGGCCTGGCCGCCCGTGTTCGAGTAGACCTGCGTGTCCAGGATGATGACGCGGATCGGCTTCCCGGAGGCGAGCAGCCGGGAGAGGTTCTGGAAGCCGATGTCGAACATCGCCCCGTCGCCGCCGACCGAGAGGATCGGCGGGCAGAGGCCGAACTCGTCGTCCGTGAAGTCCCGCCAGTCGAGGTAGGTGAAGACCGGCTCGTGCTGGTCGGGTTCGTAGCTCCCGTCAAGCAGCAGCTTCGCGCGCCGCACGTGGATGAAGGCGTTCGCCATCTTCCGCATGTTGCCCTCGAAGACGCCGATGGCGATCGACGGCGCGTCCTGGAAGAGATGGTTGACCCATGGATACGGATACGGGTTGTAGGGGAAGGTGCTTCCCCAAACCGAGGAGCAGCCGGTGGCGTTGGTGATCGCCGTGTTGGACCGGCCCTGCCCGCTCGGACCCTCCACGTACCGCCACCTCAGGTCGGTGAGCGCGGCGATCGCGTCGGTGAAGAGCTTGAGCTGCGACTGCTTCTCCTCGTCCACCGGCACGTCAACGCTCTCGCCCTCGACGGCCGAGGCGAGGTCCAGGTCGGCGTCGGCGGCCAGGATGTCGCGCGCGTTGTCGTCGAGCTCCGAGATCAGCCCGTCGAGCTCCTCGACGAAGGCTTCGACCCGCGGCTGCATGAGGGCCTCGATCGTGGAGACGATCAGGTGGACGGCGGTCTTCTCGCCGCACCCCATGCACGCCCCGTCGCCGCCGACCATCGAGCGGTAGATCCCTTTCTTGAGGAGCAGGGTCGGAAGGACGCCGATCCCCTCCTCGAGGTCGCTGACGTTCAGGTACTTGTCCGGCGTGTCCGGGAGGCGCTCCCACACCTTCCAGTTCCGGCGCAGCCGGTCCACGATCTCCTCGTCCTGGCGGACGGTGACGAGCGCGTCCTCGGGGCAGACGTCGACGCAGATGTTGCAGCCCTTGCAGGCCTCCGGGCTCACCGTGATCGATAGGAGTCCGCCGCTACCCTTCTCGGAGCGCTCGGGCACGTCGAAGAAGGGAACGGTCTTGGCGAGCGGGAACTCCGCCAGGACGGAGTAGACGGCCGAGAACTCCTCGTCAAGCGCCCGCCTCCGCTCGGCGTCCCAGTTCAGCTTCTCGACCAGGTTCTTGTAGGCGTCCGAGACCACGTTCCCGAAGGTCGTGAACGGCACGCCCTTCAGGATCTTCCGCGACTCGACGGCCAGGTTCTTCGAGACCTGCTTCATCCGGTCCAGCGGCCTTCCGTTGGCCGCCGCCGCGATCGCCGTGTCGAGGATCTGCTCGACCGAGTTCACCACGCCGGGGATCGCCGCGTCGGGGCACTGCACCCAGCACTGGCTGCAGCCCGTGCAGAGCTCCGGGATGAAGTCGGGGACCTCGAACCGGATGTCCGTCATGTCGCGGATCGTGCTCGTGCCAGCCGGGATGGCGCTGATGGCGGCGAACGGGTCGGCGATCGTGTCCTGTCCGACCTTGCAGACGCCGCACACCTGTTCCCAGAAGCGCCCTGGGTTTCCGATGCCCGGCCGCGCGTTCGCCACATCGAGAACCGTGGGGATCTCGCCCGCCACGACCTCGCCGACCGCTTCGACGTCTCCACCCTCCTCGGGGAGCGCCGGGACTTCCCGGATATGGTCGAAGCCGCGCCGGATGACGCGAAGGTTGTCCTCCACGACCCGCTCCCCCAGGTGCCCGAACTTCTTCGTGAGCTGGGCGCGGATTCCCTCGAACAGATCCTCCTCGCTGAGGCCCTCGCGCTCCATGAGCGGAGAGGCCGCGAAGAAGGCGCCCATGAACGCCGCCCCCTGCATCCGGTAGCGGAGCTCGGGGTCGCTCGCCTCTTCGGTGGCGATCTGGAACGCATCCAGCGCATAGACCTTGATCCCGAGCTCCCGGATCGTCCGGCGGGCTTCGGGCGGGAAGTCCTCCCACAGCTCATCCGCGTCCAGGTCGCTCTGGATCACGAACACCCCGCCCTCGGCCATGCCCTCGAAGGGGTCCGAGTTGCGGAAGACGTTGGGATCCGGCGAGAGAACCACGTCCACGTGCTTGAGCTCGGCGTTCAGGCGCACCGGCTCGTGGCTCAGGGTGGCGTAGAAGGTCGTCGGTTGGCCCTTCTTCTCGGAGCCGTACTTCGGGTTCGCCTTCACATCCAGGCCGAGGAGCTCGAACGCGGTCATCACGATGTTCTTGCCCGTCGTGATCGCGCCCCAGCCGCCGACCGAGTGCATGCGGATCGAGATCGAGTCCTTGGGCAGGAGGTTCGGCCGTTCCGTCGGCTCCAGAGCCAGGTCCTTGAGGTCCGGATAGGCTTCTCTGAGCTGGTGCTGCCAGATCTGGAGCTTCGGCAGGTGGGTGTCCTCGCGGATGAAGTCGATCCCGAGGTAGAACTGCCGCCTCCCCTTGCCGCCCTCCAGCATGTTGTCCACGGCGGCGATGATGTCGCCGGGCTGGAGGTCGCGGCTTCCGAAGCCGAAGCCGCCCGAGTAGAAGGCCGGGATGTCGTCCGGCTGAATGGCCTCGAGGCCCGGGAAGGGCCGACCGTTCCTGGACCGCGCGTTCTCCATCCCCTGCGACATGGCGGCGCGGATCTCCCGCAGGAGAGGCGGATCGACCGCGAGCGGCTGGTCCACGCGCTCGAGCACCGTCACGGCCTTCTTTCCGCTCAGCATCGCCGTGATGAGGTCCGCCGGGAAGGGCCGGAACATCACCACGTCCAGGACGCCGATCTTGAGGCCCCGCGACTCCCGCAGGTAGTCGGCGACGGCCTCGGCGTTCCAAACCACCGAGCCCTGGCCCGCCAGCACGTACTCCGCGTCCTCGAGCCGGTAGCCCATCGCTCGAGCGTACTCGCGTCCGCTGAGCTCCGCGTACTCGCGCATCGCGCGATCGGTGATCTCCCGGATGTGGTCGAAGTAGAAGGGGCGCTGCGCCGCCACGCCCTGGGCGTAGCTGTCCTGGTTCTGGACGACTCCCAGCATGGCGGGATAATCCAGATCGAACATCTCTGGAACCCGACGCCGCGTGGCCCCGAACGTGAAACGCTGGGCCGGCGTCACGGAGTCGATGACGTCCGAGGGGTCACCGAGGTAGTCCTTGATCAGCTCCGGTTCGGGCAGGAGCATCGACTCGATCACGTGGCTGGTGAGGAAGCCGTCCTGCGCGACCGCTCCCGGGTTGAGGGAGAGCTCGGCGATCCGGTGCGCGATCGCCGTGAGGTCGCCGGCGTGCTGGACGTTCTTGGCGAAGAGCTGGAAGAAGCCCGTGTCGTCGATGGCGTGGTAGTCGTCGTGGCCGGCGTGCACGTTGAGGGCGTGCTTGGTCATCGCGCGGGCCGCGATGTTGAGGACGTAGGTGAGGCGCTTGCCGGTGGCCGCGTACAGCGACTCGTGCATGTACGCGATCCCCTGTCCGCTCGAGAAGTTCGTCGCGCGAAGGCCGGTCATGCTCATTCCGGCCGTCACGGCGGCGGCGGCGTGCTCTCCCTCCGGCTCGAAGAAGATCAGCGGCTTGCCGTTCACGTTCGTCTTCCCGGCGGCCATCGCGGCGGCCCAGCCCTCGCCCATCTGGGTGGAGGGCGTGATCGGATAGGCGCCCGCTCCCTCGCTGGCCGACGTCTCCACATGGACCACCGCGCCCGTGCCGTCCGTGGCGACCGGCTTCCCCGGATACGGGGCAGGGCCGGTTCGGGATCGGTTGTCCGACGGCTTCCTCAGCTTGATCATGCCACCTCACTCCCGGCCATCGCGGGCCGTCTGTCGAAGGCTTCGCTATCCATCGTCATCCCTGAATCCAGGTCGGTCTTCAGGTCGAATTGCGCCCCCTCCACCCACGTGATCGCCCCGGTCGGGCAGCGGTCGCAGGCGCTCGGGTCGGCGAGCTCGTTCTTCGTGTAGTCGACGACGGGCAGCCCGGAGACCATCTCGATCAGTCCGGGTGCCGCATCCACCGCGCACCGCCCGCAGGCGTCGCACGCCACCGAGCACAGCTCGGTCGCCGCATCGCCCTGAAGGAGGCTCTTGCACTGCACGATCAGCTTCTGGTCCATCGGCATCAGCTCGAACAGGTCGAGCGGGCATGCCTCCACGCAGTCGTTGCAGGCCGTGCACTTCTCGGGGTCGACCACCGGCAGGTCGACCTCGTTCATCCAGATGGCGTCGAAGTCGCAGGAGACGGCGCAGTCCGACAGGCCCACGCACCCCCACGTGCACCCCTTGCCGCCGCCGCCGACCGCGACCGCCGCCGCGCAGCTCTCCACTCCGTAGTACTCGGCCTTCGGGCCGGCCACGTCGGAACCGCCGGCGCAGAGCAGACGGGCCACACGTTTGTTGGCCTCCCCGGCCTCGACACCCAGGAAACCGGCGACCGCCTCGACCTCCATCCTGCTCAGCACCGTGCAACCCGCCGGCGCCACGGCGCCCTCGATCGCTTCCTCCGCGAAGGCACGGCAGCCGGCGAAGCCACACGCCCCGCAGTTGGCCCCGGGCAGAAGGTCCGTGATCGTGTCGATGCGCGGATCTTCCCAGACCTTGAGCTTCCGGTTCGCGATCGCGATCAGGGTGCCGAAGGTGAAGCCGACTCCTCCGAGGATGGCGACCGACGTCAGGATCGGTGCGGTGCTCATCAGCCCTCGAGGTCAGAGAGATCCGCCTGCTTGAGGAGCCAGGCCGCCAGCACCTCCACCGGCTCCGCCGGCCTCTGGGGGGAGGCCTCCGCTCCGGCCGCCGAGCCCGGTATGCCCGCGCTTCCGGCGGGAGCTGCCTCGGTTGCTGCGGTGGGGCGACCCATCTCTGCGGCGCTCGCGGCGAGCGCCGCGAGCAGTCCGAGCTCCTCGGCCTGCTGGAAGGCGGAGATCTGGCCGAGACTCTTCTTCGGCTCCTCTTCCGGGACGTGCCGCACATCCACCCGTGCGCCGCCGGCGGCCGGCTGGTGCAGAAAGCTGCCCGCCTCCTCCGGCACGAGGGCGGCGATCGCCGGTCCGGCCGTCTTGCCGACCAGCTGCAGCTCCTCCGCATCGCTCGTCTGCAGCACCAGGATCCCCGGCGTTACCAGCCGAACGAGCGGCGCGGCCGGCGAGGCACCGCGCACCACGAGCACCAGCTTCACCGTTCCGTCCAGGAAGCCGGCGAGGCCGCCGACCACCAGGTCCTTCCCGTCCACCTCCACGACGAGCGGCGGCGCCTTGGCGCGCTCTGCCGCCGACCAGCGGCGGAAGGGGAACGCCGTGAGCATCGGGTCGTGCTCCGCGGCCACGTACTTGCCGGCGCGGGCCAGCTCGAACAGGCGCGCCGCCCCGAAGGCCCGCCCGGCATCGGCCAGGGCCCGGTCCACCTCGGCGTACAGGTCGCCCCCGGTCTCCACCCGAGCACCGAACAGTCCTTCGCCACGGGCCTTGACCGCACGCAGCGTCTCGAGAGCGCGCCTGGCGGGCTCGAGCCACGAGTCGTCCTCCGACGCGGAGGCAGACGTCAGCATCGCGAACCGCTCGGGGTCGATTCGGCCCGCCGCGAAACGGCCGAGCTCCACAGCGGCCCGCGCGCCGGTCCCGTCCTCCCGGGCGGCCCGAACGTCGAGCTCGTTTCGCACCTGGTCGAGGGTGAGCGCGAGGGCCGAGCGGAACGCCTCGCTCTGCCGCGCCACGGCGGCGAGCGCCGCGTCGGCCGGGCTCTCTGCCTCATCGGTGGTTTCCGGCTCCGCTTTGGTTTCCGGCGCATCCTCGGCATCCGACACGTCGGCCGCCGGCGCATCGTCGGCCGCCGCCTCCGGGCGCTCGGATTCCTCGGGCGCCTTCGTCGGCTCCACTGAATCATCCGACGAGCCCACCGAATCCTCCGCCGAGTTCTCTGTCACTTCGTCCACAGCTTCCACTTCGTCCGTGGCGTTCGCTGTCGCGACTTCCTCAGACGGCATACCGGTCGAACTCCTCGTTCAGGATCGAGATCCTTTCCTCCGCCGTGAAGGAAGGGAGCGAACGGGTTTCCTCGTAGCGAGGGAAGGACTCGTCGCGGAAGAAGATGCCGAGCCGCACGACGTCGTCCGTCTCAGCCAGCTGCCGTGCCGCGTGAATGTCGCGGGGGTCATGCCGGCGCCGGTTCTTGTAGATCGCGTGCAGCGCCGGGGTCTCGACTCCGGCCTCGTGCTCCAGTAGCTCCACCATGTCGGGACTCTGGATGTACTGCTGGAAGATGTCCCCCGTGAATTTGGGGCACCGCTGCAGGATCCTCACGAACGCGAACCCGTCGTGCTCGTAGGCGGCCCTGAGCGTCGCATAGAGGTGCGGCGGGATCCACTCCGCCGTCTGCGCCACGAAGGACGCGTTGGTGATCCCGAGCGTCGCCACCACGGGGTTCATGGCCGGCAGGTACGTGCCGTAGGGCTGGGTGTTCGTTGCGTAGCCGGCCGGCGTCGTCGGGGAGGTCTGGTTCTTTGTCAGCCCGTAGACCTCGTTGTCCAGCATCAGCGCGACCATGTCCATGTTGTAGCGGGTGGCGTGCACCCAGTGCCCGGCTCCGATCGACACGCAGTCGCCGTCTCCCATCACCACGAAGACCTCGAGCTCCGGCCGGTGCAGCTTGATCCCTGTCGCCACGGGCAGTGCTCGCCCGTGGAGGCCGTGGAACCCGTAGGTCTTCATGTAGTGCGGAAATCGGCTCGAGCAGCCGATTCCGGAGACGAAGACCGTGCGCTCCGGCGCGAGCTGCTCCTCGGCCAGCAGGCGCTGCATGGAGGTGAGGACCGCGTGGTCCCCGCAACCCGGGCACCAGCGGGCGCGCGCGGACTCGTAGTCGGCCATGCCGAACTCGCGCTCGTCGTCCTGAATCGAGCAGAAGAGCGAGCATCCAACAGCACTCACGAGGTACCTCCTTCGGTCGTGTTGTCGCGCATGACCTCGTGGATCACGCCCGGACGAAGCGGCTCTCCGAGCACCCTGGTCCAGCAGCCTACGTCCACGAGCGTATGTGCCCTCAAAAGCCAGGCCAGCTGGCCTCGCCTTCGGTTCTCCTCGGTGATGTACGGCGCGTCCGCATCATCGCTGTAGTTGATCTCCACCGTCATCACCTTCTTGTAACGACTGAAGATCTCACGGATTCCGGGTTCCAGCGGCGACAGGAACGTAAGGTGGAGGGAGGACACGCTCAGTCCCTCGGCTCGCGCCCGATCCACCGCCTCTTCGATCGCGCCCCTCGTGCTACCCCAGCCGACCACGAGCAGGTCGCCCGAATCATCGCCGTACACCTTGGGCGGCTTCAAGGTACCCTGAAAGACGGCGATCTTCCGGCTTCGCATCGAGGCTGCCCGCTGGTTGATGTCCGAGCTGTAGGCCACGTGGCTGAGCTCGTCGTGCGCCAGGCCCGTCATCGTGAACATCCCGCCCGGCTGTCCAGGGATGAACCGGCGAGAGAGGCCCGTCTTGGGATCCCACTCGTAAGGGCGGGTACCCTCGGGCGCCGGGGATAGGTCGGGTGGCGGGGCCTGCCAGGCCGGGTCCAGCTCGGGCCGCGCGAACGGCTGCACTCCGGTCGCCAGATTCGCGTCGGTGAGCACGATGACGAGAGTGCGCAGCGTCTCGGCGATTCGCCTCGCCGTGATCATCGAGTGGAAGCAGCCTTCGATCGTCGCGGGGGCGAGCACCACGTGCGGCGTGTCGCCAGGCTGGCCGAAGATCGCCGCGAGGAGATCGGATTGCTCGACCTTGGTCGGGAGGCCGGTGCTCGGCCCGCCGCGCTGGACGTCGACCACCACGAGCGGTGTCTCCGTCATCACCGCCAGACCGAGGAACTCGGTCTTGAGGGCCATTCCCGGCCCCGAGGTGATCGTGAACGCCACCTTCCCCGCGTACGAGGCTCCGATCGCCACGCCGGCGGCGGCAATCTCGTCCTCCGCCTGGTGCACGACGCCGCCGAACCGCTCGAACACCTCGCCCAGGTGATGGGAGACCGACGTCGCGGGCGTGATCGGGTACATGGCCGCCAGCTCCATCCCCGCCGCGATGGCACCCAGGGCGATGGCCTGGTTGCCGTTCATGACGATCATCTCCTGCTCGGTCGGCTCGCGCGGCACCTCGACCCGGAAGTCGAGGTTCTCCCGTGCCCAATCGACGCCTAGCTCCAGCAGCTGCACGTTGCGCTGGTAGACCTCCTCGGATTTGCGGCGGAAGGCGTGGGCGATCTGGTCCTTGACGAGCTCCAGGTCCAGCTCGTACAGCCATGCGAGCATCCCGAGGGCGAACATGTTCTTCCCTCGCTTCGGATCCTCGACCACCGTGAGGCACCGCTCCTCCATCGGGACCTCGATCACGCGGTACGAGAAGGCCGACAGCTCCTCCATGGCGGCCTTCCATTCGTCCCGGATCTCCTCGTCGTCGTGCGTCGCCCACTTGTCCTCGACGAGGACGACCGCGCCCTCCTCGAGGGCGTCGAGCCGGTGCCGCGCGAGCAGGACCTGCTCGTTGAAGGCGACCATGACGTTGGTCCGGTCGCCCCAGTTGGTCACGGGCCCGGTGCCGATCCTGATGCGGTTGCCGCTGGCACCCGCCGGAATCCGCGCCGGAGGCTCGATCTCGGCCGGGATGATCTCCACCGTCCAGACGCCGTTGCCCATCTTGGCGCAAACGGCTCCGAAGATCTGGCCGCACTTCTGGGCGCCCTCCCCGGAATCGGAAACGACCTCCACGGTGTGCTGGGGAGTCCGGAGGATGTTCGGTGAAGACTCCGACGGTTCCGAAGGGGACTTCTTCGTCAGAGGAGGAGATTCCGTGACCATGTCAAGCTCTCCGCGCCGCCTTTGCGACATCTATCGTATCGACAATTCCGCGCCCACGGTCGCCCTAGGCACCGTCCTCGGTCCCGGCTGTCGCGAGCCCTTAACACCTGGTCGGTGGGTCACCGGAAACGCGCGCGATACCCATAGCTACGGCGTGCGCGGATCGTAGCCCAAACCAAGTTAGCGGCGCGGGCGAATCCCGTCTGTCGGGGGAACACCTAAGCCGGTGTAAAGGAAAGCGAAAGGCGTTGTCGGGAAGTGCCCCACCTGCCGGAGCCCGCCCGCCGGTCGCCGGGCCAGACACATCGGCGGTGGGGTCTTGGCCCCAGAGCCCACCTGCCGCGACGCTCGGCCTGCAATCATATGCAGTCAAGCCACTTACACGTCTTCGTCCCGAGGTCGCGGAGAGCCGATGTCCGATCAGGCGTCGCCGGGATCGGCGAAGCCGGGAAGCTCCAGCTCCGGCACGGGCTCCCTCGCTGCCGGCGCCACCGACTTCACGTGCAGGTCGCGCTGCGGGAACGGGATGGTGATACCGGCCTCGTTCAGCGCGTCCAAGATCTGCCTCGTGACCTCGCTCTGGACGCGCAGGAATCCGTCGAAGCGGTAGGTCCAGAAGCGAAGCTCGAAGTTGAGGGAGCTGTCGCCGAAGCCTCGCAGGAGGACGGTCGGCTCCGGGTGGTCGAGGACGTCCGGGTGCTCCCGCGCGACCTCCATGAGCACGTCGAATACTTCTCTCTGGTCCGTGCCGTAGGCGACGCCGACCGGGATCTCGACCCGGCGGAGGCGGTCGGATCGCGTCCAATTGATCATCTGATTCGAGATCAGGTTGGAGTTCGGGACGACCACGTCCGCTCCCTGAAAGGTCCGAACCACCGAAGATCGCATGCCGATCCGCTGGACGGTGCCCTGGAGCGTGCCGAGATCGATGATGTCGCCGACCTGTATCGGCCGCTCGAACGCGAGGATGAGACCGGAGACGAAGTTATTCACCACATCCTGGAGGCCGAAGCCGATCCCGACGCCGAACGCGCCCGCCAGCAGCGTCAGTCTGCCGATCTCGAATCCGGCGGCTGCCGCGGCGAACAGGAAACCGACCAGGAGGAGCGCCCAGTAGACGAGGGTCGAGATCGAGTCGGCCGCCCGGGCCTGCTTCGTATTCGGGAGCACGTCTTCCGCCAGCAACGCCCGGATGACGCCCGCGAGGATGTAGGCCAGCCAGACGGTGATCAGGAAGGCGAGGACGTTACCCAGGGAGATGGTCACCGATCCCACCTCGAAGCCGGACGAGAACGCCGTGGAGATCGCGTTGATCAGGTCGTCGCCCACGCCCAGCATATACGCGACAACGAACACCCAGACGCCGGTGGCGATCCAGCGCAGCAGGGCCAGCCCCCGCCGCTCGGCGGTCGCTGTATGGACGCGAATGGCGTTCAGGTTGGAGGCCAGCTTGGTCCTCAGGATTGCCCGCCAAGCTCCTCCGAGCACCAGGTAGCCGGCGTAGAGCACGATCGCGCTGTAGGCGGCCGCCAGAGAGGCGTTTGTCAAGTACGAGGACAGGTTTACGTAGCCGAACAGATTGGCGATCGCCGACGCCAGGAGCACCAACGCGATGACGCGTCCGAGCGCCAGTGCCGCACGTCCCCAGAATCCGTTTCCGACATTCGAGAGCGCCCCCTTCCTCCTAACCAGCCACACGACCACAGATAACGCGACAACAATCCAGACGAACAGCCAGACTCTGGAGAGCAGCGACTCCGGGAACGCGATGTTGTTCAGCGAGGCCAGGACAAACAGGCCCGCGGTTGCGAAGACCGTAGATCGCATCCTCGCGATGACCGTCTCGGGAAGGAGGCGCAGCACCGGCACGAGGATCAGGAGCTGATTCAGGTCGAAGAGCGCGAGAGGTGCCGTCGGGTAAACCTGACGCGTGAGCACCAGTGCGATCAGCAGTGCCGCGGAGAACGGCCGAGCCAGTATTCTCGCCGATGACTCGAGGCTGGGGTCGTCGTAGCTCCAGCCTCGAGTCAGGTAGCGGAACCACGAGAACAGAAGCGCCAGGCCGAGGAAGATGCCGAGATGGATCCAGATCCCCGATCTCCCATAAGTCGCGGTCGAACGGGCGAAGTAGTCTTGGAGCTGCGAGACGTTCCGGCGGATGGTGACTCGCACCTGCTCGGCGGGCGGCAAGCTGTCCCGCTGGGTTCGCACGGCGACCCAGAGCGGTGGGGCGTCCGCGGTCAGAAGGCCCCCGATCCTCCTCTCCCGCGACTCGTCGATCTCCTGGATCACCTCGGCCACGGCCAGGATCTCCTCGGAGACTTGATCCTGGAGCGTCAGCACGACATCCCGCTCGAACCGGACCCTCCCCAGCAAGGCTTCCTGAGCGAGGAGCACCGATTCGGTGCGCTGGACCAGGGCTGGCGGCATCTCGAACGTGGCCGCCGAGTTCAGGGTCTCGGTCCAGATCTCTTTGATCTCGCGCAGGCGGAGGCGTTCGGCCACGATTCCCTCGGCCTGGACGACCAGCCGTCCCTGCCAACTGCTGAGCTGGAGCTGAGCGGCCAGCCACTCCTGACGTAAATCCTCCAGCGCGCGGGCCGAGAGCTCGTCTACATCGAGACGCTCGAACTCGGTTCTTCTTCTCCCCAGCTGGAAGAGCAGATCCTGAACGGCGCGGGCCTGATTGGTGAGCTCCTGCTCGGGCTGGAGTCTGCTTCGCATCTCGCGGAGCTCGACCGAAGTCTCCTCGGCGCGGCGCGGGATGTCGGTAGCCGGGATCGCCAGGGCAAACGCGCTCGTCGTATCCGGTGGCTGGACCGCGGCCGTGTCCTGGACGGCGGCCGTGTCTTGCGCTGCCGCGGAGTCCTGCGCTGCTTCGGATTCCTGTGCGGCTGCGACGGGAGCCGCGAGTGCGAGTGCTAGCGACAGGAGGGTCGGGGCCCGGCAGCGTAACGGACGTCGTCCAGCAATCCGCGGGAGATCACGCATCACATCGAAGGGTCCGTTCTCTCGCGTCATTCCCGTCCGTCTCCTCAGGCTCAGCCGATTGCCGCCTATTCTAACGATCCGAGGTGCCGGACCCTAGCCACGCGGCGTCGCTGCAGCCTTGGCCGATGCGAGTCGAGGAACGCGCGTCCCTTCTAGCTCGAGGTCACATGATCGACGCGTTCACGACCCCTTGTGCCTCGTGCGCCGACTTGTCGCTCTCCAACGCAGCGTCCAGCACTCTCCCGTCGAAGTCCGACGGGATCGGCACGCCCAGAAGGCGGAAGAAGGTGGGCGCCAGATCCAGAAGATGAGCCGCCTCCGGATCGCGACCCGCCGCCACTCCCGGACCGGATAGAATAACGAACGCGTCCGGATGATGCCCTCCGGGCCGACGTTCCGGGTTCACGCCCCTGACGGCACCGATGCGGGAGGACCGAAGTTCGTTGATCGGAGCTTCCGCCGACCAGACGACCGCCAGGTCGGGAAGGGCGTCGATGCGGTCTCCCTCGTACTCGGCTCGCACCTTGATTACCCGCTCTACGGCAGGTTTTCCGGTCTCCACGTTCACGAGCTCAAGGAGTTCGCGGGCCAACTCGTTGCAGATCGCGTCGTATTCCCCAGCAGCGACCACGCCGCTTGGTTCCCGTCCTTCCAAATTTATTCGGATGTTTCCGGAAAAGTCGTTCATCAGGGCGAAGGCCCGACTCTCGGACCATCCGGAACCGACGAAGGCGATGCGTCGCGTCACCTTCTCCCACAGGCGTCTCGGGACGAGTCGCCTGGCCGCGCTTACCAACGGGCCGGGTATGATGTCCTGAAGCCAACGAATCCGATAGAAGGCCCAGTCCTTGGCGTCTTCCGAGGATTCCGAGTCTTCCGGGGTCTCCGAAGGGCTGTCCGGCTTGCCATTGCCCCTAGTCGGCTCAGGCCCGTATCCCAGCCGCTGGAGGACCGCCGGCAGAAGGTGGTTGCCGGAGTAGGTCGGCCGCATGCCCGACCCCGCGAAGACTACGACGGTAGCGCCGGGCGCCTCGGCGAGCAGCTTGCCGATCGCGGTGTCATGAGCCTGATAGAGCCGCAGGAAGAGACCGTCCGTCTCCTCCGTGTACTCGGGGTTGTGATCCGGGTGGCTCGGGTCCAGCACCTGGTACATGACGTGGTCTGCCCAGTGTGACTCCCCGAAAACCCCGAGGAACATGTCCCACGGACCTTGCTTCCAGAGCCAGCTCAGTAGCCGGCCCTTCAGCTCCACTCCTTCGAGCAGCGCTTCGGCCACGTCGGCGTGCTCTTCGCGGGTCACAGGCCGAATGAACCGGCGCCGGTCGGATTCGTCCGCCAGGGGGTGCCGTCCGATCTCGCTCAGGACAGCTTCCATCACCTCCGGGGGATCGCTGGAGCGGTGCCGCTCGGCCGCCTCCACGCCCCAGCCGAACACCTGGACTCCCTTGAATCCCGGCAGCGGACCGGTCACCGGTGCGTCCACGATCGCGCAACGCTTGCCGGCCTCGTTTAGGTACCGCCAGAAGGGATCTCGGCCGACATCGTCCGGACCGAACTTGTCGATGTGATACGTTCCGTTGACGAGCTGCATGTGGTGAAAGGTCAAGCCGTTCTTGGCGGGATTGGTCCCGGTATTGAACGACGGCCAGATGCAGCCGCTCGATATGTCGTTGATCGACTGTAGCCGGCTCCACGAGCCTTGCCGGCGCAGGCGCTCCAGGTTCGGCAGGTGCCCCTCACGACACCATCGGTCCACGAGATCGGGATCGGCCACCTCTATGCAGAGGACCAGCAGGGGGCCATCGATGCCAGCGTTCATCTTGATTGCCTCCGTTTAGTAAACCGCTGAAGCGCCTCCCGTACGCCGGCGACTTGAGCCGGAACCGCCCAGGCATCGCCCTCGGCGATCCGCTGGAACACAAGGCCGGCCGATCGAACCGGCAGCAGAGACAAAAAGGAGATCCACTGGAGCGGCGTGGCGTGACGACGCATCAGAACGAACCAGTTCTTAGCCTTCGCCTTCTCGCGCTCCGCGATTCGACCACGTCCGCGTACGCCGCCCAAGTGCTCGACGATGGCGGCAGGAGCGTACGTGATCTCGAAGCCCTCCCGGCCGGCGCGAAGGCAGAAATCCACATCCTCCCAAGCCGCCAGGGCGAACGCCTCGTCGAATCCTCCCAGGCGCTCTACCACCTCACGTCGCACGAGCGTGGTGAAGCCGGAGCACACGGCGATCCGCCTCGGTGTGTCGTGCTGCCCGATGTCCAGCTCGCCGGCCCCGACGTCCCGCACCCTCCCGGTGTAGAGGTTCACGGCCAGCTCGCCCGCCAGGTGGAGTCGTCGTGACTCCATGTCCTGGTAGGCCTTCGGCGTCACGATGCCTATCGCCTCGTCGCTCTCGGCAGCATCCAGAAGCCGTGTGAGCGCCTCCGGCTCGACGAATGCATCGTTGTCGAGGAAGAGGATGTAGTCGAACTCGAAGCGGTCCCGGACGAATCGGATGCCGAGGTTGCGGATGCGCGCCGCCCCAACGTGCTCCGGGGCCTCGACCACGTGGACCGTCGGGAACTCACGGCGAACCGCGGCGGCCGACCCGTCAGCGGAAGCGTCGTCCGCCACCACGACCTCCGAGCACGCTTCGGCGAGCCCCTCGAGATGTCGCAAACAGCGGGTCAGGTACTCCCGATTGTCCCGGTTGACGACGACGGCTACGACGCGTCGCCGGTTCTGGCCGAGCGTCTCCATCCGGCCCTAGCGACCGTCGCCGGGAGCCGCCGTCGCAGGTCGACTGGCCCGTGCGCCTCCGCGTTCGGCCGGGGCCCGTCGCGCTGAGCCACCGACGTGCCTTCGAAGCTCCAGGATTCCGCCGATCAGCCCCATGAACAGGCCGACTCCGAACAGGAGCAGCGAGAGGGCGACGGCATTCGCGCCCGACACACCATACGGTTCCAGGGCCAGGAGCAGACTGCCCTCCCGCACGCCGAGGCCGGAGATCGAGATGGGCAGGAGGACGAGCAGCTGAACGGCCGCCCGGATCCAGCCCAGCACGACG
>CAMYMV010000047.1 GCA_947259585.1 uncultured Gemmatimonadales bacterium | reverse complement strand
GGTCGTCCCGCCCCTCGAGACTCAGCTCGTCCAGCTGCTCCTCGGCTCCCGCCGCAAGCCGTCCGGAGGCCAGCTCGCGGCCGGTGGCCGTGAGGAGCCGGTACTCGACCCGCGAGCCTCCTTCGGGCACGCGGAGCGTGAGCCGGACGGGAATGCCCGAGAGGGCTACGATGGGCGCCTCGACCTCGATCCGGGGCTCGGCCTGGGCAACGATTCGGCCGGTGCTCGAGGCGGCCGTTTCGCCGATGCTCTCGCCCACGGCTCCTCCGGCGCTCCAGAGGAGGGTTACGAGGGCGAGCCCGGCGGGATTCATCGCGCCAAGGTAGACGAGGCCGGGAAGGCCGACAAGGAGCGTGTTTTCGCGGCTTTTGGCGTCCTGGCGAGGGTCGCGCCATGCCGGGAGGCCACGTATACTTGGCCGGGCGGTCTACTTTCCCGCCATGGCGTCACCACCATAGAGGCGTCGCTCTCCGCGACGAGTCGGGCATGCCGGTGGCCTCAGAGGCCGAGGTGCTCCTGGATGAGGAGCAAACAGATGCCACGCTGAAGGATCTCGCGCGCCAGCTGCTGGAGCGTGAGCCGGATCCGGCCGAGCTGTTGCTCGTCGGGATTCGACGTCGCGGCGTCGAGCTGGCCGAGCGGCTCGCCACGGAAGTCGAAGCGCAGGGTGGCGTTGCAATCCCCACCGGTTCACTGGATATCACACTTTACCGGGACGACTTCGCCCAGATCGGTCCGAAGCCCGTGATCGGCTCCACCGAGCTGCCGGTCGAGATCACGGGCCTGCACGTGGTGATCGTGGATGACGTGCTCCACACGGGGCGCACCACGCGGGCCGCGCTGAACGAGCTCTCCGATTTCGGACGCCCGAGGAAGATCGAGCTCTGCACCCTCGTGGATCGAGGCGGGCGCGAGCTCCCGATCCAGCCGGACTATCTGGGCTGCCGCTTCGAGGTGGCGCCCGGCGAGGAGATCGCCGTCAGCGTGCCCAGCATCGATGGCGAGCTGAGCGTTCGACGCGTCCCGGTCGAAAGGAAGAAATGACGGCCAAACCCACGAATGCCGGCGCCGACGGACTCGGCCTCGGTAAGGACCTGACGGGACTCCAGGGGCTCACCTGCGAGCAGATCGAGGGGATTCTGGACACCGCCGAGCCGTTCAAAGAGATCAGCGAGCGGCGCATCAAGAAGGTCCCTGTCCTTCGCGGAAAGACCATCGTCAACCTCTTCCTCGAGCCTTCCACCCGGACCCGAATCTCGTTCGAGTTCGCCGAGAAGCGTCTGAGCGCCGATACCGTCAACATCGCCTCGGCCGGTTCCTCCGTGGAGAAGGGGGAAAGCCTGGTCGACACGGCTCGCAACCTGGAGGCGATGCGGATCGACATGGTCGTGATCCGGCACAGCTCCGCCGGGGCGGCGCAGTTCCTGGCCGACCGGATCCCGTCGAACGTCATCAATGCGGGAGACGGCCAGCACGAGCACCCGACGCAGGCACTGCTGGATCTGCTGACGATTCGGGACCGACTCGGCTCGATAGCGGGCCGCCGCGTGTGCATCGTCGGTGACGTCCGCCATTCGCGCGTCGCCCGCTCTGATATCTGGGGACTGATGCGCTGCGGCGCCCAGGTCGCCGTGTGCGGACCGAAGACGCTCATCCCGCTCGGCATCGAGGAGCTGGGCGTGACGGTGCTCTCACGAGTGGAGGAGGCGATCGAGTGGGCCGAGGTCCTCTACATCCTTCGGATTCAGCTCGAGCGGATGGTCGGCGGCTTCGTGCCCTCGCTTCGCGAGTACAACCGCTTCTTCGGCGTCTCGCGGGCGCGACTCGAGCGAGCGCCCGGAGATATCGCGATCCTCCACCCGGGGCCGATGAACCGAGGGGTGGAGATCGACTCCGATGTCGCGGACGGCCCGTGGTCACTCATCCTGCCGCAGGTGACCAACGGAGTGGCTGTCCGCATGGCCGTCCTTTATCTGCTCGCCGGAGGCAGCCCCGAGCGCGCCGAATCGGCGAAGGAGGCGGGGGAATGAGCCGGCCGGTGCTGATCACGGGAGGAAGGCTGCTGGATCCCTCGCAGGAACTGGACGGGCCAGGGGCGCTCCTGATCCGGGACGGCCGCATCGAGGCCTGCGGTCCGGGCATCGTCGGTCCCGATGATGCCGAGGTCGTGGACGTGGATGGCCTCGTCGTGGCTCCGGGTTTTATCGACGTTCACGTGCACTTCCGCGAGCCCGGCGACGAGCACAAGGAGACGATCGAGAGCGGCGCGCGAGCGGCCGTCGCCGGCGGGTTTACCACCGTCTGGACGATGCCGAACACGGATCCACCAATCGACGATCCGGCGGCCGTCGGCTTCGTGCGGGCCGCCGGCGAGCGTGCGGGGGGCGCCCGGGTCTACCCGGTGGGGGCGGCCTCGCGCGGGCTCCAGGGAGAGCAGATGACCGAGGTCGGCGAGCTCGTTGCCGCCGGCGCGGTTGCCGTTTCGGACGACGGGAATCCGATCTGGCACGCCGGGCTTCTGCGCCGCCTTCTCGAGTACACCCAGACCTTCGGCATTCCGGTCCTCCAGCACGCGGAGGACACGGACCTCTCGTGCGGCGGCGTGATGAACGAGGGGAAGGTGGCCACCGCGCTGGGGCTGACGGGCGCGCCGAATGCCGCGGAGGCCGGCATGGTGGCCCGCGACTGCTGCATCGCCGAGCTCACGGGCGGACACCTCCACGTCTGCCACGTGTCGACGCGGGAGGCGGTGGAGCAGATTCGTCGCGCCAAGGAGCGCGGAGCTCACGTGACCGCGGAGGTCACGCCGCATCACCTGGCCCTCACCGAAGACGCCGTCCGCGGCTACCGGACGGACGCCAAGATGAACCCTCCGCTGCGGACCGAGGAGGATCGGGAATCCCTTCTCGATGCCCTCGTGGACGGGACGATCGACGTGATCGCGACGGACCACGCTCCCCACCACTACGAGGAGAAGGAGCGCGAGTTCGACGACGCGCCATTCGGCGTGGTGGGTCTCGAGACGGCGCTCGGTGTCGCGCTGATCGAGCTCGTCGAGTCGGGACGCCTGTCGCTTGGTGGCCTCGTCGATCGGCTCTCGTGCGCCCCCGCGCGCATCATGGGCTTGGACGTGGGCACGTTGCGGCCGGGTGCCCGCGGCGACATTGTCGTCTTCGATCCCGCGGAGCGATGGACCGTGGATGCGTCGACGTTCGTGTCCGGTAGCCGGAACACCCCCTTCGTCAAGAAGGAGCTGGTGGGCCGGGTGAGGGCCACCTGGGTCGATGGGGAGCGTCGCTACGAGCTCCCGAAGGAGGCGTCGCCGGTCCGCGAAGAGGCCCCGCCGTACGTGGGGCAGGGTAGTGTCTAAGACCAGGACGAATCGATGAGTGAGAAGCAGAAGTCGCAGGACGTCATACCGAAGAAGATCACGGAGCTCCTCGAGCATCGGGCCACCCTCGGAAAGTGGCTGGCCAAGCTGGAGGAGTTGAGCGGCACCGTCCGTCCGGAGGTCTACGATCGCGTCCGCGGGGACTACGAGGAGCGGCTCCGAAGTCAGGAGGCGGAGCTCACCGCTCACAGGTCCGAGATGGAGACGGCGCTGGAAGAGCATAAGACGCGGGTCACCGTCCTCGAGTCGGACCGGGACGACAGGGCGGCGGAGCTGGAGGAGGCGCAGCTGCGCTTCGCCGTCGGCGAGTTCAAGGAAGCCGAGTTCCGGAAGCACAAGTCGGAGCACGAAGAGAGGCTGGCCTCTCTCGACGCCGAGCTGAAGTCGGACCAGGACGCCCTGACGAAGCTGGAAGAGGTCGTCGGCGTGCTCAGCAGCCTGCGAGCGGCCGCCTCCGGGAGCGCGGTCGCGGAGGGTGCGGCCGAGCCGGAGCCATCGGGATCCGCCGAGAAGACGGACCCGACCTGGGGCACCGCGCGCGGCCGCCCCGAACAGGGTGTGGAGGGCGCGGTCGAGAAGACCAAGTCAGCGGCCGCAGCCGCTGCGGTGGCCGTCGCCGACGCCCGCGCCGCCGAAGCGGCGGAAGAGGCGATCCTCGAGTCCGAGGAGGTTGGCGCCGAGCCGGAGGAGACGGCTGGCCCCGAAGGGGGCGAAGACGCCGAGGCCAGGTGGCGCGAAGCGCTCGAAGCGTCGAAGCCCAGGGAAGCCGAGGCCGCGCAGGCCGAAGAAGCGGCGGAGCCTTCGACCGAGGAGACGCCGGCCGAAACCGAGGTTGCTGCCGAGGCTGTCGCCGATGACTCGGCAGAGTCGATCGTGGAGAGTCCCGCCGACGCCGCGGCGAAGGCCGAAGGTGGAGACTACCTGGATGACCTGGAGTTTCTCGAGTCCCTATCGATGGACGAGATCGATCGTCTGGACGCCGTGTCGGCGATGCTCGATGAGGAGCCCGCGGCGGAAGCGGCGGAAGGAGACGTAAAGGGCTCGGAGGAGAAACGTTAGGGCGGCCGTTCGTGGGGCCGCCCCTCGACGATCAGACGGAGATCTGCTCCACGTGACGGGCCAGCCGTGCCTTCTTGCGGGCAGCCGTGTTGGGATGCAGCACGCGCCGGGCGGCGGCACGGTCGAGCATGGAGTAGAGGTCGGAGAGGGCGCCCTGCGCCTCGTCCGGGCTCTCCATCTCGAGCAGGGCACGCATGCGGGTGCGGATCGCCGACTTGGTCTGGCGGTTGTGGTGGCGCTTCCTGGAAGCCTGCCGCAGCCGCTTCCGGGCGCTCATTGAATTCGGCACGTGGTCTATCCTCTTTGGCGTTACTTCGCGTTTGAACAACCGGCAAGACGGCCGCGAATTATATCGGCGGCGCGGGGCGAGATCAAGAAAAGCCGCGCGTGATGGCCTCTTACGACGCACTCCTCCTTTTCGTTCCCGTGTTGCTGATCTCCGTGGTGGCCCACGAGTACGCCCACGCCCGAGTCGCCGTCTCCCAGGGCGATCCGACGCCGCTCATGTTGGGCCGCCTCACGCTCAACCCGCTGCCGCACATCGACCCCGTCGGGACGGTGCTCGTACCGCTTCTCCTCTTCTTCAGCCAGGCCGGGTTCATCATCGGCTGGGCCAAGCCGGTACCGGTGAACACGCGCAACTTCCGGAACTACCGGAGGGGGGACATCCTCGTCTCGATCGCCGGCGTGACGGCGAACTTCCTCCTCGCGCTGGTCTTCTTCCTGGCCGCGCTCGGCCTCTCTGCGGCAGGCGTGGAGGCGAGCGCACCCGGGCTGGCCGGCGGCCTCCGACGGATGTCGGAGTTCGGGCTCTTTCTGAACCTGCTGCTCGGGATCTTCAACCTGATTCCGATCCCGCCGCTCGACGGCTCGCATCTTCTCTATCATCTGCTGCCACCGGCTCTGGGTGCGCGCTATCGCGAGGTCGGGCGATACGGCATGGTCCTGCTCTTCCTGGTGATCCTCGTTCCCGGTCTGCTGGGGACGGGGACGGTGCTCTTTCCCGTGCGCTTTCTGATGGAGATCGCGCGGGGTGTTATCGACGGCGTAGCCTGAGGCCCTGCTCATGACCGGCTCCACGATCCAGGCGATCCCCCGGCCGCGCGACCTGGGCGGAGCCGAGCCCTTCGTCGTCGATCTCGAGCGCTTCAGCGGTCCCCTGGATCTCCTCCTGCACCTGATCCGATCCCAGGACATCGACATCTTCGACATCCCGATCTCACGGATCACGGACCAATTCCAGCTCGCACTGGATGAGGGGATCGAGCAGCTGGATCTGGACAAGGCCGGCGAGTTCCTGGAGATGGCGGCCACGCTCGTGAGGATCAAGGCGCAGCTGCTGCTTCCCCGATCGGGCGAGATCGAGTGGGACGAGGATCCGCGGGCCGAGCTGGTCCGGCGGCTTCTCGAGTACGAGCACTTCCGGGAGATCTCCCACGTCCTCTCGAGCGCCGAGGGAGACAGGTCGCGCCATTTCGGCAAAGGCTTCGTGGAGCCGAGAGTCGTGCAGGAGGACTTCGAGCGGCAGATCGACATCGGTGTCGTGGACTTCATGGAGGCGGCGCGCCGGGCGCTCGAGCGGGCCGCGGCCCGGATCCATCGGGCGCCGCTGCCGGGGGTTACGGTGGCCGAGAAGATCGCGCTCGTCCGGCAGCTCCTCCGGAAGGGAAAGCGTCTGGCCTTCACCAAGCTGTTCGAGCCGTGGGGCACCAGACAGCACGCGGTCGCCGCGCTGCTGGCGAGCCTGGAGCTCGCTCGAAAGCAGGTGATTCGGCTGGAGCAGGTCCGCGCGTTCGGTTCCATCTTCCTGTTGCGCGGAAAGCGGGTGACCGAGATCGCCGAGGAGGAGAGATGAGGCCCGCCCAAATCGTCGAGGCCGCGCTGTTCGCGAGCCAGTCGCCGCTTACCCCACGCGACATCGCGCGCGCCGATGAATCGTTGACCGTCGAGATGGTGCAGGACGCTCTGGGCGAGCTCCGCGAGGAGTACGAGCGGAGCGACCGCTCGTTCCAGATCTACAACCTGGGCGACGGATACCAGATCCTCACCCGGCCGGAATACGCGCCCTACCTGGAGCGATTCGATTCCGTCCCGCGCACCTACGGTCTCTCGCCGGCCGCGCTGGAGACGTTGGCGATCATCGCCTACCGACAGCCGATCAGCCGCGTGGAGATCGAGGACATCCGAGGAGTGGGCTCGACGACGGTTCTCCGGACGCTTCAGGAGTGGGAGCTGATCGACGTCGTGGGACGGGGCGAAGGCCTCGGCCGGCCGCTCCTCTACGGAACGACCCGACGGTTGCTGGACCACTTCGGCTTGAGGGACCTGTCCGACCTGCCGCGGCTCGAGGACCTGCCCGTGACCCTGCAGGCCGAGCGGACGCTCGAGGTCCCCACCGAGGCCGTGGCCACCGAGGCGAAGATCGCAGAGGCCGACGAAGGGGACGAAGCCGCGGGCGAGCCGGAGGCCGAGGTGGAGGCCGCGACGGAGCCGGAGGCAGATGCGCCCGAAGGCGGGGCCGATTCGCCGAGGCATGCGGAGGTGAGCCCCTCACCCGACGTTGAGCCAGACGAGACGGACGACGCGGCACAGCCGGACACGCAAGAGCCCGCCACCGTTTGACCGAGGGAATCAGGCTGCAGAAGTACCTCGCCCGGGCGGGAGTCGCGTCGAGGCGAGCCTGCGAGGAGTTGATCGCCGCCGGCCGCGTCCGCGTGGATGGAGAGGTCATCCTCCGTGCCGGCACCCGGGTAGGGCCGCAGAGCGTCGTCGAGGTGGACGGCCGGCGGGTCGAGCCCTCCTCGGCGCGATGGATCGCGCTCCACAAGCCTCCCGGCTACGTATGCGCGAGGGAGGATCCCCAAAAGCGGCCCACCGTGTACGACCTCTTGCCGGCCGACCTGCGCCCGCTGTTTCATGTCGGGCGTCTCGATATTATGAGCGAGGGGCTCCTGCTCCTCACGAACGAGGGGGAGGCCGCCCATCGGCTCCTGCATCCGAGCTCGGAGACGCCGCGGCGATACGAGGTGGCTCTACTCGAGCCTCCTCCGGCCGGCCTGACGGACAGGCTGCTGGCCGGCGTCGAGCTGGAGGACGGCCTCGCCGCCGCCGACAAGGCTCGGCTGGATCCCGGTCGGGGCCGACGAGGGGCTACGCTGCAGCTCGAGCTGCACGAGGGGCGAAACCGGGAGGTCCGCCGCATGATGAAGGCCCTGGGTGTGAAGATCAGGTCTCTGAAACGGCTGGCCCTCGGGCCGATCGAGCTCGGCAGGCTTCGGCCGGGGGAGTGGAGAGATCTCTCCGAGAAGGAGATCGCCGCGCTGCGTGGCGATCCGACAGGATGAGTACCGCGGACTCGACGGCTGACTCGACATAGACAGAGGGGAGTGAAGTGTGGACATAGCTGATCGCGTCGTGGTGATCCTCGGCGGATCGGGGCTCGTCGGCTCGGCGATCGCTCGCAAGCTGATTCCGATGAGACCCGCGCGAATCGTCGTCGGCGGTCTCTGGGAGGAGGAAGCGCGGGAGGCCGTTGACGCGTTGCGTAGCGTGCCCGGGGCGGATGAGATCGAGATGATCCCCGAGTGGGGAGACATCTTCGTCCGGCGCGAGCACCGCGAGCTTTCGAGGCAGGAGATCCTCGACACCGACGAGCTTCGGAGGGAGCTCGTCGAAGACATCTTCGGAGAGCTGAACGAGGAGGCGTTCGAAAACTCGACCCTCTTCTCCCTGCTCCAGCGTCACCGCCCCCACATCGTCATCGACTGCATCAACACGGCGACCGCGATCGCCTACCAGTCGCTCTTCCAATCGGCTCAGCGTCTGCGCGAGGCGGCGGCGGAAAAGCGGGTCTACTCGGCGGAGGTCGAGGCGCACCTGACGATGCTCTATCTGCCGCAGCTTATCCGGCACGTGCAGCTGTTACTGGAAGGGATGCGGCGGGGGAAGACTCGGGTCTACCTGAAGATCGGCACGTCGGGAACCGGAGGAATGGGCCTCAACGTCCCCTTCACGCACTCCGAGGAGCGTCCCTCCCGCTCGCTGCTCGCCAAGGCGAGCGTGGCGGGCGCGCATTCGCTGCTCCTGTTCCTCATGGCGCGGACACCGGATGCCCCGGTCGTCAAAGAGGTGAAGCCCACGGCCGCGATAGCCTGGCAGAGCATCGCGTTCGGGCCGGTGCTGCGCGGCCGGCGGCCGATGCCGCGTTACGATGCGGTCGCACCGGTCGTCCTTGAGGAGGCACTGGAGGGGCCGACCGACAAGGTGTGCGAGCGGCTGGAAGACGCCATCGAATCGGTCTTCCTGGATGCGGGCGAGAACGGGCTGTTCAGTCTCGCGGAGTTCGAGGCGATCTCCGAGCTGCAGATGATGGAGATCATCACGCCGGAGGAGATCGCCGAGACGACGATCGATGAGATAGTCGGGCGAGCGACCGGCCGGGACATCGTCGCGGCTCTCGACGCGTCCTCCTCCGGGCCGACCTACCGCGGCGGCGTGATGCGCGAAGCGGCGCTGCGGCGCATGGAGGAGTTGGAACAGGAGCACGGGGTCAGGTCGATCGCCTTCGAGATGCTGGGCCCGCCGCGCCTCAGCAAGCTGCTGTTCGAGGCGGCCATACTCCGAGAGCTGTTCGACGACGTGCGGTCGGCCGCGCAGCTGGACGAGAAGGAGATGGCCGGCCGGGCTGCGCAGCTTATCGAGACGGATCGTGACCTGCGCTCGAGCATCGTCTCTATCGGGCTTCCGATCCTTTTGCCGGACGGAAGGCAGATGCTCCGGGGCCCGGAAATCAAGGTCCGGCCGCCGCCCGGAGAGGCGCTGCGCGACTCGCGTTACGCGAGCCAGGGCTGGGTGGATCTTCGCGCCGTGTCCTGGGTGAAATGGCGGGAGCGCTGTGCCGCCTTCGTGCGCGATCAGGTAGACGGCATGGGTGCCGAGCAGGGGTCCGATCGCGATTTGGATCCACGGGCCCGAACGGGGGCGATTCGGCCGGGAGCGCTGGCGGCTTTCGTGTTCCGAGTCGAGGACAAGGGGGCTCGCGCCACACGGTGAAGTGTCGGGTGAGACCAGAAAGGGGCATGTGCCCATGGATGTGATCGGATGACGGATCAAACGGGACTTGCCGAGCGGCTGTCCGAGGCGGAGCTCGCCAAGCTGACCGGCGAGATCGGCGATGCATCCGGGTTTCTGACGGACATCAGGGAAGCCGTGGCGGCCCGGGTGGTCGGGCAAAGGCAGATGGTGGATCGTCTGCTGATAGGACTCCTGACGGGTGGCCACGTGCTCCTCGAGGGCGTACCGGGCCTGGCCAAGACGCTCGCGGTGCGCACGCTCGCCGACGCGCTCCACGTGACCTTCCGCCGGATCCAGTTCACGCCCGATCTTCTGCCCGCCGATCTGATCGGGACGTTGATCTGGGACGAGAAGACCGGCGAGTTCGTCCCGAAGCGCGGGCCGATCTTCAGCAACCTCGTCCTGGCCGACGAGGTGAACCGGGCCCCCGCGAAGGTTCAGTCGGCTCTCCTCGAGGCAATGCAGGAGCGACAGGTCACGCTCGGTGACAAGAGCTACCAGCTGCCCCGCCCCTTCCTCGTCCTGGCCACGCAGAACCCGATCGAACACGAGGGCACCTATCCGCTTCCCGAGGCACAGGTCGACCGCTTCATGTTCAAGGTCCACGTGGACTATCCGAGTCGGGAGGAGGAGCGTGAGGTGATGCGGCGGATGGTGACGGAGCGGCTGGCGCCGATCGACTCGGTCGTGCATCCGGAACAGATCCTCGAGGTCCGCGAGCGCCTGCCCGAGATCTACCTGGACGAGCGAATCGAGGACTATATCCTCGATCTCGTGCTGGCGACCCGCGACCCGCAGGCGGCGGGGATCGCCGATGTCGACGAGTGGATCGAGTACGGCGCCTCCCCTCGCGCGAGCATCTACCTGGCGCGCGCCGGGCGCGCCCACGCCTTTCTCGAGGGGCGGCCCTTCGTGCTTCCCGAGGATGTGCAGCGGGTCGCCCGGGACGTGCTTCGGCACCGCATCGTGCTGACCTTCCAGGCCGAAGCGGAGCAGGTGAGCTCCGAGGCCGTGCTGGACCGTCTGCTGGAGACCGTGTCCGTGCCGTGATCGGGCTGTGGCGCAAGCGCGCGACCCCCGGCGATGAATTGGCGGTTCGGAGCGCCGAGCTGGCGGCTCGGGCCCGCCGGCTCGAGCTGAAGGCGCGGAGGCTCGTCGATGGGCGCGCGCTCGGCGCCTACGACTCCGTCTTCCGAGGGCACGGGATCGAGTTCTCCGAGGTTCGCGCCTACCAGTCTGGCGACCCGTTCAGCTCGATCGACTGGAAGGTCACGGCTCGGATGGGCCGCCCCTTCGTCAAGCGCTTCGTGGAGGAACGCGAGCTGACGGTCCTTCTGATCGTCGATGTCTCCCCTTCGACCGACTTCGGGACGCGCCGCCGCCTCAAGCGGGAGCTGGCGTACGAGGTGGCGGGGGTGCTGGCGCTGGCCGCGGCCCGCAACAACGATCGCGTCGGCCTGCTCCTTTTCACCGACAGGGTGGAGCGTTTCCTCCCTCCGACCCGGGGACGAGGTCGGGTGCTCTGCCTTCTGTACGAGCTCCTGCGCTTTCGGCCCGAGGGGAAGGGAACCGATCTCGACGCGGCGCTGGATGCCGCGAACCGCTACCTGAAGGTCCGCTCGCTCATCTTCGTCATCTCCGACTTCCTGGGTGAGAAACCCGAGCAGGCGCTGCGCGCCGCCGCGGGTCGACACGACGTCGTGGCGATCGAGATTCACGATCCGGCCGAGTTCGATCTCCCGCGGTCCGGCCTCGTGGAGGTCGAGAACCCGGAGACGGGCGTCCGCGAGATCGCGGATCTGGCCGATGTCGGCATGCGCCGCCGCCTGCACGGCCTGGCGGAGGAGCAACGACAGGAGACGAAGCGCGGGATCCGGCGGTCCGGGATCGACCAGATCGAGCTTCGGACCAACGCCTCCTACGCGCCCGAGCTGGCGGCTTTCTTCGGCGCGCGGGCGCGGGCGCGACGCCGATGAGACGCGCCGGGCGAGGTGGCGTCTGTCGGGGGAGAAGGCCGGCCGCCGGCCTCGCACCTCTCGCCCTCGGCACGGTCGCGCTGGTTCTGAGCTTCCCCGGGACCTCGGCGGGTCAGGACGAGGTTCGCGCCGCCGCCGCCCTGTTCCCGGACACGGTCCACGTGGGCGAGCCGTTTCGTGTTGGCGTGACGGTGACGAGCCCGCGAGGAGCCGAGGTCCGTCTGCCGGGCGTGCTCGAAACGACCGAGAACCTGGAGCAGGCCGACGAGGCCGAGATCGGCCGCCGGCGGCCGCGCAGCGGGGCCTCCCGCGCCTATTACAGAATGGTGGCGTGGACGGCGGGCGAGCACGAGGTGCCGCCGATCAAGGTGGCGGTGTTCCTCTCGGAGGATGACGCGGAGCCGCTCGAGATCCTCGTGCCCGTTCCGACGCTGACGGTGGAGACGGTGCTTCCCGCGGAGATCGAGGGGCTCGAGCTCCGGCAGGCGCTCCCCTACCTGAGCCCGCTGCCGTTCCCGCTGCTGATCATCCTGGCCCTGATCGCCCTGCTCGTGGCTCTGTGGGCTTACCGCAAATACCGAAAGCGAGAGGAAGAGCAGCCCGAAGAAGACACCCGGGAGCTGACGGCCTGGGAACGGGCCCTCGAGGAGCTCAAGAAGCTGGTGGCGAGCTGGCGCGCGGGTGACCTGGCTCTCGATGCGTTCTGCGATGGCCTCGAGGCGGTGCTGCGAAGGTATCTGGAGGCCACCGAGGCCTGGGCACCGGGGGTCCCGACCCGCGCGGTCGTGAACGGCAACCGGGGTCTGGCCAACGCCCTCTATTACTCGGCCCGCGTCCGCTTCGCCCGCTTGGGCGGCGGCTACGGCGGCCCGATCGAGGCCTCGGACGCGTGCGGAGCCTGGATCGCCTCGAGGCACGAGCCTATCGAGCCGGTAGAGCCGGTCGAGCCCGCAGAGCCCGTAAAGACGGAGGCGTCATGAGCGGGCTCAGCTTCTCCGGTTGGGGCTTTCTGCTCCTCCTGCCGCTGATTCCCCTGGGCTGGTGGCTCGCCTCCCGCCGGCGCGTTCGGGTGCCGTACACGCAGACGTCGCTGCTGCACACCGCGTCGAGTCCGCTTCGCTGGCTCTGGTGGTACTGGCAGCCCGTGCTGCGCACGGCCGCCCTCGTCCTCATCCTGGCCGCCCTCCTTCAGCCTCAGAGGCTGTTCCAGAAGGTGGAAGAGGTGACGGAGGGAGTGGCGATCGTCCTCGTGGTCGACATCTCAAGCTCGATGCTGGCGGAGGACTTCAGGCCGGAGAATCGTCTGGCGATCGCAAAGCGGGAGGTGCAGCGCTTCATCGACGGACGCGAGGAAGACTGGATCGGCCTCGTGAGTTTCTCGGGCGAGGCGTTGACCGTCATCCCGGGGACTCTGGATCACGATATCGTCCTGTCGGCGGTCGAGGAGCTGGACGTCGGCCAGCTGAGGGACGGCACCGCGATCGGGGTGGCGCTCGCCACGGCGGCCAACCGGCTGCGCGGGCTCGAATCGAGCTCCAAGGTCGTGATCCTGCTCACCGATGGGGACAACAACAGCGGCACGATCGCGCCGCTGGATGCGGCCGGAGCGGCCGAAGCGCTGGGGATCAGGGTCTATACGATCGGGGTCGGCCGGGACGGCGTGGCTCCGGTACCGATCGCCAGAACGGCCTACGGCTACCAGTACGCCAACGTCCAGGTGAGGGTGAACGAGGAGCTGCTCGAGTCGATCGCGAGCGCGACGGGCGGCCTCTACTTCCGCGCCACCGATCCGGAGGCGCTCGCCCGCATCTACCGGCGAATCGACGAGCTGGAGACGGCGCCGATTCGTGAGATCAGGACCGTAGAGAGCGTCGCCCTCCGGCCCGAGCTGCTGTGGCTGGCCGTCGGGCTTCTTCTTCTGGAGCTTGCCGGCGCGGCGACGCGCGGGCTCAGGGTGTTGCACGCATGAAGCCGGCGCTCGTCGTTTTGGTGGTCATGCTGGTCCTCGCGCTCCGGGGGGCCGCGGTCTGGCGGGCGCGCCGGGAGAGAGAGCGGCTTGCCGACCAACGGGTCATCCGGCTTCTCGTCGGAGAGCCGTCCCGCATTCTCACCGCCCTTCGTGGGGTGGCGCTGGCGGTCGGAATCGTGGCGCTCGGCTTCGCCGTGCTGGGCGACAACCGGGATGACGACGAGCAACAGGACCCGGCCAGCTTGGAGACGGTCCTCGTTCTGGACGCCTCCAACTCGATGCTGGCCGACGACCTGACGCCGACCCGTCTCGCCGTCCAACAGGACCTGGCGCGCCAGTTCATCGCGGCCCTGCCGGGGCGCATCGGCATCGTCTACTTCGCCGGTCGCGGATATGTGCTGTCGCCGCTTACCACCGACCGCGACGCGGCGCTGATGTATGCCGAGAGCGTCCATCCCGCCGTCGTCGGCAGAGGCGGCTCGGCGCTGGCCTCGGGCCTCACCCAGGCGCTGCAGGTCCTGGGAGGCGGAGAGGAAGACACGCGCAAGGCGATCGTGGTGCTCACCGATGGTGAATCCACCGAAGGCGAGATGGAAGAGCTCCTCGAGGCGACCGAGCGCGCGTCCAGCGAGCACGTCGAGATCCATGCGATAGGCCTCGGCACGTCCGAGGGAGGACGGATCTCGGCGGCGGCCGCCGTGGGTCTGGCCGGGCGGCGAGCCGGCCCTCCGGGCAGCTTCCTGCGGGATGCGGACGGAGAGATCGTGACGACGCGGCTCGAGGATGCGTCGCTCAAGGCGATCGCCCGGGAGACGGGCGGCACCTACACGGAGGCCGATGGGAACGTCGTTCCGCAGATCGTTTCCAGGCTCAGCCTCGCGGGAATCGAGGATCGGCCCACGAGCGCGGGCGCCGCCAACATCTTCCTCGTGCTAGCCTTCCTGGCGCTCTGGGCCGAGGGCTTCGTGGCGAGGAGGTCCTGATGACCAGGATCAGCCGGCGGGCGATGGCGGCACCCAGGTTCGCGATCCCGGGGATGGCCGCCCTGATGCTCGCCGCCTTCGTCCTGGCTTTGCTTCGCGCGCCGATCGCGGCGCGCGCCCAGGAGGATGGGGTGCAGTCAGAAGGTGCGGAGGCGGAACGTACTCGGGCAGAGCGTGCGCAGGCGGAGCGCGGTGTGCCCTCCGATGTGGTAGAGGGTCGCGACGAGACGGCCGAAAAGATCGCGGAGTACCGTGCCCGGGCGGAGAGCTCGGAGAACCCGCGGGATCGGTACAACCTCGGTACCGCCTACCTGACGGCCGAGCAGTGGCCGGAGGCCCGGACGGAGCTGGCGCGGGCGGCGGAGGAGGCGGAAGGCAAGGTCCAGCGCTTCTCCCGCTACAACCTGGGTATCGCGAACGCCATGGAGGGGCATCCCGATGGGGAAGCCGCCGACGATGAGAGGCGCCAGCGCTTGATGGCAGCCCGGGACGCGTTCAGGGAGGTCCTGCGCGAGGACCCGGAGGACCCCAGCACCCGCTGGAATCTGGAGCTCGTCAATCGCTGGCTGGAGGAGGCATCGGCGGGGGGCGGCGGGTCGAGCCAGGACGAGGATCAGGACCAGGGGGGTGCCGGTGGATCCGCCGGGCAGCAGGGCCCCGCCGAGCCCGGAGGGCAGGCGCCGAGCTTGACGCGCGAGGAGGCCGAGCAGCTGCTTCGCCAGGCCGCCGGGGCCGAGGACGACGTGCGAGACAAGACGCTGCGACGAGGCCGGCTCCGAGACCCGGTGGTCGAGCGTAACTGGTAGTACAACTGCAGGTTAAGGCTCTTTATCTTCTACGTCGTCTGAGGTCTCATGCCGAGGCTCATCCTGCCGCGTTGGCCCCTCGGTCGGCGTTTCCTCCGCCGACTCGATGAGCGGGACGAAACGGGCCCCTTCGATCGGCTTCCGATCCAGCTCGCCGTTCACGTCGCGATACCGGTAGATCGTCTGCAGGCCGTAGTCGCCCACGGGCGCCACGATCACTCCACCCGGAGCGAGCTGCTCCACGATCGCTGGCGGGACGTCTGGTGCGCCGGCCGTCAGGATCGCGCGGTCGAAGGGCGCCTCCTCCGGCCATCCCTTGCTTCCGTCTCCCACGTGAATGTGCACCCGCTCGAGGTAGCCGGCCGCCGCCAGGTTGGCGCGCGCGAACTCCGACAGCTCGGGGATGCGCTCGACCGAGTAGACCTCCAGTCCGCAGGCCGCCAGGATCGCGGCCTGGTACCCCGAGCCCGTGCCGATCTCGAGGACCCTGAGGCCGGCCGCCGGCTCGAGCAGGCTGGTCATGAGCGCGACGATGTAGGGTTGCGAGATCGTCTGCCCGTGCCCGATCGGAAAGGCGTGGTCCCCGTAGGCCTCCGCCACCCAGCGCGACTCGACGAACAGGTGGCGTGGCACCTCGAGCATCGCCGCCAGCACGGACTCGTCTCGGAGCCCGCGTCGGCGGATCTGGTGCTCGACCATCTCTTCGCGTAGCCGGTCCTCGTCTCCGGGGTCCCGGCTCCTGTGCCACTTCATCGGTCTCGCGTTGCAGGCGGCTTCGCGGGGTCGGTAGCTTCCGGCATGAACACGCCTTCGGCTGAACGCGTTCGACTCACTCAATACTCTCACGGAGCCGGGTGAGCGTGCAAGCTGGGTCCGGAGGACCTGCAACACGTTCTGGGTTTCGTTGAGCTGAGGGAAGACCCGAGCCTGCTCGTCGGTCTCGAGTCGCCCGACGATGCCGCGGTGTATCGCCTGGGAGATGATCAGGCGATCGTCGCGAGCCTGGACTTCTTTACGCCGATCGTGGATGAGCCGGAGGACTTCGGGGCCATCGCGGCGGCGAACGCCTTGAGCGACCTCTACGCCATGCGGGCGCGCCCGCTCTTCGCGCTCAACGTGCTGGCGGTGCAGCTAGACCAGCTGGGCGCCGAGATCGTCGGCGCGATTCTCAGAGGGGCGGCCGAGACCTGCGCCGAGGCGGGGATCTCGGTGGCGGGCGGCCACTCGATCGACGATCCGGAGCCGAAGTTCGGCATGGTAGCCCTCGGGCTGGTGGATCCCGAGCTGTTGTGGCGGAAGAGCGGAGCGCGGCCCGGCGACGCGATCCTCCTCGGCAAAGCCCTCGGGACCGGGGTTATATCGACCGGCTTGAAGGGGGGGCTAGCGAGCGAAGAGGCCGTAGCCGAAGCCGTTCGCTCGATGCGTCGGCTCAACCGGGAGGCGGCCGAGATCTTGAGCCGGTACGCCGTCCACGCGGCGACGGACGTGACCGGCTACGGACTCCTCGGCCACATGGCCGAAGTCTGCCGAGCGTCGGCCGTGGCCGCCCGGATCCGTGCCGCCGCACCGTCTCTGCTGCCGGGAGCGCTGGAGCTGGCCGGCCAAGGCGTTCGGCCCGGGGGGACGGACCGCAACCGGCAGTCGATCGAGGAGTGCGTGACCTGGGGCGAAGGCGTGGAGGAGCCGCTTCGGGTGCTCCTCTCCGATGCGCAGACGTCGGGAGGGCTGCTGGCCTTCCTGCCACCGGAGGAGGCGGAGGTGGCGGCCGAGAGCCTCGGGGAGGCCGGCTACGCGGCGAGGGTCGTGGGGACGATCGAGGCTGGCCAGCCCCACATCCATGTGGAAGAATAGGCGAGGAATCTGCGGCCGAAAGGAGACCAACGCTGGCTGACGCACACGACTTCCCGAACCTGACGGTGATCGACCACCCGCTCCTGAAACACAAGGTGTCCCTTCTGCGGGACGTCAACACGCAGAAGAAGGAGTTCCAGGAGCTGGTCGATGAGATCGCGATGCTCATGGCCTACGAGGTGACGGCGGATCTGGAGACCGAGGAATACGAGGTCGAGACGCCGCTCGAGCTCGCGAAGGGTCACCGTGTCCGCGGCCGACGGATAACGCTCGTACCGATCCTGCGGGCCGGGTTGGGGATGGTCGATGGCGTCATGCGCCTTCTCCCTACGATGCGCGTGGGCCACATCGGCCTCTACCGACATCATGACACGCTCGAACCGGTGGACTACTACTTCAAGATCCCGCCCCATCCGGAGGAGACACGGTTCATCGTCACCGACCCGATGCTGGCGACGGGCGGGTCTTCGAGCGCCGCGATCAGCTTCCTGAAGAACAGTGGTGCGCACAGCGTGCGGCTGATGTGCATCGCGGCGGCGCCGGAGGGCGTGCAGAAGATGCTGGACGACCATCCGGACGTTCAGGTCTTCACGGCGGTGCTGGATCGGGAGCTGAACGAGCACGGCTACATCCTGCCCGGGCTCGGCGATGCCGGGGATCGGCTGTACGGCACGCTGTAGCGGATCGAGATCCTGGGGAGCGGTCGCGGGGTCCCCTCCGACTCGCTGCGCGCTTTGGAGGCCGAGCCTCGGTCTCGGCCTCGTCGCTGCGACGCTCGCTTCGGGAATCCCCGCGGCCGCTTGGGATCCCGCCGGACGCTTCAGGCGGCTGACAGTCTCAGAGCGGTGGGTGCGCGGGCGGGCTCTGCCGGCCGTAGTGGTGCCAGGGGGTCCCCTCGGGCGCTGGGAAGGTGTACCGTACCGCTGTACTCTACCTGTACAGGTGTACATGTAGAGGAAGAGTGCTGTGTTAGTGTAGGGTGCGGGCCCGTAGCTCAGTTGGTCAGAGCAGGGGACTCATAATCCCAAGGTCGCAGGTTCGAGTCCTGCCGGGCCCATTCAAATCCTGCCGCTGCCGTCAAACGACGTGGAGCTGCGGCCGATGGCCCGCGATCCATCCGTGAATGGCCTCCAGCTGGCGGAGAGAGAGCATCTCGGACACGCTCATCCGGAACTCCGGAATCACACACGCGGCCGCCCGCCTCAGAAGGTACGTCTCCGTGACGACCCGCTGCTCCGCGGTCAGCTTCGTCCCTCCGGGGATGTCCGGAACCGGTCTGAGGAGCGTCTGATAGCTGGACACTTGTCCGATGGAAAACTGTTCTGGTACCTGGTAGGTGCAGCCGCCGAGTTCGAAACCTCCGGTCAGGCTGATCGAGATGGTTTCTGCCATCGTTACTACCTCCTTCACGGAAAAACCTAGCCGGCGCTCCCTTCAGCCGACAGCGTTCCGTTCCCCGATCGTGCTCCGGTTGGGCTACGGCGTCATCTGGTGCAGGTAGACCAACCCGCTCATAATCCCGAGGTCACTGGTCCGAGCCCAGCCGGGCTCACTCACTGCCATGCCAGTCGAGGATCACAGTCAGGAGGTCGGAATGCGCCTCTCGCCTCTCGCCCTCGCTTTCCTGCTCGGCCTGCCGGTCGCGGCTGTCGGACAAGCGGCTGCCGGACAGGACGCGGCCACCCCCGAGGAACGGCTTCAAGAGCTTGGGATCGAGCTTCCGGCGCCGTACGCGCCCGTCGCCAACTACGTCAGGGCGGTTCGGTCCGGGAAGCTGATCTTTCTAGGTGGGCACGGTCCGTGTGAGTTCGCCGATGAGGACAGGGGGAAGGTCGGGCGGGATCGCACGGTCGATGAAGCCTATGAGAGCGCCCGCCGTACGGGCATCTGTCTTCTGGCTTCCCTCAAGGATGAGATCGGAGCCCTGTCAAAGGTGAGCCGGATCGTGCGGGTGTTCGGGATGGTCAATGCCACCGACGGCTTCACGCAGCACTCGCAGGTGATCAACGGCTGCTCGGACCTGATGGTCGAAGTGTTCGGCGAACGGGGGAGGCACGCTCGGGCCGCCGTCGGCATGGCGTCCCTGCCGTTTGACATCACCGTGGAGATCGAGATGATCGTCGAGGTCTCGGATGATTGACGCCGCGCGCCCACTCCCGGGCCAGTCGGCCCGGGGGAGGCCTGCTGATCAGACGTCGAGCGCCGCGCGGGCCCGCTCGTATTCCTCGGGCCTCACGTAAAAGATCTGGCCGAAGCCGCCCCGGCCATCCGTGACGCCGGTCGAGGCGTAGACGTTCACCCCGGCGGCGGCGAGCCGCTCGTAGATCCCGGCCAGAGCCCCGAGCACATCTTCACCCTGCGCCAACAGAGCCGGGTGCGGTCCGTCCAGCTTGAGCCCCGCTCGCCCTCCCTCGCGGGTCAGCTTTCCGGAGTCCGTGGGAAAAACCGTGAGTTGGGTGTACAGCGGGCCCAGCGGGACCGCCGAAAAAGCGAGGAGCTCGATGCCCATCTCCGCCAGCTGCGATAACAACTGGAAGCCCTCCCCGGGCCGATCTCGGACCGTGGTGTGGAAGTACTCAACGCTCTGGATACTTGTGGCCATCGTCAGCTCTCCGACAGTGCGGAACGTCCTGTGCCGTGAACGCCCGCGGTCAAGGGCGACCACGGGCGTTCATGAGTTGCTCGAGCCCGCTTGAACGAGGCGGCTGTTACGTTCGAGGAAACCGCCAGGCGCCGAGAGTCGTCAGTCACCGCTTCCGGGCGGAAAGTCCTTGAGGATCTTCGTTACGGCTTCGTCGATGTTCTTCTGGGCCTGCTCCGGCGTCTGGTTTCCGCTGGAAAGCGTCTTGGAGCCCGTGGCCGTGAAGATCATCTCCTGTTTCGCTTCGTCGAACATGGCGATGACGAGCGTGCCGACCTCGTATTGCGTCTCGGTGGTCCGGCTCGTGCTCATGCCGCCCATGCCGCCGCCGTACCAACCGCCCCCGCCCCATCCGTAGCCGCCCCAGCCGGTACTGACGGTCTGGAAGGATGACCGCTGATCCGTCGTGACCTGCCACCCCACCGCGATGTTGGCGTCCTTCTCGCTGTCCGCCAGACTCATGCCCTTAGCTTGAAGATTGCTGGTGATGGAACCCTTGATCCGGTTCTGGCTCAGCTGGTCGATTCCGCCGCCGCCGGTCGCCTCGTCCAGCACGAAGAAGGTGCTGAACTTTGTGAAGTCCACCCCCGGGTCCCAATCGCTCGTCACGCTGATGCCGCTACCACCGGACAATGCCACGGCTAGGACTCCTGCCACGACCAGACGCTCTACACGCATTTCTCTCTCCTCGGTTTGCATTCGATTCGGACGATGAATATCCGGTCTCTCCGGGCCTGGCGCCAGCAGTGTCCGGAGGGGATAGTATGGTCCGCGAGATCGAGGTGCGCGCGAGGCGGCGGTACGGCCCCTGACCGAGGAGGGGAGAGATGTCGGACGGCGACAGGGCGATAGACACGAAGGCGGTTCATGCGGGCGAGCCCCGGCCCCGGATCGGCGGGGCGGTGGCGATGCCGATCTTCCAGACCAGCACGTACGACTACGAGGGCGAGACCGACTACCACGACATCAGGTACGCCCGTCTAAGCAACAGCCCGAACCATCTGGCCCTCCACGCAAAGCTGGCGGCGTTGGAGAACGCCGAGGCCGCGCTCGTGACGGCCAGCGGCATGGCGGCGATCTCGGGGGTTCTGCTGTCGGTCCTTCGATCGGGCGACCACGTGCTCGCGCAGGACTGCCTCTACGGCGGGACTCACAGCCT
>CAMYMV010000046.1 GCA_947259585.1 uncultured Gemmatimonadales bacterium | reverse complement strand
GTCCGTCTGATTCAGCACGAAGAGATCGGCGCGGCACCGATGGTGAGCCAGGAGCCACACAGGGCCTCCCCCGATCAACGAGCCGAGCGCGATCGAAGCGCTGAAGAGCCCGGCGCACCTGCTGACCGCGGAGTGAAACGCGAAATGGTGACACAATGACGAAATCCCATAAAGGTCCCGGAGGATCCGTCTCGTCGATTGCGGGCGCTGCCCTGCTGGCGGTCGCCCTCTTCGGGCAGGGTTGCGGTGGCCGCGGGGACCCTGTTCCGCCCGAACTGCTGGGAGTCTGGGGCGCCGAAGAGGCGCCATATAACGGTCGCACCCTTTCCATAGCGGAGACCACGATCTCGTTCTCGCAGGGCGAGGGCACGTACGCCGAGTACCCGATCGTCGACGCCGAAATCCGAGATCAGGGCGCTTCGGACCTCTACGTCGTCCATTACAGGAACGGTGAGCAGGTTCAGAGCATCTCCCTGTTCTACGAGCCCTATCCGGAGCCGCTGGTCCGGCTCGAGAACCGCGCCGCGATCCGCTGGTTGAGAGTCCAGCCCTCCGATTGAGTCGGCCTCTCCTCGCAGTCTGCAACGGTCTGCCGCAAACTCCACGACCACCTCGTGGCACGCTCGCCTCACCCTTCGGCGAAGTACGGATTCATAACGCCGTAACGTATTGTCATACAATAGTTTGAAATCCACTACCTGGAAGTGGCGTGGGGAGCGATCTTTGCCCTTCCTACGAGCCGCACGCTAACAAGAGGGGCTGTCGGTGGAATGCTGAACGAGGGGCAACGCAGATGCGCAGGCTACACGCTGATCGAGATGATGTGTGTCATCAGCCTGATGGTCATCGGACTCGCGATCGTCGGTCCACCGGTGACGCGGGAGCATCAACGTACCCTGTTGCGGCGGTCCGTGAGTCAGTTCGAAGCGGCACATGCGCTCACACGCTCGGTCGCCATGGAGTACGGGCGCGTGGCGGGCCTGAAGATCAACCCGTCGAAGGGTCGCTACTTCGTGGTGATCGACACCTCCGCAGCGCTGGGAAGCGGCTTGACGCCTTTGGGCCCAAACAAGGTCATGTTCGGCGGGGTCTACCGGCTTTACAACAACGCGACCATAGAGAGCGACCGGAGCATGCTCTGTTTCGAGGCGCGGGGCCTACCCACCACGATTGGTTCGTGCGATGAGCCCGACGCGCACCTCGTGTTCAACGTCGGCGATCTTTCCGCGAGCGTCGAGATCACGGCGCTCGGACGCATCCAGAGGCAGTAAGATGGGCAGATCGAACAGATGGTCGGCGCGATGGAGGTCCGGGCTCGGCGACGACGGCTTCACCGCCCTCGAGGTGGTGGTCTCCCTGGTCGTCACGTCCGTGGTCGTGCTCGGAAGCGGCGCTGCGATGGTCACCTCGGCACGCATCGGCGTGGCCAGCCAGCAGGAGATCCGATACTGGACGGCGATCGAGTACCAGGCCGAGACGCTGGCGGCCTCGGAGACGCTGGCGGCTGCGAGCGCCAGCACGTCCGGGCTCAAAACGGACCCCCCCGAGGGCAGCATCGATTGCAGCGGGTACGACGCTACCAGTCCTACTCTAAGCACCGCGCTCACGGACTATCAGATCAAGGCTTGTTACAACGGGATGGGGAGCCAGACCCAGACGCTGTCGAACGTCAGCAGCGACTGGCAGCTGACCGATGCGACGGCGGGAAGAGTTCTGGTCATCGTAGACAAGGTCCGGCCGACGGAAGGCCTGACCAAGGACACCGTCGTCGTCTATCTCTACGATTCCTAGCTTTGAGCTTACCGGTTGGTTCCTCGACAGCAGGATTCCGCTCGTGCGCAACGCTGCGCTTGCGCACGGGACTTCGCTCGTCTGCCGGTTTCACGATACCCGAGCTTCTGGTTGTCCTGACGCTGGGGGGGCTCGTCGTGGCGAGCATTATCGGCGTCGTCATACCCCAGTACCGCGACTATTCCCGGCAGCAGGAGCTGGCCGGGCTGAGAGGAAACCTCAGGGACGCGCTCTCGCTGATCGGGTCGGAGCTCAGGATGCTGTCGGCGGCCGAGGGCGACTTGGTGGAGATCACCCCCACCTCCCTCAAGATCCGATCGGTTCAGGGCGTCGGGGTCGTGTGCGATACCGTCCCGGCGTCCCAGCCGACCTACGGCATCGCTCACGTGTCGGGCGGCTCTAAGCCCACCGTTGGCGATAGCGCCCTGGTCTACGCCTACGGCTCCGCGGCTCTGTCCGACGACGCTTGGCGAGCGGTTCGGATCACGGGCCTTTCCGGTGGGGGATTGAAGTCGACCTTCGGGTGCGCTTACGGTGACAGCACCGTCGCGGAGCTTCGTTTGGAGCTCGCCGGCGATACGACCGGAGTCGGAATAGGCTCCCCCATCAGGGCGTTTCGTCATATCGAGTTCGCGCTCTTCAACGCCGACGGTCGGTGGTGGATCGGCCGCCAGGTGGGCTCCTCGAGCGGATACACTCTTCTGGCCGGACCGATGGCGTCCCCCACGGACTCGGGGCTGGTTCTCCTCTACTACGATCGAGACGGGAACCCAACCACCGTGGCTGGCGAGGTAGCCAGCGTCGAGATGGCGCTTCGGGGCGAGACCGTGAAGAAGCTCTGGAACAACGGCGTCAAGGTCGATTCCCTGCGCACCAGGGTCTCGCTGAGGGGATGATCGGGTGCGACGTACGAAGCGGACGATAGGGCCGCGGAACAGGAGGCTAAGGGCCAGCGCGGGCCGGGCCCTTAGACCGGCTGCCAACGAGCAGGGCTACGTCCTGCTGTGGGCGATCTTCGGTTTCGTGCTCGTCGGTGGACTTCTGGCCGCGACCCTCAGCACCGCCGCTTCGGAGCGACGAGCGGCCGGGGCCAACGCGCAGTGGAAGGCGAGCTTCTACGCCGCCGAAGCGGGGCTCCGGGAGGTCCTCGGGTTCGCCAACGATACCCTGGTCGGCGGCCTGGATCCGGGTCAGAGCATGGAGCTGGCATGGAGGCCGGTAACGACATCGGCCGATTACCGGGCGGTCATCTATCGCGTGGATGGCGGTGCCGGCCAGAAGCTCTACCTGCTCAACGTCACGGGCCGGAGCGGAGGCGCGTTCACCGGCTACTCGGCTCAGAACCTGATGTTCACTATCGATGCCGGGCCGCCGGCGGCTGCGATCGTCGCCAACGGTCCGCTGGTGATCTCAGGCGACCCGGAGCTCACGGGGGCTTGTGCCGACGTGACGGCGAACGGGTCGATCAGCATCGGGGGCACGTTAACGACCGAAGGCCGTGTCTCCTCCGCCGGCTACGTCGATGTCTCCGGCGGTGCGATCGTCAACTGGGAGGGGATGACGGTGACGCCCGAGGAGAACGCGGATCCGGTCAGCATCCCCGCGATGGCGGCGGCGGACTTCTGCGCGGACGCCGACGTGACCCTCCGAAACGGCTACGTGATCGACGCGGCGGGCGATAGTGTCACGGCGGAGAGCTCCACGGCCTGGAAGTGGGATGACAACAAGGATCTGTACGAGCCTGACAAGGATGAGCTGACCGCGGGTACAGTGTGTGCCTTCGGGAACCTTAAGGTAAGCGAGGATCTGGGGACGCCGGCAAGTCCCTTGAGCCTCTCTCTCATCACTTCCGGCTCGCTCGATATGCACGGGAAGGTCTTCATGGTCGCCGACGATCCCAGCGGGTTAGTAGTCCTGACCGAGGGTGACATGAAGTTGCACGCCTACCCGGAGGTAGGGGGCACGAACTTCGCCGGTTTCATATACGCCGGCAGCCAATGTGAGATTGACAACGATTCCGTCGTCCAGGGCCAGCTGGTCTGCCGGGACGATCCGGACCCCGCCGGCGCCCAGAACCTGCTCGACGTCAGCGACCTGAGTGGAGACCTGGTCTTGACCGGATCCTGCGTCGTCGGTGGTGGAGGCAACGCCGTACCGATCGTCAGTCGGGCCTGGTCGCCGGTGTTCTAGCGCGCCGTCTCGCTTGCCGTAAGACGCCTCGGCCCGGCTTCCAGGGGCCGGACCTTCAAGTCGGCGCGATAAGGATGCTGCTCGGTAGCCACGGAGCTACGGGCCGCAGCCCCCCTCATCCATCGTCGCCTCATCAGGGACCAGCGGAAGCTGCGCCCCGATCTGCGTCTCGATCATCCGGTTCAGCTGGTTCTCGACCTGGACGAACCGGGCAGCCTTCGTGACGGGCAGGATCTCGGCGATCCTCTCGAAATACTCCCTCTCGACCGCCAACTGCGCCTCGTCGTTGGCAAAGGCCTGCTCGATGATCTTCCGGGCCACCGGATCGGTCATCGTCTCGAAGTTGGCCGCGTACTCCTTGATGTTGGCGACCCGCTTGTCCCACACACCCGACATGGCGTTGTCGTACTCGCGGTAGAGAGGCCAGAACGCGGCCGCTTCCTCGGAGGTGAACTCCATCGCTTGCGTGAGGATCTGGATCTTCTGGGTGCGCACGTCCGAGCGCATGATCTCCACCGCCGACTCGACCTGAGCCTGGGCGGCGCCGGCGGAGCACACCAGCATCAGCATGAAAAGAAGCTTCTTCATCGCGCGTAGATCTCCTTCGTAGTAATCAGGAATCTCCTTCGATCATCCCGGGCGCTCGACCGACCCAGGTCGTTCGCTGCGGAGCTTGGCGCGCGACTATAGCACGGCGTGGATCGCGCCGCCACAAGGCCCGACTGGTCTCGCCCGTCAGAAGACGAAGCTGGGTCCGAGGCTGAAGGACCAGCGGCTGCCGGTTCTGCCGGTCACGCCATCCCCGAACAGGTAGGCGACGTCGATCCGGGCGGTGCGGCCGATCCCGGTACTGAGGCCGCTGCCGATCCTCAGCCCCATCCCGATGTTGCCTCCGTATCGCGACGGCTGCCCGGAATACCAGGCGCCGCCGTAGTCGAGGAAGGCCGCCAGTCCGACGTTGATCACCCTGAAGATCCCGTCCCAGGCGTACCACCGGTGTTCGAGGGTGCCGGAGAGGGAGCGAGTGCCGACGAAGGCGTGTGGGGGGAATCCCCTCGGCGCAGCGTTGAAGCCGAGGTCGAACTCCCCGCCCGGCGGCGGGTTGTCCTGCATGCCGCCGCGCACGCTGAGGACCGTGACGTGCCTCGACTCCTGGCTCGGGCGGGCGGCCACGGTCGCGCCGAACACGACGCGGCCCGAGTCCAATCCCGCGGAGTTGAACAGGGCGTTGGCCACCACCCAGCCGCGGGCGAAGCCGGCGCCGAGCCGCGTGCCGGCCGAAAGGTCGATCCGGGGCCCGAGGCCGATGCTCTCCCAGCCGAACGCTTCCGGCGTGACTTTGACGGAGAGATGGAGGCTTCGGCTCAGATTGACATCCTCCTGACCGAAGCCGTTGACGTAGCGAACGAGATTGAAGTCCGCCCGGCTGTATCCCACGTAGCCGCCGAAGGTGGCCGTGATCGTATCGGGGATCGCGAGCGCGGTGTCCCGCCGGAGGATGTAGATCTCGTTCCGCACCTCGGCCGTGCCGCCGACCCGCAGGTACTCCCTGGAGTTCGCGATGGGTGCGAAGCCCCCGTTGATGCGGTTGGTGAACGCACGGCGTTGGTACTGCGTCGTGTCCAGCGCGATGTTCGTCGATCGGTACTGGAGGACGCGTCGGTCGGCGGCCTCCCCGTTGTACATGAATGCGTCTTGGTCGGGATAGGCGCGGTACGGGACACCCGTAGCCCAGTTGCCGGAGTTTCCGTCGGAAAGCAGGAAGACGCCTCCGCCCAAAGTCATCGGCGAGCCGCCCAGCCTGTCCAGCGCCGTCTGGAGGACGAAGCCGGATCGGTCCACTCCCTTGACCCACCAGGCGCGCCCGTAGTTCCCCGTGCCGAGGAGGTTGCGGTCGGTCACGCCGAGAACGGCTGTGGTGGTGCCGTCCGAGGCGAAGGAGAAGCTGATGCGCGGCGTGGTCGTCCATCCGTCGCGGGTCCGGATGACCGCCGCGAGCCGGTCGTCCTGCCTCACGGTGTCGATCGTCACCTGTGTGAAGAGACGGCGGGCGCGGAGGTTCCGCGCGGTCTCGGCGAGGCGAAGCGAGTCGAGCGGCTCGCCCTGCTTGAACAGGACCTCGCGGCGGATTACGTAGGGGTGGGTCGTGATGTGAAGCGTGTTGGCCAGCCGGAAGAGGAAGTTCCCCTTGGCCTGATCCTCGTCGAAGATGTCCCGGTTGTCGATGATGATGGTGTCGACGATCGCGGCGGCCGGAGCGTCGCCCGCGGATTCGGAGCGCTTGGCGGAGTCGGCGACCGTGTCCTGGGCGAGAAGAGGGCGGCCCGGCAGGGAACCGCTCGCGGCGGCCAGGCCAAACGATACCGTGGCCGAGATGACGACCGATAGCCCGCGAGGTAGCGCCGCCACGCAGGAGTGCTGTCAGTTACTCCCGGTCGCGCGCCCGATCTCCCGGGCGAGCTCGCGGCTGAGAGCATCCAGGGCCCTGCTCATCGCCTCCACGAGATCGGCATATCCGGGGCCGCCCGCCGGCTGCACGAACCGTGACCGCTGCGCGCGCACCGGCGCCTCGGTGTCGCCCGCGACAAGGCTCCAGCGTGCGTCGAGCACGGCGTCACCGCCCAGGGTGCCATCGAAACGAATGACCTCGACGGCGACCCGGAGGTCCAGATCGGGCGGAAGCCGGCCCGGATAGATCGAGAGGCGCTCGGTCGGCACGAGCCGCGCCAGGTTGTCGGCGATCACGGCCGTGACGTTGTCCTCGAGCGGCTCGGCCCAACGCTCGAACTCGGAGAGCTTCACCTCGGCGCCCGGAGCCTGGGTCACGATCTGAGGCCGGTCCAGGTAGGCCGGAACGCTGACCGGTCCGAGGGCGAGCACGGGACCGGCTTCACCACCCGGAGCCCCGGGGCTGGTCGCATCCGCCGGCAGAGGGCGAAGCATGTAGAAGCGCGAGGGCGCCGTCTCGGATTTGATGCTGCAGCCGACCAAGCTCAACAGGGCCAGACTGGAGGCCAGGACGGCCCGGTTAGACGGTCGCCGCTTCATGGGTCGTTAGCCTCCTTTTTTTCCGGCTTTTCCGTTTCTTCAGGCTTCCCCTTGCCGAAGATGATCGCGTTCGGGTTTCGCTCCACGAAGTCGGCCAGGATCCGCATGGACCGTGCGGCCCGGCCCAGCTCGTCCAGCGTCTCGAGCAGCTGCTCCGACAGCGGCCCCTCCATCTGCCTCGTGCTTCCCAGGAGCTCCTCGGCTTCCGCCATCACGGGCTCGGTGCTCTCGGCCGCGCGCCTGAACGCCGCCAACGTTTCGTCCGCCGAGATCATTAGAGCATCGGTGTTTGCGTCGAGGTTGTTGATAAACCGTCGCAGATCGCTCACCGCCACCTGCATCGAGTCGAGAGTGGCGGCGAGCGGCAGGGTGTCGATCGCCTGACGGACGTGCGTGAGCACGTCGTTCAGGTTCGACATGAAGTCATCGAAGCGGATCCGCTCCAGGGACTCGGTAAACTCGGCGAAACCCGAGATCGCGGTCGGGATCTCGACATATCGAGGGTCCGGGTCCGTGAACCGAGGGGGAACGTTGGGTCGCACGACGAGGTCGACGGAGAGCTGGCCGGTCACGAAGCTGAGGGACTTGAGCTCCGCCCGAAGCCCCCGTTCGACCCAGGCCTCGATCCACTCGTCCGGGTCGTCGATGTCCCGTCCGCCGCCTTCGACCTGCCCCTCCGTGATCTGGACGTACACCGGAGTCTGGATGGTGCGGCCATCGTCGGCGTATCGCATGGCGATTCGCGAGACCGAGCCGACCGTGATCCCACGGAACCTGACCGGGGATCCCTGCACGAGTCCATCCAGCGAGGTCTCGAAGTCCATAACGAACGTGTATCGCCTCTCGAACCAGCCGGCACCGTAGACCGCGATCACCGAGACGATGAGCGCGATCGCGCCGAGCACGAAGACGCCGACCAGGGTCGGGTTCGCTCGCCTGCTCAACTCATGGCCTCCGGTCCATCACCCGTTGACGGCTCATTGCGCAGCCCCCGTTCGCTACCTAGCCCGTGCTCGCTTCCGCCGCTCCTGTGGCCCCTGGAAAGGAACTCGACCACTCGAGGGTCGCTCGATCCTTCCAGAAGCTCGGTTGGCTTGCCTCGAGCGATCATCGTCTTGGACTCCGCATCCAGCAAGATGGAGTCGTCCGCTATGGTGAAGATACTGGTCAGCTCGTGCGTCACGACGACGATGGTCATTCCCATGCTGTCGCGGAGCTCGAGGATCAGCTCATCCAACCGCGCGGCGCTGATCGGGTCCAGGCCGGCCGACGGCTCGTCGAAAAAGAGGATCTCCGGATCCAGGGCCGTCGCGCGCGCGAGCGCGGCTCGCTTTCTCATGCCTCCACTGATCTCCGAGGGATAGTACTCCTCGAAACCGGCGAGGCCCATGAGGGCCAGCTTGAGCGAGGCGATTCTCCCGATATCCTCGTCGTCGAGGTCCGTGTACTCCTCGAGCGGCAGCGCCACGTTCTCGGCCAGCGTCATCGAGCTCCAGAGAGCTCCCGCCTGATAGGAGACGCCGAAGCGGCGGGTCATCGATTCCCGCTCGTCCGCGGCGGCGGTCCAGAAGCTTGTGCCATCGTACATGACCTCACCGCGCGCGGGTTCGAGAAGACCGATCATCGAGCGCAACAGCGTGCTCTTTCCGCAGCCGCTTCCGCCCATGATGACGAAGACGCGCCCACGCGGCACCTCGAAGCTCACGTCTCGCTGCACGACCGTCTCGCCGTAGGCGAGGGTGAGGTCGCGGACCACGATGTGGTCCGGGCTAGATGCCGAGGATGTCATACAGGACCGTCCAGAACGCCGTCGCGATCACGATGAGCACGATTCCCATGACGACGGCCTTCGTCGTCGCCTCGCCGACCGCCGATGCGCTGCGGCCGGAGCTCATGCCCTGGAAGCAGCCGGCGATCGCGATCAGTACCCCGTAACTCGCCGCCATGTTGAGGCCGGATAAGAAATCCTTCATCGTCAACATGTTCTGGGTCTGAGTAATGTACTCCTGCGTACCGATGCCGAAGGCCAGAGTCCCGATCACCGCACCTCCGAGCATCCCCACGAAGTCGGAGTACAGCGCCAGTAGCGGCATCATCAGGACGAGCGCCAGCGTCCGCGGCAGCACCAGGAAGTCGATCGGCGATATTCCCAGGGTCCGCAACGCATCGACCTCTTCGTTCGCGGTCATCGTCCCGAGCTGCGCCGCGTAGGAAGCGCCCGTGCGGCCGGCCATGATGATGGCGGTCATCATCGGGCCCAGATACCGCACCATGCCGATCGCCACGATGTTGGCGGTCCAGACGATCGCTCCGAACTGCCTCAGCTGCAACGCGCCGATGAAGGCGAGGATCACGCCGATCAGGAAGGAGATGAGCGACACGATCGGCAGCGCATCGGCTCCGGCCTCCTGCACGAAGAGCCAGAAATCCCGGCCACGAACCCTCGCTCGCCCCAACGGCAGTCGCAGGACGGAGAGGCACGTAAGCCCGATGAACTCTATCAGACCTCGGGTCGTGCCGAAGAAGCTGAGCGCGCCTCGGCCGAGACGGGCGAGCGGTCGGTCGCGCCGTGCGCTCCGCCGGGCATCCGCCCGCTCGGCAACGGCGGCCGCCAGGTCGATGAGACGCCGTGCTCCCGGCGGCAGCCCCGATGTGTCGACCTCAACGCCGCTCGCTTTTGCGGCCTCCCCGACCTCCCGCTCGAAGGCGAGGAGGGAACTGTCCCAGTCGGCGAGCCCGGAAGTGTCGAAGGCGATGCGGGCGGGAAACGGTGGGGTCGAGATCTGGCGGATCACCGGGTCCGCGGAGGGAATGCCGCTTTCCAGCACCCACGATCCGTCCAGCCGCACGACGAGGGTCCCGTCTTCGAGGCGGGCGGCGCTGACTTCGGTTTCGTGAGTCATGAGCTCGGGCGCGATCCGTCTACCTCTGCGTCGTGAGGCCACTATCGACGTGAAGTTCCGCCAACGTATATAGGCGCTCGCCGCGGAACCACCGTCGCCTTAGCTTCGCGTCGTGCAAAAACACCGATCGTCTTTCTCGAAAGCCCATGACGGGATGATTGCGGGTCGCCTCGCCCTGCTGGTGGCCTCCGCGGCGCTGCTGCTGCTGCCGTTGCTCTCCGCCCGACCCTTGGCTGCGCAGGGAGGGAACTGCGACGTACCGCCGGAACTCACGCTCAGCCGCCCGGACCCGGAGGGGACCCCGACCGAGATCACGATAGGAGCCTACCTGGTCGACTTGTTCGCGATCAACGACGCCGAGCAGACGTTTTCCGCCGACCTGTTCTTCATGATGAGGTGGCGGGATGAGCGCCTTCTGAGCGTTGAAGGGCGTTCCCTGGCCGGCTGCCGGATACCGCTCGAATCGGTTTGGGCTCCCCGAGTGTGGGTCATAAACGAACGACAGCTGCGCAGAAGCCTGGAAGACCTCGTAGTCATCGGACCCGACGGGGTCGCTCAGTATCAGCAGCGGTTCCAGGGCGTGCTCACCAATCGACTGGACCTCCGAGACTTCCCGATGGATACACAGACGCTGGCGATGCAGATCGTGCTCGGGAGGGTTGGAACGGAGGAGATCTCCTTCGTACGGGACGAACGGACCGGCAGCGCCGGGGAGTTCTCCATCGCCGACTGGACCGTCGTGGGTGGGTCGGTCGCCTATGAGCCGTTTCGGTTGGCGACCTCGGATCAGGACATACCGCAGGTCACCTACCGCGTGGAGGTACGGCGGAACCGGGCCTATTACGCCCAGAAGGTCTTCCTCCCCCTCATCCTGATCGTTTGCATGTCGTGGGCGGTCTTCTGGATCGATCCGAAGCTCGTGCCGCCCCAAGTCGGCATCTCGACGTCAGCCGTTCTGACCCTGATCGCGTTTCTGTTCAGTCTCGCGTACACGCTGCCGAGGCTCTCCTACCTGACTCGGGCCGACCGTTTCGTGATGGGAGCCACGGTGCTCGTCTTCTTCGCCTTCGGAGAAGCACTGCTGTCAACGGGTCTTGCGGGGAGGGGACGCGAGGAGACGGCGCTCCGGATCGATCGCGGCTCGCGGATCGTCTTTCCCGCGGCGTTCGCCGCCATCCTTCTCTACGCCCTCGTGCTCTGAGCATCGAGGCGATCGGCTGAGCCCCGTTTCGGATGGCTGACCCGTCGATCGGTGGCAGCGACTAGGTAGGGTGGCAGAGCGGGGGTCATTGCCCAGGACCCGGCTGAGCCTGTTCTACCTCGCGAGCTACCTGCTCGGCGGCGGGCTGGCCTTCGCGCTCGCCCCGCGTCTATCGCTCCAGATCTTCCTGTCGACCGGCGAGTACGAGCTTGTGATGGTGCGGTTTGTCGGCGTGCTGCTCCTCGCCCTGGGCATCCTGATCGCGCAGATGATCCGTGTCGGCGCTGACAGACTGTATCAGACGACGCTGCTGGTACGGGCGATCATCCTGGTCGCGCTGGCGGCCTTCTACGCGAGCACGAGGGACCCGATGATGCTTGTCCTGTTCGCGATCGTGGCGCTGGGCTGGATCCTGACGCTGAGCGCCTATGTGATCGATCGCAGGGATGTGGGTGGAGCGCGCGCTTCGGATGGCTGATTCGACCGGGCGCGCGCCCGTGCTCTTCCTTCACTCCCTCGCCGGAACCGCGGCCCAGTGGCAGGCGCAGATCCGGCACCTGATGCCCGAGAGGATGGGCCTTGGGGTCGATCTGCCCGGGCACGGGGTCTCGGACTCCGCGGAGGCCGGCGACTACGCACCCGCAGCCGTGGCGTCGGAGATTTGGTCGATCATCGATGCCCTCGAGCTGGCCCCGCTCGTCCTCGTCGGGCACAGCTATGGCGCGGCCGTCGCGATCGCACTCCTTGCCGAGAGGCCCCGCGATGTGGAGGGCATCCTCCTCGTGGATCCCGGCACGGACCTCCGCCTCGAACCCCCGGACGAGATCGAAGCGTTCCTTGGCTCCCTGACGTCCGAGTCCTATCAGGAGGTGATCACGTCCCACTACGGGGCCGCGTTGGCCGGAAGCTCTAAGTCAACGCGGGGTAGTGTCTTGGAGACGTTATCCGAGACGCCGCGTGAGGTGGTCGTGGGTGCTCTGAGCTCGCTGCCGGGCTTCGATCCCGTCAACCCGCTGCTCGGGTTCCAGGGCCCCGCTTTGGCGGTGATCGCCGAGCAGCACGACGGCCCGGCCGCCCTGCACCGAGTCGTGCCGAACCTGCCGGTCCGGGCACTCACCGGCGTTAGTCACTGGCTGCACATGGACGACCCGGAGGCGTTCAACGCGCTGCTGGATGAGTTCCTGAAGCGGGTGGACGAGGCATGATGACGCCGTGGGTCCGCCGGCTTCTCATTGCCAACGTGGTGATGTTCTTCGTGAGTATGTCCTCGCCCGAGGTCATGCGGGCGCTGATGTTCGTGCCGGTGCTCCTCCCCTACCGGCCGTGGACGCTGGTCACCTACATGTTCCTCCACGGGAGCTTCTGGCACCTGGCGTTCAACATGATAGCCCTCTTCTTCTTCGGTCCGCGGCTGGAGATGCGGCTCGGCTCGAGGAGCTTTCTCTACCTCTACTTCATCAGCGGCATCACCGGTGCCCTGCTGTCCATTCCGTTCAACCCGAACACCGCGATCATCGGCGCCTCGGGCGCCGTCTTCGGCGTGCTGCTCGGCTTCGCCCGCTATTGGCCGAGGGAGCGGATCTACATCTGGGGCGTCCTTCCCGTGGAGGCCCGAGTGCTCGTGATCGTGATGACGGCCCTCTCCCTGTACGGTGGCTTCGGTGGGGCGGGGGACGGAGTCGCCCACTTCGCCCACCTCGGCGGCTTCGTCGGTGGCTACCTCTATCTGCGATGGACGGAGAGCCGTTCGCCGGCCAAGAAGTTCAAGGCGGTAGCGGACGGAACGGCCAAGCGCCGCTGGGAGACCGAGGGGACGAAGCTGGACCGCTGGTCCAGGATCGATCGAGAGGCGATGCACGAGATCAACCGCGAGCGCTTCGACGAGATCTGGGAGAAGCTCCAGGCCGCCGGCGCCGCGAGTCTGAGCCAGCGCGAGCAGGCCTTCCTCGACCGCTTCAGCTCCGAGGCGAGTTAGCTCGGGCGGCTCGGAGCCGCCGAGCCGGATGGCCTTCCAGGCCAGCCGGCGATCCTACCCAATCGGGCCTTCCGCCAGCCGTTTCCTTGCCCGCGTGGGAACCAAGCGCACGCGCGACGACTTCCTTCACATGAACGTCACGCGAACTCCGCTCACATGCGCCCCGGTCACGAACGGCCAGGTCCGGCCGTTCTCATAACAGGTCCTTGAGCGGGGCTTCCAAGCGAGATTCGATGATCAGGATGCGCTAAGTGAGCGCCAGAACGATCCTTCTCGCCGTGTCCGCGTTCACCGGCACGCTGCTGGTGAGCGGAGCCGGCGCAGCGCAGCCGGTCACCGAACGGACTCCCAACATCCAGGGCACCTGGGTGACCTCCCCTTGGACGGTCTACTTCCAGTTTGCGCACCGCTTCGAGGTCGCGGGCGACGCGACGATCGGCGACCTCTTCACGGACGGCAAGGTCGTCAACTACCCGACGTTCGAGCTCGACATCGGGTTGTTCTCGGGCTCGATGGTGGGTGTCCGCTACAGCAGCAACTCCCTGGTCCAGGCCAACTTCAACGAGTGGCAGCCCTTCCTGAAGTGGGCGCCGATCCGGGGAGTGGGGAATGGGGCGCCGTCGCTCTCGGTTCTGGGGGCCTACAACGGAGCGTCCAAGAGCTTCGATGCCGAGGTGTCGGGGGAGACGCGGTTCGGCCCCGCTCAGATCCTGGGTGCCGTCCGAGGATTCACGAACCCGTACAACGTGCCGGACAGCGTCGACAACGCCTCGCTCGCGGTGGCCGGCGGCCTCGGGTTCCAGATCACCCGTTACCTGCAGATCGGGGGTGACGTGGGTGGTATCGTCGCCGGGCTCGACGGCATCCCCGCCGCTTGGAGCGCCCAACTCGGCATCGGCATTCCGTTCACGCCGCACACCTTCTCGGTCGTGGCCACGAACGTCGCGAGCGGGACGCTCCAGGGCGTCTCGGCGGGCGTCAAGGGCGCGGTGTTCTGGGGCTTCGAGTTCACCGTTCCGTTCAGCGGCTTCGCGCGTTGGGGGAAGATCTTCAAGCCCGAAGAGGTCGCCGAGGAGGATTTCGAGCCGCCGCCGGGTGGCGCCGTCGTCGAGGTCCACATCTCACGCTTCTCCTTCGGCCCTTCGGAGCTCCGGGTCCCTCCGGGGACCACGGTGCGCTGGGTCAACAAGGACCCCGTGGTTCACACGAGCACGTCCGACGCAGACGTCTGGGGCTCTCCGGGGCTCGCTCCGGGCGAGAGCTTTTCGTTCACGTTCGAAGAGCCGGGTGCCTATCCCTACCGCTGCATCCCGCATCCGGTCATGAAGGCGAAAGTGATTGTCACGGGACTCGAGGATGGATCGCCCTAGAAAAAAAGGGATCCACTTCTCGGGAAAGTGCAGACAGGACCGGGCCGCTTCGCCCGCCGCCGGCGGGTGGTCGAGCCTATTGATTCCTCAGCTCGAAGGAGATGGAGTATGAGCGACTCGTCAGTCGTCGGTCGTCGAAAGTTTCTCGGATTCCTTGCCAGCGCGGCGGTTGCCCTCGTGGGTTGCGCCACCGAGTCCGCCGGACCTCCACCGCCGCCTCCACCTCCTCCGCCTCCTCCACCGGGCGGTGACGTGACCGTGAACATGCAGAACATCGCCTTCGTGGCACCCGACGGCTCGGACGCTGTGACGATCACACTCGGCCAGAGCGTCGAGTGGGTGAACCTCGACACCGTCGGGCATACCGCGACCAGCGACTCGGAGCCAGACGGCGGTGACGAGTTCGACAGCGACCTTCTGGGCAACGGGGAGACGTTCGTCTTTACCCCGAACGTGCAGGGGACCTGGACCTACTTCTGCGAGGTCCACCCGAACCAGATGACCGGCGCGACGATCGTCGTGCAGTAGCCCTTACTCGAGCAGTGATTCCTGGAGTCGAAGAAGGACCGCGGACACGTCGGTTTCTAGCTCCAGCACCGGGAGAATCGGGTCGTCCTTCATCCGCCGCACCCGGCGGGGGAGCGTCCGGATGGTGTGTTTGCCGATCTCGAGGCCGGGCTTAACCTCTCGCCACCTGAGCGGCGCGGAGACGGGCGCTCCGGGGAGTGGCCTGACGCTGTAGGGCGCCACGATGAGCTGGCCGCGCCGGTTCTGGAGATAGTCGATGTAAACCTTCCCCTGACGGGCCGCGAGGTTGCGCTGAATGGTGGAGATCGCCGGCAGCCGCCGAACGGTGATCTGAGCCAGCAGCTGCCCGAGGGTCCGCGACTGCTCGTAGGTGTAGCGCGCTCCGAGCGGGATCAGGACGTGAAGCCCCGTGGATCCGCTCGTCTTCACGAAGGTCGGGAGCTCGATCTCCTGGCAGAGCGACCGGATCGCGAGGGCGATCTCGATCACGTGCTCGAAGGGCGCCTCCTTGGGATCCAGGTCCAGCACGCAGAAGTCCGGACGCTCCAGCTCCGTCACCCGGCTCATCCAGATGTGCAGCGGGATGGTGCCCAGGTTGGCGAGGTAGAGAAGGGAAGCCTCGTCCTCGCAGACGAAGTACTCGAGCTCTCGGCTCG
>CAMYMV010000045.1 GCA_947259585.1 uncultured Gemmatimonadales bacterium | reverse complement strand
CCGCCGAGGAGGCGCATCAGCCAGCCGAACGGCGGGCGGAAGAGGGTGTGCTTACCGACCCAGTTCCGCTTCATGCCGAGGCCCACGAACATCAGTATGGCGATGGGGAAGTCCCAATTGGTCGTGTGTGGGGCGCCGATCGTGACGAACTTGGGCGGCCGCTCCGGGACCTCATCGACGAGCGTCCAGCCCATGAGGCGGAGAACCCCTCGGGCGAGGCGCTGTCCGATCACGCGTTCCGATGTCCGGAAAAAACGAAGGGATGCACGTACTCAGTGTAGGAGAGGATGCTTCTTCCGTCCACGCCCGAAGCCGCCGCAGCGGCGGCAGCCCCGGACTCGGCCCTGCGTTTCGCTAAACGACCTGAAGCGGCACCTGGACGGTAACCTCGCGGCCGGGCACCTCGATCTCGGGCACCCGGATCTCCGGGACGAAGACCTCGGGGATGTCGAAGCCGGGGATCGTGATCTCGGGGATCACCAGCCACGGCTCGCCATCCTCCTTGTCCCAGTTGAACTCGAACGAGGGGATCTTGATCTCCGGGAACCACATCGAGGGTGTGTTGAACTCCGGCACGACGATCTCAGGGATCTCGATATCAGGCAGCATGAAAGAGTACGAGTAGGAGCCGTCCTCCGAACCCCAGTCCCAGGTTCCCGAATGCTCCTCCGGGAGCTCGGCGGTCAGCGTGCGTGTGTCGCCATCGCGAACAACCGTGATCGACAGGGAGCCCGCCTCCGCCTCGTGCACCGCTTCTGCCACGTCACCCACGTCTTCCACCGCCCGATCGCCGATGCGCGTGATCACATCGCCGGCCTTGAGGCCCGCCTCGGCGGCGGGGGAATCCTCTCGAACCGAGGCGATCAACGCGCCCTCGGTCACGCCGAAGTACTCGGCCAACTGGTCTCCGAGCGATTGCAGCTGCACGCCGAGCCGGCCCCGTCCGCCGAACGCGAAGAACTGGTGCTCGCCATGCTCCCCGTGCTCGCCGTCTCCCGGCGCGATGAACACGCCTTGCCGGCGGTCGGTATCCGGGCCGAGCCACACGACGCCCGGCCGCTCGCCGAGCTCGACCGATATATCGCGCGCCTGTCCGTCCCGGACCACACCGAGCTCGACCGTTCGTCCGGCCGGCGTCTCGCGAACCATTCGCGACAGCTCGCTGACGCTCTCGACGTCCTGGCCGTTGAACTCGACGATGACGTCGTCTGCCAGCAGTCCCGCCTCGGCCGCAGGCCCGTCCTCGGAGACTTCGATGATCAGAGCTCCACGCTCCTCCCGCAGCCCCAGGCGGTCCGTGACCGCGTCGTCGACCTCTTCCAGGTAGACGCCCAGGAAGCCGCCGCTGCCGATCGTTATGACTTGGGGCGCTTCCTGCGACTCCTGCGCCCTCAGGGACGCGAGTCCGGCGATCGCCACGACCGCGAGAACCAACCCCAGCGCCACAAGCAGCTTGCCTCTCATCTTCCACGCTCCGTGTTTCGGATCGATCTTCGGTAAACCCTACGTGCCCGGGGGTCTTCGTGTGTCACACGAGTTGGATGCTCGGGAGGTGCCGGATCGTTGCCCGATCTGGCAAAGATGGCTCAGGCCGCGCCGTTCTCCACCGCGTACAGGAAACGGGTGAACCCCTCGTCGTAATCCGAGAGGCCGTTCTGGCCGGTGAGCCGCATGCGCTCGTCGTAGAGGCGACGCATCACCACCGTCATGCCGCGCTCGACCGCCGAGAGATGCGGCACCAGAGCGTGGAAGGCCCATTTGAGCTCCGGCTTGAGGCTCGCGCGGTCGACGAGGTCGTGGAAATGGTTCTCTCCGGCCGCTCCCTCGCCCGCCTCCTTGCGGGCGACGATCCGCAGCTGCCGATGCAGCCGCTCGCTGTACGCGGACTGAACGAGGACCGGTTCATCGGAGGCCACGAGCGCGAGGTAGGCCAAGGCCTGCGCCTCGAGCTCCTTGAAGTACCCCTTCCGGTGGCTGAACTCGTGGGCGATGACGTGGGGCTCGAAGATGCCGGTGTCGCGGAATATCGCGACGTCTCCCGAGATGAAGTCGCACCCTCCGAGGGCGAAGGGGAAGAGAAACTGCGCCAGCATGAAGCTGCGTATCGAGTCGCTGGTCTCGACGCGCTGTCCGGTGATGCCCGCGATGTACCGGGTGAGCGCCTCGTTCACCCGCTCGGCCAGCTCGGGTCGCGGCACCTGCATGGGCCGATAGACGTCGTTCAGCTTGCGGGTGAAGATGGCGATCTCCGCCCTTCGGGCCTCGAGGGACATCGCGGGGAGGTGGCTGACATCGGCGCCGTAGACGGCCAGGAACTCGATCTTGCGGACGCCGAGCCGCCGGATCCAGTCCTTCGCAGCGCTACCGGCGTAGGCACCGAACGCCGCGGCCTGGAGGGCGAGTCCCGGCGCGGAGGCACCGAGCAAGAGGCGGGAGAGGAAAGGGGCGGCCATCATGATGTCCGGCAGGGCGACTGGCGAGTTCGCCACCCTGTTCGGGATTCGGATCCGCTCCACTCCCTGCTCTTCTCTATTCACGCCGGCCTCTCCTCTGTGCGCCGTTCCAAGGTAATACGATTCCGTCGGAGGTCCGTTTCAGGGGGGAACAGATCGGGCGACTACCGCCGGCAGGAGTAGCGCCCGTCGGTCTCGACGGGCACCCAGCCCTCTTCACGGAGGCGAGTCCGAACGGCCTCGTCGTTGACCGCCAGAGCCAGACAGAGCACGTCCCCCATCTTCACCTCCGACCGCTCGTCCACTGGCCACGTATTGCCGTCCCGCTCCAGCACCAGCGGGAGCCCGGGCGGCTTCAGAGCGCTGGATTCGGAGACTGCGGCGTCGGATTGGCCGACCTCCCATCTCCAGCGCTCCACGCAGACGCTGCCGTGGAGAAACCGGTGGATCCACTCCTCGATGTCGACCTCGCGGCCGAAGAGCACCCGCGAGCCGGCGTCGCTCACCTGGGCGGCCGTGACGGTCTCGGTTCGCTTGTCGATCGCGACGTAGGAGGTCGGTACCCGGGTCATGTCGACTGCCCGCCGTGCGAGCAGGAGGTTCATGCCGTCACTGGGCGTCACGCCGAGTACCCCGCGCCGCGACTCGACGGCGGCCTGGAGCAACGTGCGCTCCTGACTCGCGTCTCCATACACGATTCGATGTCCATCTCTCTGCGCCGCCTGCGCCTCGGCCGCGTTTCGGTCGACCATAACGACCGGCTCGTCCCCCCGCTCCAGCGACCAGGCGAGGGCGCGCCCGAGTGCGTTGGCCCCGAGGATCGCCCAGCCGCGCAGAGGCCGTCGAACGCCGAGGGCCGACGCCACGAAGCCGGCCGTGCCGCCCTGGAGGACGACGGTCGCCGCGATGACGAGAAAGACCAGGGCCAGCAGCTCGTCTCCACCGACGATTCCTTCTTCCGTGAGCCTGCGCGCGAACAGCGAGGCGATCGCCGCCGCCACGATGCCGCGCGGCGCGATCCAGGAGAGGAAGAGTCTTTCCTTGACGGTCAGATCCGATCCGGCGGTGCTCACCGCCACGTCGGCGGGCCGGACGAGCAGCATGAGCACCAGCACCGTTAATGCGCCCGGCCACCCGAGGCTGACGACCTGGGCGACGCGCACGTCGGCTGCCAGGAGCACGAAGAGCAGGCCGACGAGCAGGACGGTCAGCTGCTCCTTGAACTCCCTCAGCTCGGCCTGCACCCGGGTGCGCATGTTGCCGACGACGAGGCCGGCGACGGCGGCCGCCATGATGCCGCTCTCCGGGAGGATCGCGTTGCTCACCTCGAACAGAGCCAGAACCATGGCGAGCGTGAAGATGTTCTCGTAGCCCTCGGGGACCACCCTCTCCGAGCGGAGGAGCCAGCCGAGGAGGAGCCCGCTCGCCGCGCCCATGACGGCGCCGGCCGCGATCCGGATCGGGAGGCCGAGCAGGCTGGTGGCGGCGGACGTGGTCGTCGTCGCGAGCACGAACTCGAACAGAACCACGGCCAGTACGGCGCCGATCGGATCGATCAGGATCGCCTCCGCCTCGAGGATCGTCTGGAGCTTCCGCTTGACGCGGATCCGCCTCAGAAGCGGGGTGATCACGGTCGGGCCCGTGACGGTGACGATGGATCCGAAGAGCAGGGCCGTTCGCCAGTCCCATCCCATGATCAGCATGGCGGCGGCCATCCCGCCACCGGCGGTGATGGCACCGCCGACCGTGATGAGGCGGCGAATCGTCCAGGCCTCGGCCCGGAGCCGCTGCCAGCGGAGGTTGAGGCCGCCCTCGAAGAGGACGACCGCAACCGCGAGACCCACGATCTCATCCAGGCCGTGGCCGAGCGTCTCCGGCCGGACGATGTTCGCGACGTCGGGTCCCAGGAGAATCCCGATGCCCAGGAGGAGGACGATGCCGGGAATGCGGAGGTGTCGTGCCACCGATTGGGCGGCGATGCCCGCGGCCAGCGCGATCGCGAAGGTGAGGGCCGGGTTGTCCAAAGCCGACCTCAGCTCTTCCGGAGTATGCGTGCCGCCGCCGGCGCCGACTCAGGCGTGAGCCACTCCGAGAGAGTGGGGTCCAGCTGGCGCTCGACCGCATCTTCCATTCGTGAGATCGCGCGCTCTCGGAGCAGGCGCTTGGTACTCCCATAAGCGCCGGGAGGCAGGTTCGCGAGTTCTCCGGCCACGTCGAGGGCTCGTGCTTCGACCTCTCCTACCGGGCGCAGCTCATCCAGGGCTCCCCACCCGAGCGCCTCTTCGGGGCCCGCCGTGCGCGCCGTAAGCACGAGGCGGCGGGTCGCCTCGCGGCCCAGCTCCGCCCGCACCAGCTCCAGCGGCGCGATCGGGAAGGGAACGCCGACCCGGACCTCGGTGAGGCCGAGCTCGTACTCGCCCAATCCTCCGATTCGATAGTCGCAGGCGATCGCGAGGATGAACCCGCCGGCGATGGCGTGGCCGTCGATCGCTCCGACGACGGGACGGGGGTGACCGTAGAGTCGGAGAAGAGCCCGACCGAAGGTGAGGAGGAGCTCCCGCTGCTGCTCCCTGTCGTAGCTCGGGAGAACCTTGAGATCGAGACCGGCAGAGAAACATCCCGCCTCCCCGGCCAGCACGACCGCGCGAACGGTCGGGTCGGATTCGAGGCGGGTCAGAGCCCGATCCAGCTCGGCCGCGAACTCTAAGTCGATCGCGTTGACCGGTGGCCGGGCCATCCGGACGACGGCGATCCCGTCCTGCATCTCGATACGAACGCTATCTTCCGCTATCTTCGAACCTCCCGCTTCAGTAGCTGGTCATCGAAGGTGGCTTCCGTTCATGGTGAGCGAAACCCCGTCCGATCAGGCAGGAAGAAAGGCAGGAACGTGGAGGCTCATGCGTGGAGGGCCGCGGTGCTTCGGCGCGTCGCGCTGCCTTTCGTCCTCGTAATGACGATCCTCTCCGGGGCCGGCGTCGCGGAGGCCCAGAGCTCGAGAGAGGGGCAGGCGGAGCCGGCGGAGATCGTTCTCCGGAGCGGCCGCATCGTCACGTTGGACGAGGCGCTTCCCGAGGCCACCGCTCTGGCGGCGTCCGCCGGGCGCATAATGGCCGTAGGCAGCGATCGGGAGATCGAGGCGTACGTGGGCGCGGGAACGGAGGTGATCGACCTCGATGGACGCCTCGCCATCCCAGGCTTCATCGAGGGGCACGGCCACTTCATGAGCCTCGGCAACTCCCGGCTCATCCTCGACCTGATGCATGTGACAGGCTGGGACGAGATCGTGGACATGGTGGCGGCCGTCGCGCGGGATGCAGCGCCGGGCGAGTGGATCCGGGGCCGCGGCTGGCACCAGGAGAAGTGGGAGTCGGTGCGCGAACCGACCGTCGACGAGGTGCCGCTCCACACGGGGCTGAGCGCGGTCTCGCCCGAGAACCCGGTCCTGCTGGGCCACGCGAGCGGGCACGCCGCCTTCGCGAACGCCAGGGCGCTGGAGCTGGCCGGGATCGACCGGGACACACCGGACCCTCCCGGCGGAACGATCGTCCGGGACGAGGAGGGGGACCCGACCGGCCTTCTGAGGGAGACCGCGCAACGGCTGGTATCCGCGGTGATGGCCCGTCAACGCGCCGCCCGAACGTTGGATGAACAGGTGGCCGAGGCCCGTCTGGCGGCGAAGGTGGCCTTCGACGAGCTGCTCGCGAAGGGCGTCACCTCCTTCCAGGACGCGGGCTCGGGCTTCCAGCTCATCGACTTCTTTCGGGGTCTGGCGGAGGAGGGCGAGATGCCGGTACGCCTCTACGTGATGGTCCGGACCTCGAACGAGGAGATGGCCCGCCACCTGGCGGAGTACCGGATGGTCGATCACCTGGACGGCTACCTGACGGTACGGTCCATCAAGCGCCAGGTGGACGGGGCGCTCGGGTCGCACGGCGCCTGGTTGCTCGAGCCCTACTCGGACATGCCGGAGACCGACGGGCTCGTGCTCGAGCCCCTGGAGGAGATCCGGCGTACCGCGGAGTTGGCGCTCCAGCACGACTACCAGTTGAACACGCACGCGATAGGTGACCGGGCGAACCGCGAGATCCTGGATATCTACGAGTCGGCCTACGCGGATGCGCGCGCCGCGGATGCGGGAGCGGACCCCCGGTGGCGGATCGAGCACGCTCAGCACGTGCACCCGGACGACCTGCCCCGGTTCGCGGAGCTGGGAGTGATCCCCGCCATGCAGGCGATCCATGGCTGCTCGGACGCCCCGTGGGTCCCCGAGCGGCTGGGTCTCGAACGGGCCGCGAGCGACGGGTACATGTGGCGGGCGTTCACCGAGTCCGGAGCGGTGGTCACGAACGGCACGGACGCGCCCGTCGAGGACGTGGACCCGATCGCCAGCTACCACTGCACGGTGGCGCGCCGGCTGCCGGACGGCTCCGTGTTCTTCGCGGGGCAGGGGGATCAGCGGCTGAGCCGGATCGAGGCGCTTCGCACCTACACGATCAACAACGCCTACGCCGCGTTCGAAGAGGACCGGAAGGGCACGCTGTCTCCGGGGAAGTACGCGGACATCGTCGTTCTCTCCAAGGACATCCTCGAGGTACCGGAGGCGGAGATCCTCGACGCGCGTGTTCTCTACACGATCGTGGGTGGCGAGGTGAAGTACCGGGCGGAGTGAACGACCGAATACGTTTGAGCGACACAGGACAAAGCGCGGCACGAGCCGAGCAGGCATAGGAAGGGAGGCAGAAGGTGAGGATGCTCGTCATCGGTGGTACGGGGACGGTGGGGACCGAGGTCGTCAGGGCGCTGACCGACAAGGGGGCCAAGGTCCGCGTCATGACGCGGAGGCTCGGGGCGCACTCCGGGGCCGAGTACGTGGCCGGATCGCTCGAATCGCCGGAGACGTTGGGCTCGGCGTTCGACAGGGTCTCGAAGGTTTACCTGCTCACGCCCTTGGCGGAGAACGAGGTCGAGTTGGGGATGAACGCCGTGAGGGCGGCTCAGGAATCCGGTGTCCGCCACATCGTCTTCCAGTCCGTGCACCAAGCCGCGGACGCCCCCCAGATCCCCCACTTCAAGACGAAACTCGAGATCATCGAGGGCCTCCGGTCCTCCGGGATCCCGTACACCGTCCTCTCACCCAACAACTTCTTCCAGAACGACCTGGGCCTGCAGGAGCCGATCACCGGGTACGGCGTCTATGCGGCTCCCATCGGCGGCGTGGGCTGCAGTCGCGTGGACGTGCGCGACATCGGGGATGCGGCGGCCGTCACCCTGCTGGAGGAGGGGCACGAGGGGCGGGACTACGCGCTCGTCGGCCCCGACATCCTGACCGGAGAGGATTGCGCGGCCATCTGGGCCCGGCACCTGGGTCGGGAAGTGGCCTATGGCGGAGACGATTTGGATGCGTGGGCCGAGGCCGTGAGCTCGATGATGCCGGAGTGGCTGGTGCGCGACCTGTGCGTGATGTTCGCCTACTTCCAGGAGCACGGCCTGAAGGCTAGTCTGGAGGAGGTGGCCGAGCTGACCCAGCTGCTCGGCCGCTCGCCGCGCTCGTTCGACGATTTCGTGGCGGAAATCGCTCCCGGCTGGAGTTGAGCGGCGTCGGCTCGTGACACCAACCGCAGTCGGCGAATCACTTCGGCGCTGCTACGCCGTGGCGGCCGAGCAACGCGCCCGCCGGGCACCTAAGTTTCGTGGGAGCTTGTCGTTGACATGCCTGGGGAGCGGGCTCATCATCGACATGGCTCCGCGAGCAGTCCTTTCTCGTTTCTGCATGCGAGCCGCGGTGGCTGATCTCTCTCGCGTACGGATGCCATGGGCCTCATAAAGGAAGTCCGCGAGCGCCGGCTGATCGCCTACATGGGCGCCTATCTGGTCACGGGGTTCGTGTTCCTCGAGGGCGTCGATCAGCTGATCTCCCATGAATACGTCCCGGCCGTCGCATACCCGATCGCTCTCGTCTTCTACGTGTTCGGCATGCTCGGAAGTCTCACGTTCGCCTGGTACCACGGCGAGAAGGGCCGTCAGGAGACGACGCGCGGCGAGGTGGCCATTCATACCACCCTCTTCGTGCTCGCGCTCGGGACGAGCGCCTACGTCTTCACGAGCCAGCGGCAGGCCGCGGAGCTCGCAGCAGCTGCCGCCTCCAGCGGCCTGGAGGCCAACAGCCTGGCGGTCCTCTACTTCGAGGATCTCAGCTCGGGTGGGGAGCTCGCGTACGTGGCGGACGGTCTCACCGAGGCGCTCATCGACCAGCTCTCCCAGGTGAGGTCGCTGGCGGTCATCTCGAAGAACGGCGTGGCCGCCTTTCGGGACGCCGATGTGACCGTAGACAGCATCGCCCGGGCCCTCGAGGTTGGAAGCATCATCCGGGGCAGCGTCGAGCAGACCGGTAACGATCTCCGCGTGACCGCACGTCTCGTGGACGGTTTCAGCGGTGCCGACATCGAGCGCGCCACGATCGAGATGCCGGCGGGCGAGTTTCTGGCGACGCGCGACTCCGTGGCGGAAAGCGTGTCACGTCTGCTTCGCCAGCGGCTGGGCGAGGAGGTGGCCCTCCGCGAGCGTCAGGCCGGCACGGAGAACGTCGAGTCCTGGTCGTTGCTGCAGAGGGCGGAGCGGCTCCGCAAGGACGCCGAAGATCTCGACGAGGCGGGTGATCTGGATGCCGCGCTGGCGTCTTTTCAGCACGCGGATTCGCTCCTCGCAGTGTCGGAAGCGGCGGATCCGAGCTGGGCGGAACCGCCGACGCTCCGGGCGCGAATAGCCTCGCGGCGGGCGTTCTTCATCGCGAACGAGACCGGCGATTTCGACACGGCCGTGATCGCGATCGACGAAGGTTTGGGTCACGCCGAGCGCGCCCTTGGGATCGCCGCCAACCACCCGCCGGCGCTCGAGCAGCGCGGTACGCTCAACTATCTCCTGTATCTCCTGGATGTCACTCCGGACCGGGACGAGGCGGACAGGCTCCTCAACGGCGCGCAAGCGGATCTGCAGTCCGCGGTGGATGGGGATCCGAGCCTCGCCAGCGCCTACAGCCTCCTGAGCCATCTGTACTATCAGCGACAGGACAACATCTCCGTCGTCCTCGCGGCCAGACGAGCATACGAGGAGGACGCCTTCCTGCAGAATGCCGACCTCATCGTGCAGCGTCTGTTCTGGGGCCACTACGACCTGGAGCAGTTCAGCGACGCTGGGCGCTGGTGCGATGAAGGCGCTCGCCGTTTCTCCGTCAACCACAACTTCATCGAGTGTCAGTTGCGGATGATGCTCACGCCCATCGGCGAGCCGGATGTCGAATCGGCCTGGCAGCTCCGGGGTGAGCTCGTGTCTCTCGCGCCCGATACCCAGAAGCCGTTCGTTGACCGTCTGGGCTATCTCCTGGTTGCGGGCGTCCTTGCCAAGTTCGGCCTCGCCGACAGCGCGTCGAGCGTATTCATGCAGGGCAGGGGGGACGAGGAGATCGATCCGCAGCAGGAGCTGGTCGTCACGGAGGCGGCGATCCGGGCGACAACGGGCGATCCGGATGGAGCGATGGAGCTCCTACGGCGCTACGTCGCCGCGAACCCGCTGCACAGTTTTGCCGTCGGCGAGAGCGTGCATTGGTGGTGGCGCGACCTCAGGAACCGGCCAGATTTCCAGGCGCTCACCCGGCGAGGCGACTGAGCTACACGCTGAGTGGCACCAGGCCTTTCCTGGGTCTCATGGCCCGTTCGTAGGGCTTTCCCCCACTCGCCTTTGGTGCTCTTCCCCACAAGCACAGTCGAGTACCTCTAGTTTTGCGTTTCGAGCAACCGCGCCTCCATATTGTAGGTGATTCACTCAGCGCGGGCTGTTATGTTGTTTGAGCGCAGGATGTTGTTGGACTGGTGGGCCGGGGGTGTGGCGGGTATAATGCCGCGCCTGCGGCCCTTTGTGTATCCTGCGGCCCTTTGTGTACAGAGACAGAGGGCGGGAGTAGTCGAACTTGGAATGGAGCGATTCATGAGATCGTTTGCCCTGCCGGCAGTAGTATCGATTCTTGTTGCGGCGTGCTCGGACGGCGGCGTTAATCCGACAAGCCCGGAGCACACGCCGGCTATCTCGGCCGATGTCGTCGCGGCCTCAGGCAGCGGAGCGGGGTGCGAGAACTGGTCACCGTGCGACGGTTGGCCCAACTATGCGCAGGCGGACGGAGGAATCCAGTTGGGCCGCCCGGCATCTTCCGTGATAGGAACGGGCAATCCGGGGACCTTCTTCCTGCCCGAGCTGGTCGACAACCACAAGCCGTTTCCAGGTACGTTCATACCGGGTCTCACGGACTTCCTGTCCGCGGTGGTCTGCGAAGGAGATCGGGACGCTCCCCCTGATCTGGGGACCTGCACCGAGCCCAAGAACGCCGCCTCGGCCTTCACCCAGGAGGGTGACTCCTACAAGGCTGCGTGGAAGCCTTCCAAGGCGGGCGACGATGAGCGGACGTGGCGGATCTTCGTGACGCTGGCCGGCCAGCAGGTGCTCGCCCACCGTGATGTCTACGTGGGCGACCCGTCCAGCGTGAATCCGGCCGATGGCGAGGTGCTCTCCGTGCGCGCCAACTCCAACGTGAACATTAAGGTGGCGATCACGGACGCGTCGGGCCTTCAGGTGGGTAACTGCACGGCTGCGGACAACAATGTTCAGACGGAGCCGCCCGAGGAGATCACCTGCATCATACCCGCCGGAACCCAGGGCTCGATCTCGATGATCACGACGGGCGGAACCGTGGTGGCCAACTTCGGCGAGCAGTTTCCTCTCCTCATCGACGCCGATGCGGCCTGCGACGACATCGACACGGATCTGAAACTGTTCGGCCCGTGCGTGGATATGGAGGCGCCCACGCTCACCCAGGCGCTCCAGAACTCCAAGATCTTCTTCTGCGACGAGAATGACGATCCGCTCGGCGGCGCGCCGGCCGGTGCTTTCGTCCTCCAGCAGTCGACAGCGGCCGGGACGGCCGGGACACAGGCGCTACCCGCCATCGATTGCACGGATCAACTTGCCTCTGCTTCCATCCGAGACGGGTTCTTCGGCTTCATCACGGAAGGCGTCGAGAAAGTCGCCGGCCTGATGGGGGCGCGGGAGCTTGTGGCCACCTCGGCGGTCGGCCACTCCGGTGGCGGTGGTGGGCTCAGGGGGTTCGGAAGCCGGTTCCAGCTGGCCTACGGCGCGTATCTGGACCAGCCGGAGTTGCCAGAGGTGGTCCAGGAGGACGAGACCGTCGACGTGGAAGTGCCGGTCGTGGGAGCCGAAGGTACGACGGTGTACCTCTTCTCGACGTACGACGGGGCGGCGCTCGGAGACGTCAGCTGCCCGCAGGCAAACCCGCAACCCGATGGCGGAACGTGCGACGACGACACCGGCCTCCAGTATGATCCAGTCGTGTTCACGACGGGCAGCGGCAGCGCCGCGAAGGCAGTGTGGACGCCCGGGCCCGCCGGCAGCGGCGCCGGTGGCAAGCTGGTAGAGCTGCGCGCGCTCGGAGCCGGCATCGGCGTCGAAGGGTCCGACGCCGTGGATGCGGGAGACGGCATCGAGGGGACGCTCATTCCCTTCGATCGGGATCCGTTCGGAACGGACGGGGCCCATAACGGCCCGATCCCCAACGTTGTGGATGCGTTCGAGCCATCGCCGCACGAGCTCGCTAACGGCGGCAAGCCCGTCGCGCTGAACGATCTGCCCCAGATCAGCTCGGTCCTCGTGTGCGGCGGTGATGTCGTCCCGGATATCGATGGCGAGTTGGACGCGGCATGGGCGTGTGCCGGCGACCCGAAGCTGCCGTTCGAGGCGAAGCTGTCCGGTAAGCCACCTGCGGGAGACAACGGGTTCCTGTACGTGATGGAGGGTACCGAAGACGGAATCGACTACGTGTACTTCGGTCTCCTCGTCGAGGGTGCAAAAGAGGTCGCGGACCTCTTCATCAACTTCAACCAGACGGGAACCGACGGGCTGGCGCATGCCAATGATGACCTGGTCCTCTACCGTCCTGATGAGCAGACGGACATGTTCTCGACGGAAGGGTGCGTCAACAGCCAGGGCAAGTCGTTGTGTGGCGACCCCGATCCTTCTCCGGGCGATGAGCTGACTGTGGCGGCTCTCTTGAGCGGAGGCGATGTGTTCTACGAGATCAAGAAGCTCCGCTGCAGCGGCGCCGTGGAGGACTTCTGCCTGGACACGAATCCGGATCTCTTCGCCTACCTGACGCTCACCGGCGGGAAGGGTGGCGGAAAGGGCAGCACGATCGCGGAGGACTTCCGCGTGTGGACGCGGCTCCTTCCGTAGCTCCAGTCGTGATCCAATGGCCGTGGCGCGGCTCCGGCCGCGTCACCCCGCCCTGAACTAGAGCGACCCCGGAGAGGATCTCTTCGGGGTCGTTTCACTTCGTGGTGGCCACACCCCGACAAGTCGCTACCCTGACGGGCCTGGCGGGAGGATCCAGCCCACCCGCATCCTTTCTACCGATAACGCAGCCGCAACTCTCGATCCCTCGATGAAGAGGAAGACACCATGCTCAAGGAATTCAAGGAGTTCGCCGCCAAGGGCAACATGTTGGACATGGCGGTGGGTATCGTGATCGGAGCGGCGTTCGCCACGATCATCGGTTCCCTCGTCAACGATATCATCATGCCTCCGATCGGCATGGCACTCGGCGGTGTGGACTTCGCCGAGTTCTTCGCGGTGCTTCGCGAGGGCGATCCGGCCGGTCCCTACGCCACCCTCGAGGCGGCCAAGGAAGCGGGGGCGGTCACGATGAACTGGGGCATCTTCGTCAACAGCCTCATCACCTTCCTGATCGTCGCCTTCGCGCTCTTCATGGTGATCAAGGGCTTCAACAAGATGAAGCGCGAGGAAGAAGAGGCGCCGGAGCCCGAGGCTCCGCCGGAGCCGACGGCGGAGGAGACGCTGCTCACGGAGATTCGGGATCTCCTGAAGGCGCGGGCGTAGCGACACCTCCTCGTCTCGTGCACGAGGGGCTGCCGCCATACTCGTCAGCTTGGGGCCCATACGACCGTCGTCCTCTACATGTACAGGTGTACAGGTAGAGGGCGGCGGGTACCAACGCTGCGGAAGGAGCAGGCGGTCAGGCTGCAGCGCGTATCACCCGCGGTGACTCGTTAAGTATCGGCTCAGACTGTCGTTGACACGCCCGACGCGCGGAGGCATCATCGAGACGTGTCTTTGCCTGCGCTCGATTCCGGTTCCCGATGTCGGCGCTGCCCGCTGACCCGTAGCGGCTGATCGTCCGATGGGTCTCTTAGCACAGGTCCGCGAGCGACGGCTCCTGGCCTACATGGGAGCCTACGTCATCACGGGCTTCGTGGCGCTCGAGGGCGTCGACCAGCTCATCTCCTACGAGATCTTGCCTACGATCGCGTACCCGATCGTGCTCGTGTGGTATCTCTTCGGGATTCTCGGCAGCTTGCTGTTCGCGTGGTACCACGGCGAAAAAGGCCGGCAGGAGTGGACGCGCGGTGAGGTCGCCATGCAGGGCCTGCTCGTCGTCCTCGCCCTGGCGACGAGCGCTCTCGTGGTTCAGCGAGAGCGGGCGAGCAGCGATCTGGCGCTGGCCGCCGCCGCCAGCGGGCTCGACGCGAAAAGCGTGGCGGTTCTGTACTTCGACGACCTGAGCCCAGGGGGTGACCTCGCTTATCTGGCCGACGGCCTGACGGAGTCGCTCATCGACCGGCTGAGTCGAGTGCGAACGCTGAGCGTCGTCTCGCAGGCCGGGGTCGCACCGTTCCGCGCCACCGGTCTTTCCCGCGACAGCATCGCCCGCATCCTGGACGTGGGCACCCTGGTCGTTGGCACGGTCGAGCAACAGGGCGACAAGCTTCGCGTCACGACCCGCCTGGTGGATGGGTTCAGCGGTGCCGACCTGGACTACCGGACCAGCTTCGAGCTCCCGGCCGACGATATCTTCGCCGCCCAGGACACGGTGGCCGATCGCGTGTCCCGTGGCCTTCGGCAACGGATCGGAGAGGAGATCGAGCTAAGGGAGCGCCAGCGGGCAACGGATGTCGCGGATGCCTGGGCTCTCGTGCAGAGAGCCGCGCGGCTGCAGGCTGACGCCGATCAGGCGTACTTCGAGGGCGACTTCGAGGGGTCGCTGGCTCGTTTCCAACAGGCCGACGAGCTTCTCGTATCGGCCGCCACGGCGGACCCAGAGTGGGTCGAGCCACGTACCTTGCGCGCCTACAACACCTTCCGGCGTGCTCGGGTCACGCTGAGCGCCGAAGGCCCCGAGGCGTCGGATGAGCTGATCAGCGTCGGGTTGGAGCAGATCGAGGAAGCCCTCGCTCTCGCGCCCAACGACGCCCAGGCGCTGGAGACGCGCGGCAACCTCCGCTATCTGCGCTGGCTGCTCGACCTCAGTGTGGACGCGGAAGAGATGGCGCAGTTGCTCGGCGACGCCCGGGCGGACCTGGAGAGAGCCGTTGAGATCGACCCCACCCTCGCGACCGCGCACTCCAGCCTGAGCCACCTCTACTACCAGACGAACGATCTCGTGCAGGTGGTGCTGGCAGCTCGTAGGGCGTATGAGGAAGATGCTTTCCTGCGCGACGCGGATCTCATCCTCTCCCGACTCTTCTGGGGACATTACGACCTGGGTCAGTTCGCCGACGCACAGCAGTGGTGCCAGGAGGGACAAACCCGTTTCCCAGAGGTTCGGGAGTTCGCCGAGTGCGATCTGTGGCTTCAGCTCGCCCCCGTCGTCGATCCGGATATAGACGCCGCCTGGGCCGCGCAGGCGCGGCTGGATTCCCTAACGCCCGAGGAGTTGCGGCCCCTGTACTCGAGCATAGCTCAGATGGCCGTAGGCGGCGTGATCGGGCGGGCCGGGCTTGCCGACAGCGCCGACGCCGTGCTTGTCCGTGCCCGCCCACCTTCGGAGGTGGATCCGGAGCAGGAGACGATGGGCTACGAAGCCGCCGCCCGCTCCGTCATGGGGGACGTTGATGGGGCCATCGCACTTCTCCAGCGCTACGTGGCGGCGAATCCCCAACATTCGTTCGAGGCCGGCGGCGACCTCCATTGGTGGTGGCGCAACCTGAGGGATCACCCGGAATTCCGGGCCGTGATGGCGACCCGCTGAGGATCACTCGAGCCGGCCGCGGGAAGTTGTCTTCGACTCCCGCCAAGCGCGAAGGCAGGGCGAACAAAGAAGGGGCGACTCCAACGGAGCCGCCCCTTTTCTCGTGCTGGTGAG
>CAMYMV010000044.1 GCA_947259585.1 uncultured Gemmatimonadales bacterium | reverse complement strand
CGGGGGCGCCTCGGCGAGCGCACCGTCCGGCGCTCCCCCCGCGCGCGGTCCCATTACGGTCCAGAAGAGGGTGTGGTTGACGTGGCCCCCGCCGTGATTGCGGACGGCCGTCCGGATGTCCGAGGGAATCGCATCCAGGTCCAGGATGAGCTCCAGCGCCGTCTTTTCCTGCAGGTCCGGGTAGCCCTCCAGCGCCTTGTTGAGGTTGGTGACGTAGGCCTGATGATGCTTGCCGTGATGGATCATCATCGTCTTCGAATCGATGTGCGGCTCCAGGGCGTCGTAGGCGTACGGGAGATCGGGAAGTCGGTGCTGCATCTTTATCCTCCTTGGATCGTGAAATCAGACCGCTTGAGCTCGAATAGACCGCTGGCTCGACAGACCGCTGAGCTCGACAGACCCCTGAGCTCGAACATAGACAGTACGGCGCCGCGGACCGCTCGACTACTCTCGACGAGCATCAACGCGACGAGCATCATCCCGTGAGACCGGCCGGACCTGGCCGGCGCAACGAGTGAGGCCCATCGTGCGAGTCTTATGAAATCCATCCGATGGTCCGACCTGCGGGGAGCGCTTAACGATTTCCGGCGCACATGGCCGCAGCTGCTGCTCACCGATCTCCTCGCGAAGGCCGTCACCGTAGTGGTGGTCACGCCGCTGGTAGGGCTGCTCTTGAAGCTCTTCCTGATGAGGACGGACGACGGCGTCCTGGCGGACGCGGACATCGCCGCTTTCGCGCTGCACCCGATCGGGCTGGCAGCCATCGTGATCGTGGGAGCCGTCGTGTTGGGAGTCTGGTTCGCCGAGCAGGGCGCGCTGATGACCATCGGGTTCGGCGCGGTCGAGGATCGCCGCGTAACGTGGCTCGACGGCGTGCGCCACGTGTTCCGGCACGGGGCCCAGCTCGTGCGCCTGGCGGGACAGATCATCGCGCGTTTGCTCATCGTCGCGGCGCCGTTCCTCGCTGCGGTGGGCGGCGTCTACCTCCTCTTGCTGCGCAGGTACGACATCAACTTCTACCTCGCCGACAAGCCGCCCGAGTTTTTGTGGGCCGTCGGCCTGGCGGGCCTGCTGCTGGCCGGATTGGCGGTCGTCGTGTTGAAGAAGGTCGCGAACTGGATTATCACGATCCCGCTGGTGCTGTTCGAAGGCAACAACGGGACCCAGGCGTTGCGCGAGAGCCGGCGGGTGACGAGGGCATATGGATGGAGCATCGCCCTCGGACTCGCCGCGTGGCTGGTATCCATCGGCCTGTTTTCCTGGCTCGTGACCTTCGTCATCGGCCTGATCGGCGATCTCCTGATTCCTGACGTGGGAGCCAGCCTCGTCCTGATGGCGATCGGCCTGGCGGTCACGCTGCTGGTCTCGTTCGCTGTCAACCTGACGGTCTCGATTATCACCACATCGCTGCTGCCGCTGTTCGTCGTCCGCCTGTACAGGTCGGTCGGAGGCCCCGGCAGACTGGTGCCGGCGATCGCCGACCGAGGAACGCTCGGAGATCGGGCCACCCTGAAGGTCCCGGGCAAGAAGTTCCTCTGGGCCGGAGCGGCCGCGTTGGTCGTTGTGGGAGTAGGCGGCTATATCGCCGCGAGAGACGTCAGCCAGGAAGAGGACGTCGCGGTCATCGCGCATCGCGGCGCCTCCGGAGCGGCCCCGGAGAATACGATGGCGGCGTTCGAGAAGGCCATCTCGGAGAGGGCGGACTGGATCGAGCTCGACGTACAGGAAGACGCGGACGGCGTGGTCATCGTCCAGCACGACAGTGATTTCAAACGGGTGGGACGCGACGATCTGAAGACCTGGAATGCCACGAGCGAGCAGCTTCGGGATCTGGATATCGGAAGCTGGTTCGGACCCGATTTCGCGGATCAGCGCACCCCGACCTTACGCGAGGTGCTCGAACGGGCCAAGGGCCATGTGAACGTGCTGATCGAGCTCAAGTACTACGGGCACGATGTCCAGCTCGAGTCCAAGGTCGTCGAGATCGTCGAGGAGACCGGGATGGAGCCGCACATCATGCTCATGTCCCTCAAGCGGGAGGGGCTCCGCAAGGCCGCCGCGTTGCGGCCGGACTGGACGCGCGGTCTGCTCAACACCGTCAGCATCGGTGATCTCACCCGTCTCGACCTGAACTTCCTGGCGCTAAACGCGACGGCTGCCTCGCTGTCCCAGATCCGTCGGGCCCACAAGCGGGGCATGAAGGTCTACGTATGGACGGTGGACGATCCCGTGCAGCTGTCGGTGATGATGAGCCGCGGCGTCGACGGCGTCATCACCGACCGGCCCGACGTGGCCCGACAGGTGCTCGAGTATCGGGAGGAGCTGAGCCCCGTGGGACGATTCCTCATCTGGATTGCCGGCGAATCCGGGCTTCTGCGCGGCGCGAAGGAATCGTCGGCCGAGGAGGACGCGTAAGCCGGATCGCCTCCGAATCCCGTTCCCAGAGGCATGATCCAAGGTGCACGACGGTCGGGTCGGACTCACCTGATCGGACTCGCCCAGCGCTCCCACCGCCGGCCGGCTGCATCCAGGATCCGGGCCAGGTCCTCGCCGAGAAGAAAGCCCTCCGCCACCAACCGGCGGGCGGAGGCCTCGATGTCCGCCAGATATGTTTCCCGGGATGCATACAGAGACGAGATCGCCGGCCTGAGATCCCCGGTTCGGTCCTTCTCCGCCGGATCCCGGGGAAGCGGAATCGAGGTGCCGCGGAAGTCGGCCAGCTCATCCTGAGGTCCGGGGAGGCCCAGGCGGAGGCTCCATGGGGCATACGTGGCGAGCGGCACCTGGATCTCCACGTTTCGGAGCCCGCCGATCTCGTTCCCCAGCTCGTCCACCTGCGAGGCCAGTGATGGAAACGGGCGGCCCAGCTCGGGCGGCTGTTTCGTGACGACGCCCTCCGGCCAGCGAGGCCCGTAGTCCGCGCGGTACGCCACGTGGATGACGTCCGGAAAGGCGACGCCGGGGATCTCGGGAAAGCGGATCTGGTCGATCGGCACCAGCGTGCCGTCCGCGATCCGTGGGTAGCGGCTCTCTGGAGGCGACTCACCCTTCCCTGCCCACGCCATCATGCGAACCAGCAGCGCCCGCAGGTTGACGAGGAAGTCGACGTCGTTGCCCCGGAAGGCGTCGACCTCTCCCTCCGCGGTGAGCGGCCGCCAATCGCGAAACGGGGCACGCTCCACGAAGTGCTGTGCGCTGGCGAAGTGGTAGATCCGCTCCTCGGGAAGGGGCTCCACGTCCTCCAGGCCGTCCGGCGTCGTGTGCAGGAGCGAGGCGGCGCGACCCCAGTACTCGTAACCGGTGTTCGTGTAGAAGACCTTCGGCCGCTTCTCCGGCGCGAGCGCTTCCAGGATGCCGTCCTCCCGCCCGGTGAGCTCGTCGCGCTGCGTGCGGCCGCTGAAGGGGAAGAGGTCCGTCGGATAGAAGAAGGCGGAGAATCGGTGCGCATCGCGGGAGGGCTGACCGAAGCGATGGTTGAAGCTGCCCCGGCCGGCGCCCGCCGTGTGGATCATCAAGCCGTCAAACGCCTTCCTCCCCTCCTCGTCCACGTTGAAGCCCTGATAGAGGAAGTGGCGAAGGAAGCGGCCGGTTTGCGAGATCCCGATCCCGATTCCGTGGCGAACCCGGAACGCGCTCTCCGGATCGTATTTCGCGTAGGAGATCATGTCGCGGATAGCGGCGAGCCCCAGACCCACGACGCGCGGATCCACGGCGGGGTACGCGAGCTCGTAGATCCCCCCCGGCTCGAAGCCGGCCGGCGCGTAGATGTGGGTGAGGCTTTCCCGGACGCCCGCCTCCGCCTCCTCCGCGAACCGCCACTCGCTCCTCGGCACGACGAGGCGCTCGCCCTCGCGGCCACGGCGGACAGTGAGCACCACGTCCCCCGACTCGGGATCCGAGACCGGGTACGTCCAGTGGTTCCGGTGTCCGAGCGCCAGCGTCGTGGTCGGCTCGGCGATCACCCAGTCCGCTCTCACCAGGCCGGCGATGGGCTGGCCGTCGGGCCCGCCTGCGATCGGGACGTGTAGCCGGAGCAGATCGTCGGCATCCGGAGGCACGTCGAACTGCCAGCCGACCCAGATGACGGTCAGCCCCTGCCGCATCAGGAAGCCGTCGCCGAAGTGCTCCTCGTCTTCCGGATCTCGCGAAAAGACCGCCGCGTTGAAGTAACCGAGCGACGCCTTCCCGCCCCGGTTGCTCACCTCGAGGAGGGCCATGTCGGAACCGCGTGAGGGGTCCTTGGGACGCAGGACCATGAAGTTGGCCCACGCCTCCACCATCCCGCGCTCGTTCCGGGGCGCCAGGGCCAGGTCCACAATCCGTCCGTTGGCGGGGTCGGTCGGATCGAACTCGAAGTAGACGCGCCCGACGATCCTCTCGTAGGGACCGGCGTCTCCCCAGCTGCGGCCACCGAGGACGTCCTGGCGTGCCTCGATCACCACGCGAACCACGCGCGACGAGAGCTCGGCGGGAATGGCCAGTGCGATCAGCAGGCAGCACGTGACCCGAAGGACGATATTTCTGATCCGGCATCCTCTTGGCATGCAGCGTCCCCTTCGAGATGGAATGAAACCTCCCCGGCCGACGTCTAATGTGACGAAAGGGGTCGGGGTTTCGTCAACAAATCGAGCAGTCCGATCAGCGGGATCCGAACCCGACACGACATCAACGTAGACCGTGCTTTTCGCCCGGTCGAAGCACTCATAGAGGAGACTACGATGAAGCGTACCCAGGAGTCGAACACCGGCAGCTGGCGAGGGCGGGCGAGCGCGCTAACCCTGCTCGCGCTGGCGGCCGGCCTTGGTGCCTGCACCGAGTCGGCCGACCCGGTCGGAGTCGCGACCGACCAGTCGCTCACGGCCATGGCGGACACGGAGCTCGGTGCCGTCCTGACCAACATGACGGGGTCGCTCGGCTTGAGCGACGGACAGGCATCCGATGTCGTGGCAATCGGCGATCGCTACAGCGGCAGCGTGGACGAGCCCGGCACCTTCTGGTACGTCGCCGCCGACCTCCAGGGCGTGCTGAGCAGCGCCCAGATCGATCAGCTGGCCGATGGCCGAGCGGAGCTGTTGGAGCGAGCGCGCCAGGCGATCCTTGCTCAGTTCGGGTTCGGCGGCGAGCTCTTCGGCGGCCGCGGCCCCGGCGCGCTAGGCCCGGGCGGACGCTTCGGCGGGGGCGGATTCCCCGGCGACGGTGGGGCGCTGGGCGGCTTCTTCGGACCCGGCGAAGCGCCCGACTGCTCTGAGATCGGGGAAGCCTTCGGCGGACGGCTCGGCGGATTCGGGAGAAACTTCGGCGGCCCGGGAGTCGGCTTCGGTGGATTCGGGGCAGGGTTCGGTGGCTTCGGGGAGTTCGCCGACATCGAGATCTCGGACGAGCAGCGAGCGGCCCTCCAAGCGATCATGTTCGAGTACGGCCCCCAGCTGATGGACCTCGTAGGTCAGCTGCGCGACGGAACCATCTCGGAGGAGCAGTTCAAGGAGCTCGCCGAGGCTCTCGGTGAGGAGATCCAGGACGCGATCGGTGACGTGCTGACGGACGAACAGGTCGCCGCAATCGAGGAGTTGAAGGAGCGGGCGCGTGAGGCAGCCGAGGCCGAGCGTGCAGCCAGGATCGACGCCCTGGGCCTGACCGACCAGCAGTTGGCGGACCTCGAATCGCTCAGAGAGAACCTGGCGGAGCAGGCGTGCGAGACGATCGTGGCCGGCGGATCAGCGGAAGACGCGCACGCGGCGCATCAGGAAGCGGTCGCCGAGATCCTGAGCAACGACCAGATCGAGACCATCGAAGTGCACGGCTCGCTGCAGGCGCACTTCTTCGTCTACAACATCGAGAACGGGGATCTCGCCGAGCGGTTCGGCTTCTAACCGAGGAAGTGGCGGGCCTCCCGGTCCGCCACTTCTCACTTCGGCCCCCCGACCGCGGGCTTCGGACCCGACCGGCCGACTAAGAGGTTCTAGGGAAGCCTGGAGGCGTCTCCAGACTCCCTCGGTCCCAGCCAGCCAGATCGGCGGCCGCCTCGTAGGTGCTCTCCAGAAAGGCCATCAGCTGTGCGTCCGGGTCCGGCGAACCCCGGACTTCCTCGTAGGGAAGCATGAACTCGCCCATCTCCTCGCTGAAGAACGCGCCGGACGGCTCGACCTTCGCTTCCCCGAAGCCCTCGGGCGTCGGGTACGCGTACGAATAGAAGATCGGGGTCGGAGAGGCCGCCCCGCCGGGCCAGAAACCGGCGCTGGACACCTCGTGCGAGTAGGCCTCTCGCGTGACCCAGTCCGGAAGTCCGGGAATCCCCCCGGGGTGAGGCGGCGCCGGCCGGCCGGAGAAGCGCGTCACGGCCAGATCGCTGCTGCCCCAGAAGAAGTGGACCGGGCTGTTCTTGCCCAGAAAGCGCGCCCGAAACGCCGTGAACACCCGGTCCGTCTGAAGAAGGACTCTCCAGAATCGCTCGGCGTATTCCGCATCGTAGGAGTCGTGCTCGTGATCCTCTTCGAACGGGATCGGGCCCGGCACCTCGTTCGGGGTCGTGTTGATGGTCACGCCCACCCCCAGCTCCTCCAGCTTCGCCATCAGCTCCGCGTAGAAGGAAGCCACGGAGCGTGGCTCCAGCGCCATCGTCCCGGAGCCGCCGTCGCTCGTCTCGATGGACAGCTGCCGGCCGAGGAAGTCGAAGTCGATCTGGAAGAACCGGGATCCGTGCGAAACCGGTGAGGTCGTCAGGCCTCGGGCGGTCAGGTAGAGCGGCACATGCCAGGAGTGGTTGGTCCACGGGGTGCAGACGAGCCGCACTTTTCCGGCGATCTGGGTCCACATGTGGAGCGTCGCGCACGTGTCTCCCCACGCCTCGAACGGAAGGCTCGGCCACGCGGGGACGTTGCCGGACGCCTCGGAAACGCCGTTGTCGCTCATCTCACCTCCATCTGTGTCGCAGCCCGTCCTTGCTCGGTGGGTAGCCGTGCCCGGCTGGCCTCGCCCGTCGACCGGCATTACCGTGTCGCCGGCGGGCGGTGTTTCCGCCGCATCCACAAGTCTACCAAGCGAAAGAGACCCGGATTGTCCGACAAGAGCCCGCTGTTGTCAAATAAAGCTCAACTGTTACTGGCAGCCTTCCTCTGCGCGTCGCTGGCGGGCTGCAGCCTGACCTCACTCTTCGATTCTGACGACGAACCGGGGAACGGCGACAACCCTCCCGGAGAGGCTCCATCATACCTCGGCGCGTACGTCGGGAGCATGAACGTCTTCGATCTGCAAACCGACGAGGAGTGGCTCGATCGACCCGCCGCCCTGGAGGTCACGTTCGACGATCTTACGGGTGACGTCGATCTCTCGATCAGCATCTCGGACCTTCCCGGCGGCACCAAAGAGATAGAGGCGGACGGCTGCTCGCCGGGGCCAGCCACGGTGTTCTGCAGCAACGTGAGCGGCTCCACGCTCTACGATCTCGAGTTCTCGTTCACCAGCTCTTCCGCCTCGGGACGCATCCTCGAGTCGGAGCGCCAACCGGACGACACCTTCGAGCCGGTGTTCGAGGCCGAAGGACCGTTTACGGAGCAGTAAGTCCCGCGAGGCGACCCGCCTCCGGGCTCGCCCGATCGCCGGGCCAGCGGTACGGACCCTCTTAGCGAAGGACACGAGATGAATCGCGCGCTGCTTACCGGCTTCCTCGCTCTAGCCGCCGCCATCCTCACACCGCGCCAGGCAGTGGCTCAAGAAGAGGAATCGGCGTTTCTGGGGGTGGGCGAGCCGGCTCCAGATTTCGAGCTCGTCGGCGCCACCCGATACGGGGTTCTGGAGGAGCCCGTGCGGCTGAGCGACTTCCTGGGAGAGACGGTCATCCTGGCCTTCTTCTTCCGGGCCAGGACGCCTGGGTGAACGATTCAAATGAACGCGTACCGTGATCAGTACGCCAGCCTATTCCGCGGGGGACGAGACATCGTCCTCATCGCCATCTCACCGGACACGCCCGAGGAGCTTCGGTCCTGGGCGAAGGACGATGACTTCCCCTTCCTGTTCGCCAGCGACCCTCAGGGCGCCGCCTACGCGGCTTACGGCGGGAGGCCACGGGAAAACGGCATGCCGGGCGGCCGGTCTCTGGTCGTGGTGGGCCCCGACGGGCGGATCGGCGAGGTCGTTCCGCGCTTCAGGGAAGTAGATCCGACCGCCTACGAGGAGCTCCAGGCGATCATCGACGCGATCGCGCCGGCCCCCGACGAGGAGGCCATGTAGGACCCGGGAGGCCAGGAGCCCAGTGCACGGGAGCCCGGCCTAGGATCCCAGGACGGACTCCACCGCCTTCAGCAGATCCTGCTTGGGGCCCACGCCCGTGTAGGCGACCCGACCGTCCGCTCCGACGATGACCACCACCGAGGTGCTGGGGACCTCGTAGGCCCGGACCGCGGCTCCCCGATCGTCCCACAGATAGGGATAGCCCGGCTCGTGCTCCTCGATGTGGCGCCGCACGCGCCGCTGCGACTGGGCGACGGCGACGGCCACCGCGACCACGTTCAACCGGTCCCCGTAGGTCTCCTGGATCAGGTCCAGTTGAGGCTGAAGCGCCTCGCAGTTCTCGCACCATATCGCCCAGAACTCGAACAGCGTCGGGCGTTCGCCGATGTAGTCCAGGAGCTCGACCGGGTTTCCGTCCAGATCCTGCACGGCGGCCGCCGGAGCCTCGGACCCGACCGGGAGGCTCACCGCATACTCGTCCTGGGCGAACAGGCCGGCTGGGCCGACAATGGTCAGCGGAAGGAAGGCCAGGGCGAGCCTCGCCACACCCGCCCACCCGGCTCTCCCGATCAGAACGCTCATAGATTGTACCCCGCCATGACGAAGTAATACTGAGCCATGCCAAGCATGATCACCGCGGCCACACGCTTGATCCACAGCATCCAACCTCCCGAGCGAGGCAGGCGCGAGAGGGCGCCCGAGAAGAGCCCCACCACGACGAGCAGGGCCGTCATCCCCAGGGAGAAGACGAACAGGTAGAGAAACCCCATTGCCCCTGCATGGGTCGCGGCCACCCAGGTGAGCACCACGGCGAATGCCGGCGCCCCGCACGGCGCCGCGACGATTCCCGAGGTCGCTCCCAGCACGAACACGGCGCCGTAGGTGCCGCCGTCACCGCGCCGTCCCGCCCACTCCATCAGACGGCGCGGCACGCGCACCGGTATCACATCGAGCATGGCGAGCGCGAAGATCAGAAGCAGGTTGCCGATCGCGAGGCGCGCCCACGGGCTAGCACTCACGGTCCCGAACAGCGTCCCCGTCAGGCCCGCCAGGAGGCCCAGCAATGCGTACAGCAACGCCAGACCGGCGGCGTAGGTGAGGGTCAGACCGACCGTCCGAGCCCGACTCTGTCCCTGCTCTGCGGTCCCGGCGATCACCGAGGCGGTGATCGGAATCATCGGGTAGACGCAAGGCGTAAGGCTAGTGACCAGTCCGGCCCCGAATAGCGTGACGAGCGCGAGCAGAGGGCTCGAGGAGAGAGTCTCCGACAGTCCGCCGGAAGCCTCGATCTGGAGCAACGTCACGTCGATCATGTCGCGTGACGTTATGGACACCGGTGCGCCCGGGAAACTCCCCGGTGTCGCCGGGCCGACCAGAGGCTGAAGCGCTCTACCGAGGAGGCGCCTCTACCCGATGAGGAAGTGCTTCTACCTGAGGGCGGTCAGCCCCGTGGCATGCAAGGTGACCGAGAGGCTCGACAGCAACTCGAGCGTCTGCTCCTGCCTCTCGAGCGCCTTCTGGAGATCGTCGTTGGCTCGCTGAGCGTCGTCTCCGATCGAGGCGAGCCAGGCGTGGAGGTTCTTATGGTAGGAGTCCCAATCGCCCTCACCCTCGGGAGAGAGGGATCGCTCGCCCTCGATCCGATCGATCTCGCGCTCGATCGACTCCGTCATGTCGTTGTAAAACAATACCTTCTCTGTATGGACTTGAACTTCTCTGTTCGACTCGTGATACGCCTCGCGCAACACGGCTCGAACGAGAAGCGGCAGGCTGGCGGCATGTGGCCGACTCTCCCGCACGATCTCCTCCCAACGGGGCTGCACCGCTTCCATCGAGGCCGTTTGGGCCAGCACGACCCCAATCGACCTGACGTCAGCCATCTGGAAATCGTCGAGTACGGCCCGGAGCAGCCGTTCCTGGGACGGCGTGAGATGGTAGGTTTCCCGGACGGCGGGCGCGGCGGGCCGGTCGAGCGCGGGCTCTGTCGCCTCCTCCGACGCCTGCACGGCAACAGCTCCCATCGACGACGGACTCTCACCTGGCGCGGCTTCCGCGGTTTCCGCGGGCTCCTGAGCCAGAAGGAGCTCCGCCCCCATGAAAAGCACGCCCGCTACAAGCACCATCACCACCCGCTGGACACGCTCGCTCCGTCTCATGGCTGGCTCTCCTTGCACGCAAACCGCCGCCTCGACCGGCGATTTGTGCAGACACAGGTAGAAAGTTCAGATCTCGTCGCTGGTCCCTGCCAACCGCAATCGCTGCATCCTGCCTGTTCTCGATGCGGCCCGACCCCGAGATCCAACATCAAACCAGGATCTTTCATTGCAAGATCGAGACGCGTTCCGTCTCGTGGTGGCACGCCGGCGTCACATGGCTGGCACAAAAGGCCTGGTGCGTGAAGTATGAGGGGCGAGCCTCCGTCGGCTTGCCACCGATCCACTCCACGAAGCACCCGAAGGGACGAGATGAGGCAATTCCGGAGCGCGGCCTCGGCCGCCGTTGCGATAGCTGTTGCGATAGCCGTTGCGATTGCCGTCGCGAGCTCGCCCGCGTCGGCCCAGACCCCTGCAGCCGACGACGCCCTCGCGGACGCGTCCGTTGAGCTTCTGCAGGAATACCTGCGCGTGGACACCACGAACCCCCCGGGCAACGAGTCTCGAGCCGTGGACTTTTTCGCCCGCATCCTCGAGCTGGAGGGGATTCCGTACGAGGCGGCCGAATCGGCGCCGGGTCGCGGCAACATCTGGGCTCGCCTGGAAGGCGGAAGCGAGCCGGCTCTTCTTCTCCTTCACCACAGCGATGTCGTCCCGGCCGATCCGGCGTTCTGGGACACTCCCCCGCTATCGGGCCAGATCATGGACGGCCACGTCTACGGGCGTGGCGCCCTGGACACGAAGACGCTCGGGATCCTCCACCTGCAGGCGTTTCTCGCCCTTCACCGCTCCGGACGCCCCCTGAACCGCGACGTCATCTTCATGGCGACGGCGGACGAAGAGGCGGGAGGCTTCTACGGCGTCGGATGGCTGGTGGAGAACCGACCCGAGGCGTTCGAGGGAGTAGGGTTCGTCCTCAACGAGGGTGGCCGGACTCTCGTGTCAGAGGCGGGAGCCAAGCAGGTGGGAATCGAGGTCACGCAGAAGGTGCCGGTGTGGCTCCGCCTGGTGGCGAGCGGCGTACCGGGGCATGGCTCGCGGCCCAGAGCCGAGTCGGCGGTCACGAAGCTGCTCGAGGCGCTCGACCGGATCCGCGAGCACGAGTCGGAACCACGCCTTCTTCCGGTCGTGGACCGCTACTTCCGAGGGATCTCGGAAGCCAGGGGCGAGGAGTGGGCGGAGCTGTTCCTCGACATGGCGAGCTCGATCCGCGAGCCCGGCTTCATGGCCCGCCTTCAGGACCACGACCCGAACCTGGCCGCCCTCACGCGCAACACCTGCTCGATCACCCGGCTCCATGGTAGCGGCAAGATCAACGTCGTTCCCCCGACGGCCGCGGCCGAGCTGGACTGCCGGGTGCTGCCGGATCAGGACGTGGGGGCTTTCGTCGCCGGGATCCAGCGGATCGCGGGCGAGGAGATCGAGGCACAGACGATGATGGCGTTCACCCCCGCCATCTCGCCAACGGATACGTACCTCTACGCCACTCTCGAGGCGGTCATGCAGGAGCGATTCCCGGACGCGGTGGTCGTCCCGGCCGTGTCGAGCGGCTTCACGGACAGCCACTTCCTCCGGGACCTCGGGATCGCCGCCTACGGCTACTCGCCCCTGCTCGTGCCGGTGCAGGACCAGGCGGGCGTCCACGGCAACAACGAGCGCATCTCGATCGAGAACGTGCGCCGCGGGACCCAGATAATGCGCCAGGTCGTCGAGCGAATCGCCCTTGATTGAGGTATGTGCCGAGCGCGGGTAGAACGGCAGCGTTGATGCGATCCAGCGAGGGGCGCATCCGGTCCGCGCTTATCATCCTGCCTGCTCTCCTCTCCCTCCTGGCGGTCTGGCCGGCTCCGCCGGACGCATCCGGCCGCTCACGCCTGTGGCCTCCCGCGGACTCTCTTCCCGACGTTGTTGCCTCCACACTCGGGGAGTGGCTGCCGGAGCAGTTGAGGGAGTCGGGCGTTCCGGGAGCGGCCGTCGCGGTCGTGGGCGGCGACAGAGTCATCTGGGAAGCCGCGTACGGTCATGTCGGGGGTCCGCAATCCAGGCCCGTCGACACGGAGACGCTCTTTGCCGTTCGGTCCGTGTCCAAGAGCGTGACGGCGCTGGCGGTTCTCATCGCGGTACAGGAGGGGCTGGTCGATCTGGACGTTCCCATCAGCGACTACCTGTCCGATTTCACCGTCCACACCCGGTTCGAGTCGGACCCAGAGCGCCGGATGACGCTCCGCCATCTTCTATCACACCACGCGGGCTTCACGCACGAGACGCCGCTCACCGACAGCGTCGACGACGACTTCGGTCGATACATCGAGAGCATCTCGGGTACCTGGCTGCGATTCCCGGTCGGATACCGGCTCGCGTACGCCAACCTGGGCACCGACCTGGCGGCTTACATCCTCCAGGTTCGCTCGGGCGTGCCCTTCCCGCGATTTGTGAAGGAGAAGGTCCTCGATCCGATCGGCATGACCCACAGCTCGTTCGATTTCGAGGTGATCGAGCGGCCGGGGAATCGGGCCATCGGCCATGCGCCCGACGGCGACGTCGTCCCGCTTCGCTTCCCGGAGCTCGCCGCGGCCGGGCTCTACTCGAGCGCCCGCGACATGGCCAGTTACGTCCAGTTCCACCTGAACGGCGGCGTGGTCGACGGCCAGAGGATCCTGAGAGAAGACCTCATGGAGCAGTATCACGCCATCGCCTTCGCACGGCCGGGCCAGCGAAGCGGCTACGGGTTGGGTCTCGTCCGCGAGGTGACGAGCCACACGTACAGCCTCTACCACGAAGGCGGTGGCCGTGGATTCCAGAGCCTGATGATCGTCTACCCCGAGCTCGGCTACGGCGTCGCGCTGCTCATCAACCGCGACGGCAACGGGCTCACGGGACAGCCAGGACGTCAGGTCATGAACGGCCCGATCATCGAGCGTCACGGCCCGAACATCGTCGCGGAGCCCGACACGTCGGAGATGCTCGCTGTCAACCCGGACGATCCGAGGGTGCGCTCGGTTCTGGGGCGCTACGGGGACGAGAACGGCTGGGTAGTCGGCTACGAAGACGAGGTGCTGGGTGTCCGCACGAGCCCGGACAGCTTCTACCCGCTGGCCTTCTACGACAACGGCGGCGAGCTCGTAGGCATGTTCGGCAGCGTCAGCGAGGTTCGGTTTCTTCCATCGGCCGGACCCCAGCCGCGCACTCTCATGATCGTGAACCGGCGTTACAGCAACGCGGACATCAACTACCAGGCGCTCAACGACTCACCAGCCGATCCGCCGGGCCCAGACAGGCCCGAGTGGCGTGAGCACGTGGGTGAGTACGAGGTCCTCTGGCGCGGCGAACCGGACCGCACCGTCGGCGTGACGCTGAGAAACGGTTACCTGTACTACGGCGGAAGAAAGTGCGTCGAGCACGAGCCGGGCCTGTTCTTCTCCAACGACGGCGAGGCGATCGACTTTCGCTCCGATCCGCCGACCGCGGCCAACCTCACGCTGAGGAAGAAGACGTAGACGTCCCGAGCTGCCCGCGCCGTCATCCGGTGACATCGGACGCCGACGGAACGTCATTTAGAGGATAGGTCCGACTGAATTGGGCCGGAGCAAGATGCGACGGTCAGCGGAGGGGTGGAGTCTCCGAATGCCGTTTCGCCGTAAGCGATCGACAGGCCGGAAGCTGAAGCGCGGTTCACGCGCTTCCGTATGTGCGGCCATGTGCATCGCCCTGCTGTCGAGCTGCGGCTCCAGCCCGGTCGAGCCGATCCCCGGGGAACTGTTCGGCGCCTGGGAGTGGGTGCGAGCCGAGGGAGGCATCGCGGGCGTGACGATCACCCCGGAATCCGAGGGCTTCACCATGACGCTCAGGATCACACCTCCGGATCGAATCGAGCTCTCCCGGAACGGCGAGGTTGAGCTCGCGACGCGATTCGAGCTGCTGCCGGCGTCAGGCACCGACTTTCCGTTCCCCCCGCGTCTGCGCTACGAGGAGCCGATCCTCGGACGCGAGGAGCAGGAGCTGAGGCTCGGAGCAGATGAGCTCGTTCTGACGGATCCCTGCTGCGACGGCTTCGCCTACTTCTGGCTGGCCCGGCTCGAATAGGGGTCAGCCAACCAATCTCGCCTCCGCCAGCTCCACGCGCGGACTCTCCGGATCGGCGAGCTCCAGCAGCTCCCGATAGTAGGCCTCGGCCACCTCGGTCTTGCCCGCCGCTCGTGCCGCCCGCGCCGCGCCGTAGAGGCTGTTGAATCGGCGGCTCGCATGCTTCAGCGACGTCTCGTACTCCACCAGGGCCTCCTCCGGACGACCCAACTCCATGAGCATGTCTCCCAGCTGCTCGTGCACCGGCAGAACGCGGCCGGGGCTGAGTGAGCTCTTGTCGGTCTGATCCTCCAGCTCCGCCGCCGCCCGCATCAGCTTCAGCGCCTTCTCGCTCTCGCCTTCCGCCAGGGCCAGCCAGGCCGCGGCCTCGAGCCTCAGCACCTCGCTCGTGTTGCGGGCCCAGACGGCCGGATCGCTCTGCAGCTCCGCGGCGACCTCCTCCAGCCGCGCCAGCTCCCGCGCGGACTTCTCGACATCGCCGCTTCGGGCCGCGCCCACCGCGCGCGCCCAGTAGCGCAGGGCGACCGCCGCCCGGGTCTCGTAACCTCCTCCGACTTCCTCGGCCTCTCGGGGCGCGGGAAGCGATGCGGCTTCCTCCCACTTGCGCCTCTCCAGCGCGTAGCGCGCGGGAACCGCTCCCGCGTTGAACGCCACCACGCCGTTGCTCCAGTTGAGGTTCTGGATGGACTCGATGTGCTCGAGCACCTCCCTGGCCTCTTCGTCCCGGCCCTGCTGCAGGTAGGCGTAGGCCAGATAGTCCAGCGCGTGCATCTCACCGAGCTGAGCCTGCGTCAGCGTGCCGAACCGTTCGCCGCGTTCGCGAGCCGCTCTTGCCGAGCGCGTGTTGGCGTCGACGGACTCATCCCACATCCCCACCTGCGTGAAGATGTGCGACGACATGTGGAGGGCATGAGCCAGAGAGGGAGCGATCTCCAGGTAGCGGTGGGCAGCCTCCACCGCGTCGCCGGCCAGCGGCGGGTAGTCGTAGCTGTGAATGATGTAGTGAGCCAATCCGGGATGGTTGGGCATCTCGGTGAATCGCGCCTCCAGCATCGCTCCCGTGCGTTTCTGGACGGCGTAGGTCCTGTCGGTCGGGTCGGCGTTGCTGAGGATCGCCAGCACGTAGAAGATCTCCGCTTCGCGGTCCTCCGGATCACCCGCGTGCACCTCGGCCATCGCCTCCTCGTAGACCCGGGCCCGCGTGCGATGGTCCAGCGTCTCGTAGTTGCGGTAGAAGGCCGAGATGGCCTCGATGTAGGCTCCCTCGCGCTTCGTGCGCGAAAGTGCCAGCGCCTCGTCCACCGCTGTCGAGGCGACCTCCAGGTCGGCCTTCGTCGGCGGCGCCCACAGGGGGTGGTAGTAGGTCATGGCCACGCCCCACCAGGCCATCGCGCACTCCGGATCCCGTTCCGCGATGGACGTGAAGACGCCCCGAGACTCCTCGAACTCGAAGGAATGAAGAAGGGCCACGGCGCGGTCGAAGTCCGCCTGGACATCGCTCGCGCACGAGGTCGGGAAGCTTACCTCTCCCAACCTTTCCGCAGCTTCCTGCGCCGCCGACCCTGCGGGAAGAGCCGCGAACAAACAGAGGAGTGACACCGAAGCTCGCAACTGCATACCTGCCTCCTGGTCGTTTCCGGACCGTTCTCGAACAGACGGACTCTAGTGGCCGTGGGACGGCGTCGCGAGAGCACGAAACCTGCAGCTGTAGGCCGATCTCGAAACTGCCGCATTCCTTACAGCCGGCCCGCCCATCCGCGCATCAACTGGCCA
>CAMYMV010000043.1 GCA_947259585.1 uncultured Gemmatimonadales bacterium | reverse complement strand
TGATCGCCGCCGTCAGCGTCGTCTTCCCGTGGTCCACATGTCCGATCGTTCCCACGTTTACGTGCGGCTTCGTCCGCTCAAACTTCTGCTTCGCCATTGCTGATTCGGTCTCCTTAGAAACGCCCCGTTTTCGGGGTTGGAGCGCCGGAGGGCGCCCCGACTGTCACTTGCTCCCGTTTGAAGAGAGGATTTCCTCGAGCTTCGACTTCGGCACTTCGTCGTAATGCGAAAACTGCATCGTGTAGACGGCCCGCCCCTGGCTGAGAGAGCGAAGCACGGTCGAGTAACCGAACATCTCGGATAGCGGCACCGAGGCGCCGATCACCTGAGCGGAAGACCGCTGCATCATCCCCCCGATCTTGCCGCGCCGGCTGGTGAGATCGCCCATGACATCCCCCAGGTACTCATCGGGAGTTACGACCTCCACGTCCATGATCGGCTCGAGCAACACGGGGTCGCCGCGCTTCACCGCGTCCTTGAGCGCCATGGATCCGGCGATCTTGAAGGCCATCTCGCTGGAGTCGACCTCGTGAAAGGAGCCGTCGATGAGCGTCGCCTTCACGTCGATGAGGGGATATCCGGCGATCACACCGGACTCCATCGCCTCCTTGATGCCCTGCTCGACCGAGGGCACGTATTCGCGTGGGACCGAGCCTCCGCGGATCTCGTTCTCGAACACGAAGCCGGTCCCGGATTCCGTCGGTTCGACGTTGATCACGACATGGCCGAACTGGCCGCGTCCACCGGTCTGTCGGACGAACTTGGCTTCGACCTTGTTGACCGATGTGCGGATCGTCTCCCGGTAGGCGACCTGGGGACGGCCCACGTTCGCGTTCACCTTGAACTCGCGCTGCAGCCGGTCGACGATGATCTCGAGGTGTAGCTCGCCCATCCCGCTGATGATCGTCTGTCCGGTCTCCGGGTCCGTGTGGACGCGGAAGGTCGGGTCCTCCTCGGCCAGCTTCTGCAGCGCTTCGGCCAGCCTGTCCTGGTCGACCTTCGTCTTCGGCTCGATCGCCACCCGGATCACCGGCTCGGGGAAGCTCATCGACTCGAGGACGATCGGGTGTTTCCGATCGCTCAGCGTGTCGCCGGTCTTGCTGAACTTGAGACCGATCGCCGCGGCAATGTCACCCGAGTACACGACCTCGCGCTCCTCGCGCTTGTTCGCATGCATCTGGAGAAGACGCCCGACCCGCTCCTTCTTGTCCCGGCTCGTGTTCTGCGCGTGGCTTCCCGCCTCGAGCTGGCCCGAGTAGACGCGGAAGTAGGTCAGACGCCCCACATACGGGTCGGTGGCGATCTTGAAGACGAGCGCCGAGAAGGGCACGTCGTCCGAAGCCTCCCTCGTCTCGAAGTGCTCGTCCTGTTGGGGAAGGTGCCCACGTATCGGAGGCACGTCGTCGGGCGACGGCAGGTAGTCCACGACGGCGTCCAACAGCCGCTGGACGCCCTTGTTCTTGAACGCGGAACCCAGCAGAACCGGCGTGAAGCTGCCGGCCAGCGTGGCCTTGCGAATCGCGCGTCGAACCTCGTCCTCGGTCAGCTCCTGGCCGTCGAGGTACTTCTCGAGTAGCTCCTCATCATACTCGACCGCCGCCTCGATCAGATCGTGCCTGAGCTCGTCGATCTTCGACCGCATCGAGTCCGGTATCGGGCCTTCCTCCCAGTCGGCGCCGAGCGAGTCCTCGTCGTAGACGATCTCGACCTGGCGGACGATGTCGATGACGCCGGTGAAGAGCTCGCCTTCGCCCAGGGGCCACTGAATCGGGTGCGCCTTGGCGCCGAGCCGATCGCGCATCATCTGGACGACGTTCTCGAAGTCGGCGCCGACGCGGTCCATCTTGTTCACGAAGGCGATGCGCGGGACCGCATACCCATCGGCCTGACGCCAGACCGTTTCCGACTGAGGCTCGACGCCACCCACCGCGCAGAAGAGAGCCACCGCACCGTCCAGCACGCGGAGACTACGTTCCACCTCCACGGTGAAGTCCACGTGGCCCGGCGTGTCGATGATGTTGATGCGGTACTGCTCGTCGTTCTTCTCCCAGAGGCAGGTCGTGGCCGCCGAGGTGATCGTGATGCCGCGCTCCTGCTCCTGCTCCATCCAGTCCATCGTGGCGTCGCCATGATGCACCTCGCCCATCCGATGGAGCCGACCCGTGTAGTACAGGACCCTCTCGGTGGTCGTGGTCTTGCCGGCATCGATGTGCGCCATGATGCCGATGTTTCTCAGCCGCTCCAGCGGCGTCCGCCTCTCCATCTATCTGCCTATCTCGTCTCTTCCGTCGATCTCGTCTCTTCTGTCCCTATTCGAGCCCGTCTCTCACACCCACCGTCCCTGTACCGCTCAGTCCCACTCACTACCGACTAGCCGCGCCCCCAGCGGCGCGGGGCATCGCGAAGCGAGCCTACGATCCCTCGGATCGTGAGCTCGTCGGAGCGAACCCCGCGGCGCCCCCCGGGGCGCGCCCTACCACCGATAGTGAGCGAACGCCTTGTTGGCTTCCGCCATCCGGTGGACGTCCTCCTTCTTGCGAACGGCGCCGCCCTCGCCGCGGCTGGCATCCAGCAGCTCGCCGGCCAACCTGTCGGCCATCGTCTTTCCCGGCCGGCCGCGGGCGAACTGCACGAGCCACCGGCGGGCAAGCGCATCTCTGCGCCCGTGGCGAACCTCCATCGGTACCTGGTAGGTCGCGCCGCCAACCCGTCGGCTGCGAACCTCAAGCACCGGTCGGGCGTTCGACACCGCCTGCCGGAAGACGTTCAGTGCCGGTTGGCCGGTCCGCTCCTCGATCGTCCGCATCGCGTCATAGAAGATCGCCTCGGACACGGACTTCTTGCCGTCCAGCATCAGTACGTTGATGAACTTCGAGACCTCCGCGCTCTGGTAGCGGGGGTCCGGCGGCACCTCTCGGACTACGGCTCTCTGTCTTCGCGCCATATGCTATTCGACTGCTCTGTCCGCACCCCGATCAGCATCGGGGCCGATGGATTCGGTGTTAGTAGACAGAACCGGCCTGACTGAACCGGTTGACGATCGCCGCACCAGGCTCCCGGTGCGACGTTCCGCGATCATCGGCCGCTGAACCCGCCTACGCTTCGAGGCGGGCAGCAGGGTGGCGGCTTACCTCTTCGCGCCGTACTTCGATCGACCCTGCTTGCGGTCCTGCACCCCCGACGTATCGAGGACACCGCGGATGATGTGATACCTGACTCCGGGAAGGTCCTTCACTCGACCGCCGCGGATCAGAACGATGCTGTGCTCCTGGAGGTTGTGCCCCTCGCCCGGGATATAGGCCGTCACCTCGTAGCCGTTCGTCAGCCGCACGCGTGCGACCTTGCGAAGTGCCGAGTTCGGCTTCTTCGGCGTGGTCGTGTACACGCGTGTGCAGACGCCGCGCTTCTGCGGATTCTTCTCCAGCGCGGGCGCCTTTCGGCGCTTCCCGGTCTGCTTGCGGCCCTTCCGGACCAGCTGGTTGATCGTGGGCATCTTCCCTCGTTCACATCGACGATCCTCGACGCCTGCTCCGCCCCTCGGCGCGTACCTCGTCCGAACCTCTCCTCCTGCCGTCCGGACCGCTCGAAGCGAAGCAAACAGCGGGCGGAGACGCATATCGCCCCCGCCCGAAGTCGGTCCGTTTTCTCATCGACGGACCGTCCCAACCAAAGACCGGCCATCTTAAACCCTAACTCTAGGGCTGTCAACCGATATCGGAGGCTCGAGTGGTCGTCCGGGTACCCCTGCCGCGGCGCGAAAGATCCTGCTTACGCGCCACGGCCGACCTTCGTCAGGCGGGTGCCTCCTCGGTCACGGGAGCGGTCGTCTCCGGCGTGCCGTCCTCGGCCCGCAGATCGGCGAACAAGCCACCCGCCGCCGGCTCCGGCTCTTCCACCACTCTGCGCATCGCGTCCAGCTCCTGCTGGAGCGGCTCGCCAACGAGAAAGTCGACCTGCTGGTATCGGTGAATGCCCGTGCCGGCGGGCACGAGGTGGCCGATAATGATGTTCTCCTTGAGCCCGCGCAGCTGATCCTTGGCTCCCCGAACCGCGGCGTCCGTCAGCACCCGAGTCGTCTCCTGGAACGAAGCCGCGCTGATGAACGACTCGGTCGTCAGGCTCGACTTCGTGATTCCGAGCAGAATCGGCTCGGAGCGAGGCGGCTTCCCGCCCTCCTCGAGGCTCAATTGGGTCCTCTCTCGGAACTCCATGCGGTCGACGTGCTCGCTCTCCAGGTACGCCGTGTCGCCCGGCGTGGTGATCTTGACCTTCTGCAGCATCTGGCGCACGATCACGCCGATGTGCTTGTCGTTGATCCGCACCCCCTGCAGACGGTAGACCTCCTGAATCTCGTTCAGCAGGTACTCCTGGACGGCTCGCGGCCCCTTCACCCGCAGTATGTCGTGCGGGTTCACCGGTCCCTCCGAGAGCCGGTCTCCGGCCCGCACCAGATCGCCCTCGTGCACTCGAAGGTGCTTGCCCACCGCGATCTGGTAGACCATCTCTTCGCCGCCGTCCATGGTGACGATGAGCTCGCGCTTGCCGCGCTTGATGCCGCCGAAGGAGACGCGGCCGTCGACCTCCGTGATCGTGGCCGGATCCTTCGGACGTCGCGCCTCGAACAGCTCGGCGACACGCGGCAGGCCACCCGTGATGTCCCGCGTCTTGTAGGCCTCCCGGCTGATCTTGGCGATGGTGTCGCCGGGGCTCACGGCATCGCCGTCGTGGACCAGTAGCTGCGCGCCGACGGGCACGATGAACTCGCGCAGCTTCTTGCCCTTTCCGTCGACGATCTCGATACGCGGGTGGAGCTTCTTCTCGCGATCCTCGATGATGACGAGCTGACGTCGCCCCGTCGCCTCATCCAGCTCTTCCCGCACCGTCTCTTCGGGCACGATGTCGCTGAAGCGGACCTTGCCCTTGTGGTCGGCGACGATCGGTTCGGAATAGGGATCCCAGCTGAAAAGCAGGGAGCCCCGATCGACCGTGTCGCCATCTTCCACATGGAGGGTAGCGCCATACGGCACGGCCAAGCGTGAGCGCACGCGATCCTCACCGGTACGCATCAAGATCTGACCCTCCCGACTCGTGACGACGCGGCCGCCGTCCGGTGCTTCCACGAAGGTCACACGCTCGAAGCCCACCGTACCCGGGATCTTGGACTTCCTCTGCGTCTGGGCGGCGATGCGGGCTGCCGTGCCCCCGATGTGGAAGGTCCGCAGCGTCAGCTGCGTTCCCGGTTCTCCAATCGACTGAGCCGCGAGGATTCCGACTGCTTCGCCGATGTCCACCGGCCCCATCGTGGCCAGGTTTCGCCCGTAGCACTGCTGGCAGATGCCGCGGCGTGACTCGCAGGTAAGCACCGAGCGAATCTTGACGGTCTGGATCCCGGCGTCGTCGATCGCCACAGCCTTCGCCTCGCCGATTACCTCGCCCGCTGCGGCGATCAGCTCGCCGTCGATCGGGTCCATCACGTCTTCGAGCGCCACGTTCCCGACCACCCGGTCCTTGAGAGGCTCGATGATGTCCTCGCCCTCCTTGAGGGCGGAGATGTCCAGACCGAGGACCGTGCCGCAATCCTCTTCCGTGATCGTCACGTCCTGGGCTACATCGACCAGGCGGCGCGTCAGGTAGCCGGCATCGGCCGTCTTGAGCGCCGTATCCGCGAGGCCCTTGCGGGCGCCGTGGGTGGAAATGAAGTACTCGAGCACGCTGAGCCCCTCACGGAAGTTCGAACGAATCGGACTCTCGATGATCTCGCCGATCCCGCCGGTGAGCTTCTTCTGAGGCTTGGCCATCAGACCGCGCATTCCAGCGAGCTGCCTGATCTGGTCTCTGGAGCCACGCGCCCCCGACTCGAACATCATGTAGATCGGATTGAACCCACTCCGCGAGGCGGAGAGGCCTGTGACCATGGCGTCGGCCACGTCGTTGTTGGCGTGCGTCCAGGCGTCGATCACCTTGTTGTAGCGCTCCCCGAAGGAGATGACGCCACGGTGATACGCCTTCGTGAAGCGATCCACGTCCTCCTGCGCGTCGGTGAGGATCTCCCGCTTCTCGGCCGGGATCTCCATGTCGTCCATCCCGATCGATATCCCGCCGATCGTGGCGTGACGGAAGCCGAAGTCCTTCAGCGCATCCAGGAACTCTGTGGTCTCCTTCAGGCCCGCCATCCGGAAGGACGCGAAGACCAGGTCGCCGAGCGTTCCCTTGCCCATGGTCTCGTTGACGAAGGGGACGGACTCGGGCAGGATCGCGTTGAACAGCACCCGTCCGAGCGTCGTGTTCTCCCACTGCTTCACCCGTTCACCCTCGGCATCCACCACCTCTGCCAGGAAGCGGATTGGTCGGCGATAGTCCGGCGTGCCATCCGGCTTGCGGAGGTACCCGTTCGCGAGGGCGACCTCGACCTGGTCGGGGTCATCGAAGCACGGAAGCCCGCCCGCCTCGACGACCTCGTCGAAGTCCGGTCCCTTCTTCGTGACGAAGTAGCAGCCGAGCACCATGTCCTGGGTCGGAGATGCGATCGGTCGACCGCTCGCAGGCTTGAGGATGTTGTTGCTCGAGAGCATGAGCACCCGGGCCTCGATCTGCGCCTCGAAGGAGAGCGGCACGTGAACCGCCATCTGGTCACCGTCGAAGTCGGCGTTGAACGCCGCGCAGACGAGCGGATGGATGCGAATCGCCTTGCCCTCGACGAGCACGGGCTCGAAAGCCTGAATGCCGAGCCGATGCAGGGTCGGCGCCCGGTTCAGGAGAACCGGATGGTCCTTGATGATGTCCTCGAGGACCTCGTAGACCTTCGGGTCGTCGTGCTCCACCAGCTTCTTGGCGCGCTTGACGGTCTCCGCGGCTCCACGTCGCTCGAGCTCGTGAATGATGAACGGCTTGAAGAGCTCGACCGCCATCGCCTTGGGGAGTCCGCACTGGTGAAGGTGGAGCTCCGGACCGACCACGATCACCGATCGGCCGGAGTAGTCGACCCGCTTCCCGAGCAGGTTCTGGCGGAAGCGGCCCTGCTTCCCCTTCAGCATGTCCGAGAGCGACTTGAGCGGCCGCTTGCCTCGCCCGCGGATGGCCTTTCCACGGCGACCGTTGTCGAACAGGGCGTCCACGGCTTCCTGCAGCATCCGCTTTTCGTTTCGCAGGATCACCTCGGGCGCCCGCATCTCGAGGAGCTTCTTGAGACGGTTGTTGCGGTTGATCACCCGACGGTAGAGGTCGTTCAGATCGGACGTCGCGAAGCGACCTCCATCGAGCGGCACCAACGGACGCAGGTCGGGCGGAATGACCGGAATCACGTCCATGATGAAGTGCTCCGGGTTGTTCCGCTTGAACGGGTCCTCGTCGCTACCGCGGATCGCGTCGATGACCTTGAGCCTCTTCAGCTTCTTCTTCTTGCGGTGCTTCGAGGTCTCGGTCGCGACCTCCACCCTCAACTCCTCGGCCAGGCTGTCGACATCGAGCTGGCCGAGAAGCGTCCGGACGCCTTCCGCGCCGATCTCGGCTCGGAACTTCGTGTCATTCTCTTCCCGCGCCTTCTCGGTGAGCGTCCAGTACTCTTCCTCGTCCAGCACCTGCAGCTCCTCAACCTCCTGCTTGCCCGGACTCGTCACGACGTACGCGGCGTAGTAGATCACCCGCTCCAGATCGCGGAGCTTCATCCCCAACAAGTAGCCCATCTGGGAAGGCAGCGTCTTGAAGAACCAGATGTGGGCCACCGGTACGGCCAGCTCGATGTGCCCCATCCGCTCTCGCCGCACCTTCGAGAGAGTTACCTCGACGCCGCACTTGTCGCAGATGTGCCCCCGGTAACGGATGCGCTTGAATTTTCCGCAGTGGCACTCCCAGTCCTTGACCGGACCGAAGATTCGCTCGCAGAACAGACCATCGCGTTCGGGCTTGAACGACCGGTAGTTGATCGTCTCCGGTTTGGTGACCTCGCCGTGGCTCCACGATCGGATCTCCTCGGGAGATGCGATCTTGATCTGGATCCAGTCGAAGTCGGAGCCACCCCCACCCCTGTGTCGCGGAAAATCGATCATTTGATCCCCTGTTAAACCCTGCTGTTTCCCTGCGCTACCCGTGCGCCGCCATCACTCCGTGAAGAAGCCGTTCTCTTCCTCTCTGCCCAGCGTCACGCTCAAGCCGAGAGCTTGAAGCTCCTTGACCAGCACGTTGAAGCTCTCCGGTACGCCCGGCTGGGGCAGGTTCTCCCCCTTGACGACCGCCTCGTAGACGCGGCTGCGTCCGGAGACATCGTCCGACTTCACGGTGAGCATCTCCTGCAGCGTATGCGCGGCGCCGTACGCCTCGAGGGCCCATACCTCCATCTCGCCGAACCGCTGGCCGCCGAACTGCGCCTTCCCTGCCAGCGGCTGCTGCGTCACCAGGCTGTAGGGTCCGATCGACCGGGCGTGGATCTTGTCGTCCACCAGATGCGACAGCTTCATCATGTAGATCATCCCGACGGTGACGTCGGCGTCGAACTCCTCGCCGGTCCGGCCGTCGCGCAGTCGCGCCTTCCCCTGGGGTCTCAGACCGGCACGGTTCATCAGCTCCATGACCGCAGCGTCGACACCGGACTTGATCCGCCTCGTACCAACCAGGTCGGCGGCCGCCTCCCAGCCATCCTCCCGGAGCTTCTCGGAGATCGTGCCTCCGGAGAGATCGCGGGCTACCTCGACGAGGTAGTGGGCGAACGCGTCCATGAAGTCACGCAACCCTTTGACGGGCGACCCCAGGTAGTCGTCCAGTTGGCGCCCGAGACCGACTCCGGCCCCGTTGGTCCGGGCCACATGGCCGCCTCCTGCCGCCTCGACGCCCTCGGCCAGCAACCTCGTTTCCTCTGGACCCAGCGTCGGCGGCTCCACATCGGAGCCCAGGCAGCGCGCCGCCCAGATCGAGCCGGCAATCTTCAAGAGGGCGCCGATTTCGTGCTCGCTCGCTCCCTGGAAGACAGGCGTCTCGGACCGGAACCCGAGGATCCCGCCTGCCCACCCGAGCAGCGTCTCGAGGATCTGGCCGACGTTCATGCGGCTCGGCACGCCGAGCGGGTTGAGAACGATGTCCACCGCGGTGCCATCGGGAAGGAACGGCATGTCCTCTTCGGGGACGACGCGAGCGATGATCCCCTTGTTGCCGTGACGACCCGCCATCTTGTCGCCGACCGCGATCTTTCGCTTCTCGGCCAGATAGACCTTCACGAGCTGGACAACGCCCGGAGACAACTCGTCCGGTTGGAAAACCTTGTCGATCCCCTCCTCGGTGCGCTCCCGGATTCGCTCGGCCCGCGCTTTTGATTCCTCGATAAGGCTACGTACGCGATCGTTCGTCTTCGCGTTCTTCACCTTGAGGGTGGAGAGATCGACGGTGCCGAAGTCCAGATCGGCCAGATTCGAGACGGTCAGCTTCGTACCCTCGGAGAAGAGCGGCTCGATCGTCCCCCGCTTGAGGAAAAGCGCCACCGTCTGACCTTTGAGGATCTCCCGCAGCTCTTCATCGCGCGCGTCACGCACGCGTCCGATCTCGGAGCGCTCCACCTCGCGCAACTCGGCGATCCTCTCGCCGTGCTCGCGCTCGAGGAGCGGATCATCGATCCGCCGCGAGAAGATCTTGACGTCGATGACCGTCCCCTCGACCCCGGGTGGGACGCGAAGCGAGCTGTCTTTGACGTCTTTCGCCTTCTCGCCGAAGATCGCGGTCAGGAGCTTCTCCTCCGGAGAAAGCTCGGTCTCGCCCTTCGGCGTGATCTTCCCGACCAGGATGTCGCCCGACTTGACCGTCGCGCCGACACGGACGATGCCCCGCTCGTCCAGATCGACGAGCGCTTCCTCGGCAACATTGGGAATCTCCCGCGTGATCTCCTCCATCCCGCGCTTCGTGTCGCGCACGTGGAGCTCGAGCTCCTGGATATGCACCGACGTGAGCGCGTCCGTCTTCGCCAGCCGTTCGCTGATGACGATCGCGTCCTCGAAGTTGTGCCCATACCAGGGCATGAAGGCGACGAGGAGGTTCTGACCGAGGGCCAGCGATCCGTCCTCGGTCGCCGCTCCATCCGCGATCACCTCGCCCTTCTTGACGCGATCGCCGAGCCTGACGATCGGGCGCTGGTTGATGGACGTGTCCTGGTTGGTCCTCCAGAACTTCTTCAGCCGGTACCTGTCGTACTGGGTCAGGCGCGCCAGCGGCACGTCACCGGCCCCGCCGCGCGGCTGCCCCGTGTCCACGACGATCTCGTCGGCCGTGACCTTGGTGACCTTCCCGGCTCGCCGAGCAAGGACCACCGCGCCGGAGTCCTGCGCGACCTTCTGCTCGAGGCCCGTCCCCACCAGCGGAGCGCCGGGGAAGAGGAGAGGCACGGCCTGCCGCTGCATGTTCGATCCCATGAGCGCCCGGTTGGCATCGTCGTGCTCCAGGAACGGGATGAGAGCCGGCGACACGGCCACGATCTGCTCGGGCGCGACGTCCATGAAGTCAATTTCGTCGGGCGGAAGGAGCGGATAGTCATCCCGCCGACGGCTGAGCACGAGATCCCGTACGAACCGGCCATCCTCGTCGAGCTCGGCGTTGGCCTGCGCGACGGAGTAGTCCTCCTCCTCGCTCGCGGAGAGCCACACGACCTCGTCCTCATCGGTGACCTTACCGTCCGCTACCGGCCGATACGGCGTCTCCAGGAAGCCGAGCTCGTTCAGCTGCGCGAACGTCGTCATCGAGGTGATCAGCCCGATGTTCGGCCCCTCCGGGGTCTCGATCGGACACATCCGCCCATAGTGGGAGTAGTGGACGTCGCGCACTTCGAATCCGGCGCGTTCGCGGGTGAGCCCACCCGGGCCCAGCGCGCTCAGACGACGCTTGTGCGTGAGCTCGGCGAGTGGGTTCGTCTGATCCAGGAACTGGCTCAGCTGCGAGCTTCCGAAGAAGGACTGGATGACCGCGCTGACGGTGCGTGCGTTGACCAGATCATCGATCGAGAGCTTCTCCGGATCGCTGTTGATCGACATGCGCTCTCGAACGAGACGTGCCATTCGCGAGAGGCCGACCGAAAACTGGTTCGCGATCAGCTCGCCGATCGAGCGCACTCGCCGGTTGCCCAAGTGATCGATGTCATCGGTGTAGCCGCGACCCTCGTGGAGCTCGACCAGATACCTGAGGATCGCCACGAAATCTTGAGGGGTGAGCACCGCCGTGTCCTCGCTCGGGAGCTCGAAATCCAGCAGGCGATAGACATCCTTCAGCCGCTGGTTGACCTTGTGGCGCCCGACCCTTCCCAGGTCGTACCGCTTGGGGTTGAAGAAGAGGCGGTCGAGCGCGCCGCGGGCGGTCTCCAGGTTGGGGGCCTCGCCCGGACGCACGAGTGAGTAGATCGAATGCAGCGCGGCCGCCTCGCCGTCAGTCGGGTCCTTGGCGAGCGTGTTCTTGACGAGCGGGGACTCGCCTCGCGGTCCTCCGGTGAAGATGAGGACCTCGCGGACGCGGCTCCCCCTCAGCTTGGCGAACAGCTCTTCCGTGAACGGCTCGCCCGCCTCGTGCAGGACTTCTCCCGTGGAGGGGTCCACGACGTCGGCCGCGAGCTGCGGGTTCTGGCTCCAGTCGCGACGCATCGTGAGGTCTGCGAACGATCCCCGCATCGGGATGTATGCCGCGCTCGAGTAAGACAGGACTCGACCGAGCTCGGCTCGCTCCAGTCGCTCGATCAACTCATCCGTGACCTCGTCTCCGCGGCGAGCGAGAAAGGCCTCCTCATCATCGAAGACCTCGACTTCCGCCACTCCGGCGGCGGTGAATCGTCGAAAGAGCGTGTCGTCCAGACGGTCACCAGAGGAAGCCAGACGCGCACCGGACTCCGGGTGGTTCACGTCGTCGGCAAGCCAGACCGCGTCCATCTCCTCGAGATCCGAGCCGTTGAGCTCGAAGGAGACTCTTTCACCCTCGAACTCGGAGTTCGGGATGCTCTCGGAAAGCAACGTCCCGAGTACCTCGCGGCGCGGGCCGCCCTCCTCGACGGGGCTTGTGATGTCGAACTCCCGCACATCGTAGAAGATGTCGAGGATGTCCCCGTTGGTGCCGTGGCCGAACGCGCGCAGAAGCGCCGTGGCCGGGAACTTCTTCTTCTTGTCGATGTGGACGTAGACTACATCGTGGATGTCGAGCGTGAACTCCACCCACGAGCCGCGGAAGGGGATGATCCGGGCGCTGAACAATCGGGTACCGTTCGGATGGATCGTCTCCTCGAACACGACCCCGGGAGAACGGTGAAGCTGGCTGACGATGACCCGCTCCGCACCGTTCACCACGAACGTCCCCTGCTCGGTCAGCAAAGGAAGGTCGCCGAGATAGACTTCCTTCTCGAGGATGTCGCGCGGCCGTTTCTCGCCGTCTCCCAGCGTCTCGAACATGATGAGTCGGAGAGTGGCCTTGAGCGGAGCCGCGTAGGTCATGTCCCGCTCTATGCACTCCTCCACCGTGTACTTGGGCTCCCCGAGCCCGTAGTCGACGAACTCGAGCGAGAAGTTCTCGTTCACATCCGTGATCGGGAAGATCTCGTTGAACACCCGCTCCAAGCCGAGATCTTGACGCTCCGCGGCGCTCTGATCGCTCTGCACGAGTCGATCGAAGGCCTGTAGCTGGACATCCAGAAAGTGCGGCATCGGCATGGATGACCGCAGTTTCGAGAACGACACCACCGATTTCGCTTGCTTCGACAACGTCGAGTCTCCTGACGTTTAGATAGGACGAGCGGTCCTGGTGCGATCGCGCCTTACAGAGCTCGATATCACCGGACGCACGTAGGTCGAGACCTCGACGCCGTTCGTCGAGGTACCGATCGAGGACGTTTCAGGACTGATGAAGTGCAATGGCGAGCCCAGTCGGCCTCCTCGCTGGGCTACTTGATCTCCGCGGCCGCGCCTTGTTCCTCCAGCTTGGCCTTGATGGTCTCCGCCTCCTCCTTGCTCACCGCCTCTTTGACGGGTCCGGGGGCATTGTCGACCACCTCCTTCGCCTCCTTGAGACCGAGGCTGGTGACCTCGCGGACGACCTTGATCACCTGGATCTTCTTGTCTCCGACTCCGGTGAGGACAACGTCGAACTCGGTCTGTTCCGCCTCGGCCGCGCCTCCTCCTCCGGCAGCACCCGCCATGACCGCAGCGACGGGGGCCGCCGCCGACACGCCGAACGTGTCCTCCATCTTCTCCTTGAGCTCCGCCGCCTCCAGGACGGTGAGCGATCCAATCGCATCCAACAGCTCGTCGACCTTGCTCATCTAGTTGGCTCCCTGCTCTGTGTCCGCGGCCGCCTGCACCCTGGCGACCTCTTCGATCATATACATCACGTCACGTATCAATCCGCCCAGCACACCCACGATCCCGGCGACGGATCCCGTCAAACCGCCCGCGATGCTCCCCAGGAGCTCGTCGCGCGACGGCAGGTCGGCCATCGCCTCGACGCTGCCCGGAGGCACGATCTGACGCTCGACCAGCGCGATCTTCACGACGGGTCGGCTGTCGTGCTCCTTGGCGAAATCGCGGATTATCTTGGCCGGCGTCACCGGGTCGGTCCCACCCAACAGAAGGCCGGTGGGCCCGACCAGATGCTCGTCCAGCTCGTCGAGCTCGAGCCCCTCGATGGCACGCCGGGTCAGGGTGTTCTTGACCACCCTGTATTCCAACCCTCCGTCGCGCACCTTCGCCCGGAACTCCGTGATCTCCTTCACGTCCAACCCGGTGAAGTCGGTCAGGAATATCGTGTCGGCGTCGCGCAGCCGCGTTCCCAGCTCCTCGGCGACCTGCTGCTTCTCCTCGAATCTCATCCTGCTCTATACCCCCTCTGCGCCAGCGGTTGCGATGCTACCTGGCGCGCCGGAAAAGGTTCGGGTCGATAGAGACGCCCGGTCCCATTGTCGAGCTGACCGTCACGGTCTTCACGTACGTGCCCTTGGCTGCCGACGGCTTGTTGCGGACGATCGCGTCCGCGATCGCGTCGAAGTTCTCCATCAGCCTGGCGGCCTCGAAGCTCACCTTGCCGATCGGCGCGTGCACGTTGCCGGTCCGATCTACCCGAAACTCGATCTTTCCCGCCTTCGCCTCGCTCACCGCGCGACCGACATCCATGGTCACCGTGCCGGCTTTCGGCGTCGGCATCAGTCCCCGTGGCCCGAGGACGCGGCCCAGCTTGCCCACATCCTTCATCAGGTCGGGCGTCGCGATGGCCACATCGAAGTCCAGCCAGCCACCCTCGATCTTCTCTATGTACTCCGTCCCGACGTAGTCCGCGCCCGCCTCTTCCGCCTCGCGTGCCGGATCGCCTTCGGCCAGGACGAGGATCCGCACGGTGCGGCCGGTTCCCGCCGGCAGCACAACGGTTCCGCGGACGATCTGGTCGGCCTTCCTCGGGTCGACACCGAGCCGGAAGACGACGTCGACCGTCTCATCGAACCCGGCGTACGCCATCTGCTTCACCTTCTCGATCGCCGCTGAGGGCTCCAGCTTGGAGCCGGGCTCGACCGTAGCGACCGCATCTCTGTACTTCTTCCCCCGGCCGGCCATCAGTCCGCAACCTCGATTCCCATCGATCGCGCGGTACCGGCAATCATCTGAACCGCCGCGTCCAAATCGTTCGCGTTGAGGTCCTCCATCTTGATCTCCGCGATCCTACGGAGCTGATCACGCGTGACGGTGGCAACCTTCTCCCGGTTCGGCTCGGGTGAGCCCGAAGGGACGCCCGCCTCCTTCTTGAGCAGCTCGGCAGCCGGGGGCGTCTTCGTGATGAAGGTGAAGCTCCGGTCGGCAAAGACCTTGATCTCGACCGGAATGATCGTCCCGCTCTGAGCCGCCGTCTTGGAGTTGAACTGCTTGCAGAACTCCATGATGTTGACGCCGTGCTGGCCCAGCGCCGGCCCCACGGGCGGCGCTGGATTCGCCTGCCCGGCCGGTATCTGCAACTTGATGAAACCGATCTGCCTCTTCGCCATCTATCCGTTCCGTCTCAACCCGTTCGTTTCAGCCCGTTCGCTGGCCGGAAAGCCGACGAGAATGCCTAAGAGAAATCGCGCAGATCAAGGCCTGCGAGGAGCGCCGACTGAGGCGTACATCAGTACGCCGCAGGGAGGCGGGACGAGCGTAACGCAGAGATGCGCGATTCATCGACGGCATTCTCAGTAGCCGCGCAGCTGCGTGTAATCCAACTCCACACTCGTCGGTCGGCCGAACAGGCTCACGTGTACCCGGACTTTGCCCTTGTCCGGGAACACTTCCTCCACGGTGCCGCTGAAATCGCTGAACGGCCCCTCGGTCACCTCTACGACCTGACCCTTGCGGAACGGGATCTCTTCCGTGGGGCCCGCCTCCTCCAACTCGTCCGCGATCCCGAGGATTTTGTTGACCTCATCCTGCTTCAGCGGCTGTGGCATCGTTCCGCCGCCGACGAACTTGATGACCCCCTGCGTGCTGTTGACCAGGTGCATCGTGTCCTGGTTCAGGTCCATCTGGATGAGGACGTAGCCGGGGTAGAGACGCTTGGTCGACTTCACCTTTCGTCCCCCCTTGATCTCGACCACTTCCTGGGTCGGGACCACGACCTCGCGGATCGCCTTTTCTTCCGGAGTGTCGCCGGGCAGCTCGGCGATCTTCCGCTCGAGCAGCGTCTTCACCTTGTTCTCATGCCCGGAATAAGTCTGCAGGGCGTACCACTGGACGTCCTGCACGCTCTCGGTCTCAGCCACTGAACAGACCCACCAGCGTGCGCACGAACCATGAGAACACGGCGTCCATCGCGCCGATGATGAACGCCAGTATGATGACGAAGATCAGGATTACGATCGTCGCGTTGCGAAGCTGCTCGCGATCGGGCCAGGTGACGCGTCGCATCTCGACCTGGACCTCTTCAACGAACGTCTGCGTCTTCCTCAGTATGCCAGCCAATTACCCCGGCTCCGATCCAATCGAGATGATCAACGGTGACTCTGAAACACGAAAAGCCGGCCCGTCCTGGCGTAGCCGGATCATCCCGCCGATCTCGAAACGCCTGTCCCGAGGCAAGGTTCCGAACCGGCGCCGACCGTGCTCAGCGCGTCTCTTTATGCGGTCTGTGTGCGTTGCACCGGGGGCAGTACTTCTTGAACTCGACCCGTTCCGGATGCTGTCGCTTGTTCTTCGTCGTCGTGTAGTTGCGCTCGCGGCACTCCGTGCACTCGAGCGTCACCTGGTCTCTCATCCTATTCGACGATCTGGGTGACGACGCCGGCGCCGACCGTGCGGCCGCCCTCGCGGATCGCGAAGCGCAGCTCCGTGTCCATCGCGATCGGCGTGATCAGC
>CAMYMV010000042.1:17692-18554 GCA_947259585.1 uncultured Gemmatimonadales bacterium | reverse complement strand
AGAGGGGCGGAGGCCGTGGACATGCTCCAGGCCATGAACACCGGCCACGACGGGTCGCTGACGACGCTGCACGCCAACAGCCCGCGAGACGCTCTCAGCCGCCTCGAGACGATGATCTCGATGGCCGGCTTGAGGCTCCCCGAGAAGGGGATGCGGCAGCAGATCGCGAGCGCTATCGACATCGTCGTTCAGGTCGCCAGGCTCGCCGACGGAACCCGCAAGATCGTGAACATCTCGGAGATCGTCGGGATGGAGGGTGAGGTGATCACGATGCAGGACCTCTTCCTCTTCGAGCGCGAAGGCATGGATGCGGACGGGAACGTCTCGGGCCGGTTTCGCGCGACGGGCATTCGGCCGCGTTGCGCCGAGCGGCTGCAGCAATACGGCATCGACCTCGCCGGCACGCTCTTCTCCGAGGTCGATCCGAGGCTCTCGGCCGTGCGAGGTGGCGCATGAACCAGCCCAGCAACTGGTCCGGAGCGATCCTCGGCTTCATCGCCGTCTCGCTCGCCGTCGTGACGCTGGCTCTGCTCTGGGAGGCGATCCAGGAGTGGAGGAGGCGTAGGGCCGTCGCGGATCAGATCAAGCACCTTTCCGAGGGGACGCTCGGATCCAGCGGATCGCGAGAGATCTCGCTGGCTCTCCTCCGCGGCGAAGATGGGGACGACCCCCCATGGCTGAAGGCGGTCGTGGCGATACTGCCCCAGCGCAGGGACATCGCCCACCTGCTGGAGCAGGCCGACATGTCATGGAGCGTCGGCACGTATCTTCTCGTGACCTTCGGCATCGCCGCCGCTTTCGGGATCACCGGCATGATCCTGGTCCCGATCCCCTTGTTCCCTCTGGGCATGGCCGCCGCCGG
>CAMYMV010000042.1:0-17650 GCA_947259585.1 uncultured Gemmatimonadales bacterium | reverse complement strand
GAAGTTCGAGAAGCACTTCCCCGAGGCCATCGATCTCCTCGGCCGTTCGATCCGTGCCGGCCACGCCCTGAACAGCGGGCTGGAGGTGATCGCCGAGGAGCTCCCCGATCCGGTCTCCACGGAGTTCCGGCAGGTGTTCGAGGAGCAGAAGTTCGGCTTGCCGCTTCGTGACTCACTGATGGCGATGGCCGACCGCATCCCTCTCGTGGACACGCGAATCTTCGTGACGGCCGTGATGATCCAGCGAGAGTCGGGGGGGAGCCTGGCGGAGATCCTCGACAACATCTCGTACACGATCCGCGAGCGCTTCAAGATCCGCAGGCAGCTCAAGGTCTACACGGCGCAGGGCCGGATGACCGGCTACCTACTGGCGGTCCTGCCCATCGTCATGGGCGTGATCATCTACACGGTCAGCCCCGAATACATGAGCGTCCTGTTCGAGGAGTCGATGGGCAGGTTCGCACTCGGCCTCGCTGCCGTCCTGCAGATCCTGGGCTATCTGAGCATCCGCAAAATCATCGACATCGATATCTAATGATCTATTTCGTGATGATCCTGTCCGCGGCCTCCGTGTCGCTGATCGTCCTCGCAGTGGCGAGCTTCGCCCCGTCGCGGCCCGCGTCGGTTGACCGAAGAATCGCGTCTCTCCAGGCCGGAGGCCGCCAGCGCGACCAGGCAGAGCGCCGTCGCCGGCAGGAGAAGCGCGAGCGTCTCGCCGCCCTGGTCGAGGCCATGGGCAAGCGCATGGGGCAGATGAAGAACGAGCGCGCCATGCGAGCCCGGCTTCTGCACGCCGGCTACCGAAAGCCTGGCGCGCTGTACATCTACCTCGGGACCCGGGTGCTGCTGGCCGTGGGTCTCTTCGCCCTCGTCCTCGTCAGCTGGCCGCTGGCGGGCGTCGCGGGTGGGCGCGTGGTGCTGGGGCCGATGATGGCCGCAGCGGCGGGGTGGATGATGCCTCGCCTGATTCTCTCGCGGCGCATCAAGAAGCGGCACAACGTCATGCAGAAGGCTCTGCCCGACACCCTCGATCTCATGGTGATCTGCGTGGAAGCGGGCCTGGGTCTCAACCAGGCGCTTATCCGCGTCTCGGAAGAGATGGAGAGCCTCAGCGGTCCGATGAGCGAGGAGCTCCAGATCACGAACCTCGAGATCCGGGCCGGAACGCCGCGTGAGGAGGCTCTGCGCAACATGGGCGACCGGACCAACGTGGCCGATTTGCGCCAGTTGGTGGCGATGCTCATTCAGACCGACCGGTTCGGGACCTCGATCGCGCAGGCATTGCGCGTTCAGGCCGACAACCTTCGAACGGCCCGTAGGCAGCGGGCCGAGGAGGCGGCGGCGAAGACAACGATCAAGATGATCTTCCCGCTCGTCCTGTTCATCTTCCCGGCGATGTTCGTCGTGATCCTCGGCCCCGCCGTCTTCCACATCGTCGACCTCTTCACGAAAGTAAAATGAACAGACCAACGAGTCTGGCCGAAGTCACCGAGACGCGATCGGCCGAGATAGCTGACGAGAGAGAAGGGACCGGGTCGCGGCGGACGGTTCTGCCCGCGGCTCTACGTGGGGCGCCATCCCGTTCCGGGGAAGGGCCCGACGCCGCTCCCCCGGTTCCAGAATCTCTCGAGGACACCGCGCTCACGTCGGCGGCTCTCTCGGACCTTCTTCTGCGCACGCTGAATCAGCAGGGTGCCCGAACCGGGGCCCAGCTCGAGGAGTTCATCAGGCTCCCCTTCCACATCCTGGATGACGAGCTGCTGACCCTCCAGCAGAGACGGTTCGTGGAAGTGCGTTCCACTCAGGGCGTCGGACGCCGTGGGTACTTCTTCGATCTGACCGGCGAGGGCCGCGACCGCGTGCGCGAGATCCTGCCCTCCAGCCGTTACGTCGGTCCCGCTCCCGTTCCACTCGCCCAGTACTGGGCGGTCGTGGACAAACAGAAGGTTCAGGACGCGCGCGTGAGCAGAGACATGGTGCGTGAAGGCTTCAAGCACATGGTCCTGGATCATGAGCTGATGGACAGCCTCGGCCCGGCGGTGAACTCGGGCAAATCCCTGTTCCTGTACGGCTTCGCGGGCAACGGCAAGACGACCATAGCCGAGGCGATCGCCGACATGATGGGAGGCGCGATCTACGTGCCGTTCGCGATCGAGGTGGAGGGCCAGATCATCTCCATGTTCGATCCGCTGCATCACCGGCCCGTGTTCGAAGAGGAGCAAACCGGCGGCGACGCCTGGCTGAGGCCGGCGAAAGGTCACGACCCTCGGTTCATCCGTGTGCAGCGGCCCGTCGTCATGGTGGGTGGTGAGCTCACGCTCGATCAGCTCGAGCTGCAGTTCGACGCTCAGAGCGGCGTGTTCCGCGCCCCGCCTCAGGTGAAGGCGAACGGCGGTGTCTTCATCATCGACGACTTCGGACGTCAGAGGGTGCGGCCGCGAGATCTTCTCAATCGCTGGATGCTGCCGCTCGAGAAGAACGTGGACTTCCTCACGCTGCCGATGGGGCCAAAGCTGCCGGTACCGTTCGAGTGTCTGCTGATCTTCTCCACGAACCTGGACCCGTCGGAACTCGTGGAAGAGGCTTTCCTCCGCCGCATCCGCTACAAGATCCTCATCGGCGACCCCACCCGGGAGCAGTACGAGGAGATCTTCGAGCGCTGCTGCGTGGCGCGGGGCATTCCGTATACGAGCGAGGCGGTCGACTTCATCTTCGAGACCTACTACGAACCGCACGGCATCTACGCTCGCGCCTGCCATCCGCGGGACATCGTCAACCAGGTCTGTGACCTGGCGCAGTACCTGGAGGTCGAGGCGTCGCTCGCGACGCCGATGCTCAAGCTGGCGTGCGGGGCGTACTTCCTGGATACGTCCGACCCGCAGGCAGACAACGAGGAGACCGAGGCACATGTCGAGTAAAGCCGTTGGTCAACGCCCGAGGTGGCTCGAGCAAACCGATGTCGAGCCCGCCGAGGCGGCGAACGGAATGGGCGCCGCGGCGCTCGAGGCCGTCGGGCCGTCGGCCAACGGGTACGGATCGGCTCAGGGCTACGACCCCCTCCAAGGGGGGATAGAGCGTCTTCGCGAGGCGGCCATTCAGGTCGCGCGAGAGGACGCGGCGTCCGGCCTGCCCGACCCGAGCAACTCGAGAGGCAGCGAGACCGAGCTCGAGCTCAAGCAGCGCTGCAAGGCCTTCTTCCAGCGCTGGCAGTCGCAGGAGCGCCGACGACTCAATCAGCAGGTGGCCGACATCGAGCGCGAAATCGCGAGCGGTCTGGGGGGCGCATCCCTCGAGATCGACCGGTTCGAGCGGTTCACGAACGATCTCTGCCGCCTGAAGGCGAAGACCGCGATCCACCGGCAGGAGGTAACCGAGGAGCTGGAGAAGACCAACGAGGCAAGTCGCGGCCTGCCGACCAAGGTATATCTGCTGGCGATCTCCTTCCTGGGCATCGTGGAGTTCTTTGCCAACGCGCCGGTGTTCAGCGCCCTGCTGCCTCGCGATGCACTCACGGAGCGTCAGATCCAGCTCGTCGCCGAGACGTCCTCGGGCTGGCTCGCCGGCGTCGAGAGGGTCTTCGCACAGTTCATCCTCCGGCCGGACGCGGCGTTGCTCGCGGCCGGAGTGATCACCTTCCTCTGCGTGCTCGCGCACTTCTTCGGCCACTCGTTGCGGGACCTCGTCATGCACCGGGACAAGCAGAAGAGGACCACGTCAGGCAGAAGGTCGATCGAGAGCGTGATTCCGATGATCCTCGCCGGCGCCGGCCTGCTGCTGGTCCTCGGCGTGCTCTACGAGGCTCGCGTCACGCTCGGCGAAGTGGGCGAAAAGCGCTTCCAGGAAGACATGGCGGTCGTCGAGGAACTCCGCCGCAACGCGGGCTGGCTTCGCGTGGACGGGGATCTGCTGGCCGCCAACGAGCAGGCGAACCGCGCCGATGACATGGAGGGTGCGGCGACACACCTGAGGGAGTACGCGGCTTCCATGAGCCGGCTCAGCTTCCCGATCCTGCTGCTCAACATGACGCTTGTCCTGTGCGCGATCTCCGCGGCGTACTTCCACCGACGCGATCAACGGCAGGAGGTGTTCAACGAGAGTCCGTTCGAGACGGAGCGAGTGCAGCAGATAGACTTCGCCGAGACGGCGGCCGCCAAGGTCAGCAACGTCCTGGCCGATCTCGTCCGGAGCATTCGCGAGCTCAAGAGCCTCGTCACCGAGCAGCCGTTGAAAGAGTGGCGGGGGGTCGTGCATCAGTTAGAAGCCGTCATCGTTCTCTACCGTTCGGAGAACGGCAGGGCGCGCGACCTCGATCCCCAGTCCATCCCCGCTTTCTCTAAGCGAGTGCGTCTCGGGCTGCAGATCGATGAGGAGTCCCAGGAGACGCATCCGGAGACGAGGGATCCGGAAGACTACGAGCGCGAGCGGCGCGAGCTCAGGGAGCGGTTCGAGAGCGTGCGCCGACGCTTCACGGAGGAGGCGATCGCTTGATGGACAGACGAAACTCAGGCCGGACCCGAGCCGCGGCGGCTCTGGTCGCTTCGATCACGGGCCTCGGCCTCGCCGCGTGCGGTCCCGGACCGAACCTGGACGCATCGGAGGCGGAGTCCGGGCCACCCGAGCTGGCGATCTTCGTCTACGATCGCTCGGCCAGCATCTCCGACTACCAGCTCGAGCTCGCGCAGCAGCTCACCAGGCAGCGGATCGCCGCGCTCTCCCACGGTGACCGGATCGCCGCGGTCCAGGTGCTGCAGCTGTCTCTGGATGAGCCGCCGCAAAGGTGGTCGCAGGACGTGCCGAAGAGGGAGTGGGAGGGAATGGACGTGGCGCGGGATTCGGTCACGCTGGCGCGATTCCAGCGCGATGCCGATGCCTATCTGCGAGCCTTCACCGACGCATCGGATCGTGAGGAGATCATGGGCACCGACCTGCTCTCGACCTTCCACGATGTCGCCGCGGAAGTGAGCCCGTTCCGCGACTACCGGACCGCAGTCTATCTCTTCTCGGACATGCTGCAGTCGGGCAGGGAGATCGAGATGGAGGGCCTTCGCCGCATGCCGGCGAAGGACTGGGTCGAGACGCGGCGAGCCTCGGCACGCCTGCCCGACCTGGACGGGATCTGTGTCGTCGTGATCGGGGCGAGGATCGATACGCATGCCAGCCAGGAGGTAAAGACCTTCTGGGGGGAGTACTTCAAGGCGACGGGCGCCAACCTGTACGACCACAACTACTCGTTGCGCCCGGTCAGTCTGCCCCTCGATCCCTGCCCGGGGGTCTGAGCGGCGTTACTAGCGGTTCGGGAACCAAACTCGAGAACGAGCGGAGGAACACCGATGGCAGAGCGAGTTGACGTGTTGGAGGCGAGCCACGAGGCACTGACGACCGAGCTTGCCGAGACCGAACGTCAGATCCAGGGGTGCTATCAGCGCGCCGAGAAGCTCCGGACGGCCCTCGAAGCGTTGCAGGAACTACTCGGTGACCAGGCGGTCGTCGAGTTGCAGCAGCTGGAAGGGTTGGATGGCGACGCGAAGGGCGATGGCTCCGTCACCAAGGTAATGGACAAGCTCCAGGAGGGTGGTGACGGGAAGAAGGCCGAGAAGGGCGAGTCCAAGGAGAGCGAGCAGACGCCCGTCTGGTTGGAGAAGAAGGAAGCCTGACCGCCCCGCTCGAGTCCGCCCGCACCGTGGCGTTCTCGTAGGTCGAAGTCGACGGACACCTGGAAGTTCCCGAGCCGAGGACCCCGGCCGTGCCGCCCGCTGCCGAGTCTCGAAACCGGCGGGCGGTTCGGTCGGCTCGGCGCTGTTCGGCACGGCACACGGCACCATCCAGGCCCACTCCCGTATTAGCTCCGGAATGCATGCTCTGCCCTGCTCGGCAGAGCCGACTTTTTTTCATGCCGGAGCCACGCCATGACAACGGAAGCGACGCTCGCGCCGTCCACATCTTCATCCTCCGCTACCAGCGCCGCGGAGGTTCTGGACCGATACAGAGCCGTGCGTGCCGTGACGGAAGGGATCGCGGCACCGCTCGCGCCCGAGGACTGCGTGGTTCAGACGATGGAGGACGTGAGTCCCACGAAGTGGCATCTGGCCCACGTCAGCTGGTTCTTCGAGACGTTTATCGTGCAGCCCCATCTGGCCGGGTATCGACCACTGAACCCCCAATACGCCTACCTGTTCAACTCCTACTACGTGCAGGCCGGCGAGCGTCACTGCCGGGACCGACGCGGATACATCTCGCGGCCGACGGTCGACGAGGTCTACGAGTATCGCGCCTACGTCGATGAGCACGTCGCCGAGCTGCTCGAGACCGCGGGAGATGCGACCCTCGAGTCCGTGGCGCCGCTGATCGAGATCGGCCTCAACCACGAGCAGCAGCACCAGGAGCTGATGCTGACGGACATCAAGCACGTGTTCTCGGTGAATCCGCTCCGACCCGCCTACCTTGACCGTCCGCCCGAGACGGCCCCGGCCGGACAGCTCGCCTGGGTGCCGTTCGACGGAGGCCTACAGGAGATCGGTCACGGCGGTGAGCGCTTCAGTTACGACAACGAGACGCCACGCCACCGGCACTACCTGGAGCCGTATCGTCTGGCCGACAGGCTGGTTACCAACGGTGAGTACCTGGCGTTCATGGAGGACGGGGGCTACGAGCGGGCCGAGCTCTGGCTCTCCGAGGGCTTCGCCGCCGCGCGGGAGAGGGGATGGAGCGAACCGTTCTACTGGGAGAAGCGCGATGGGCGTTGGTGGCTGTTCACGCTGGCGGGGATGCGCGAGGTGGATGAGAACGAGCCCGTCTCCCACGTGAGCTACTTCGAGGCCGACGCGTACGCACGTTGGGCCGGCGCACGCCTGCCGACGGAGCAGGAGTGGGAGGTCGCGGCGCGGGAGCTGCCGATTCGTGGCAACACCTTCGAGTCCGGCCGGCTTCATCCGGCCCCGGCCGGCGTCGCGAGCCCCACGAGCGGCTCGACGAGCGGCTCACCGGCCGGCGACCGGCCGCCTGCACTGTGTCAGATGTACGGCGATCTCTGGGAGTGGACCCGCAGCCAGTACTCGCCGTACCCCGGCTACCGGCCTCTGCCCGGGGCGCTGGGCGAGTACAACGGGAAGTTCATGTGCAACCAGTTCGTCCTTCGCGGCGGGTCGTGCGCGACCTCGGCAAGCCATCTCAGGCCGACGTATCGGAACTTCTTCATCCCGGATGCCACCTGGCAGTTCATGGGCTTCCGCCTGGCGAGAGACGTGTAGCAAGTCCCCTGCAACGGGTCACTTTAGCGGGCACCTACGGACTGCCTACGGGATGATCCGCAGGTTCAGCCCGATGAAGTCCTCATCGAAGTCGCGGAACTTGCCGATCGTTGACGGCCCGAAGTGTCCACGCACGGCCAGCTGAAGCCGAGTGCGCGAGATTCGGAAGGTGGCTCCGGCCAACGCCGTCCCGGCCACCCTCTCGGTCTCGTCGGTGATCCGGAAGTCGGCCGCGATGAGCGGGAAGACGTGACCGTCGCCATCGACTTCGCTCTTGTCCCACTCCACTCCCCACTGCGCCGCCAGCTTTTCGACGCCCGGGTTCGTGTGGAAGTTGAAGTTCCCGCCGACATACAGACGCAGCTGCGGTATCAAACGCCGCGCGGCGACCACTTGAAGCCCGTCGAAGGTGACCTGGGTGTTCGCGATTCCCAGTCGGTCGAAGAGGTCGTCGCCGAAGTGTGAGCTCATGTGGAGGATCTCGAACCGTCCCTCCCACCCCGACCAGGTGATCTGGAACGGCACGCCGACCCGAAAATCGGCGCTGATGAAGTCCCGCTGCGAGGTCTCGAGAAGGAAGCGCGACAGGACGCCCGCCTCGAGGCCGATGGCGATGGCGGGTCTGCTCGCCGTCTCGTCCTGGAACTGCACGACGTTCTGCCGGTAGCCGATCGCTACCTGGGCCTGGGCGTTCCACCCCTCGAGGAGCTCGACCGCCGAGGAGTCGGCCCCTTCGAGCCCTTCCAGGTCCAGCTTTGCCGAGACGATCGCTCCGCGGATCTGAGTCTCCAACGGGTCGGCGATGAGGGGAGCGAACGGCTCGGTTCGAACGAACCACCGGGTTCCCTCCCTTGCCTTCTCCTCGCCCTCCTGCCCGAAGGCGGCTCCCGCGGAGCCGAGCCAGAGCCCGATGGCGAAGAGCATCCCGGCCCTTTGGCGTTGCGAAGTCGTCACTGCGTGGTTCTCCTGTCAGTTGGGCTGGAAGCGTACGCAGGCGCCGTCATGGACGGCGGGGCCAAACTGGAGCGAGCCGATCTCGCGCACAATGAGGGAAAAGAGGGGATGACCTACCAGGACCTGGATGTGCGGCTCATTCGAGCCCTGCAGGAGGATGGCCGCCGCTCGCTTCGCCAGCTGGCCAGAGTGCTGAACGTTTCCACGAGCACGGTGAGCAAAAGGCTCGATAATCTGCGTGAGCGGGGCGTCGTTCTGGGTTTTCGGCCGGTCGTGGATTACGCGGCGCTCGGCTATGGCCTGGTCGCCGTGACCAAGATCAAGGCTCGGGGAGACGCTCTGCCGGCGATCGTCGACGCGCTCGCGGCCGACCACAACCTCACTCACGTATACGAGATCACGGGAGAGTTCGACGTTCTCGTGATCGGCCGTTTCAGGAACGAGACGGAGATGAACCGGGAGATCAAGCGGATGCTGAGCCTGCCAGGCATCGAGGGGACCAACACATCCGTCGTCCTCTCGGCCGCCAAGGAACACGCCGACGCGGATCTCCTCGTCGAGATCGCAGAGCCGAGTGCCGGAGCCTGATCCGGCGACCTCCCTCGACCGCCTGAACGACCGCGTCGCGGCCTGTCGGCGGTGCGAGAGGCTGGTCGCGTGGCGGGAGGAAGTCGCAGGGGTGAAGCGCGCGGCTTTCAGGGATGAGCCCTACTGGGGCCGGCCCGTCCCGGGCTTCGGAGACCCTGAGGCGTGGCTCCTCGTCGTAGGGCTCGCTCCCGCGGCTCACGGAGCCAATCGCACGGGCCGGATGTTCACGGGAGACAGGTCCGGGGAATGGCTCTACCGCGCCCTGCACCGAGCCGGCCTGGCGAGCCGGCCCGAGTCGATCTCACGGGAAGACGGACTCCGGCTGCGCGGCGTCTACATCACGGCCGCCGTTCGGTGCGCCCCACCCGCAAACCGGCCCACCACCTCCGAGCGAGACAACTGCCGCGAGTATCTGGAAGCCGAGCTGGACCTGCTGCAGGAGCTCAGGGTGGTGGTCGCTCTCGGGGGCTTCGGTTACGGCCAGGCCCTGCGCATCCTGGCCGACAGGGGCTTCGAGCTGCCGACGCCGCGCCCGGCATTCGGGCATGGGCGGGAGATCCCGGTGGGTCCTCGCCTCCGCGTGCTGGCTTCGTACCATCCGAGCCAGCAGAACACCTTCACGAAGAGGTTGACCGAGCCGATGTTCGATCGGATCTGGGCGAGGGCTCTGGAGTTGAGGGGAGAGACGGGCGGTTAACCTCGGCCGACCTCCAGCATGCGCTCGACCGCCCGAAGCGCGCGAACCCGCACCTCCTCCGGCACCTCGACCTCGTACTTGAGTTCCTTCAACGAGGCCAGGGTCTTTTCGAGCGTGATCTTCTTCATGTGGGGGCAGATCGCGCAGGGCTTGATGAACTCGAGCTCGGGATGCGCCTCCTCCACGTTGTCCGACATGCTGCACTCGGTGATCATGATGACGCGGTCGCCGCGCGCCGAGTCCAGGTATCCTATCATGCCGGTCGTGGAGCCCACGAAGTCGACTTCCTCGCACACCTCCGGCGAGCATTCCGGGTGCGCGATCACCTCGATCCCCGGATACTGGGCCCGATAGGCCCTGATCTCCTCCACGGTGAAGCGCTCGTGCACCATACAGGTGCCGTGCCACGTGAGCACCCGAACGTCGGTTTCTTTCGCGACGTTTCTCGCCAGATACTCGTCCGGGAGGAAGATCACCGTCTCCGAGCCCAGGGATTCGACGACCGCCTTGGCATTGGCCGACGTGCAGCAGATATCGGATTCGGCTTTGATGGCGGCCGGCGTGTTCATGTACGTCACCACGGGGACGCCGGGGTGCCGCTCCTTCAGGAGGCGAACATCCTCGACCGTGATGCTCTCGGAGAGAGAGCAGCCGGCTTCCGGATCGGGGATGAGGACGGTGCGCTCAGGGTTGAGGATCTTGGCCGTTTCGGCCATGAAGTGGACCCCGCAGAACACGATCACGTCGGCATCGGTGTCCCGCGCCTCCCGGGCGAGTCCCAGCGAGTCACCCTTGAAGTCCGAGATGCCGTGGAAGATCTCGGGCACCATGTAGTTGTGTCCGAGGATCACCGCGTTTCGGATCTTCTTGAGGCGGTTGATCTCGACGATGAGCGGCGCCGCGAGCTCCCACTCGAACCGCGGGATGCTCTGCTTCACCTTCTCGTAGATAGGGTCCGTCGCCTCGGCGACGGCTTCCGTATACTCGAGCGTTTCCAACACCTTGCCCTCCATCCCGATACAGCGACGCCGGCAGCGTCTATTTGAAACGCGAACCGTGCGAAAGTTCCGCCTCCGGGACGTCATCTGCGGCATGCCGTGCGCACGCCGGGGAGTGCGGCGCCGGCCCGGGCGCGACGATATTCTTCCACCATGAGCAACCACGAGCTCGAGCGGCGCGCGGAGGATCTGCGGAAGGCGATACGCCACCACGACTATCTCTACCACGTGCTCGACGCGCCCGAGGTCTCGGACGAGGAGTACGACCGCCTATTCCGCGAACTGAGAGCGCTGGAGGAGGCGCACCCCAGGCTCCGCACCACCGATTCCCCCACCCAGCGCGTGGGGGGCAGTCCGCTGGAGGGCTTCCAGACGGTCGAGCACGTTGCTCCGATGCTCAGCCTCGACTCGGCCCAGGAGGAAGGGAAGCTTCGACGATTCGACGAGCGCATCCGAAAGGGCCTGGGCGACGAGACCCCGGTCGAGTACGTGCTGGAGCCGAAGCTGGATGGCGCGTCCGTGGAGCTCGTTTACGAGGACGGCGTCCTGGCCCGGGCTTCGACCCGGGGCGATGGCGTCCGGGGCGAGGGGATCACCGAGAACGTACGCACGATCGCGGCCGTCCCGTTGCGGCTGCGGTCCGTGGATCGACCGGTCCCACGACTTCTCGCCCTGCGAGGTGAGGTGATCATGCGCATCGGGGCGTTCGAGGAGCTCAACGAGCACCTGATGCGGAGCGAGAAGATGCCGTTCGCCAATCCGCGCAACGCGGCGGCGGGCTCTCTGCGTCAGCTGGATCCCGGCATCACGGCCTCTCGCCCTCTGGACATCTTCGTCTACGACATCCTGGGCTTGGAGGAGGGCGAGGATCCACCCGAGACGCAGTCCGCCGGCCTGCGGGCGATTCTCGACTGGGGATTGGCGCCCTCGGAGATGGCACGCCGCGCCGATTCGGTCGAGGAGATTCTGGCTTATCATGCGGAGCTTCTGGAGCGGCGCGATGATCTCGACTACGAGATCGACGGGATCGTCATCAAGCTGAACGATCTGGTCCACCGCGCCCAGTTGGGCTCGACGTCGCACCATCCACGCTGGGCGTTCGCCTTCAAGTTCCCGCCCCGAAAAGAGATCACCCGTGTCCTGAAGATCGTTCCGAGCGTTGGGCGCACGGGCGTCGTGACCCCGGTGGCCATGCTTCGGCCCGTCGAGCTCGGTGGGGTCACGGTGAGTCGCGCTACCCTTCACAACGTCGAGGAGGTGGCGCGCAAGGATATCCGTGAGGGTGACCGGGTGCGTGTCCAGCGGGCCGGCGACGTGATCCCACAGGTGCTGGAGTGGGTGGAGGAGCCGGGCCGCGAGCGAGCGCAGGCCTGGCCCCGTCCGACGGCGTGCCCCTCCTGCAAGACAGCGCTCGAGACGAGGGGTCCGTTCCTGGTCTGCCCCAACAGCTTCGACTGTCCCGCGCAGCTCGCCGGCCGGATCCAGCACTTCGCCTCTCGTGGAGCCCTGGACGTCGAGGGACTCGGCGAGGAGACCGCTCGGCTCCTCGTGTCGGAGGGCCTGGTCATGCACCTGCCGGATCTCTACGCGCTCGATGTGGAAAAGCTCACCGAGCTCGAGGGGTTTGCCCAGAAGTCGGCCGACAACCTCTTAAGAGCGATCCGTGAGTCCTCGCCCGTCGAGCTGCGGCGCTTTCTTCACGGTCTCGGGATACCTGAGGTCGGAGCGGCCGTGTCGCGGGACCTGGCGCGACACTTCGGCACGCTGGAGCGCCTGCGGTCGGCCTCCGCCGAGGATCTCGAGGAGGTCGAGGGTGTCGGCCCGAAGATGACCGAGCAGATCACGGCCTTCTTCGGCAACCCACGGAACGCCGCTCTTCTGGATCAGCTGGTCTCGGGGCCGGTGGAGCTGATCGAGACCGAGGGCGCGTCCGACGCTCCCGGCCCCGAGGCGCCGTTCGCGGGCCTCAAGTTCGTCTTCACGGGGGGACTCGAGCGGTGGACTCGCGGCGAGGCGAAGGAGCGGGTCGAGTCCCTGGGCGCTCGGGTCACATCGAGCGTAAGCAAGGCCACGGACTATGTCGTGGCGGGAAGCGACGCGGGCTCGAAGCTCGAAAAGGCCCGCGAGCTCGGCGTCACCATCCTCGACGAGGAGGGCTTCGCGGCGCTTCTCGAGGATCGGGTCGGCGGATGATCGAGAACGTCGAGATCGCAAAGCAGCTGAACGAGGTCGGCGACCTGCTCGAGATCCAGGAAGCCAACCCGTTTCGCGTTCGCGCCTACCGAAACGCCGTTCGCACCATCAACGAGCTCGCCACGCCGGTCGTGCGCATGGTGGCGGACGAGGAAGATCTCACAGCGCTTCCGGGGATCGGGAAGGAGTTGGCTCGCCACATCACCGAGCTCGTGACGACGGGCGAGATGGGGGTCCTCACCGAGCTCCGAGAGACCGTGCCGAGCACCCTGGTTCAGATCATGCGCCTGCCGGGGGTCGGGCCGAAGAGCGCGCGGAAGCTCTGGGACGAGCTCGGGGTGGAGACGGTCGAGGAGCTGAAGTCGGCGGCCGAGGAGGGCCGCGTATCGGAGCTGAAGGGCTTCGGCGAGAAGAAACAGGCTCTGATCCTCTCGGGGATCGAGCAGTTCCACAGGCATTCCGCACGGTACCGGCTCGACGAGGCCGATCGCCTCGTGGCGCCGCTTCTCGAGTACCTGAGCGCTCTCGGCGAGGCGGAGAAGGTGGAGGTCGCGGGGAGCTATCGCCGTCGTCGCGAGACGGTCGGGGACATCGACATCCTGGTGCTCTCGAGCACGCCGGAGTCGGTGATGGAGCGCTTCGTCTCCTACACGTCCGTCGAGAAGGTCCTCGCCGCGGGGGGCACCCGCGGCTCCATCGTGCTCCGAAGCGGGCTGCAGGTGGATCTGCGGGTCGTGCCGGCTGAAAGCTACGGTGCCGCCCTCGTCTACTTCACGGGCTCGAAGGAGCACAACATCCGGCTGCGGCAGCGTGCGCTGGACCGGGGCCTGACGGTCTCGGAGTACGGGGTCTTCGAGCTTCTCGAAGCGCCGGAAGAGGAGGCGAAGCCGGCGGAAGCCGAGACGGAATCCGCAGACGCGGATCGGCGCCGGGCGGGACGGCAGGTGGCCGGACGGACGGAGACGGAGGTCTACGGAGCTGTGGAGCTTCCGTACATACTTCCGGAGCTGCGAGAGGCGAGGGGAGAGATCGCGGCGGCCGAAGTGGGCGAGCTTCCCGATCTGGTGGGCATCGATGATCTACGAGGCGATCTGCAGATGCACAGCACCTGGTCGGACGGCAAGAACAGCGTCGAGGAGATGCTGGAAGGCTGCGTCGAGCGCGGCTACGACTACTTCGCCATCACGGACCACAGCAAGGCGCTCGCCATGATCGAGGGTCTCGACGAAGAGGGGCTAAGGCGGCAGCTCGGCGAGATCGAGGAGGTCTCCAGTCGGCACCCCGAGATCCGAATCGTTCGCAGCATGGAAGTGGACATCCTCGCCGACGGCACGCTTGATCTCGCCGATGAGATGTTGGAAGCCCTGGACCTGGTGGTGATCTCGATCCATTCCATGTTCAGTCTTCCGGCGGCGCGTCAGACGGCGCGTGTCCTGAAGGCGCTGCAGCACCCGGCCGTGGACGTTCTGGCACACCCGACCGCTCGGCTCATCAACAAGCGGGACCCGGTCGATTTCGATCTCGAACAGGTGATCGCCTGTGCCGCCGAGAACCGCGTCGCCCTCGAGCTGAACGCCAATCCGCGCCGCCTCGACCTGAAGGACACACAGCTCATGCTGGCGAAGTCGCTGGGCGCGAAGATCGTGATCAGCACCGACGCCCACAGAGTGGGGGACCTGGCGCTGATGCCGTACGGAGTGGAGCAGGCCCGCCGGGCCTGGCTCGAGAAGGGCGACGTGATCAACGCCCTTCCACGGGGGGATTTTTTGGACTACTTCGGGATCGAGTAGCTCAGCCCGCCGTCTCTGCCGTTTCCTCGAACGCGATGCGGACGCCCCTCTTGTCGAGCTCCTCCACCACGGGCTCGTACGGGATCCCCTCGTCGGGGGCCAACACTCCCGTCTCGTCGATCACGCCCCGGCCGATGAGCAGCCCCACGATGCTCACGTCATTCGGAGATCGCGCCATGCGAGATGAAGCTGCGTTGACCCCGCGACCTTACGCTTCCCAAGGTCGGCGCACAACGAGCATCCCTGAATCTCGAGTGGGAGAGGAGATCGACACGACTCGGCCCGTCCGCGGCACGGATCGGCCAACCGAGCCTCCGCACGTGATCGGAGAGCTGGCACTCTCTCCTCGGCACTCGATCTCCCTGCGTAAGCAGCTGGCGGCGCAGCTCGGAGCCGCGATCAGATCGGGCGAGCTGGGCACAGGTCGGCGGCTTCCCAGCGGTCGGCGGCTGGCGGATCTACTGGGTCTTCATCGACACACCGTACTCGCGGCGTATGCGGAGCTGGAAGGGCTCGGTCTCGTCCGCCGGGACCAGCGAAGCGGCGTCTTCGTGCCCGGACCTGCCGAGCCCAATGCTTCGTGTTTCGGCGATCGCGGTGCTGGGAGCCTCGAGGCGGAGTTTGCCGAGTTCCTTTGCGCCCAACGCAGCAAGGGCCGCTCGGCCGGGGATCTCAACCGGCTGATGAGGCGCTGGACGGACAGGTCTTCCGAGTCGGGCATCGTCGTCGTGGAGCCGGAGCCGGCCCTCCGCCGGCTGATCGCCGCCGAGATCGCCGGAGAGCTGCCGGGCGTGGAGGTGACGAGTTCCAGCTGGTGCCGGGCTCGCAGGAGGCCCGGCGCCCTCCGCGGTCGCTGTGTCGTGGCACGCCACGAAGTGGCTGCCCGGCTCCGGGGCTTCGACCCGATGGTGGCGGACCTGATCGTTCTCCGGACGGCCTCCGCCGGCGAATGCCGACGCTCCCTTCGTGCTCTCCACGCCGGACAGGTGGCCGCCCTTCTCACATCGAGTCGCCTCCTCCGATGTCACTCCCGCGAGCTCTTCGCGGGGGATCTCGGAGGCAGCGCAGGACTTGCTTGCCCGCGGCCGTGGAGCCAATCGGATCTCGAGAGGGCGCTCCGGATCTCCAGCCTGGTCCTGGCCGACCTGACCACCTCCGTGCCGAAGCGTCCATCGGTGCCAGGGTCCGAGGTCCGGGTCGTTCGAGTCGTCGATCGCGGGTGGATTCGGGAGTTGGCTCTCTACATCGGCGTCGCATCTCGACCCGGGAAAAAAGAGCCTCCGGCGGAACTTGAACGCTTGCGAGGCATAGGGTAGGTTCACGCGCCTCGATTGGCGCGATGATTGCTGTTTTCGTCCCGCGGACGACGCTGGCCCGTAGTGTAACTGGCAACACGCTTGGCTCTGGACCAAGAGATTCCAGGTTCGAACCCTGGCGGGCCAATCGTAGCACTCGAGGTGAAGGGGCAGCGCGCATCGGTTCTTGCGGCTCCTTCACTTTTTTCGTTAGCAGACTGTCCGGAGGGGTGGCCGAGTGGCTAAAGGCGGCGCCCTGCTAAGGCGTTGGGCCGAGAGGCCCGCGTGGGTTCGAATCCCACCCCCTCCGCTTGCGCGACCGGGCGATCCTGAAAAGGACCGCGGCCGGGCGCTCGCGAACCCCCGGACGGGTGGCCGAGCGGTCTAAGGCGCACGCCTGGAGAGCGTGTGGGCACCTCAAGTGCCTCGTGGGTTCGAATCCCACCCCGTCCGACGCCGTCCTTTTCGGAGGGGTGGCAGAACGGCAATGCACCGGTCTCGAAAACCGGCGCCCTCACGGGCTTGTGGGTTCGAATCCCACCCCCTCCGCTAGGTTTACAGGATTCTCTGCGCGACTACGCGGGTCAGGGGGGCGAACGGTCGCCAGATGGAAGGTGGGCTAGGTGAGAAGCGAGATCACTCCCATCAAGGCAGCGGCCAGCGCGATCACTGCTGCGACGGCTGCGACTGCGGCCCGCTGGGCCGGGTCGTCTCCACTGTGTCGACGGGGTGTACGTTCCGAGAAGTCAGTTGGCCGTCGCATCTATGCCTCCCTTGGCGCATCCGATCCCCTGCTTCGGCAGTCATCACGCAGGTACCGGAAGCAAAAGGCTTGCCAAAAGGCGGCAAAGCCAAGCTGAAAGCACGCTCGACTTCTCCGACATCAACTCGCCCGATCCGCTCAAGCGCGACCTCGCATGTCGTGTCAGGTCGAGGCGGGCATCGCACCAAGAGCGGCGAGAGCCGGTGGGTTCCCTTTACGACTCGCGTGGGAATGAGGCCGGTGACCGTCTGCGGCCTCTCCACCGGGCCGTCCGCAACGCAGCGGGGCGTGCGAAGCTACCCACCGCTTTCCGGCGCCACGATCTTAGACACCGGTGCGTCACGACGTGGTTGGCTGACGAGCGAAACCCGGTACATGTGAAAGAAACTCTCGACACTCAGACCTCCGAATCACGATGGACTACACTCACCTCGCAAGAGAGCAGCTGCGCTCGCTGGTGGAGGGCGACGGCTTGGACCAATCGGTGGACCAATCCCGCACAACAGACGGAGATGAGCGCAGACGGACGCAGATAGCCTTGCTGAGTAAGCCCTAATTGACGGGCTAATGCGACTGAACGCGGACAGGCGCGGAAGGCCGCTGGAGACTCGAAAACGGCCCTCACGGGCTTTTGGGTTCGAATCCCACCCCCTCCGCTCCCCGCCATTCTCGTGGATTCCCGATTGAACTCGAGACCCAGAGTAAGCGCGTGCTCGCCGTAGATGTAAGCTGCCGAGCGCTACTGGGACTTCGATTCAAGGAGGGGAAACATGAGATGGCTTCACCTGGCAGCGGTCTTCCTCGCGGGGGCGTGCGGCACCCCGCTGACGGGTGTCGACCGGGCGTCCGTGACGGACGACGCCGCAGCGGTGGCCAAGAAGGGCGGGAAACGGGGTGGCTCGGACCGAGGCGAGCCCGTGATCTGCATTGAGCTTGCCGAGGGCGGAGAGTGCCCCGACATACCTGTCGGTCCGTTCATCGGGCTGTAGGAACGACGCGGGCTCTGGCCTGGACGTTCAGAGGCAGTCTTCCGTCTCGGTCTCGTCGACGAACTCAACCTCTCCGACCGGTCGCGCCACCGTGGCCGCCGTCGCGGGAGCGGTGAAAGCCTGGGTGGTGATGCAG
>CAMYMV010000041.1 GCA_947259585.1 uncultured Gemmatimonadales bacterium | reverse complement strand
GTTCTCCGAATGCGTGACCTCGGTCCCGTCCGAGACCGCCTTCTTGATCGCAGCGAGAATCGTCGTCCCCTCCGTGATCGCTCCCATCTTGCCCTGCCACTCGACCGTCCAGCCGCCGCCCTGCATTCCGATGTCGTCTGCGCCCGGCCCGGTCACGTGGATCCGCCCTGCGTCCTTCGCCAGAGGCAGCACGCCGCCCTCGTTCTTCAGCAGCACCAGCGACTCGCGCACCGCCTGCCGCGCCACCGCTCGGTGCTCATCCGATCCGAAGCTCGCCGCGAGAGAGCGATCCGCGGTCGGCGACCAGTCGTCGTCGAACAGACCTGCGGCGAACTTCACCCGCAGGATCCGCCGAACCGCGTCGTCGACTCGCTCCATCGGGATCGCTCCCTCCTCGACGAGTTCCTTCAGCGTATCGAAGAACAGCTGATATCGGTCGGGCACCATCACCATGTCCATGCCCGCGTTGATCGACGTTTCGATGTCGCTCTTGTAGTCGCCGGGCAGCTCGTCGATCGCCTTGAAGTCGGAGATCAGAAAGCCCTCGAATCCCAGCTCTTCCTTCACGATCTCGGTGAGCAGCCGGCGGCTACCCGAGCACTTCACTCCGTTCCAGCTGCTGTACGACGGCATGATCGTGCCGACGCCCGCAGCGACCGCCGAGACATATCCCTCCATGTGGATCCGCCGAAGCTCCTCTTCCGTCAGCGGCACGTCTCCGCGGTCGAAGGGATACGTCGACCCGTCGGGGACAGTCACGCCCGTGCCGAGCACCGTTCCGCCGTCGCCCACGAAGTGCTTGGCGGTCGCAACGACCCTGCTCGGATCGCTGGGATCATCCCCCTGCAGCCCTCGCACGGCAGCGGCGCCCAGTTCCGCGACCAGCATCGGCTCCTCGGCGAATCCCTCGTACGTGCGGCCCCAGCGATCGTCCCTGGGCACCGCGACGGACGGGGCGAAATTCCAGTTCATCCCGGTGGCCTTGATCTCCTCGGCCGTGATGCGGGCGATCTCCTCCACGAGCTCCGCGTTGCGCGTCGCCCCGAGACCGATGTTGTGGGGAAAGACCACGGCGCCGAGCACGTTCGAGTGCCCGTGTACCGCGTCGACGCCGTACAGCAGCGGAATGCCGAGCCTAGTCTCGAGCGCCTTTGCCTGGTACATCTCGTACAGCGCCCGCCAGTCCTCGAAACTGTTCGTCGCCGGATCCGAGCCGCCACCACTCAGGAGGGACCCCAACATGTACTCGCGAACGTGCTCCACATCCTCCAGGAACTCCTGGTCCGGCTGCGTCATCTGGCCGATCTTTTCGTCGAGCGTCATCTCCGCCAGCAGCTCGTCGACTCGGTCGTCAAACGAAACGTAGAGGGCCTGGCCGGAAGGGCGTTCGTCGAGCGACTGACCGGAAGGCGGTTCGTCGGTCGCGCCGCACGATGCGAGGAGCACGGCCAGCGTGAGCGAGACTATCCGATTCATCCAATTCATCCAAAATCCTCCCAGGAAGGCCGCCGGCAGGGCGCCACCGTACGCGGCGATCCCGCTGTGATGATTCCGTCAAGGCCGCATGCTGCGGCGGGCCATCGTATCAATCTGGGTGGTGCGCCTCGCCCGCTCCAGGCCTCGGCGCCTCGACCCTCCGGTAGATTCCGCTGGCTACGGTGCCAGGGACGGTCGACGCTCGGTGGCGCACGCCCGACCTCGAAGGGAACGCGATGACGACAGACAGCACCCGTCTCTCGGTCAAAGAGAAGCTCGGCTACGGCGTCGGGGACACCGCCTCGCACTTCGTGTGGGACATGGTCGGCTTCTGGATCCTGATCTTCTACACCGACACCTTCGGGATCTCGGCCGCCGCGGCGGGCACCATCATGTTCATCGCGCGGTTCTGGGACATGGCCAGCGACCCGCTGATGGGCGTGATCTCCGATCGCACTCGGACCCGGTGGGGCAAGTTCCGCCCGTACATCCTCTGGATGGCCCTGCCCTACAGCTTTCTCGCGGTCCTGGCGTTCTCGACTCCCGATCTTGGCCAGACCGGCAAGGTGGTCTACGCGGGGGTCACCTACCTGCTCCTGATGACCGCCTACACCGCGATCAACCTGCCCTATTCGTCCCTGGGCGCGGTAATGACGTCGGACTCCTACGAGCGCACCAGCCTGAACACCTACCGCTTCGTCTGCGCGTTCGCCGGCCAGCTGGTCGTCTCCGGTCTGGCCCTGACCCTGGCCGGGTACTTCGGCCAGGGCGACAGCGCCCGGGGCTATCGGCTCACCGTCACCCTGTTCGCGGTGATTTCGTTCGTGCTCTTCATCGTCACCTTCCTGTCCACCCGGGAGCGCATCCAACCTCCGCCGACGCAGCAGGATTCCATCAGGCAGGACTTCAAGATCCTGCTGGCCAACCGGCCGTGGGTGATCCTGGCAGCCGTCGGGATCGTGTCCTTCGTGATGTTCGCTCTGCAGAACCTCTCCCTGGCCTACTACTTCAAGTACTACATCGGCAGGGAGGAGAGCGTGCAGCTGTTCAACGTGGTGGGGAGCGTCGCCCTGATCGTCGCCTTACCCCTCTCCAAACCCCTCGCCCAGCGGTTCGGGAAGAGAAACGTGTTCATCGGCAGCTCGCTCCTCTCCGGCTCGTTCTTCATCCTGCTCTACCTGCCGGGAGCCGAGAGCCTCGGCTGGATCTACGCGCTGAATATCCTGGGCAAGATGGCCTACGCCCCGGCGGTGCCCCTGCTCTGGACCATGATCGCGGACGCCGCCGACTACGCGGAATGGACGACCGGGCGGCGGGCCACGGGTCTCTTCTTTTCCGCCGCCACCTTCGCCCAGAAGGGCGGCTGGGGCATCGGTGGGGCACTGGCGGGCTGGCTGCTCGCCGCCTTCGGTTACGTGCAGCAGGCCACCCTGCAGACAGCTCACGCCCTCACCGGGATCAAGCTCCTGATCTCGGTGTTCCCGGGCCTGCTCTATATGTCCTGCGCGTTCGTCCTGATCTTCTATCCCATCGACGAGGCCACCTGCGAGACGATGAAGCGCGAGCTGGAAGAACGGCGCGGAGGGGAAGTGCCGGACCCGCAGGTATGAGAATGGCCGGCACACTCTGACGAAGGGGGTTCCCTTGTCCGATCGGGAACGACACGAGTGGTGGCAGACCGCGGTCGTGTACCAGATTTATCCGAGGAGCTTCAGGGACACGACCGGAAACGGCGTCGGGGATCTGCGGGGCGTCATCGAGGAGATGGATTACCTGAGCGACACCCTGGGGGTGGACGCCTTCTGGCTGAGCCCGTTCTATCCCTCGCCGATGGCCGATTTCGGGTACGATGTGTCGGACTATCGCGACGTGCATCCGCTATTCGGTGACCTCTCGACGTTCGATCGGCTCGTGGCACGCGCCCACGAGGCTGGCCTCAAGGTGATCATCGACTTCGTTCCGAACCACACCTCGGATCAGCATCCCTGGTTCATCGAGTCACGAAGCTCGCGCGAGGACCCCCGCCGTGACTGGTACGTCTGGCGGGACCCGAAGCCTGATGGCTCGCCGCCCAACAACTGGCTGAGCGTGTTCGGCGGCTCGGCCTGGGAGCTGGACGACCGAACCGGCCAGTGCTACCTGCACTCCTTCCTCAAGGAGCAGCCCGAGCTGGACTGGCGGAATCCGGCCGTGAGGGCGGCGTTGAAGGAGGTCATGCGGTTCTGGCTCGATCGGCAGGTGGACGGCTTCCGAATCGATACGGTCCTCTTCCTCATGAAGGATCCCGCCGAGCGGGACAATCCGCCGAACGTCGGCGGCCCGCGGCACCTGCACAAACCGTTGGGGGCGTACGACGCGCAGGTGCACGAGCATGATCAGGGACACCCCGACGTGCATCAGGTCTTTCGCGAAGTGCGGGCGGTCCTGAAGGAGTACGAGCCGCCGCGGATGGCGTCAGGGGAGATGCACGTCTTCGACTGGACCGAGTGGGGATCGTATTACGGTGCGGATCTCGACGAGCTGAACATGCCGACCAACTTCGGGCTCCTGGAGGCGCCCTGGACCGCGATGGGCGTTCGTAGGGTGGTCGACGGGGTGGAGGCGGCCGTTCCGCCCGGTGCGTGGCCCAACTACGTCCTGGGCTCCCACGACGACCCGCGTCTGGCGACCAGGCTCGGAGAGCACGGAAGCCGCCAGGCGGCGGTCCTGCTCCTCACGCTGCGCGGTTCGCCGACACTCTACTACGGCGACGAGCTCGGTATGCGCGAGGCCGAGATTCCCCCTGAGAGGCGGCAGGATCCCTGGAGCCTGACGGAGCCGGAGCTGGGGCGCGATGGTTGCCGAACGCCGATGCAGTGGTCGCCGGATCCGGGTGCCGGGTTCACCTTGGCCGACGAGCCCTGGCTACCGGTCGGGGGCGACCACGCCGCTCGAAATGTCCGATCCCAGCTACGGGATCCGGATTCGCACCTCAATCTTTATCGCAGGCTGCTGGCGTTGAGGCGGGGCTCGGCGGCTCTCAGGACCGGGTCGTACCAGCCGCTGGACGACGTTCCTCCCGACTGCTTCGCCTTCGAGCGCTCCCGGGGGGCCGAGCGCGTGCTCGTTGCCGTCAACTTTTCACCCGAGCCGCTCTCGGTGGACGTGCCGGGGTTCGCCGGCCGGGTGGCGGTATCCACGCACCGCAAAAGTGAGGGTTGCGAGCTCGAAGGCGCTCTTCGTCTGCTGCCGCACGAGGCCGTCGTGGTGCTCTGACGTAGCTCTTGGAGTGACTTGCCGCCGGGCCGCGTCGGCGGCCGACCCTAGAAGAGGTTGATCGCGTCCAGCTCGTCGGCCGAGAGCGCCGGCACGGCTCCCTTCTTCGTCGCCACCAGGGCCGCGTAGCGGTTTGCGGCTTCGAGGGTCTCTCGAGGGGAGGCGTCGCGCACGAGCCAATGGGCCATCGCGGCTGTGAACGCATCGCCGGCGCCCACCGCGTCCCCCGCTGAGGTGTCAATCTCCACGCCGGGGGTGGAGACGGTTTCGTGCGCCGTGGTTATCGAAGCACCGTCGCTGCCCCGAGTCACGCACACGGCGTTCACGCCGATGTCTTGAAGAAGCCACTCGATGAGCGAAGGCCTATCTAGCAAGGAGGAGATTCGCGCGGCCTCCGATTCGCTCAACTTGACGACGTCCGCGACCCGCAACGTGGCGTCGATGACCTCCGCGTCGATGAACGGTGGACGGAGGTTCACATCGAAGACGATGAGCGCCTGGCCGCGCGCTTCTGACAGCAGTCGGCCGATGGCCGCGCGGCTCGACTCGGATCGCTGGGCGAGGGAGCCAACGCAGATGGCATCCGCCGTACGCACGATGGCGCGGGCCTCATCCGGTGCCTCGAGGTAATCCCACGCCACATCTTCGGCGATCGCGAACCGAGGATCGGAACCCTCCAGCGTCACCGACACGGTGCCGGTGGGCCTGGCCTCGTCCCGCTGCACGTAATCCGTCACCACACCCAGCCCGCGCAGGAACGCGACCAGTTCCTCTCCGGCTTCATCTCGACCGACCCGAGTGATGATCACCCCGCGATCGCCGAGGCGCGCGGCATGGCAGGCGACGTTACACGGCGCTCCGCCCGGTCTCCGCTGGTCCGGGAACAGGTCCCACAGCGCCTCGCCGATGGCGACGACCGTGGCCACCGTCTACCACCACGCGATCACGAAGAGCGCGATGAGCACCAGCATGGCTGCAGACTGGTATCGGTAGTTCTTGTACCACGGCAGTCTGGCGAGGGCGGGCTCCTCTTCCGCCAGCAGCGCCGGCGACCATGTCAAGGTGCGCACGACCTCCTCGTCGGGCTTTGCGGAGGCCAGGCTGACCGCCACAAGAGCGACGAGCGAGGTCGCCAGCAGGATCGGCGCCACATACAGAAAGTGAAGAACCGGCGTGCCCGCCGCGGCCATCTGGAGTTGCTCCGGCGTGAGCGCCTGCGACTGGACGATGATCGACCCCGAGAGCGCGAGCCCGAAGATGACGGCCGCCGCCAGGTGGCCGACCACGAGCGCCGCCAGGGCGCCGTTCCCGTTCGCGCGCTTCCAGAACACGCCGGCGAAGAAGCAGGTGACGATGGGAGGGGCCAGGTACGCCAGCATCTGCTGCAGGTATGTCCAGATGTTCGGGAACTTGAGGATCTGGGGCGCCCAGAGGATCGCCAGCGTCATGAACACGAAGGTCACGATTCGACCCGCGATGACCAGTCGGTGATTCGGCACGTCCGGCTTCAACTTCTTGATGAAGTCCATGGTGACCAGCGTGGAGGCGGAATTCAGCGTCGAGTCGACGCTCGACATGATCGCCGCCACCAGCGCCGCGATGATCAGCCCGCGAATGCCGACCGGGAGCAGGTCGAACATGAGGGTCGGAAAGATGAGGTCCGGATTCTCCGCCAAGGCCGGGTATTCGGCCGCGGAGTACATCAGGCGCCCGAATACGCCGGGCAGCACCATGATGAATATGACGGGCAGCTTGAGCGCGCCGGCGAACAGAGCACCCCAACGTCCGTTGTCGAGATCCTTCGCCCCCAGGGTTCGTTGCACCATGAACTGGTTGGTGCCCCAGAAGTAGAAGCCGAGGAGAAACACGGTAAGCAGTCCGGGCCACGGCAGGACGGGATCCGATGTGGGCCGAATGATCGACAGGTCATCCGCCGGGACCGCCGCCACCACGGCGGACCAGGAGCCGCCGATCGCCAGGAAGGAGAGCACGGCGACGAGGAAGGCGCCGATCAGCAGGAGAACGGCCTGCACGGCGTCCGTATAGACGACCGCCTTCAGCCCACCGGCGATCGTGTAGGCACCGGCCACGACCCCGAGTGCAAGCACGGACTGCCAGAGCGGAATCTGCGGATAGATGATCTTGATGACCAAGGCTCCCGCATACAGGGCGGCGGCCGTGTCGATCACGATGTTCATGAGGATCAGCAGGGCCGAGAAGTAGTACCGTGAGCGTTGGTCGAACCGTCTCCCCAGGAACTCCGGCATCGTGTACACCCTGGTCTTCAGGTAGAACGGCAGAAAGAAGACCAGAAACACGATGAGTACGAAGGCCGCCATCCACTCGTAGTTGTAGACGGAGATGCCCGAGCCGAAGGCGGAAGACGACAGTCCCATCAGCGTGGTGGACGAGACATTGGAGGCGAAGAGCGAGAAGCCGATCAGCCACCACGTCAGCGAACGGCCGGCGAGGAAGTAGTCCTCGGTGGTCGCGGTGCGCTTGGCGACGTAGAAGCCCAGCCCGACGATGAACACCACGTAGAGCAGGACCATGACGAGGTCGAGTGCCTCGAGCCGGAATTCGGGGATGTCTACCTCCCGGAGCAGCTTTGACTGAGCGAGGTGCGCCCGTACTTCGGACTCCGGCGCGAGCCCTGCTAGGGAGCGCCCGTCACCTACGCGTGGACGTGCAGGTCATTGCAGACCGAATCGTGCACATCGAGCCACGCAAGCAAATCGGATTGGCGGCCCGTGGCAAGAGCGACGCTGGTGTCGGCGGCCCCGCCGCGTCGATTTCGCGAGGAGCCTCGGCCCGTTCTCAGCGCGCGGGGAGCCCATCGAGGAGGAAGCCGACCGCGAGGTCCGTCACGTTCCACAGCTGGATGTCGGAGCTCGTGCCGTAGCGGACGGGACGCAGCGCACCGCCGACGATGCGGTAGCTCCACAGCTCGTTGTGGCTGAGCCCCGATGCGTCGACGGCCTCCATGTTGGCGTCAAGGGCATGCCACAGGGCGTCCACGTACGAGCGCATCGCCTCACTCTCGCTGCGGGCTTCGCCTGACGGGTCGTAGGCCGCCTCGATCTGCCGGGCGAGGCCGAGGAGCAGCAGGTTCACCTCCCGCCCCCACACGACCTGCGGCGAGTGATAGAGGTCCTCGCGGAAGCGCTCCTGCACCGCAGGACCCGCGTACGCATCGTTGGCGACGACCGGCCCCAGCCCCTCGACGAACAGTCCGACGGGGTACGACCGCACGAAGGGGTCGACCAGCTCGAGCGCCGCCGCCGGATCTACCGCCCCGCGCAGGATCTCTTCCGTATGACCCTCGAGGAAGAGCTCGGTGGCCGGATCGCTGTTGAGGACGGCGATCGGGCGACCCTCGGCGTCGAGGGAAAGCGCCAGGAACGAGAGCGGGCTCAGGTCGGCGCCCTTTTCGTCGAGGCGTCGTCGCCAGTAGCCCGCTTCCGGATCCGGCAGCCGTGCGAGGGTCGCGCCGACTCGACGACGGATCTCGTCCGAGTCCAAGCGGATCTCGAAGTGCCGCCGCGCTCCCCTCCAGGTGGCGATTGCCGCGCGTAACTTCTCGAGATCGCGCAGGTATACGTCGAGTGTCGATGTCTCCGCGGCCACCCGCGCGAGGGCGTCTTCGGCGGAAAGGTCGAGCCCATCCATCGCCTGCAGGATCCGCTCGAGAGCCTCGAGAGCCTCGGGGACCCATACCACGTTCACGTCCATGGCGAAGCGGCCGTTGCCGTAGCCGGCGCGGCTGTCCCGCCAGCTGCCGGGCAGCCACCCTTCGGTATCGCGGTGGAAGAAGCTCACCAGGTTGGAGGTCGTCGGCTCTTCGGCGTAGGGCCGGGTCAGCTCCGCCATGAAGGCCAGGCTGAGGATGAGCGCATCCAGACGCGACCGGCCGCCCCCTGCCTCGGCTGTCAGGAAACGGTGCTTTCTCTCCACCGGCACGTCCGGGCGCGACAGGTACCGATCCACGAGGACGGCCAGCTGGAAGTCGTCGTCAACCATGTGGTAGTTCTCCCGCACGGCCTGCAGGTCTCCGAGCAGCTCGCGCGCCCGGGCGAGCTGTTCGGCTGCGGCGTCCGGGTCTCGTTCTCGATTCTCCTCCCACGCCCGGATCAGGGTGCCGAACTCGGCGGCGCTTTCCCGGATGGCCTGACCCCCCAGCGCCTCTTCGTGACTCACGTTTCCGGTGGCATCGACCTTCCGGAGGACGCTCCCGATCACGAGCTCCTGGAGATCCACGGAAGAGATCGGCTCCAGCATGAGCGCCGACATCATCTGGTCGCGGCCGAAGTAGGTCGCGTAATTGGGCATCGACGCCATCAGCTTCTCCTCGGAGCTGAGGAGCTCGAGGCCGCGCACCTGGCGCTCCATGCGCCGGAAGGCGAGGACCCGCGGATCTCCTGGCGTCCCGTCGGCGCCCAGCGCCTCCGTCAGGCTGTCGGCCGTTCGCTGTTGACCCGCGTAGTAGTCTTCGAACGCGGCGTTGAACAGCCGCTCGCGCCCGAGCGGCGTCAGCGCGTCGGCATCGGTCGTCACCGCGACGTCGAGCTCGAGGCGCTCCCCGGAGCGCGCCCGCACCGAGATGCGGTCTTCCGAAAGGACCGCTGTCGACGCGCCGGAGGCGTCGCCGAGCTCGATGGCCAGGTGGTTGCGGCCGTCCAGGCTCGTGTGCTCGACGAGTAGGGTCCACGTGCCTTCGTCTTCCACCAAAGCGAGCCGCGGCTCTAGACGGGAGCGGAGTTGCTCCACATCGGCAGCGCCTAGGAGAGACAGATGCCGTTCGCGCTCCTCGGTCGGAAGGCGTTCCAGGCTGGCGATGAGGTCGGTCAGCTCGGGGAGGATGAACGGGGGGTCGCCGAAGGGCCTCTGGCCCCACTGCAGGTATTGGAAGTCGCGCTCCTGCCGCATCGTGCCGAGCAGGAACCAGCCGATCTCCAGCACGGCGACATCTGCGGCGAGACGGTGTCGCATGACGCGGCGTTGGCCGTCCGAGTCCGCTTCCGCGCCGGCTCCTCCCCACACCAGGGGCGCCGGTAGGCCATCCGCATCGCGAACGGTGAACGCGGCGCTCTCGTTGGCTGCGTCCGCCCACACGTGCACGACGCGGCCTACTCGGTTGTCGAGGTAGATCTGGAACGAGTTGCCTTCTGAATCCCGGAAGAAGCGGGTGGCATACCCTTCGTAGGCTGCCGGGTCATCCAGCCCCGCTTCCGGCGCCGCCAGGACCGGCGGTTGTACCTCACCCTCCGCTCTAGGAGGTGCATCACACGCCTGAAGAAGGACGAGACCGAGGAGGACAAGTGCGCGCATGTACATCAGATGAACCCTCGAAGCAGGTCTGAGCAGGATCGGGTCGAGTCTTCCAATCTACTCGGAGGCGCGGGACCTCTGCGACACCGTCGCGGCCGGAGCCCTAACCTTTCCATATCCTCGCCAGACGGACTATTCTGGGCCTTCTATGAAGGGGTCATCCTTCGATTCCGTTCCCGCCGTCTTTCAGCGCCTGTGGCGCGGTGCACTCGTCTGCCTGGTTCTGGGCGCCGCCTCCGGCTGTCGTGAGGTCGGCACCTCTCAGGGAGAGGCGCCTGAGAGCCTGCGAGTGGCCTCGCCGGAGATCGAACGCTTGCCGGGCACGGCCAGGATGGCGGCCGAGTTGGATTCGATCTATCGAGCGGCGCTGGCGGATCCGATGCGCTACGGTCATCTGAATCGGGAGAGGGCGGAGGTGTGGCGCGCGGAAATCTCGCGCACGCAAGACCGCGAGCAGTCGATGGCCCGCTATTACTATGCCTACGAGTCGCTTGCCGCCGGTGAAACGGAAGCCGCCATTCGCGAGATCGAGAGTCTGATGGAAGACTCCGGTCTGGCCGAATCGGTGTCGCCGGAGAGCAAGCCCCTCTTCGAGTTGCTGGCCGTAGCCTACCTCAGGCTGGGGGAGCAGCGAAATCGAGTCCCGAACCGTTCCCCCGGTGCCTCGATTCTCCCGCTTACCGAGGGGGCCGTTCACAGCGAGCCGGAAGGATCCCGTCGAGCGATCTCGCTTTACGTGCAGATCCTGCTTGCCTATCCCCGGGACCTCCAGGCGCGGTGGTTGTTGAACATCGCCCATATGACCCTGGGAACGTATCCGGACGGCGTTCCTGCAGAGTACGTCATCCCAGGGCTCGAAGCGGATCCGGAGGCGCAGATACCCCGCTTCCCGAACGTGGCCCCGGCATTGGGGGTGGACGTCGACGCCATCGCGGGCGCCGTGTCGCTGGAGGATTTTGACGAGGACGGCTTCATCGACATCCTGGCGACCGCACGGGGTTTCAATGATCAGCTACGGCTCTTCCTCGCTGACGGCCGGGGCGGGTTCGTCGATCACACCGGAGCCGCAGGCTTGAACGGCGTGGTGGGTGGGCTGAATATCGTACACGCCGACTACGACAACGACGGATACGAGGACGTGCTGATCCTCCGCGGCGGCTGGCTCGCCGCGGAGGGCACCCATCCGAACTCACTTCTGAGGAACAACGGCGACGGAACGTTCGAGGACGTCACGGCCCGTGCCGGCTTGCTGTCGTATCGTCCGACGCAGACGGCGGCGTGGGGAGACTTCAACAACGACGGCTGGGTGGATCTGTTCGTCGGCAACGAGACCGGCCCGAGTGGCGGCGGTTCCGGGCACTCCGAACTCCATGTGAACAACGGCGACGGGACGTTCACCGAGGTTGCCCAGCAGGTGGGGATCTCCGTGCGGGATTTCGTGAAGTCGGTCGCGTGGGGTGACGTCGACAACGACGGGCTGCCGGACCTGTACGTCTCGGTGCTGGACAGGCCAAACAAGCTGTACCTGAATCGAGGAGGCACCACACCCGAGGACTGGCGCTTCGAGGAGATGGGCGCGTCCGCGGGGGTGCAGGAGCCGATCCGAAGCTTTCCGGTGTTCTTCTGGGACTACGACAACGACGGGTGGGAGGACCTCTTCGTAGCCGGCTTCGACCCGATGCTGGCCGCGGCGGCGCCTGGGGAGACCGCCGTCCAGTACATGGGAGGCTCCACGAGGGCAGAGAAGAACCGCTTGTATCGCAACAACGGCGACGGGACGTTTACCGACGTCTCCCGGGAGGTGGAGCTGGACCTGAGCTGGTGGGCCATGGGCATCAACTTCGGAGATCTGAACAACGACGGTTATCCCGACATCTACGTCGGGACGGGCACGCCGTTCATGACCTCCATCCTGCCCAACCGGATGTTCCTCAACGCGGGGGGCACCCGTTTTCGCGACATCACTTTCGACGGCGGGTTCGGCCACCTTCAGAAAGGTCATGCGATCGCGTTCGCCGATCTGGACCAGGATGGCGACCAGGATATCTACGCGGTCATGGGCGGCGCCGTTCAGGGAGATCACTTCCCGAATGCGCTGTTCGAGAACCCCGGGTTCGGGAAAGGAAATGCCTGGGTGACCCTCCGGTTGGAGGGCAGCGCGGCTAACCGCTCGGCTATAGGAGCACGGATCAGCCTGAGCGTAACGGGCCCTGATGGTAAGCGCCGACTCGTCCACAAGACGGTTTCTACCGGTGGGAGCTTCGGCGCGTCCAGCCTGCAGCAAGAGATCGGTTTAGGGCAGACCGACCGAATCGACGAACTGAGGATCACCTGGCCCAACCGCGAACGATCGACCGACGTCTATACGGATCTGCCGGTCAACAGGCATTACCTGATCAGCGAGGGTGGCGACGCGGTGCCGCTAGAGGTCGTTCCGTTCGCGCTCGGGAGGGGTGAATGATCGGGGCTCAGTTCAGAAGATATCCTCCGGCGGCGTGCCCGCTTCGAGGGCGGCGCGAAGAGCGTCGGGAAGGAGCGAGAGGCCGATCTGGTACGAGGCGTTCATCCACCCGAAGCCCTCTCGCGTGATGTAGTCGAACTCGGTGCCCACGTTGCCGTATTCGACGAACACATCGTGCGTGCGGTCGACGACGTCGTACTTCTCGGGGATGGTCCCGTTGTAGTCGGCGGCGTTCCTCGTGATCATGTACAGCCAGCGGTACACGAGTCGCTGCGCGACCGACTCGTACCCGTAGTCGACGAGGCCCTGCCAGGCGACGACCTGGTGGGGGGGCCAGCCGAAGGGGTAGTCCCACTGCCGCTGGGGGTGGTCCTCGGAGATCGGCCCGCGGGAGCCTTCGGTGGTGGAGACGAGCCCGCCCGCCTCTTCGAACAGCGGCACGGCGCGCTCCACGAGGGTCGCCGCCTGCCCGTCGGCGGCGAGGCCCGCCCACAGAGGATAGAGCGCCGTCACGCTCTCGAAGCCGGTCTGCTCTCCCCGCACGAAGTCGTAATCGAAGAACATCCCGTACTCGTCGTTCCAGCACAGGCGGCTCACGAGCTCCCGGCGGCGCTCGGCGCGATCCTCCCACGCGGCGCTCGTGTGCACGGTACCGTCGGGCGTCCGTAGCGCATCGCCCAGAACCTCCTTCAGGGCACGGGCGATATCGGTCTCGTAGCGGTAGAGCAGCGAGTTGAGGTCGACCGTGCAGAGGTCGGCGGCGCGGCCCTCGAGCCGGTAGCTGTTGTCGTGGCCCGACTCGCGCAGCGTGCGGTCGTGCACGAAGTATTCGTCGAGCTCGGGAACGACGATCTCGCGCCACCGGATAGCCTGCCGATAGGGCTCCACCTCCATCCCGGCAGCCTCGGCATAGCGCCTCAAGTACCCGTCGAAGTGATCGACCTCGGTCTCGGGCGGCATCCCGATGCCGGAGGCATAGTACCGGCTGAGGCCGGTGTCGGTGAGCTTGGGCGGGCTCGTCCACACCGTCTCGTACTCGCGGATGGCGGTGCGGACGACGTTCGCGAACCAGCCGTCCCGTTCCGGATCCTCCAGCTGCTCGTACACCGCCCAGCCCATCGCGGTGAGGAACGGCGGCTGCGAGCGGGTGAGGAAATAGCTGCGGTTGGCGTTGAGGATCTTGCCGTAGTGCTCGATCTCGTAGAGAAAATGCGTCACCATCCCCCTTGCCAGCTCCGCGAACCCGTCGTGGAGGAGTCCGAGGACGATGAAGTAGCTGTCCCACCCGTACAGCTCGTTGAAGCGCCCGCCCGGTACCACGAAGGGCAACCCGCGCTTCGGCCCGTCTTCGCCTTCGACGAGCTCGAGACTCAGGATGCCGGGCCGCTCGTTTAGACCGAGGACGTATTCGGGCGTGATCGTCTCCGGCAGCCGTCCCACCTCGAGGCTCAGCTCGGGCCGCTCGAGAGCCACGCCCTGAAAGTAGTCGAGCGCCTTCGCGTCGCCGTGGGGCACGTAGACGCGGGGGCGCCGGTCGAGGTCGGTCCCCTCCCCCTTCTCATCGATAGCCACCTGAGCGAGGCCCTCGGCATCGATGGTGCGGGTGAGGCCGTCCCAGAAAACGTCACGAATCATGCGCGAGATGCGGCGGACCGAGTTCTCGTGGATCCGCTCGGCGTCGAGGTCTAGCGTCTCAGCTCCCGTACCCCGAGCTAGCGCCAGCTCCTGCAGCAGGTTCGAGAGCGGGTACGTCCCCTCGACGGTGAACGTATCGCCCTCGTCGCCCGTCGCCACGAACCGCTTCGGTCCGTTGTCCTTGACGGTGATCTGGTTGTCGCCGTCCGTATCCTCCTGATCGAGCAGGCGGCGGAAGGTCTGTTCGACGGGGATTCTCATCATCTTCGTGCTACTCGTTCGCGTCGGCGTGACGGGCGGCGAGGCGGTTGAACGGGAGCAGCATGAGCGCGAGGAGCGCGATCGGGATGAGCGGGAAGAAGAAGGCGTCGTGGGTGTTGAGCACATCAGTGAGACGGCCGGTGATGAGCGAGCCGGTGGTTCCGCCGAGGGCGGAGAAGATGATGATGAGACCCGTCATCGCCGCCTGCTGCGCCTTGGGCATCTTCGTGAGCACGATCGACGAGATCGTCGGGTAGATCGGGCCAATGAAGAAGCCGACGACGGAAAACAGGAACGCCAGGCGGGGAGCTTCGAGCCACGACGTGACCGTCTCCGGGTCCCCCTCGGAGGTCAGGAGCACCACAGTGAGCGTAACGACGAAGGCGGCCGCCAGGTAGGTCAGGCTGAGCACGATCCACGGCACCCGCTTCGACAGATAGCCCGCCACGAAGCGGCTGAGCGCGATCGAGCCAAAATAGAAGCTCATGAAGCCCGAGGCGACGGCCGCCGAGAGCCCGAAGATCTCCTCGTGGAAGCGCGGCAGCCACGTCCCGAAGCTCTGCTCGATCATCACGTACAGCAAGGCACAGATGGCGAACGTCCACACGATCGGACGCTTGAGGAGCTTGAGCATCTCCAGGAAACCCGCCTCCTCCGCATGCTCCTCGATCTCGTGCTCGTCGAGCCGGGTGAACCACATGAGCACGAGCGCGATGAGGGTGAGCGTGGCGAGAAGCCAGTACGTGTCCGTCCAGCGGCTGAAGCCGATCATGAAGGCGAAGACGAGCGGGCCGGACATCGCACCCACCTGGAAGACGCCCTCGAGATTGTTCAGGAGCCCGGTGTGCTCGGCCTGCGTGTTCGTGATCAGGCCTATGGTGGAGTACACCGCCGTCTTCATCAGGGCGAAGCTGATGCCCACCGCGGCGTAGAGCACCTGCGTCACCCAGAATCCGGTGACGGCCGCCACGAGCATGCTCGCCAGCATCACCGCCATCAGCCCGACGAGCATCGTCCGCCTGTATCCGAACCGCGGCACGTACGAGGCGAGGAAAAAAGACGCGCCGGCGATCGAGAGGTCCTTGAAGGCCTCCAGCGAGGCGGCCTGCGCACCCGACACGCCGTAGTCCTCGATCACCCGCGCGATCACGATCCCCACCGTGTTCAGCAGGATGGCGAAGACGAAGAAGTTGAGCGCGAGCGCTACGCGGATCTTCCACGTCGATTTCACGGGCCGGCTCTAGCCAAACTGCCAGGTCTGTAAAGCAGGATCTGGGGACTCTCATTATTGCGTGCGACGATGATCAGCCGCTCGCCGTCGGCGCGCCCCAGGAATCTCATGTCGCGGGCTTGGCCTTGAATGGCCAGGCCGCTCGTCCCCATGTCGACAGGCTGAAAGCCACCTGCGCCGTCTCCGAGCAGCAAGGTTCCGTAGCTGGCATCGTAGCGTCCGCGAACGGGCGGCACACTGTGCTGGTTGCCGGCGACCAGGACATCCGTGTTCCCGTCCCCGTCGAAGTCATCCGCCAGCACCGCGTAGATGGGAGCGAATTGGGCTTCGATGGGCAGCGGGCGTAGATCGAACGTGCCGTCTCCGTTGTTCACCGCTACGGAGCTGGCGAAGAGGTTCGCCTCCAGAACCTCCGCCTCCTGGAGTTCCGCCTCGTCGAAGATGTCCTCGATGCGGCTGGCCCCGAAGTCGGCGTACGAGGCGTACCTGCCCCGGAGGTGCGGCAGGACGCTGATCAGCTCGTCTCGACCGGCGATCGGATAGGCGACCCCGTTCTTGTAGAAGGTGAGGATCTGTTCCAGCTTGCCATCGCGGGCGAAATCGTGAACGTACAGCCGGGCAGGCTCCCCAGGCGAAGCCTGAAGGTAGGAGTTGAGCCCCAGGTTGCCCAGGACGAGATCCTCGCGTCCGTCGCCCGTGAGGTCGGCCGCCGCGACGCGGTTCCACCAGCCGTTCGTCCCGGTAAGGCCGGCCTCGGCCGTACGCTCTCTGAAACGTCCGTCCTCCTGAACAAAGAGCCGGACCGGCATCCACTCTCCAACCACGGCCAGGTCGAGCTGGCCGTCGTCGTCGTGATCGAGCCAGGCGGCCGAGGTGACCATCCCCGCATCCGCGAGGCCTTCCGCCCTCTCGGAGGTGACATCCGCGAACCGGCCCGTGCCGTCGTTCTCCAGCAGCTGGCTCCGGGGCGTGCGGCCGTACTCGCGGGAAACCACCCTGCCCCCGACGAACAGGTCGAGATCGCCGTCCTCCCCGTCTCCGTCGAAGTCTCCCGGAACGACGCAGGACCCGTTCTCGAAGACCTCGGGGAGGTGGTCGACGGAGCGCCGGAAGTTGCCCTCACCGTCGCCCAGGTAGAGCCGGTCCCGGAGCGCTTCGTGGTCACCCCAGAACTCGTTTCCTCCGCTCGCGACGTACAGGTCCGAATCTCCGTCCCCGTCGGCATCGAAGAAGGCGGCCGCGACGTCCTCGTGGAGGCTGTCCGCACGGAATACCGCGTCGTCGCTTGCGCGGAATCCGCCATCGGCTCCCTGCAGGAACAGCTTCCCCGGCTGTTGCTTGGCACCGCCGAGGTAGAGGTCATCCAGACCGTCGCCGTTCACGTCACCGGTGGCGAGGGCGGGTCCCTCGGTCGAGAGCTTGTGCGGCATGAGCGGCTCTCGGTTGTAGTCGAAGAACTTGCTCTCCTCGTGCGTGAACTCGATGCCCGTCTCGGCGGTCGCGTCGACAAAGAGCGGCGCTCCATCAGCCTGCGGCCTGGACCCGGCTGCCGTCATCTGGGCATGTCCCTCCGGAAACGTGTACTGCCCCGCGGCGTCGCCCTGAGACAGCGTGATCTGCTGGTCGGCCGCGACATCGGTCAGCACCTGATAACGCCGATCCGGCCAGATGACGACCAGCGAGTCGATCCGCTCGGCAGGACCGAGCCCGAAATGCAGACGCGGATCGACAGACGATTGGAAGCCACGCGTCGGCATCTGCTCCAGAAGCTGGCGCACCTCGCCATGCCAGATCATCACCTTCGCGCCGATACCGGCGGTGTTGGCCCCGGCGCCCCGCAGAACCACGGCGAGGTAATGACCGTCGCCCACCTCACGAGCCCGGTTCCGGTAAATCGCTGCGGGTGCGTTGAGGTTGTTCACGATCAGGTCGAGCGCGCCGCTGCTGTTCAGGTCGGCGTAGGCCGCGCCGTTGGAGAAACCGGGCTGCGCGAGGCCCCAGGGGTCAGCCGAGTTCGTGAACGTGAGGTCCCCGTTGTTGCGAAACGCGTAGTTGCCGATCGGGATCTGGGGCATCTCGACCAGCATAGCGAGGTCCTCGTTGGTGAGCCCGTCCATTAACGAGGCCTGAACGGCTGGCTGCCGCACGTAGACGTAGAAGTCGAGGTCGTTCGCCCGACGATAGATGCCGTTCGACACGAACAGGTCCTTGTCGCCGTCGTTGTCGAGGTCCGCGAACAGCGGGGACCAGCTCCAATCCGTCGCGTGAACGCCAGCCAGGTAGCCGATCTCGCTGAACCGGCGCTGGCCGCGGTTCAGCTGCAGGTTGTTTCGTGCGTATTGCGGGTGATAGCCGGCCGCGAGCTTCCGATCCTCGATGGCGAAGCTCTCGGCGTTGGCGGACGTGTTGAGGATCTCCTGGCGCTCCGGAAGCATGTCGAGGATCATGACGTCCGGTCTGCCGTCGTTGTTGAAGTCGGCCGCATCGATACCCATCGAGGAACGGGTCGTGTGCCCTACGGAGGAGGCGATCGACTCGGTGAACGTGCCGTCGCAGTTGTTGAAGTAGACGAAGTCGTTCTCCTGGAAGTCGTTGGCCACCCACAGATCGGGACAGCCATCGAGGTCCAGGTCGCTCACCACCACGCCGAGGCCGTAGCCCTCGACCGTCCCGTAAATCCCCGCTTCAGCGGTCACGTCGACGAAGCGCTCGCCGTCGTTCCGGAACAGGCGGTCACCGGCCCTCGGATGGTACTCCTCCCGCTGGGGGCTGAACACGTTGCCGCGCTCGTCGTGCGTGGAGTGATTCAGGAGATACATGTCCAGGTCGCCGTCGAGGTCGTAGTCGAAGAAGGCGGCCTGGGTCGAGTAGCCGGCATGCCCCAGCCCGTACTCTTCGGTCGCGTCGGAGAAGGTGGCATCGCCGTTGTTGATGAACAGGGTGTTGCCTCCGCCCTCAGTGGCGTGACTGACGGTCGACACGTAGATGTCGAGGTGACCGTCCCCGTTCACGTCTGCCATCGTGGCCCCGGTCGTCCAATCATCACGTCCGGCCACGCCCGCCTGCTCGGTGACGTCCTCGAACCGGTAG
>CAMYMV010000040.1 GCA_947259585.1 uncultured Gemmatimonadales bacterium | reverse complement strand
CTCCCGATCCGCTTCGGCTACCCGGCCGTCCAATCGCCCTTCGCAGGGATCGTCGCCCACGCCGAGACCGGCAACCTCTCCGTGGTCGGGCCGGCCTTCAACAACGGGTGGAACCGGTCCGGCGCGACGGCGCAGTACGCGCTTTACGATCCGAACATCTTCCCCCGCTTCTACCAGCTCGGCTGGCAGGACGGCTTCGTCAACAGTTGGGGTTACCTGAACCTCACCTTCCCGAGCCTGATCATGCTGCCACCGCTCGACGTCGTGTGGAAGCTGGTGGCGCTGCCGTTCCGGGCGATCGCGCAACAGAACTACCCGACGCTGTTTCCGTCGGACAAGCTCCCGTACCGGGCGCTCGGCGTGCAGGCCGGCGTGAGCTGGACCAACTTCAGCCAGGGCTACGAGGACCTGTTCATCCAGGACCCGCAGTTTACCGAGATCCTGGCCGACGTCGATGACTTCCTGCGGGGTTTCGGCATCCCTGAGGGGGAGGGAGTCACCACCTTCTCCGAGGTCGACATCCAGACCGCGTTCGCTCCCTATTACGAGATCGACTTCTTCGTCGGCGCGAAGTTCGCGAGCCAGAACCGGTTCAAGTTCTCCCGCAGCGATATGGACTGGCGACTCGAGTTCGCGGGCGTCGAAGAGCCCTTCCTCATCAGCTCGGACCTCAAGTTCAACGAGTGGACGGGTTTCCTGCGCTTCAGCCTCCTGCCCGGCAGCTTCCAGCCGTACTGGAAACTGGGCTACGGGATCAGCTGGTTCAGGCTCGAGAACATCTCGACCCAGGGCGAGCTGGTGTCGGATCCGGACCGCGACTACAACGTGCAGTTTACAGGAAGCCTCGGCTTCGGCTTCGAGTTCTTCCTGCGGCGTAGCCGGGCGGCGCTGCCCGGGGGGCTGGACTTCAGCATCATCGGCGAGTACGTGCGCGGCTGGAACAGTCTTGGGCTGGACCCCGGGCAGCTGCCGATCGAGTCTCTGGTCATCATCGGGGTGACGGCGGAGGAGCTGCCCCGTAACCGCACGGTGGGCCGGAACCAGTTCTTCCTCGGCCTGAACATCGGGATCTGAGGTCGGTCCGGCGACCTGCGACGAGAGGTAACGTTTGAGCGTAAAGCACCCGGAGCCGGTGTCTTGAGCCCCGGCGGGGAGCCGGACTGGCTCAAGATCCTCCGCCAACGGGAGCGGTCATCGGGGCTTTTCGCCAAGAGCGACGAGCCGGAGGCCGGCCCCGCCGAGGCGGAGGCTTCGCCGCCGACCGCTGCTCCGCCGCCTTCTCCGTACCCGGTTTCGCCGCCTTCGCCTCCGGCCTCTGCGGAGGTGCCGCCCCCGGTTTCGCCCGCACCTCCCGCTGTCCAGCCTCCAGCTGCCGGGCCGCTCGACGTCTCGGGCATGATCGCGGCGGCGGGGATGCCGTTGGTGGGCGGCCCCGGCCACACGGCGGAGCAGCGACGCCGGTTGAGGACGCGCGGCGTCCTTCTCGCCACCGGCGGGCTCATACTGGCGCTGGGCGCGATTCTCGGCCTCAAGATCCTCGGCCTCTCACCGATCTCGAACGCCGAGTGGCTCGTCGCGGCCGTCGTGACGGGCGTCGTCCAGATGTTGGTTTGGTACGTTCCGCACCAGTACCTGGACGAGCAGATCGGTTGGGACACGCACTACACCTACGTTCCGATGCTCGCCGGCGCGGCGCTGCTTACGCTCTACATGTATCTGGCCGTCGAGCCCGCGGCTCGGCTGCTACTCCTGATGTCCTGGTTCGTCGGGCTCCTGTTCACGGCGGGGCTGGCCGGATTCGTCGAGGTCACCGTGCTGAGCGGCGCGATGGCGGCCGGATATCTCGTCGCGGCCCGGCTGTTGGCGGCTCGAGGCCTGCTGCCGTCCTTCGCCTTCGAGGTGATCGTGGCGGGCGCCTTCTTCGGGATTTGCGTCTACGCCGGCATGGTCTTCCAGCGCCTGCTTCGGGAGCGTGCGGAGGCTCGGCACCTCAGGCAGGAGCTCACAGAGCAGGCGCTCACCGATCCGCTCACCGGCTTGCCCAACCGGAGGGAGTTCGAGCGGATCATGGTCTCGGAGCTCGACCGGATCCGGCGGTATGGCGGCGCCTGTACCGTGGCGATGATCGACGTCGACTACTTCAAGAACTACAACGACACGCTGGGTCACCCGGCCGGTGATGCGCTTCTGCGCGAGCTGGCTTCGGTCATCACCCTGCAGATGCGCCAAAGCGACTTCTTCGCGCGCTACGGAGGCGAGGAGTTCGCTCTCGTGATGGTGAACACGCCCGGCCTGGACGCGCTGGAAGTGATCGAGCGTCTGCGTATCCACATCGCGACGCATCGCTTCCCGGACGAAGAGATCCAGCCCGCGAAGAGCCTCACGATCAGTGCCGGGCTGGCCTGCTTCCCCGACAACGGCTCCACCTACGAAGAGCTCATCTCCCACGCCGACCAGGCCCTCTACGTGGCCAAGAGCCGCGGGCGCAACCGTGTCTGCGGACCCTGAAGAACCTCTGAGCGAACCCGACTCGTTCAGAGCTGGATTCTGCGCCATCGCCGGACTTCCCAACGTGGGCAAGTCCACGCTCTTGAACCGGCTCATCGGCCAGAAGCTCAGCATCGTCACGCCGAAGGCGCAGACCACTCGCCAGCGCCTGCTGGGGATCTACTCCGATGAAGGTCACCAGGCCGTCTTCGTGGATACGCCGGGGATGCTCGAGCCTCGCTACCTGCTCCAGGAGCGGATGCGGCAAGAGGCCGACAGAGCGATAGCCGACGCGGATCTCGTGCTCTACGTGGCCGACGCCGGCTACGCGCCGAGCGTGGAGCACGCCCTCGCGTTGGCGGGATCGGACGACGGGCCATCCACCGAGGGCCGGCATTCGCCCGGGGAGCGGCCCTGGGTTCTCTGTCTGAACAAGGTGGATCGGGTGACACCGGAGGAGCGGTGGGAGATCCAGGCACGGCTCGACGGCCCGCCCTGGGACGTACTCGTTCCCACCGTGGCGACCGAGGGGCTGGGCGTGGAGGAGCTCAAAACGGAGGTTCTGCGCCGCCTTCCGCCTTCGCCGCCGCTCTACCCTCCGGATGATCTGGCGGTGGCCCCGCTGCGGTTCTTCGTGGCGGAGATCATTCGGGAGACCGTGTTCGAGCGCCTGGCGGCGGAGGTCCCCTACGCGGCGGCCGTGACGATAGAGGAGTACCGCGAGCCGGAGGAGGAGGGGAAGCCCGTCTACATCGACGCGGTGATCCACGTCGAGCGGCCGTCCCAGAAAGGGATCGTGATAGGATCGGGCGGGAAGATGATACGCCGGATCGGAACCGAGGCACGCGTCAAGATCGCGGAGTTCACGGGGAGGAGGGTCTACCTGGATCTTCGGGTCAAGGTGCTTCGAAACTGGCGAAGGCGCGAGGGCGCCCTTAAGCTCCTCGGGTTCCGGCCGAAGACCTGAGTGCGGTCTCGCCGGAGCACTCGTCGAAACCGATGATACGCGCGGCACCGGAGGCGTGATGCCACTGGACGAACGATTGCTGGAGATACTCGTCTGTCCGAAGTGCAAGGGTGATCTCGAGTACCGGGAAGACGAGGACGCGCTGCTCTGTCATGCCTGCTCGCTCAGGTACCGGATAGAGGACGAGATCCCGATCATGCTGATCGACGAGGCCGAGAGCTTCTGACCGTCCCTTCGCCGAACGACCCCCGCCCGCCAGATCTCCTCCGACCCTTCGGGCTTCGTGGTGAGCAAAAAGCGTCCTGAGGCGTCCGTGACCGACGAGATCGTCCGCTACCTGCGCGACGAGGCGGGCCGGCCTCTCCGTCCCCAGGAGATCGCACGTGGCCTCGGTATCCACAGCAAAGCGAAGTACGCCCGCTTCAAGCGAGGTCTCGAGGAGCTGGAGCGCTCCGGTCGCGTGGTGCGCCAGCGCAAGGGTCGTTATGCCGTCCCCGACCACCTGAACCTCGTGAGCGGCGCGATCCAGGTGACCAGAGCGGGGGACGCCTTCCTCCTGTCGGAGGGGGACGAGCCGGATGTCTTCATCCCGTCGAGGGAGCGAAACACGGCTGTGGCGGGTGATCGCGCGCTCGTTCGCGTCGAGCATCGGAAAGGACGCAAGAACCCGGAGGGCCGTGTCATCCGGATCCTCGAACGGGCGCGGAGCCAGATCGTCGGCGTGTACCGGAAGCGCCACAGCTACGGATTCGTGTCGACCCAGGAGCCGCGGCTGGACATCGAGGTGTTCGTGCCCCCGGGCGCGGAGGCGGATGCCGAGCACGGCCAGATGGTCGTGGTCTCGATCGAGGATTGGGGCGAGGGAGGTCCCGGGCCGGTCGGAAAGGTGATTCGGGTGTTGGGTTCGCCCGAGGATCCGGCGGTCACCGTCCTCGGCATTCTGCACGGCCACCAGCTTCCTCTCGAGTTTCCCGCCGAGGTCGAGGCGGAGGCGGATCGAATCCAGGGGGAGGGGATCGGGGAGCAGGACCTGAAGGGGCGCGAGGACTTCCGGGACCGCCTCGTTTTCACGATCGACCCGTCCGACGCCAAGGACCATGACGATGCGCTTTCAGCTCGCCGCCTGAAGGACGGAAGGGTCGAGGTCGGCGTACACATCGCCGATGTCTCGCATTACGTCCGGCCAGGCGGCGCGATCGATCAGGAGGCCAGGGAGCGCGGAACCAGCGTCTATCTAGTCGACCGCGTCATTCCGATGCTGCCGCACGCGCTCTCGACGGATCTCTGCTCGCTCGTGCCGGACACGGACCGGCTGGCCTTCTCCGCCATCTTCACCCTGGACGATTCCGGCCAGGTGGACGAGGTCCGCTTCGCCCCGAGCGTCATCAGGAGCCGCTTCCGCCTTGCCTACGAGGAGGCGCAGGAGATCCTGGACGGCGAGCGGGAGGCGTCGGCCGAGCTGAAAGAGGCTCTCGTCACGCTCGACGCGTCGAGCCGTCAGCTGCGGGAGCGCCGGCGCTCACGGGGGAGCATCGATTTCGACCTCCCCGAATCGAGGGTCGTCCTGAACGCCGGCGGAGAGCCCACCGACATCCAGAAAGTGCTTCGCCTCCCGGCACATATGTTGATTGAAGACTTCATGATACTGGCCAACGAGGCGGTAGCTGAATTCGCCGAGCGAGAGCGGCTTCCCCTCATTTACAGGGTCCACGAGGAGCCCGCCGAGCGGAAGCTCGAAGGCCTGCGCACGCTGGCCTCCACCTTCGGCTACCACCTCCCGAAGGGTAGGGTGCGGCCCCGCGATCTAGCCAAGCTGCTCGGAGCCATGGAGGGAACGGCGCAGGATCAGCTCGTCAGCACCGTGGCTCTCCGGAGCATGAGCCAGGCGCGGTACGACGCCGAGAACCTGGGCCACTTCGGCCTCGCCTCGGAGGCCTACGCCCACTTCACCTCTCCGATCCGGCGATACCCGGATCTCAGCGTGCACCGCCAGCTCAAGGCCTTCCTGCGCGACGCGTCGAAGGCGCGCTCCGCGAGCGTGGAGAGTCTCGAGGAGATCGCGCTCGCTTCCTCACAAAGTGAGAGGCGCGCCGTCGAGGCGGAGAGGGACTCGGTCGACGCGATGAAGGTGGAGTTCATGGAGCGGCACCTGGGGGATGATTTCTCGGGAACGATCAGCGGGGTGACGGCGTTCGGCCTGTTCGTGCTGCTTGACGATTACCACGTGGAAGGGCTGGTGCACGTCAGCTCCCTCGCCGACGATTACTACCACTTCGTCGAGACCAGCCACTCGCTCGTCGGGCGCCGAAGGAAGCGCGCCTACCAGCTCGGCGATTCGGTGCGGGTGCAGGTCGTCCGGGTCGACAAGGAGGGGCGACGCATCGATTTCGAGTTGCTGGATGACCGCTCGAGGCGTGGTCGCTCACCCGGCGGCACCGGGGCGGCAGCAGCGGTGTAGGGAAGGCCTCGACGATAGGGAACGATGAACGGCGGCGTCGCTTGAGCGGCGCCCTTGAGTTGGAGAGCGGAGATGGCGGAGACTACCGGCAGTGTGGAAGGTCTGGAGGCGCAGCGGACGCGCCTTGACGACCTGGGGAGGTTCCTTTGAGATCCCGGAGAAGCTGACAGCTCTCCAGGAGCTCGAGAAGGAGATGGCGCGCCCGGATTTCTGGGATCAGCCGGACGAGGCCCGAAGCACCATCGAGCGAGCCAAGCGGCTCAAGGAGTGGACCGAGCCGTGGTCCGGCATCGCGAGCAAGCTGGACGACCTCCTCGAGCTGGCGGGTCTGCTGAGCGAGGAGCCCGATTCGGAGCTCCTCGCCGAGGTCGAGTCCGAGAGCGCGGAGGTCGAGCGACAGCTCGCCGAGCTCGAGTTGCGCAACATGCTCAGCGGCCCGGATACCCACCGGGATGCCATGCTGACGATCCATCCGGGCGCGGGCGGCACCGAGTCCCAGGATTGGGCCGAGATGCTGCTGCGCATGTACAGCCGCTGGGCGGAGTCGCGCGGGTTCAGCGTCGAGGTCCTGGATCTGCTTCCCGGCGACGAGGCCGGCATCAAGTCGGTGACCGTCGAGATCAGAGGGAGTGACGCCTACGGCTATCTGAGCGCGGAGCGTGGCGTTCACAGGCTGGTCCGCATCTCGCCGTTCGATTCCCAGGGACGCCGCCATACGTCGTTTGCGTCCGTCTTCGTGTATCCGGTCGTGGACGACGACATCGAGGTCGACGTGGACGAAGAGGATCTCCGCATCGACACGTACCGTGCCTCGGGAGCCGGTGGCCAGCATGTGAACAAGACGGACTCCGCCGTTCGGATCACGCACGAGCCGACGGGGGTCGTGGTCTCCTGTCAGCAGGAGCGCAGCCAGCACAAGAACAAGGCGAAGGCGATGAAGATGCTCCGGGCCGCCCTCTACCAGCGGGCCGTCGAGGAACGGGAGGCGGAGCGTCGGGCACTGGAGGACACCAAGAAGGACATCTCCTGGGGCAGCCAGATCCGCTCGTACGTTCTCCAGCCTTATACGATGGTCAAGGATCACCGCACCGGCGTGGAGATCGGGAACGTGAACGCGGTGTTGGACGGAACGATCGATGACTTCATCGAGGCGTTCCTCAGGGAGAATGGAGGGGCCGGCTCGTGAGCAGCCTGCTCGGCAGCTGCTCGGGGTGCGGCGAAGAGGCGGCTTTGCGGGACGGCCTCTGCCCGGCCTGCTGGTACGCGTCGACGGACAGGCCGAAGCCGGTTCGGGATCGGTACGCGAAGCTGGCCCGGCTCGAGGATCTCGGCATCGAGCCGTACGCCTACGGCTTCGACCGCACGCACACGCTCCCCGAGGCGCTCGGTGCCTTCGAGGACGACGGGGAGGACGAAGGTCCGCAGGTCAGCGTCGCCGGGCGCCTTCTCTCCTATCGGGATCTGGGAGGCAGCGCCTTCGGGCACCTCGGCGACCGGAGCGGGCGCCTCCAGGCCTACTTCAAGCGCGATCTTCTGGCGGAAGCGGATTCCGATCTTCTGGATCTTCTGGATCTCGGGGACTGGGTGGGCGTGATGGGACCCCTGTTTCGGACGAGAACGGGCGAAGTGACCGTCCGCGCCGAACGTCTGGCGCTACTCGCGAAAACACTGCGTCCCCTTCCGTTCGGCAAGGAGGAGATCACCGAGGAGGGCGAGCGGGTGGTGCACAGCGGCTTCGCGAACCCGGAGGCGCGATACCGGCAACGGTACGCGGATCTCGCGGTCAACCCGGAGGTGCGCGAGATCTTCGAGGCGCGGGCCGGGATTATCCGCGAGCTGCGGCGCTTTCTGGAGGATCGGGGCTTCCTGGAGGTCGAGACGCCTATTCTTCAACCGCTGTATGGCGGCGCGTTCGCCCGGCCGTTCACCACGTACCACAACGAGCTGGATTCCACCCTCTACCTGAGGATCGCGGATGAGCTCTACCTGAAGCGCTTGATCGTCGGGAGCCTGGACCGCGTTTACGAGATCGGGAAGAACTTTCGGAACGAGGGGATCGATCGGACCCACAGCCCCGAGTTCACCATGCTGGAGCTCTACCAGGCGTTAACGGATTACGAGGGAATGATCGAGCTGGCGGAGAGCATGGTGTCGACGGCGATCGAAAAGGTCCTCGGGGTCACCGAGAGGGAATACGAGGGGACGCTCATCCGCCTGGGGGCGCCGTGGCAGAGGATGACGTATCGGGAGGCGCTTCTCGAGTACGGCGGAATCGATCCTCTGGAGGCAGGCCTGGAGGAGCTTCGGCGAGAGGCCGAAGCCTCGGGTCGCTCCGACGCGGAGGATCTTCCTCGTGAGAAGCTGATCGACGTGCTGTTCTCGGCCCGTGTCGAGCCACACCTTCTGCAGCCCACCATCGTCTACGATTTCCCCATCGAGATCAGCCCGCTTGCCAAGCCGAAGCGGGGAGAGCCGCGTCTGGCGGAGCGCTTCGAGGTCATCGCCGGCGGATCGGAGCTGATCAACGCCTTCAGCGAGCTCAACGACCCGATGGATCAATGGGATCGTTTCGCCGCGCAGGCGCACGCCCGCGCGGCGGGTGACCTGGAGGCTCAGCCGCTGGACGAGGATTATCTGCGGGCGCTCGAGTACGGCTTGCCCCCGACGGGGGGACTCGGGTTGGGTGTCGATCGCCTGATCATGCTCGCCACGGGCCTGGGCTCGATCCGTGAGGTGACGCTGTTCCCCTCTCTTCGAGCCGACGAAGGAGCGGAGGAGTGAGCCGCAAGCGCTCCCTCGAGTGGTTTGTGGCCCGGCGCTACCTCTCGGGTGGAAAGGGTCGAGGGTTCCTCTCCTTGATCACGCTGATCGCCATCGGCGGCGTGACCGTGGGGGTGATGGCCCTGATAGTCGTGATCTCGGTCATGAGCGGCCTCCAGAAGGACCTGCGCCAGGCGATCCTCGGGGCCAGCCCGCACGGCATGGTAATACGGCTCGGAGACGACGTCTCCATGATGGACTGGGAGCGCGTGGCCGATGTGGTTCGGGCGGATTCCTCGGTCACGGCCGCCGCCCCATTCATTTACACGGAGATCGTGCTCGCGCCTCCTGGGAGCTTCAACGAAGGCGCGGTGCTGAAGGCCATCCCCAACGATGCGCAGTCGCTGGCCGTCGCCAGGGTGGACGAGTATCTGGTCTCGGGGAAGCTGCCCTTCGACGCCACCGAGTCAGGGCATCCCGGGCTGTTGGTCGGCAGCGGTCTGGCGCGCCGGCACGGCCTCTTCCCGGGCCAGGTCGTGACGATCGTATCCGTCCAGAACGCCGAGTTGACGCCCACCGGCCTCCAGCCGCAGATGCGGAGGTTCGAAGTCACGGGCGTCTTCGAGACCGGGCTGTACCAGTACGACTCGAAGTGGACGTTTACGACCCTTCCCGCGGCGCAGAGCCTGCTCAACCTGGGTACGCGCGTCACCGGCGTGGAGTTCAACGTCGAGGATGCCTGGAAGGCATCGGAAACCGCCCAGCGGTTGGATATCGAGCTTCGCTTCCCGTATGCGGTCGATGACTGGCAACACCAGAACGCGAGCCTCTTCTCCGCCCTCAAGCTGGAGAAGCTCGCCATGGCGGTCATCCTCCTGCTCATCGTGCTCGTCGCATCCTTCAACATCATCTCCACGCTGATCATGGTGGTCACCGACAAGACCCGGGAGATCGGGATCCTGCGCTCGATGGGAGTGACCGCGAACGGCGTCCTCCGGATCTTCCTGATCCAGGGGATCGTCATCGGGATCATCGGCACACTCGTCGGAGGCACTCTCGGGGGCACGCTGGCGTATCTGCTCGACCGCTACGAGTTCATCACGCTCCCCGGAGACGTGTACTTCATCGACCGGCTTCCCGTGGATGTGAACCCGGTGGATGTGGGGCTCATCGTCGCGGCGTCGATCGCCATCTCCTTCCTGGCGACGATCTATCCCGCCCGGCGTGCCGCCGAGCTCTCCCCCGTAGACGCCATTCGACATGAGTGAGATCGCGTGACCGAGGCGCCGGATCTCGTGCGCGAGCCGGGAGCGCCCAAGGCGGCGCCCGGGACCCTGAGGCCGGACCCCGAAACGCCGGCGGCGGTCTCGGCGCGGGGAATCTGCCGGAACTTCCACAGTCCGGACGGCCGCGAGCTTCTGGTCCTGCGTGGCGTGGACCTGGAGGTGGGTCGTGGCGAGACGTTGGCCATCATGGGACCGAGCGGGGCGGGGAAGTCCACGCTGCTGCACGTGCTCGGCGCTCTGGACGAGCCGACGAGCGGAACCGTTCGCATAGCGGGGCGGAGGTTGAGCGGACTGGCCGACACGGAGGTGGCTCGCCTGCGCAACGAGCTCGTGGGCTTCGTCTTCCAGTTCCACCATCTGCTGAGGGATTTCTCGGCTCTCGAGAACGTCATGCTTCCGCAGATCATCGCGGGCGCCGAGCGGGCAGAGGCCGAGTCGCGCGCGACGGCCGTCCTGGAACAGGTGGGTCTCGGGGAGAGGCTCCAGCACCGCCCCAACAAGCTGTCGGGTGGTGAGCAGCAGCGAGTCGCCGTCGCCCGAGCCCTCGTCAACGAACCTCCTCTCTTGCTGGCCGATGAGCCGTCGGGTAACCTGGACACGGAGACCAGCAAACGCTTGCACGACGTGCTGTTCGCTCTGGTCGAGGATCACGGCAGCGCCCTGATCGTCGCGACCCACGACCGGGAACTCGCGGAGCGCGCCGGTCGAGTCCAGCGGCTGGTCGGTGGCGTCCTGGAGCCGCCGGACTGAGATCACGGCGAATTCCTCCTCACTGTCGGATGGGCGACGCGCCGGGATGCCCGGCCGTGCAAATCACCACACGCCATGGGACGCGCGCAACACCGCACGGAACCGGGCAGCTCCAACGACATGTAACTTGATGACGGAAGAGGCAGTCATAGAAGAAGATGGGGGGCCGCGGGAAGCGCTGGTACGGTCCGAGCGGCGAGGGGAAGGAATGGGGCCGGTCTGGTGGCCGGGCCAGGATACGTTCGGGAGGGGGTAGATGGTCTGCGAACGCTGTCAGGAGCGGGAAGCCGAGGTTCACCTGACGACGATCGAGAACGACGAGATGGCCACGGTTCATCTGTGCTCCTCGTGCGCCGGACAGGAGGGCATCTCGGCCTTCACCTCGGCACCGGCTCCGCTGGCCGATTTCCTCGCCACCATCGGCACCAGCGTGGAGGATGCCTCGGAAGGCACGATGAGCGAGCCGTGCCCCTACTGCGGTACATCGTCGGGGGATTTCCGTCGTAGCGGCCGGCTTGGATGCCCAGAGTGCTACGCCCATTTCGAGGGCCAGCTCCGTGGCCTCCTGAGACGCGTTCACGGCTCCACGCAGCACGTCGGCAAGCTCTACCTCGGCGAGGCTGCCGAGAGCGATGACCGCTTCGCCAAGCTGCGGAGCCTGAGGCTGCGCCTGGACCGGGCCGTCGAGCTCGAGGACTTCGAGGCCGCTGCCGAGCTCCGCGACCAGATCGACTCGCTCGAGGCGGTGGAGCGGTGAGCGGCGGCAACGGACTGGGGACTCCCTCGCCCACGGTTGACGATCGAGGCACGTCGTGGCTGGATGGAAGCGGCCAGGACCACGAGATCGTGCTTTCGACCCGCGTGCGCTTGGCCCGCAACCTCCAGGGGTACACCTTCGCTCTTCGAGCCGACGCCGATGAGCGGCGGAGCGTTCTCGATCAGGTGCGACACTCGTTGGGGGCGAGCCCCGATTTGGACGACGGCGTGCTGTGGGAGATGTCGGAGCTCGAGGCCGTCGAACGCCGGATCCTGCACGAACGCCACGTGGTGAGCCGGGAGCTGATCGGTCCCGACGAAGGGCCGGCGCCGGACGGAACGGCGCTCGCTCTCGGCGCGAGCGGACCGTGCGGAGTGATGATCAACGAGGAAGACCACCTCCGCATCCAATCCCTCCATAACGGCATGGAGTTGGAGGCCGCGTGGCGGCAGGTGTCGGAGTTGGACGAGGCGTTGGGAAGCCGCCTGCCGTACGCCTTCCATCACGAGTTCGGTTTTCTCACCTGCTGTCCGACCAACGTGGGGACCGGCCTGCGGGCGTCGGTTCTGGTTCACCTGCCCGGGCTCGTGCTGACCAAGGAGATCAACAAGGTCCTACAGGGAATCGCACAGGTCGGTCTCACTTACCGGGGCCTCTACGGCGAGGGCTCGGAGGTGGTCGGCAACTTCTTCCAGATCTCGAATCAAACAACACTCGGGAAGAGCGAGACGGATCTCGTGGATCACCTTCGCGAGATCGGAGTTCAGGTCGTCGAGTACGAGAAGCGGGCGCGCGCCGTCCTGCTTCGCGAGGCTCCCTATGTTCTGGAAGACAAAGTATGGAGAGCGTACGGGATTCTGCGGCACGCGCGAAGCCTCTCCTTCGACGAGATGATGAACCTGCTCTCGGGCGTGCGTTTGGGCCTCACTCTGAAACTTCTCAGAACACCTCGGGTAAGGACGCTGAACGAGATAATGATCTTCGCGCAGTCGGCGCACCTTGAGCGGAGGGCGGGACGGACGCTGGATGAGGGCGACGCCGATGTCTACCGAGCCTCGCTCGTTCGAGAGCGCCTCTCGTCAGAGGGCGAGGCCACATCTTCTCCCTCGGAACCCAGCCCTGAAGCGGACAACTCGGCATGAACTACAACTTCACTGATCGGGTCCGGAAGGTACTCGCGCTCGCCCGGGAAGAGGCGATTCGACTGCAGCACGACTACGTGGGCACGGAGCACATCCTTCTCGGCCTCATCCGCGAGGGCGAGGGCGTCGCGGCGGCCGTGCTCAGCAACCTCGCGGCCGACCTGGATGAGCTCCACCGCCTCGTGGAGGAGAACGTCCGCCGTGGGAAGTCCGCCTCCAACATCCCGGAGCTGCCGTATACGTCCAGAGCCAAGAAGGTGCTCGAGTACGCCATGGCCGAGGCGAGGGAGTTGAACCACAGCTACGTCGGTACCGAGCACCTGCTGCTCGGTCTCCTTCGCGAAGAGAAGGGCCTGGCCGCCAAAGTCCTCGGCGAGCTGGGCATCTCGCTCGACGAGGCACGCACCGAGACGCTCAAGCTCCTGGGCACCGAGATGCCCAGTCCCGCTCCATCATCCTCGGGCGGCAGCCCAAAGGGAGAGACGAAGTCCAAGACGCCGGCGCTCGATCATTTCTGCCGGGATCTCACGCAACTGGCGGGTGAGGGCGAGCTGGACCCGACGATAGGGCGCGAGGAAGAGATCGAACGGGTCATGGAGGTCCTCTCCAGGCGCAAGAAGAACAATCCCGTGCTCATCGGCGAGCCGGGGGTCGGCAAGACGGCGATCGTGGAGGGGCTGGCGCAACGGATCATCCGGGGCGAGGTGCCCGACAGCCTCAGCGAGCACCGCGTGCTGGCGCTGGACATGGCCGCGGTCATCGCGGGCACGAAGTACAGAGGTCAGTTCGAGGAGCGCCTCAAGGCAATCGTGAACGAGATCTCCCAGAACAAGGGCGTGATCCTCTTCATAGATGAGCTGCACACGCTCGTGGGCGCCGGAGCGGCGGAAGGGGCGATAGACGCCTCCAACATGCTCAAGCCGGCGTTGGCGCGCGGCGAGCTCCAGTGCGTGGGAGCGTCCACGCTCAACGAGTACCGGAAGTACATCGAGAAGGACGGCGCGCTGGAGAGGCGGTTCCAGACCGTGATCGTCGAGGCGCCGTCTTTGGATGAGACGGTCGAGATCCTCAAGGGGCTGAGAAAGCACTACGAGGATCACCACCGTGTCATTTTCCCCGACGAATCGCTCGAGGCGGCCACGAAGCTCTCCGATCGCTACATCGCGGATCGCTTCCTTCCCGACAAGGCCATCGATGTCGTGGACGAAGCCGGTGCGCGAGCCCGTTTGGGCGCTCAGGTGCCTCCCCCGGAGGTGCAGGAGCTTCAGGAGCAGCTGGACGAGCTGTCGGGCTGGAAGGAAGAGGCGATCCGGGACCAGGACTTCGAGCGCGCCGCGTATCTCAGGGATCGCGAGAAGGAGATCCAGGAGGACATCAAGCGTGAGAGGGAGGAGTGGGAGCGGAAGCGCCGTGAGCACCGTCCCGTAGTGAACGAGGAAAACATCTCGTTCATCGTCTCCCGCTGGACGGGCATCCCGGTCACACGGCTCCGGGAGGCCGAGACCGAGCGCCTGCTGCGCATGGAGGACGAGCTCCACGAGACCGTCGTCGGCCAGGATGAAGCGATCGAGGCGATCAGCCGCGCGATCAGACGTAGCCGCGCCGGCCTCAAGGACCCGGACCGCCCGATAGGGAGCTTCATCTTCTCCGGGCCGACCGGTGTCGGGAAAACGGAGCTCGCACGTGCCCTCGCGCGTTTTCTCTTCGCTGACGATCAGGCTCTGATCCGGGTGGACATGTCGGAGTACATGGAGAAGTTCTCGGTCAGCCGCCTTATCGGTGCACCTCCCGGCTACGTCGGCTACGAGGACAGCGGCACGCTCACCAAAGCCGTCCGGCGCCGGCCGTACAGCGTGGTTCTTCTCGACGAGATCGAGAAGGCGCATCCGGACGTGTTCAACATCCTCCTGCAGGTTCTGGACGAGGGTCGATTGACGGACAACTACGGGCGGGTCATCGACTTCAAGAACGCCGTCGTCATCATGACATCGAACGTCGGGGCGCGCGACATCACCTCCTCCTCGAAGATGGGCTTCGAGACGTCGGAGGATGACGAGCTCGACTACGATCGCATCAAGGAGCGCGTGAAGGAGGAAATCGACAGGACGTTCGCGCCCGAGTTCCTCAATCGGCTCGACGACACCATCGTCTTTCACCCGCTGTCGCGGGAGCAGATCGGAAAGATCGTCTACATCCTCCTGCGCGACATCGAGAAGCGACTGGGTGAGGAGAGCCTCTCGATCAGCCTGAACGAGGAGGCGGTCGCTTTTCTCGTGAACGTCGGATACGACACCAAGTTCGGGGCGCGCCCACTCAAGCGGTCGATCCAGCGGTACATCGAGGACCCGCTTTCCGAGAAGATCCTCATGGCGGAGTTCGCACCGGGCGATGAGATCGAGGTTCTGCTTGCCGACGACGAGGAGTCTCTGCGTTTCCGGGCGGCGTCGCAGGCCTCGGCCACCTGACCCCGGAGATCGAAGAGGGCGAGCCCTGCTTGTGAAGTCGGGTTGGCCGCCGCTCGCTCTCGCCGCCCTCGCGGTTACGGCCCTCTTCCTTCCGGGGAAGGGGGTCGCCACGCTTCGGGCCCAGGAACCTCCGATCGCCTCCGCCGCGGTTCCGGTCGACAGCATCGTCGTGCGCGGCAATCAGCGAATACCCGCCTTCGACATCATCGACCAGAGCGGGCTCAGGGTCGGACAGAGCGTGCGATTCCCGGACATCCAGGACGCCATCCGTCGGCTCTTCTCCACCGGCGCCTACGAAGACGTCCGGGTGAGCGTAACCCCGGGGACGCCGGCCATCTTCTACATCGATGTCGTGGAACGGCCCTTCATCGTCGACATCGAGTTCCGCGGGCTCAAGAACGTGTCCGAGAACGCGATCCGCGATACGACGGGGCTGTTTCGCGGGATGGCCTACGATCCCTCCAAGGTGCTGAGGGCGGAGACGGCGATCGAAAAGCGTCTCGCGAACGAGGGTTTCCCGCAGGCGACCGTCGAGCCCGAGCTGGAGTCGGCGGGCGTCGGACCGAATCAGTTTCTCCTCCTCTTCCACGTCGATGAGGGTCCGCGCCTCGGCGTGGCCCGGATCTCGTTCGAGGGGAACGAGACCTATCCGGACGAGCTTCTTCGGGGGGCGATGGCCACCGGAGAGGAGGGGTTCCTCTGGTACCAGTCCGGGGAGCTCAAACGGGAGGAGTTCCGGGCGGACCTGAGCACCCGCATCCCGGGATTCTACGCGGAACGCGGTTTCGTCGACGCGTCCGTCGTGGGCGACTCGGTGATCGTGGACCGGACGACGGGGAAGGGCGAGATCATCGTCCAGGTGAATGAGGGGACGCGGTACTATCTGGGCGGGTTCGAGATCAACGGCAACCGACGGTTTCCCACCGCGCTTCTCAAACGGTACTTCCGGCAGGCGTTCCTCGTCGGCGGAGAGGACGAGGATGGAAACCCCCTGGAGCCGATCTACGCGCCCTTCGACCAGGCGGCGTTCCAGGATGGTGCCGCGCAGGTCAGCGACCTCTACCGAAACGCCGGTTACATGCGATCGGCGGTCGTCCCGACCATCGACAAGCTGCCCGCCGATTCCACCGGGCGTCGGATGGTCATGGCCTACTGGAATATCAGGGAGGGCGAGCCGACCTACGTCCGCAAGATCACGATCGTCGGAAACGACTACACGCACGACCGGATCATCCGGTCCCGTATCTCGCTGCTCCCGGGTGACGTCTTCTCTCAGGCGCGCCTGATCAACAGCGTACAGGCGGTCCATTCCCTGGACTTCTTCGAGCCCCTGCCTCCCGAAGAACAGATTCGGATCATCGATCGCCCCGACGGCGACGTCGACATGGTGCTGCGCGTCCAGGAGAAGCAGACGGGGAACGTGAACTTCGGGGTCTCCGCCGCTGGCGCGTTCGGCTTTTCGGGGTTCGTAGGCTACCAGCAGCCCAATCTGTTCGGGATGGCGAAGGCCGGCTCCGTCCGCTTCGTCTTCGGGGGACGTCAGCAGGACATCGACCTGACCTACTCCGATCCCTCGCTCTTCTGGTCGCGATACTCCGGCACCATAGGGTTCCGGTCCTCTCGGGATCAGTTCACCAATGTGAGTCTCGGCATCCGCCGCGTGACCGGCGGTTGGTTCGAGATCGGGGTCCCGATTCCGGTTCGAAGCACGCGCGCGTTCATCGGCTACTCCCTGTTCAACGACCAGACGAGCAGCCTGGAGCTCTTCGGCATCGGGCCCAACGATCCGGCGATCATCTCGGGCACGCGGAGCACGATCTCGGCCCGCATCCTACGGGACGTCCGCAACAACCCGGTCTTCCCGACGGGGGGTAACCTGAACACCCTGTCTGCCCGGTTCGTCGGTGGCCCNACGAAATGGAGCTTCGAGAGCGAGTGGTGGGTGCCCGTGGCGCGCTTCGGAGATGCGCTCAATCCATCTCCGATGGAGCTCGCGGCCGGCATCAAGTTCGGGGGAGGGTGGATCGTCGGGAGCCAGGTCTTCTTTCAGGAAAAATTCCAGGTCGGCGGCACGCAGGTCGGGCAGCAGCTTCGCGGATACGAAGAAGCCACGGTGACGCCCCTGGGGCACGTGCCGCGCGGTGCTCCGATCAGCGATCTGGACCGCGTGGGCAACGCGTTCTTCACGACGACCGCGCAATTGGGGATGAAGCTCACGAACAACGTGTTCTTCAGCACGTTCGTGGATGCCGGCAACAACTGGTTCCTCGCCGGCGGCTTCAATCCTACGGATCTCCTGGTTGGTGCCGGCGTAGGAGTAAGCCTTGTAACGCCCTTCGGACCGATCGGTCTCGACTACGCGTACGGTTTCGACCGACGTGACGTGCTCGGCCGGCCGGACCCGGGCTGGAAGCTGCACTTCAAGTTCGGCCGGATCTTCTAGCGTGACGCTCTGGCGGACCGGCCGTCGGGGTTTACAGGAGAGCTTCACAGGAGAATGAGGCGCATGCGACGCATATCGTTTGTAATAGCGGCCGGCCTGATGATCGGGACGGCGGCCTCTCTCACAGCTCAAACGGCTCCAGCGGATGGCACGGGCTTCGTTTACGTGAACACGCAGAGACTGCTCGAATCGGCGCCGGGAGCTGTAGAGGCGCAGGAGACGTGGAATCGGGAGCTCGTTCAGATGCAGGAAGAGGTTCGCCTGAAGCGGGTGGAGTTGGACTCGCTCCTGGCGGACTACCGCAGGCAGGAGACGATGCTCTCCGATGCGGCGCGGCAGACCCGGCAGCAGGAGATGGCCGAGAAGAACCAGGTCCTGCAGGAGCGGACATTGGAGCTCGAGGACCAGGCCAACCAGCGACGGCAGGAGCTTCTGCAGCCGATCCTGGAGCGCGTTCAGGCCGAGATTGAGAACTTCCGGGCCGAGCGCGGCTTCACCATGGTGTTCGACGCCTCTGCCGCGGGATTGATCGCGGCTGATCCGACGCTCGACGTGACCGATCAGGTCATCGCTCGCCTCCAGGCACAGGGCCCAGCGAGCAGCACGCAGCCATAGCGCGGGTCGCCGAATACGCGGCGCAGGCGGCCGGCCGACAGCGGCCCTGGAGCGCTCGTTCCCGGATCGGGGGCGGGCGCTCTTTCTCATCGGCTTGCGGATCGCGCGCTCGCCACGCTTTTTCATTCCGAGGAACACCGGTGCGCCGCCTCTGAGGTCCGGTACACCGGCGTGCCGTCTCAGAGTCCGGAACAGGCAGCAGCAGGTAAGAGGATGACCGAAACGAGCCCGAGCCAGCCGGTGATGGACATTCAACAGATCCTCGACTTCCTGCCTCACCGCTATCCGATGCTCCTGGTGGACCGCATCCTCGAGGTCGAGGAGGGAGAGAGGATCGTGGGGCTCAAGAACGTCACCATCAACGAGCCCTTCTTCGACGGCCACTTCCCGGGTCATCCGATCATGCCCGGCGTGCTGATCGTGGAGGCCATGGCGCAGGCCGGCGGATTGCTGATGATGAGCGAGATGGAGAATGTGGCGGAGAAGGTCGTCTACTTCATGTCGCTCGACGACGTGAAGTGGAGAAAGCCCGTGGTTCCTGGCGATCAGTTGATCTTCGAGGTCGAGCTCGTCCAACGGCGCCGAACGATCCTGAGGATGCATGGCGTGGCCAAGGTCGACGGGGTGAAGGTGGCGGAGGCCACGATGATGGCGACGGTGATGGATCGATGAGCGGCGACCTCGGCGCTGGTGGCGGAGTCTGACGTGCCGCTGCACAAGCTGCGCGAACAGCGCAAAAAGCTGGGCGCGGGCGCCAAGCGCGCCCCTCGCACGGTTACGCTACTGGTCCTTCTCGTCCTGGTGCTCCTCCTCATGTACTACCTCGGAAGCGTCTAGCGAGGCGCGCTCCCTCCACCCGCCTCATATGCCGCACGGCGAACGGAGAATTCGAGAGTGACCCGGATCCAGACGGATGTGCTCGTCGCCGGCAGCGGGATCGCTGGTCTTACCTTCGCCCTCAAGGCCGCCGAATTCGCCCGCGTGGTTCTCGTCACGAAGAAGAACCGGGTGGAATCCGCCACCAACTATGCCCAGGGCGGCGTGGCGGCCGTGTTCGCGCAGGAGGACGAGTTCGCGCTTCACGCGGGGGATACGCTTCTCTCCGGCGCCGGCCTCTGCCACCGTCGCGCGGTCGAGGAGCTCGTGCGTGAAGGGCCCGAACGAGTTCGGGAGCTGATCGAGTGGGGCGTGAGGTTCAGCCGGGACGGGGCGTCGTTCTCGTTGGGGCGGGAGGCGGGACACAGCGCGCGCCGCATCGTTCACGCGGAGGACCTGACGGGGAGCGAGATCGAACGCGCGCTTCTCGCGGCCGTCTCGGCGAAGCCTCAGATCCAGATGTTGCAGGACCACTTCCTCTGGAAGCTCGCGGCGGTCACGGAGCCCGGGACCTTGAGGCCTCGTTGCGGGGGGGCGCTCGTCCTCGATGTGCCGGATCAGAGGTGGATGGAGGTGGAGTGCCGAGCCGTGCTGTTGGCGACGGGCGGGTGCGGCCGACTCTACCGGCACACGACCAACCCCGAGATCGCGATGGGCGACGGAGTGGCCATCGGCTGGGAAGCCGGGGCTGCCGTGGCAAACCTCGAGTTCGTCCAGTTTCACCCGACGGCTCTCTATCCGACGGGTGATCAGGCCTTCCTCATCTCCGAGGCCGTGCGCGGAGAGGGAGCCGTGATCCGGAACCGTGGCGGCGAGCCGTTCATGGAACGCCACCACCCTGCGGGATCGCTGGCCCCTCGGGATATCGTGGCGCGTGCCATCGACGCCGAGATGAAACGCAGCGGAGAGCCCTACGTCCACTTGGATCTGAGCGACCTGGATACCGAGCGGGTGCGCTCTCGCTTCCCGAACATACTGCGCGGCTGCGCGGAGCGAGGGATTCGAATCCCTGAAGAGCCAATCCCGGTCGTGCCTGCGGCACACTACCAGTGCGGCGGCCTCCTGACGGACTGGGATGGCCGCACCTCGCTCGCCGGACTGTATGCGGCGGGCGAAGTGGCCTGCACGGGGGTGCACGGCGCCAACCGGCTCGCATCGAACTCGCTGCTGGAGGCGGTCGTCTATGCGGAGCGGGCGGCCCGGCGGATGGAAGCCGATCTTCACGCGGTATCAGGCGTACCCCTTCCTTCGGCGAGGAGTCTCCCTGAGCTCCGTACGGAAGGCGAGGATCCGGCCTCAATCGAGGAGCGGGTTCGGGATGTCATGTGGGAGGACGTGTCGATCGTCCGATCCGAGGAGAGGTTGGCCATCGCCCGCAGGGAGCTGGATGGGCTCGTGAAGCTCCCGGTCGCGCGTGACGGAACGGCTTCCGGCGCGATGTATGCCCGCCAGGTCGAGTTCGCGCGCGAGGTCGCCCGCCTCATCGTGCGCTGCGCGCAACGGCGTCGGGAAAGCCGAGGTCTACACTTCACGGAGACCTATCCGCACCGCGACAGCGAGCGATACCTGCGAGACACCGTCCTGGCCCGATGAAAGTGCTCGTCCTGGCGGTTGGAAAGCCGGGGGCGCTCCTGGGGCCCGCGATCGCGGAGTACGAGACTCGGGCCGGTCGCTTTTTCTCCTTGGAGGTGATCGAGGTGGCGGCCGGCAAGGGTGAGGGCGGTCCGGAAGCGGAGGCCAGGAAGCTCCTCGGCCGGGTACCGGAGGGCTTCGACGTCGTGGCGCTCACGCGAGAGGGGAAGCGGATGAGCTCGAAGGGGCTGGCGCGATATCTCTCGGCTCTCGGTCTGTATCGGCAGCCGGGCGCGGCCTTTCTCGTCGGCGGCCCATTCGGGCTCGCGGAATCGGCCCTGTCTCGAGCGGAGCACAGACTCTCGCTCTCGGCCATGAGCCTGCCGCACGACCTCGCCCGCCTGCTTCTGGCCGAGCAGATCTATCGTGCCGGGACGATCATTCGCGGACAGCCCTACCACAAGGGGGGCTAGCGTGACCTCTGAGACGGTAGACCAGGCCGAGGGGGATCGCGAGACTGCGGAGTGGTTCCGCCATTGGTTCGGCGAGGAGTATCTGAGACTATACCCTCACCGCGACCAGGCAGAGGCGGCCGCTGCCGTGCGGCTGCATCTCGAGGTCTCCGGACCGCCTCGGGGGCGATCGCTCGATCTGGCCTGCGGCGAGGGACGGCACCTGAGGGAGCTCAGGCGGGCGGGCATCGACGCCGTGGGTCTGGATCTCTCGCTTCCGCTCCTGCGTCTCGCGCGCCGCTCCCAGACGCCGCCCTTCCTCCTCGTTCGCGCGGACATGCGCAGCCTGCCCTTTCGGCGTGCGTCTTTCGGGGTCGTCACCAGCTTCTTCACCTCCTTCGGTTACTTTGCCGAAGCGTCGGATGACGTTGGAGCGGCGCTCGAGATTCGGAGGGTTCTGCAGCCCGAAGGCCGGTTTCTTCTCGACTACCTGAACGCCGCGCAGGTGAGGGCAGCTCTGGTGCCGGAGGAGACGCTGGACCTGGATGGAGGATCGGTGCACGTAACCCGGAGCATCGAAGGGGACGCGGTCGTAAAGCGGATGCGGATATGGAGCGGCCAGGGCGGTCGGCCCAGCGAGCACCTGGAGCGCGTTCGGCTGTACGCGCCGGCGGATCTCGAGGCGCTTCTGGCCTCCGCGGGCCTCGTCACGACCCATCGCTTCGGCGACTACGAAGGGTCTCCGTTCGAGGCGACGTCGGCGCGCCTGGTGCTGGCCGGGAGCGCCGAATGAGCCGGCCGAGATTCGAGCGTGCGGCCTTCGGGGCTCCGGGCTCCCTGGGATCGCGCTTCGGTGACGGAGATCCGGTGGCCGTGGATCTCTTCCAGTCACCGAAGGGCGAGGGCGTCGGTTCGGGCTCGCTTGCCCTTGGGCTCTCCTGCGAAAGCGCGGCACTGCCGGCCGAGGTGTTCGGCGCCTCCTCGCCCGATGCCGCCGCCAAGCTGCGCTCCATCCTCGCCGGGGAGGGAGCCCTCGTCACGACCGGACAACAACCGTGCCTCTTCCTCGGCCCGCTCTTCGTCCTCTACAAGGCGATGACGGCGATCCGGCTGGCTGCGGCGCTCGAGTACGAGCTCGGGTGCCCGATGCTGGCCCTGTTCTGGGTGGCGTCCGACGATCACGACTGGAGAGAGGTCGGCACGACGCAGCTGATCGACACTACCAACACGCTTCGGAGCTTCCGGCTGGCTCCGCCGGAGGGCAGGGAGGAACGGTCTGTCGGCCAGACGATCCTGGACCGTTCGATCCTCGACTTGCTGGCCGATATTCGCGAAGCGCTGCCCCAGTCGGAGTTTATCGACCATTACCTGGAGTTGTTTGGAGATACGTATCGACCGGGCCGCAGCGTCGGGCACGCGTTCGGCGACGCTCTGGCGGGAGTTCTGGAGGGACATGAGCTGGTGTGGCTGGACTCGGGAGCGCTCGAGGTCAAGCGGGCCCTGGTGCCCCTTCAAGCGCGCTCGCTACGCGACGCGACCTCAGCGGCCGAGGCGGTGTCGAGCTCGACCGACCGGGTGCGGGAGGCGGGCTTCGAGCCTCAGCTAGCACTCCCCGAGGGCGCCAGCAACGTGTTTCACGATGACGGGGTCGCGCGGCGGCGGATCTACGTGGAGGGTGATGTAGCGAGAGGGGGGAAGGAGGGGAGCTCGCGTCCCCTGGACGAATGGCTGGCGGATCTCGAGCGGTCTCCGGAGGCGTTTGGACCGAGCGCCGCGCTGCGCCCGGTCGCGGAGTCATGTCTTCTGCCGGTGTCGGCCTCGGTGCTGGGGCCGGCGGAGGTCGCGTACTGGGCCCAGCTGCCGCGCCTGTTCGAGTGGGCAGGCATCGGCCAGCCACGAACGGTGCCTCGGACGGGCTGGACGGTCATCGAGGCGAAGGTCGCCAAGGTCCTGGATGCGCTGGAGCTCGCTCCCGATGAGCTGTCGGACGGCGGGGCCGCAGCCATAGGTCGATCGGTGCAGGGGGGGAGGCCTGAAGCGGTCGCCCGAGCCCTGGAGGAGGCCGAAGCGGCGCGGGAGGACGCGTTCGACCGGATCCTCGAAGCCCTGTCGGTCGAGTTTCCAGGGATCCGCGCGACGGCCGAGAAGGCGCGCGCCGGTGCCCGAAAAGCCGCACGACAGCTCGAGAAGGCCGTCGATGCGAGCGTCCTCGAGCGGCAGGAGGTCTTGAACCGGAAGATCGAGAAGACGGCCCTCCATCTCTATCCGGCCGGCTCGCCGCAGGAACGGATCCTGAATCCGCTCTATTACCTGGCACGCTACGGACCCGAGTTTCTCGAGAGCCTGGACCGGGAGGTGGAGATGGCGGTAGAAGAGTACGTTGCCCGGCTGGACGTGGCGCTCTAGTTCTACATTTACGACTGGCACAACTCCAAGGGTATTCGAACCGATGACGCTGTTTTGGGCCCTCATGGTCGTCGTACTGATCCTGCTGATCCCGCTCCTGGCGATCGTGATCGACTCGCAGATCGGTCAGGCGCTCGCCCGGCGGATCTCGCGCGACGCGCCGCCCGGTGAGCTCGAGGCTCGCGTGGAGGCGATGGAGGGCGAGCTCAAATACCTGACGGAGTCGGTAGAAGGCCTGCGCGAGGAGGCGGTCTTCATCCGCGCTCTCGTGGAAGGCAGAAGCGAGCCGCAGGATGCCCTGCCGCCCGGGGGGCAGGGAGCGGCGCGCGAAACCGGTGACTGAGGGCGCCGGACGCCCCTCCCGCCGGGTCGGTCGGAGCTCCGCTTCGGTCGGCGCCGGGATACTCCTCAGCCGCCTTACCGGCTTCCTTCGCGATCTCGTCATCGCCCGCTTCTTCGGCACGATGGTGGCCGCCGATGCCTATGCGGCGGCGATCAGGATCCCCAACGTGCTCCGCAACCTCCTCGGCGAAGGCTCGCTGTCGGCCGCGTTCGTGCCGGTATACAGCTCGCTTCTGGAAGGTGATGGGGCCGAGGGCGAAGCGCCCGCGCTTCTGGCGCGACGCGTGCTCGGCCGATTGGTCCTGCTGGCCGGCTTTCTTTCCGCACTCGGGGTGGCGTTGGCGCCGTGGCTGACCCGTATCGTCGCTCCCGGCTTCGACGCCGAGGCATCGGCGCTCACCACACAGCTCGTGAGGATCCTCTTCCCGATGGCCGGCGTGATGATCCTCGCCGCCTGGTGTCTCGGCGTGCTGAACAGCCACAGACGCTTCTTCCTCCCGTTCGCCGCACCGGTGCTGTGGAACCTCGCCCAGGTGGCGGGGCTTCTCCTGGGCGCCCGCTTCGGTTGGAGCCCGCTGATTCAGGTCCTCGCCTGGTCGACGCTGGCCGGGAGCCTGCTCCAGCTCGGCGTGCAGCTGCCGACCGCGCGGAAACTGGCCCGGAGCGTTCGTCCGTTGCTGGATCGGGGCTCGGAGCCAGTGCGGCGGGTCATGCGCAACATGGTGCCGGTGGCCGCGAGCCAGGGGATCTTTCAGGTCGCCAGCTTCGCGGACGTGATCCTCGCGAGCTTCCTTCCCGCCGGCGCGGTCGTCGGCCTGTACTACGCCCAACGGTTGGCGTATCTGCCGCTGAGCCTGTTCGGGATCTCCGTCGCCGCGGCGGCCCTTCCGGAGATGTCCCGGCAGACGGGATCGGAAGCGTTGCGCTCCAGGCTCGTGAACGGATTCTTTCAGATCCTCTATTTCGTGCTTCCCGCTGCGGTCGCCCTGATCCTCTTCGGCGATCTGGCGGTACGTATCGTCTTCCAGCGCGGTGCGTTCGACGAGTACAGCACGCAGCTCGTGAGCGGGATCCTGATCGCGTATGCCGTCGGCCTCGTCGCGACGAGCTCGGTGAAGCTCTTCGCCGGCGGCTTCCACGCCATGCAGGACACGAGGACACCGATGCGCTTCGCCGCAATCTCGGTCGCCTCGGGAATCGCCATCGGAGCCTCCGCGATGCTGCTGATGCGCGGTGCGGGCTTCGGGGCGCTGTCGGCGGCCGGGCTGGCGCTCGGAGGCTCGGTCGGTGCGTGGCTGAACCTGCTCCTGCTGTGGGCGGGCCTCCGCCGTCGCGTGGGCGCCCTGTTCGAGAGTGCGGTTCTCAAGCCGCTCGCGCGCCTCTGTGTGGCGGCTCTGGCGGGGGCGGTCGCCGGATCCGTCTCGCGGCTCGCGCTGACGGAGAGACTCCCCGCCGAAACGACGATGGGAGCGGCGGCCGTGCTGACCGGAACGCTACTCGCCGCCGGTGTAGTCTACCTGTCGATCGTCCGTAGGCCCCCCCGCCCGATCTCCGATGTCTGAGTCGAAGCGAGAACAGCTCGAGAGCCAGATAGGCCGCCTTCCCACCGGCGCCGGCGTGTACATGTTTCAGGACTCCCAGGGCAAGGTGCTGTACGTCGGCAAAGCGAAGTCTCTGCGCGCGAGGGTGAGGAGCTACCTGAGCGCCGAGCGGGACCCCTCTCCGAAGTTGCGACAGATGGCCCGCCGCATCGCCTCGGTCGAGAGTTACGTGTCGGACTCCGAGGCCGAGGCGCTGTTGCTGGAGTGGAATCTGATCCGGGAGTACCATCCGCGGTTCAACATCCAGCTCAGGGATGACAAGAGCTATCCCTACATCCGGGTGACGCTCGGAGAGCCCTTTCCGAGGGTGCTGGTCACGCGTCGTCTCATCCGGGATGGCAGCCGGTACTTCGGACCCTACACGAACGTCGGCGCGATGAGGAGCGCTCTGCGCACGATCAAGGAGCTCTACACCGTCCGGAGTTGCCACTACGAGCTTCCCGAGAAGCTGCCGTCCCGTCCGTGCCTCGACTACCACATCGGCCGCTGCAAGGCGCCGTGCGTAGGATACCAGGCGGAGGAGGACTACCGGGGCATGATCGAGGAGATTCTGGACGTGCTGGGCGGCCGCACCGGCTCGGTCCGCCGCCGCGTTCGCGACAAGATGAAGGGCGCCGCGGACGCCATGGAGTACGAGCGGGCCGCCGAGCTGCGGGATGTGCTGCGGGGGCTCGAGACGATCGAGCGGCGGCAGGCTGCCGTCGACCACCGTGGGGGTGAGCACGATGTCGTGGGGCTCCGCCGCGAGGGCACCCTGGCGTGCGGTGTCATCCTCAAGGTGAGGGAAGGCCGCCTTCTCGGACGCGAGATCCACTTCCTCCAGAACGTGGACGACGAAGAGGACGCGGCGCTCACCGCCGCCCTGGTGAGCGGCCACTACCTCCGGCGGCAGGACCTTCCGGCCGAGCTCCTTGTCCCGGAGGATTTTCCGGACCGGGAGTTGATTCAGGAGCACCTGTCCACGCAGCGATCCGGTCCGCTGCGCGTGCACGTGCCGCAGCGGGGTGCCAAGCGCCGCCTCGTGGAGCTGGCCGCCGCCAACGCGGCCGATCTGCTGCGGGAGGAGCGTCTCCGGCTCGACGCGATGAGGGAGGCTGGCAGGCCGGAGGACGGCGCTGCGGACGTTCCGGCGGCGGCGCGCCGGTTGGCGGAATCTCTGGAGCTTCCGGCTCCCTCGCGGCGGATCGTCTGCTTCGACATATCCACCCTCGGCGGCTCGGCGTCGGTAGGCAGCGCGGTGTGGCTCGAGGATGGAAAGCCCTTCTCGGATGAGTACCGGAGGTTCCGAATCCGCGAAGTGCCGGACGGGGAGACGGACGACTACGCGATGATGCAGGAAGTGGTCGGACGTTACTTCGATCGCAGAGTGCGGGAGGGTCGCCAGCTGCCCGACCTCGTGCTGGTAGACGGCGGCCGAGGCCAGCTCGCCGCGGCCATGCAGGCGATGGAGGCGGCTGGCGTGTCCGATCTGCCCGCCGTCGCGCTCGCCAAGCGTGAAGAGGAGGTGTACCGCCCGGGAGAGCCGGAGCCGCTCCGGCTCGATCGTCGCGACCCGGGTCTGCACTGGCTCCAGCGGGCTCGGGACGAGGCGCATCGGTTCGCGCTCGCCTACAACCGTACCCTGCGGCGGCGGCGGCTTCTCAGGTCCCGTCTCTCCGAGATCCCCGGTGTCGGACCGGCACGTGAGCAGGAGCTGCTCCAGCGCTTCGGCAGCCTGGAGGCGATCCGGGGCGCGACACTCGACGAGCTGGCGGCGACGCCGGGTGTCGGGCCGGGCACGGCCGAGCGAATTCTCGTCGAGCTCGCGGAGGGATCGGCGTCGTGAGGAGCGCGGGTCTTTGCGGAGTCTGCCGCTTCGGCCGGCCCGTCCTGAACGACCGTGGATCGAACTTCCTGCTGTGCGAGCGGTCGCGGGATGATCGGCGCTACCCCCGCTATCCGGAGCTGCCGGTCCATCGATGCCCGGGTCACGCCCCCGAAGTCTCCGAGTCGGCGTCGCGAAGCCAGCCGAGCGAGGACGACTGATGGTCCGCACCCGATTTGCCCCCAGTCCGACCGGCTCGCTCCACCTCGGCAACGCCCGAACGGCTGTGCTCAACTGGTTGTACGCGCGTCAGCAGGGCGGCGCGTTTATCGTCCGTTTCGAGGATACGGACCTGGAGCGGAGCGTGGAGGGTGCCGAGCGCGATATCCAGGATGCGCTCGAGTGGCTGGGATTGGCTCCCGATGAAGGGCTCTTCGCCGGTGGGGAGCACGGGCCGTATCGGCAGAGCGAGAGAGTGGAGATCTACCGCGAACATGCCGAGCGTCTGCTGGCCGAGGGCCGGGCGTATCGCTGCTACTGCACACCGGAGGAGCTGGAGGCCCGCCGAACGGAAGCGAGAGCGGGGAAGGGTGACGTGCGCTACGACGGCCGCTGCAGCGGGCTGTCGTCCGAGGAGGCGGGGGGCCTCATCGCCTCGGGCCGGCTGGCCTCCGTGCGGTTCAGGGTGGAGCCGGGCGTCATTCACTATCGAGATCGCGTGCGTGGCGACCTGACGGTGGATGGCGAGCAACTCGGAGACCAAGTCATCCTCCGCTCCGATGGGAGGCCCACCTACAACTTCGCGGTCGTCGTCGACGATCTTCTCATGGGAGTCACGCACGTCATACGCGGAGCCGGCCATCTCTCCAACACGCCCAAACAGGTGCTGTTCTACGAGGCGCTGGGGGCCGTCCCTCCCGAGTTCCTTCACCTGCCGTCGGTCCTGGCTCCGGGCGGAGGCAAGCTCTCGAAGCGTGCGGGCGCGCCGGGATTACTGGAGTACCGTGAGCAGGGATACCACCCGGAGGGTCTCCTCAACTACCTCTCCCTCCTCTCCTGGTCCAGCCCGAGCGGCGAGGAGGTGCTGTCGCGAGATCAGCTGATCGCCGAAGTGGACCTGGATCGGATAGGTGCCGCGAACCCGGAGATCGATCCCGAGAAGCTGCGTTGGCTGTCCGGCCAGCACTACCGGCACGAGTCGGTCGACGTGCTCGAACGGGGCCTGCGCGATCGTCTGGCGGGCCGGTTCGAGCCCGAGGCTAGGCAGCTTCGGGCGCTCGCCGAGGTTCTGCGGGAGCGCATCCTGATCCTCGCCGACGCCGATCCTGTCTGCGAGCTCGTTCTCCCCGAGCCGGATCTCTCCAGCTCGGACGCCGTGGAGGTGCTCCGGGAGCCGAAGGCGGGTCGGGCGCTGCGCCAGGTGGCTCGGCGGTGGGAGAGACTCCAGAGCTGGTCACGGGCCGAGCTGAAGGAAGAGCTCGCCGCCGCGGGACGGGAAGCTGGCCTCAAGGGCCGTCAGTTCTATCATCCGGTCCGCGTCGCGCTGACCGGCGCCGTCCAGGGTCCGGATGTCCCCGACGTGGCCTACATCCTGGGCCGGGAGACAACCGCCGCGCGTCTGGCGCTCGGGCTGGTGGCCGCGGAGGACGGCGAGAGGGGGGGAGGGTGACCTCGTTCTCCCTCGAGTGCGACGCGTGTGGAGAGAGGATCGAGGTCTCGCCCCGCGCATCGGTCTGCTCGACATGCGCGAAGCCGCTTCTGGTTCGCTATGCCCTCGATGGCGTGGATGGGCCGACGCTCATCGAGAGTTGGAGCCGGCGGCCCTGTGACGCCGGCCTGTGGCGCTTCCGTGAGATCCTGCCTATCGCCCCGGATGAGACGCCGGTGAGCCTCGGAGAGGGCGCCACGCCACTTCTCGCCCTCGACGATATCGACGGCCTGCAGGGGCTGCGCGCGTTCGTGAAGGACGAGGGACGGAATCCGACGGGGAGCTTCAAGGATCGCGGCCTGTCGGCGGCCGTGACGCGGGCCGTTCTGGACGGAGCCTCATCGTTCGTCATCCCGAGCGCCGGAAACGCCGGAGTCTCGCTGGCGGCCTACGCGAGCCGGGCGGCGAAGAGGGCCCGGGTCTACCTTCCGGCCGACACCCCCGAGATGGTCGTGAGGCGGACGCGGGCAGCTGGCGGCGAGGTGCGGTCCGTCGATGGCCTGATCACCGACTGCGGGGCCAAGGCACGTGAGTACGCGTCTCGCACCGAGGCCCTGGATCTGTCCACCCTGCGCGAGCCCTACCGCATCGAAGGCAAGAAGACGATGATGCTCGAGATCGTGCAGGCGCTCGGTTGGCGGGCCCCTGACGCGATCGTTTATCCGACGGGTGGCGGGACCGGATTGATCGGCAGCTGGAAGGCGCTCGGCGAGTTGGCGGCGATGGGCGTCGCGACGGCCGCCACGCGCTGCTACGCGGTGCAGGCGGATGGTTGCGCGCCCATCGTCCGGGCCTTCGACGAGGGTGCGCGGGCGGCCGAACCATGGATCGGGGCGCAGACCCGGGCCTATGGTCTCAGGGTCCCGTCCGCGCTGGGCGATGCGCTGATCCTGAAGGCGCTGCGGGAGAGCGGGGGAGGGGCGCTCGCCGTCTCCGACGAGGAGTCCGAGGCTTCCGCCGTCGAGCTGGGAAAGGCCGGTATCAGCGCTTCCATCGAGGGCGGCGCGACGCTGGCGGCAGCGGTGCGGCTGAGGGAAGAAGGAGAACTCGTCGACGGCGAGACGGTCATTCTGTTCAACACGGCGCACGCGCTCGTCTACTGAGGATTAGGTGCCGCCGGGCAGCCCAGCCGACCGCGGACGGGCGTCCTCCGAACCCGGTGCCGTGGGCCCCGTTTCGCGGCGGATCCGTGAGGCCACGTTGTGGGTACTGAGGAGTCGGGTAAGGCGGACCGGCGGGGTACTGGCGTGGGGGACGGATGCGGTCGAAGTTGCCTGCCGGCGGCCCGGAGGTCGCCCACCCGCGGGACTACATGAACTCGAGAAAGGGAAGTCCGAGCAAATGAACAACTCAGGAGCGAGCGTCCTGTCTCTCGCCGTCGCCCTGGCCCTTGCTGCGGGTGCCGCCGTGCCCGCCGATCTTGCGGCGCAGGAAGCACAGGGAGACGAGTGCCGTCTCGTGTCGAACGCTTCGACCGAGGGTGCCGTCGAAAAGCTGACGACGGCGGGCGAGACGCCGGACCCCGAGGCCCAACGGGCGCTGTTTGCGGAGGCGTTGTCGGAGCTGCAGTCGGAGATACAGAACGACGATGACCCGACGGCGCTGTGGCTGGCGGCCGAGGCCCACATCGGGCTGGGAGAGTTCGAGGCGGCCGATGCGCTGTTGATCCGCTTCGTTGGCACCAACCCGGCCTGCCAGGAACGCTCGGACAACTCGAGGTTCAACGCCTGGGCGACGGCGTACAACGAGGCGATCCAGCATTACCAGGCGAGCGACATGGATGGGGCGCTCGCCGCCTTCCTCAGTGCGAACGCGATCAAGAAGGACTCGCGGGCCTTCAACAACGCCGGGCTGCTGTATCAGAACCTCGGTGACCAGGAAGCCGCGATCGAGCAGTTCGGGGGTGCCGTCGA
>CAMYMV010000039.1:17527-20783 GCA_947259585.1 uncultured Gemmatimonadales bacterium | reverse complement strand
ATCTGGTTTCGGTGGACGAGATCGTGGGCGGCCAACAGGTTTACGATTCGCCGCACGCTCTCCACTCCGCGTTCCGCGTGGATTCCCGCACGGTCCAGCTCTTCGTCCGACAGCCCGGCCAGCCAGGCGAGGTTGGCCGCGCGCAACGCCTCGATCTGCTGCAGGGCGCCCTCGAGGTCTGCATCGTTGTACCGCAGGCCTGCCGCCCAGAGATCCTGGTCGTAGTCCGGGATCGCGCTGCCCGGCTGCGCGACGCTCATCCGCATCCGGTAACGGTACACGACCTCGGTGTCCGCCAGGTGCCCGATCACCTCGAGGATGGACCACTTGCCGGGCGCCTCGGGCTGACGAAGCCCTGAGTCGTCGACGCCTTCCACGAGCTCCCGAAGCTTGGGCACGAGCTCCCTCTGTACCTCGAAGGGGTCGCGATCGCCCAACAGCGTGAGCAACTGCTGGATGTACCGTTCCGCGTCCTCAGAGGCGGTCGACGACGGGTTCGTGAAGTCGGCGTTCATCCAGAGCCTCCCATCGGTTCCGGCCGCGCGTGCCGCGGCTGATAGACACCGAGAGCCCCACCGCCCGGAAGCGTAAGCCGTGTGATCGAGCCCCAAGGCTCGTCGTGAGGGGGATCGGTCGGGATGCCGTGCCGTGCCATCTTTCCCCTGAATGCCTCGAGATCTTCGCACATCAGGTAGAGCTCGTGCCTGTCGTTCTCGTCGGAGGGATGCACCGCCACTTCCGCGGGAGGTAGTCCGAAGATCAACCAGCCCCCTCCCACGTCGACGCTCGTGAGCTCGAGCACGTCTCGCAGGAAGGCACGGTCGGCATCCGGGTCCGTGCTGTAGATGACCGAGTGGGCTCCGTTGATCATCAGCTATCCTCCGTTTGTTCGCCCAGAAAACCGTGCTCGCCGACAGCGAACCCTCGTCGATCGTGCTCCTTCCCGCCAGATGTGGGGTGCTGCTCGTTGCGAACGGAGCTAGCTTGCGATCATCGGAGCATCCAGGGGCATCCGCCCAGAGACTACGAACCAGCCGGCCGCCTTTCGGAGCCACCAGCCCATGACCATCAGAAACATGGAATACCTCTTCCGGCCGAGCTCTGTGGCCGTGATCGGAGCCTCCAACACTCCAGGCAGCGTCGGCACGGTCGTGTTCCGAAACATGCTGCGGGCAGGCTTCGGGGGTGTCGTCACGCCGATCAATCCCAGACACGCGGCGGTGCAGGGAGTGCGGGCCTACCCCAGGATGAGCGATGCGCCCGATGTCTCGGACATGGCTGTCATCTGTACTCCGCCTGCGACGGTGCCCGGGCTCATACGCGAGCTGAGCGAGGTGGGAACCCGAGCGGCGGTCGTACTGACCGCCGGCCTGGCCTCGCAGGAAGGGTCTTCCGGGAAGTCCCTCGAGCGGGAGATGCTGGATGCGGCGAAATCACACCGGCTGCGGATCCTGGGCCCGAACTGCGTTGGTCTCATGGTACCTGGCATCGGCCTCAACGGCAGCTTCGCTCACCTGGATGTGCTTCCCGGATCCCTTGCCTTTCTGTCTCAGTCGGGAGGGTTGTGCACGGCCGTTCTGGATTGGGCGACCGCCGGCGGCATCGGCTTCTCGCACTTCGTCTCACTCGGGGACAGCGCCGACGTGGATGTGGGCGACGTCCTCGACTACCTGGGCGGTGATCCCGAGACGACCGCCATCCTCCTCTACCTCGAGTCGATCGACGAGGCGCGGAAGTTCATGTCCGCCGCCCGCTCCGCGGCGCGAAACAAGCCGGTGCTGGTCATCAAGTCCGGCCGTGAGCCGGAGGGAGCCAGGGCCGCCGCATCCCATACCGGCGCCCTGGCCGGCGCCGACGAGGTGTACGATGCGGCCCTGAGCCGTACCGGCATGCTGCGGGTGTTCGAGATCGACGAGCTGTTCGACGCCGTCGAGACGCTGGCGCGAGCCAAGCCCCTGCTGGGAGACCGGCTCGCCATCCTCACGAACGGAGGCGGGCCCGGCGTGATGGCGGCAGACGCGCTCTCGGCGAGAGGGGGCCGGCTCGCCGAGCTGGCCGACGAGACTATCGACAAGCTGGACGCCGCGCTGCCGACCACATGGTCGCGAGGCAACCCTGTCGACATCATCGGCGACGCCCCCGGCGAGCGCTACGCGAGCGCCATGCAGGCGCTGTTGGACGATCCGGGCGTCGACGCCATCCTCGTCTTGCACACCCCGACGGCGCTGGCATCGGGAGCCGACGCCGCGCGGGCGATCATCGCCGCCGTCCAGGAGCACGGCGCGCGCCGCAACGTCCTCACGAGCTGGCTAGGTCGGGAGACGGCTGCGAAAGGACGAGAGATCCTCCGCGCGGCCGGGATACCGACCTACGGGACGCCCGAGCATGCGGTCAGGGCGTTCATGCACATGGTGCGCTACCGGCGCAACCAGGAGCTCCTGATGGAGACGCCACCTTCGCTGGCAGAGGATTTCGTCGCGGGGACGAGCGAGGCGGTGGAGGTGATCCGGCTCGCCCTCGACGGGGGCCGTTCGATGCTCACAGAGCCGGAAGCCAAGGCGGTTCTTGCCGCTTACGGCATGCCCATCGTGGAGACCCGCATCGCCACGGACCCGTCCCAAGCGGCCGAAGTGGCGACGGAGCTCGGGTTCCCGGTGGCCCTCAAGCTTCTTTCTCCCGATGTGACCCACAAATCGGACGTCGGAGGCGTCGCGCTCGACCTGGAGAGCGCCTATGCCGTTTCCGGCGCGGCGCACACGATGCTGGAACGGCTGTCGGCTCACAGGCCCGAGGCCAGAGTGGACGGCTTCACGGTCCAGCGAATGGCACGAAGGCCCCGCTCCCACGAGCTGATCGTCGGGACGGCCACTGACCCGGTGTTCGGGCCGGTCATTCTCTTCGGCCAGGGCGGAACCGCCGTCGAGCTGGTGCAGGACCGGGCCGTGGCGCTGCCTCCGCTGAACGCGACGCTGGCACGGGAGCTCGTGTCGCGCACGAGGATCTCCAAGCTCCTCGAGGGCTATCGGGATCGGCCTCCCGCCGACATGGAAGCGATCCTGGAGACGCTCATCAAGCTCTCCCAGCTGACGATCGATCTGCCCGAGGTGGCAGAGATCGATGTGAACCCGCTTCTCGCGGACGAGGACGGCGTCCTTGCCCTGGATGCGCGCATCCGGGTGGAGCCGGCTCCCGAAGACGGCGCCGGTCGACTCGCCATCCGTCCCTATCCGAAGGAGCTCGAGGAGACCGTTACGCT
>CAMYMV010000039.1:0-17457 GCA_947259585.1 uncultured Gemmatimonadales bacterium | reverse complement strand
AACGAGGACATGCGGTTTCGCTTCTTCGGCCTCGTCCGCGAGCTGCCCCACTCGCAGATGGCCAAGTACACGCAGATCGACTACGATCGCGAGATGGCCTTCATCGCGGCCGATCCCGAGGAGTCGACGGACACGAAGACACTGGGCGTCGTGCGAGTGGTCGCGGATCCGGACAACACCGAAGCGGAGTTCGCCATCATCGTCCGCTCCGACATGAAGGGGCAGGGCCTGGGACACGCGTTGATGGAGAAGGTGATACGCTACTGCCGCGACCGCGGCACCGGAGCCATCGTCGGGCAGGTCCTGCTCGACAACCACCGCATGCTGAAGCTGGCCGAGACACTCGGTTTCACGAAGCACTACGATGCGGCGGACGAGGTCGTCGAGGTGCGCCTCGAGCTGCCTGCAGCCGACGGTGGGTCCCCTACGTGACCACGATCGGCGACGAAGCCGTGACGATCGGCCTCGACCTCGGAGGCACCAAGCTCCAGGCGGCCCTGGTGGATGCCCGCGGGGAGGTGTCGGGCGGCGGCCGGCGACCGACCGACGCCGAACGCGGGCCCGACGGCGTCCTCGCTGACCTGGTCGATCTCGCGGAAGAGCTCGTTGCCTCGGCCGATCGCTCGGTGCTAGGCGTTGGCGTCGGCGTGGCCGGCCAGGTGGACCCGGAGACCGGGACCGTGATGCGGGCGCCCAACCTCGAGTGGAGAGATTTCCCCCTCAAGGCCCGTCTCGAAGCGGCGATCGACCTGCCGGTGTTCGTCATCAACGATGTGCAGGCCGCGACGTACGGGGAGTGGACCTGCGGAGCCGGCCGGGGTGCTCGGGATCTCGTGTGCATGTTCGTCGGAACCGGAGTCGGGGGTGGCGTGGTCTCTGGCGGATCCCTGATGCGTGGATGCGGTGGAACCGCGGGCGAGCTGGGGCACACGACTCTCGATTGGCACGGCCCGCGATGCACCTGCCGCAACCGGGGCTGTCTCGAGGCGTTCGCCTCCGGCTGGGCGATCGCCCAGCGCGCCTCCGAAGCCGCGACAAAGGATCCGGAAGGAGGTCGGACGCTGATCGACCTGGCCGACGGAGAGGTCGACGGCCTGACGGCTGAGATCGTGGTCCACGCGGCTCACGAAGGTGATCCTCTCGCGCTTCGACTGATGCGCGAGACCGGCGAGGCCCTGGGCGTCGGCATCGCTTCCATCGCGAACGCCTTCAACCCGTGCATGGTGATCCTCGGGGGAGGTGTGATCGAGGGGATGCCCGAGCTCGTGACGCTGGCGGAAGCCGAGGCCCGGCGTCGAGCGCTCGAAGCGGCGCTGGATCCGCTAGAGGTGATGAAGGCCGGTCTGGGCAAGCATGCCGGCACCGTCGGCGCGGCGATGTGGGCCAGGCACGGCCTCGCCAAGGCCGGCCCGGAATAGGCCGGCGGAAAGACGGAACACACCACGAACGAGCCGTCGAGCAGCGTTCGAGCATCATGAGACGATCGATTCCAGCGGCGCTCTGCAGCGCCGCACTCACCTCCGCTTCTCCGGCAGCCTCGCAAGCGCCCGATTCGACCGGTTCTGCCTGGACGGACGGCGGCGTCTGTTACGAGATCTTCGTCCGCTCCTTCTACGACAGCGACGGCGATGGGACCGGCGACCTTGAGGGCCTCATCCGAAAGCTCGACTACGTGAACGACGGCGATCCCGCGTCCCGCGGCGACCTCGGCGCCAGCTGCATCTGGCTCATGCCGATAGCGGCATCGCCCAGCTACCACGGCTACGATGTCACCAACTACTACCGGATCGACCCGCGGTACGGATCGAACGAGGACTTCAAGCGACTGGTCGACGAGGCCCACCGGCGGGGCATCCGGGTGCTGGTGGACATGGTGGTCAACCATGCCTCCGACGCGCACCCCTACTTCAAGCACGCGCTGCTCTACGCTGAATCTCCCTACAGGGATTGGTTTCGCTGGTCGACCACCCCCGGGCCGGACAACGAGTACGGAGACAACAACTGGCACCGCTCGCCCGTGCGCGACGAGTACTACTACGGCTTCTTCTCACCTCGCATGCCGGACCTGAACTGGGAGACGACCGCGGTGCGGGAGGAGATGAAGCAGGTCGCCACCTTCTGGCTCGAGGAAATGGGCGCCGACGGCTTTCGCCTCGACGCCGTGCGCCACCTGATGGAGAGTGCCGACGGCGTTTCGACCAACGTGCCGAGGACGCACGACATGCTGCGCGAGTACGCGGCGCACATCCGCGCGGTGGCCCCGCACGCCTTCACCGTCGGAGAGGTGTTCGACAGCACGGACGCGTTGCTCGCGTACTATCCGGACCAGCTCGACAGCTACTTCGCCTTCGAGGTGGCCGACGCGATCCTCGCGGCGGTGCGCACGGGCACCTCGACCAAGCTCCTCGAGTCCGTGCTGCGGTTGCAGGGCGCAGTGCCGAACGATCGGTGGTCGCCCTTCCTGCGCAACCACGACCAGACGCGCACGCTCACCGTGCTCGAGGGCGACCTGGAGCGCGCCAAGCTGGCGGCGAGCCTGCTGCTCACCCTGCCGGGAGTCCCCTTCGTCTACTACGGCGAGGAGATCGGAATGACCGGCGACAAGCCCGACCCGCGCCTGCGCACGCCCGTGCACTGGAGCCGCGGTCCGTCCGCCGGCTTTACAGCCGGGATGCCGTGGGAGCCGCTGCGGCCGGACTCGCTCACCGCGAACGTCGCGGCCATGGCCGGCGACTCGAGCTCTCTGCTGAACCTGTACCGGAATCTCATCCATACCCGTGCGGAGCACGCCGCGCTCGGATCGGGGGAGCTGATCGCGCTGGATGCCGGAAGCGATGCGGTGGCGGCATACCTGCGCCGCAAGGGGGATCGGGTCGCGCTCGTCGTCGCCAACCTCGGAACCAGGCCGCTCGCGGGAGTCGAGCTCTCCTCAGACGGGCCGGTGTTGGCGCCCGGGCGCTACTCGCCGGACGTGCTGATCGGTGGAGATGCGACGGCGCCGCTCGAGGTTGGAGCCGACGGACGCCTGCGCCGCTACGTGCCCCTGCCGGAGCTGCGGCCGCTGCAGCTGTACCTCTTCGACATCACGAGAAGTACAGCCACAGACTCGCCACGCACGCGATAAGTCCGATGGTCAGCACGAAGTCCTGGCGCCTCCAACGCGCTGAGCGGGCGCCTTCCTCGTCGCCCCGCGAGATCGTCGCGAACGTCAGTCCCGCCACCTTTTCGGCGGGCGGCGGAGCCGTGAGCAGGCTCACGAGGACGAGGATCGCCGTGCAGATGACGAACAGCACCACCGCGAAGTGGAGGAAGTTGATGTCGGCGTACGTGTAGAGCAGCCCATCCAGCCTGGACTTGCTCAGCTCAGCCACCAGCCTGCCCATCCCGAGCACGAAACCGCTCAACAGCGCCGCCATGGCACCCTTCGCGTTCACCCGCTTCCACATGATCCCGATCAGGAAGACGGCCGCGATCGGCGGCGCGATGTACGCCTGTACGCTCTGGAGGTATTGGTAGAGCTGGCCCGAGATGAGCTTCATGAGCGGGATCCACGCCAACCCGAAAACCACGAGCACGGCCGTGGTGAGCTGTCCGACCAGCACGAGCCGGCGCTCCGATGCGTCGGGCTTCAGCTTCTTGTAGACATCCCAGGTCACGAGAGTCGACGTCGAGTTGAACACGGACGAGAGCGAGCTCATCAGGGCCGCCAGCAGGCCGGCCACGACCAGTCCCCTGAGGCCCACCGGCAGCAGGACACCGATCAGCGTCGGAAGCGCCTGATCGGGCGCGTCGAGCTGGAGCGCCCCGCGCTGCGACAGCGCGTACGCGATGACCCCGGGGAGCACGAAAATGAACAGCGGCAGGAGCTTGAGGTAGCCGGCGAAGATCGTACCGCGCCGCGCGTTGTCCTGGCCGTGCGCCGCCAGCACTCGCTGCACGATGAACTGGTCCGTGCACCAGTACCAGACGCCGAGGATCGGCGCGCCGAACAGGATTCCGGTCCACGGGAAGTTGGGATCCGTCACCGGCTGCCACAGGTCCAGGAAGGCCGGCGCGACGGTCTCCTCGAGAGCCGCCCATCCTCCGAGCGCGGAAAGGCCGAGAACCGTGACGGCCACCGCGCCGCCCACCAGCACGAACATCTGCAGGAGGTCCGTATACAGCACCGCCCGCAGGCCGCCGAAGATGGTGTAGATGCCCGTGATCACGACGACGATCAGCGCGCCGGTCCAGAAGTCGATTCCCATCAGCGCTTCGAACACGATGCCGCCGGCGGCGATCGTCACCGAGATCTTGGTCAGGACGTACCCAACGATCGAGATGATGGCCAGGTACCAGCGCGCCCCTTCGGAGTAACGGCGTTCCAGGAATTCCGGCATCGTGAAGACGCCGCTGGAGAGGTAGAACGGGACGAAGACCCAACCGAGCAGCAGCAGGATCATCGACGCCAGAATCTCGAACTGCCCCACGGCGACGCCGCTGGCCGCACCCGTGCCAGCCAGTCCGACCAGGTGTTCAGAGCCGATGTTCGACGCGAACAGCGAGCCGCCTACGAGGAACCAGCCGGCATCGCGCCCGGCCAGGAAGTAGTCCGCCGAGGTGCCCTTGTTCGCCCGCTCGCGCATGCCCGCCCAGATGGCGACGCCGAACACCAGCACGAAGTAGACGGCGACGATCCCCCAGTCCAGCGTCGCCAGCAAGCTCATTCGGCGGCCCGCAGCCTTATGGCCTGGCCGCCGCCGGGGGCCAGCGCGAAGGTCAGCGTCGTTCCCGCATCGACGGGTCGCTGCGAGATCGCAATCGGGAAGGGGTCGTTCAGCCAGTGCGCCCCCTCTCCGTCGGCGTAGATCTCGGCCACGAAGCCCTTGCCTTCGGGCAGGAAGGACAGCGGGATCTCCAGCGTGCGCCCCTCCTCGTCGGTGATCGCGCCGATGAACCAATCGGGGCCGCCGCGCTCCTGACGTGCCACGACCACGTAGTCGCCGATCCGGGCATCGAGGACCTCGGTGCGCTCCCAATCGACGGGGACGTCGCGGATGAACTGGAAGGCGGGCTGCCCCTCGTAGTTCTCGACGAGGTCCGCCGCCATCTGCAGCGGCGAGTACAGGACCACGTAGAGGGCGAGCTGCTTGGCCAGCGTGGTGCGGACACGCGGCGTCTCGGGCGGCCGCGGGCCTCCAATGCCCGACTCGATCAGGATGTCGAACACGCCCGGCGTGAAGTCCAGCGGCCCCGGGAGCGTGCGGGTGAAAAAGAGGATCGTCTCGTGCTCGGGCGGGTTGCCTCCGTCCCTGGCCCAGGCGTTGTACTCCTGACCCCGTGCACCCTCGCGCGTCATCATGTTCGGATACGTGCGCCGCTCGCCTGTGTCCTTGATTGGCTCGTGGGCGTTGACCATGACGCCGTTTCGCGCCGCTACCTCGAGGACCTTCCGCCAGTGCCGCACCATGTACTGCCCGTGGTGCGCGTGACCCTCGGCGGTCTTGTCGCCCACGTAGCCGGTCTTCACCGCCCGGATTCCCAGCCGGCTGAGGAGCGCGAACGCGTCCTCCAGCTGCCGCTCGTAGTTCTCGACCCCCATCGACGTCTCGTGGTGGCCGATCAGGCCGACGCCACGCTCCTGGGCGTAGGCGGCCAGGCCCTCCAGGTCGTAGTCGGGATACGGCTCGGTGAACGAGAACAACTCCGCGTTCTCGATCCAGTTTCCGTCCCAACCCACGTTCCACCCCTCGACGAGAACCCCGCCGAAACCGTTCTCCGCCGCGAAGTCGATGTATTGTCTCGTGTTCTCGGTGGTGGCGCCGTGCCGCGGACCGGAAGCCCACGTGTACTTGCCGGTGTGCATCCCCCACCAGATGCCCACGTACTTCATCGGCTCGATCCAGCTCACGTCGTCCAGGGCGTTCGGTGGGTTCAGGTTCAGGCCGAGCACCGCCGGTACGAGGTCCTCGGCCCGATCGGCCAGCTCGATCGTCCTCCAGGGCGTCACGAACGGCGTCTCGCCATACACCTTCACCCCGTCCGCCCACGCGGTGAGTGACACGTTGAGCCTGCGGTCGCGCGAGCCGGTCAGGTTCATCCCCGCGTAGTCGACCAGGTTCGCCTCGTGGATGACCACGAAGACCCCGTCATGCGTTTCCATCGTCAGGGGCGTGTGGACCGTCGGCAGCGTGCTCACCGGCGACGAGGAGTACAGCAGCTCGTACCGGTGGGTCACGTCGTCGGCCTCGATCCACCAGGCCCGGGCGTCGTTGGCGAGATAGAACTCCGTGAGCTCCTCCGTGATCGCGAAGGAAGCCAAGGCTGGCTGCTCCGGAAACTCGTACCGGAAGCCGAGGCCGTCGTCGAAGACCCGGAACACGACGTCGAACCGTCGGTCGGACTCCGCCGACTCGGCTACCGACACGCGCAGCTCGTTGTGGTGGTCGTGCACCCGGGCCACCTCGCCCCACGGCTGCTCCCACGTCTCGTCGACCGTCGACCTCTCCGTTTCCGTCAGCTCGACACCCTCACCGAGGGGCGGAGCATCGCGAAACTCGAAACCCAATCGTGAGGGCAGGATGATCTTCCGGCCATCGCGCTCCACGCTGTAGAACAGGCCGCCGTCCTGTGTCCCGACGGTCACGACGTTTCGACCGTCCGGGGAGGCCACCTGGACAGTCTCCTGGGCACAGGCGTTGACGGCGGTCGCCAACAGGGCCGCCACGGCGATCGCGAGTGCCGGTGCCGCACGATGAGTTCGGCGAGGGTTTCGCATCTGCTCTCTCATCCGTTTCTCCAGAGATGTTCGCGTTATCGTTGCGTGGCGCCTGATCGGTTCACCGTGCCTGGACCTGAACCGGAGGGTCATCATTCGCGCACCCACACCAGGAACGTTCCTCCCTGCACCCGCACCTCCTGCGTCCCTCCGCCGAGCCGCGCGAACTCTCCCTCGACGCCGTCCAGGTCGACCCGCTCCCGGCCAACCACCTGTCGCCAGGTGCCGTCGGGGAGATCGAACCGGAACAGGCCCTCGTATATGCCGCTGTTGGCCAGGACCAGCACCCGCTCGCCGACTACGTACCCGAGGAGCGTGCCTTCATCCGGGATGATCCAACGGTAATGTCCGTCCGGCACCTCGGCGACGCGGAAGACCCGGCCGTACTCGGAGCTGCGCAGCGCCAGGAGGCCCCGCCAGTAGTCCCGCATGGCGACGTGATCGGAGCCCGGTGCGAGGCTCTCCCACAGGAAGCGGTTCGGGGCCCGCACGTTATAGGTGTCGTTCCGGCCCTTGAACTGGATGGGTCCCCCCGCCGCCTCCACCTCGTGTTCCTCGTGGGGTGCCAGCCCCTTGGAGCGAAGCATCTCGGTGCCCCCGTGGATCACCACCGGCCCCGCCGAGGTGAGGAGGAGCCCGGCGGCGACGCGCACGGCGCTGAGATCCACGCCCTCCAGCCCGTTGTGATCGTCGTTCATGGCGTATCGATCGGCCAGTGCCCAGTCGTCATGGATATCCAGGTATGAGATCCCATCCGTGGAGCGGGGCTCCTCGTCGTATCGGTTCGGGAGCGCCTGCATGACCGGGTACCGGGCGGAGCCGTTGCCGCGGGCCCATCCCCGGTCCTCCAGGTCGAAGGGGCTGCCCTTGAAGGCGTTGCGGGCGTCGTCCTGGAAGAAGGTGATCGGGGCGTCGATCTTGTACCACGCCCAGTCGGGGTTGGCCCGGACGTCCGGATCGGTGGGCGCGATCCACGGCTCCCCGTAGATGATCAGGTCCTGCGGGAGCTCCTGCTTGACCCGGAGAAGCGTCTGCTTGTCCACCTGTCCCGCCAGATCGATGCGAAAGCCGTCCACACCCAACTCCTCCACCCAGTGCCTGAGCTGGTCGACGATCCAGCGCTGCACCATGGGCCGCTCCTCCGACTTCGTCTCGTTCCCGAACGGGCCGATGTGCTCGAGGTCCTCGTCGGTACGGTAGTGGTAGGGCAGATCGAGGACGTTGAAGTTCAGGAGCAGGTGCCGATGGTCCGCGTTCTCGCCGGTGTGGTTCGGCACGACATCGATGATGACGGCGATGCCACGCTCGTGGAAGGCGCGGACGAGCGTCTTGAACTGCTCGCGTTCCACCCCGGGCTCGGCGTCCGACGAACGGAAACGGTTTTCCACCGCGAAGGCGTGGGTCGTGCGGTACCCCCACTGGTAGTTCTCGCGATCGATGGCCATGGCCTGCGCGAAGGGGTCGTCGGCGAACGCCGCCTGCCACTCGGCGTCGGGGTAGTGGAGGTACTCCTGCACCGGCATGAGGTGGACCACGTTCACGCCCAGCTCCGCGAGGTAGTCGAAGCCGATGGGCTCGCCGTGCGTGTTCACCAGGCCCGTCCGGGCCATCGCGAGCAGCGGCCCGGTCTCCGCAACCTCGATGGGAAGCAGGTCGGTGAAGTCCTGAACGTGCACCTCGTAGGCCACCACGTCCTCCATCGGCGGCCGACCACCGGCCACGGGCGGAGGCGGCGAACCGTCCCGCCAGACCCGTGATTTGCCCAGGGCGTCGTCGTTGACCCGGGCGTAGGGATCCGAGACGTGGACCGGGTGTGTCTCATAGAACCAGTTCCCGGGATCGGCTGGACCGTGGACCGTGAAGTCGTACCAGGTGCCCTGGAGATTCCCCGCCTCGGCCGCCTCCCACACCCCGTCCTCGTCTCTGGCCATCTCCACCACGCGCAGCGCCTCACCGGGCGCATCGTCCTTGTCCCGGTACAGGTAGAGCCGCACGGCGGTAGCCCGGGGGGAGAAGATGCGGAAGGTGGTTTCGCGGTCGTCGTCGGATACCACGGCGCCCAGGGGTTTGGACGAGTAGAGGTTGCGGAAGAGCGGGTCGCGCCGGACCAGGGCCCGCAGGCCCAGTTCGGGGATCTCCAGGTAGTGGACCCGCATGGGATCCAGCGCGCCCACCGGGACGACGAGCGACTCTGACGCGGTGCTGGGCAACACCTCCGCGATCGGAATCTCCAGGCCCTGGCCGTCGGTCAGGCGGTAAGCCGAAGGTCCGGGGGGGCGTTCGGCGCCGGTGAGCGTGAATCCGATGGCGGTGGGGCCGTGGATCTCGGCCCGCAGACGTGTCTCCAGCTCTTCCTCCTGTGCACTCGCGCCCTGGGCGTAGAGAACGCCGACGACGAGGGCGGCCGTGATAAAAATGGTTCGACGATCCGAGGTCATGATGCTTATCGCCGCTGGCTCAGAAGAACCAGACCCGATTCCGTATCGAGCGAGACCTCCCCGTTCCTGACCGTGCCCGTCTTCCCCGAGTAGGCGTCCAGCAGCTCGGTGCCGTCATGGAAGGCCCCGAACACGGGGATCGTCTTGGGGCCCTCCCCCTGATCCATCGCCACGAGAACGAGATCGACGAGCTCGTCCATCTCGAGGGTGCGGCTGAAGATGTATGGCTCCGCTTGCAGCATGCGATGCTGCCCCGCCCCCACGGCCGGGTGGGCCCGGCGGAACCGACCCAGCTTCCGCCAGTGCTCGAGGATCGCGGCCGTTGAGCTCCCGCGCTCCAGCTCCTCCCAGTTCATCACGGAGCGGAGGTTGGCGTCGCCCTCGGCGCCCTCCACCTTGAGGGGCCGGGCCAGCTCGTCCCCGTAGTAGATCTGGGCGCCGCCCGGGGCTAGGAGGAGGCGGGTTCCGGCGCCGAACGGATCCGCTCGGGCCGGGTCGTAGGGCGACCCGTCGTCGTGGGAGCTGATGTAGTTGAGGATCGCGATTTCCCGGAGGTCCCCCTCGCTAAGCGCGGCGGCGTACCGCGCATAGAGATCGTCCAGGGATCCGGCAGCCTCCCGCTTGAAGCCGAAGTTGATGAGGCCGTCGTAGCCGTAGTCGAAGAAGTCCACGGTCACGTCCCCGAAGTCGAAGTCCCGTCCGTGGCTCAGCTCGTAGTTGTAGACCTCGCCCATCATGTAGAAGGGAAGGTCCTCGAGGACCCGGTCGGGATGAGCGGCCTTCCACTCCGAGAAAGCCTTCACGGCCTCCTCCTTCAGCTCCGCGCTGATCGACTCTTCGAAGTGCTTGGCGGTGTCCACCCGGTAGCCGTCGAACCCGAGCTCGCGCACCCAGTCGGTGAGCCACTTCATGATGTAGTAGCGGGGCGCGCGCGGGTAGCCGGTACGCTCGAAGAAGGCGTCGAGCTCCGCCAGCTCCCGGTCCAGGCGGCCCTCCCGCTCCCACTTCTCGATCAACGGCTCGGGGAGCTCCACCGGATCCTCCCGGTCGGTGAGGATATCCGGAAGGTTGTCCACCAGCGTGCAGTCCACCGTGGTGGCGTAATCCCGGTAGACGCACCGGGGCCCGGTGCGGACCCAATCATCGGGCCACTGCGGATCCAGGGGGGTCACCGGCCCGGTGTGGTTGATCACGGCGTCCATGAGGACGCGGATGCCGCGCTCGTGGGCCGCATCGACCAGCGCGCGCAGATCGTCCTCGGTTCCCAGCGCCGGATCCACGGCGGTCCAGTCCCGGGTCCAGTAGCCGTGGTATCCATAGGTCTTCCCGGTCCCTTCGTCGACGCTCCCGTGGTTCTGCTCCTCGAAGGGGGTCATCCAGATGGCGTCGACGCCCAGGGAATCGAAGTACCCCTCTTCCAGCTTCTGCAGCACTCCGGCGATATCACCACCCTGGAAGCTGCGTAGCACCGCTCCATCCTGCGCCCGGCCAAGGGCGAGATCGTTGGTGGGATCGCCGTTCCGGAAGCGATCGGTGAGGAGGAAGTAGACCGTGGCGTTGTTCCAGAAGACCGCCGGATCGGCGTCCTCGGCTGACGCGACGTCCCTGCCGAGAGCCTCGGGGCCGAGAGCCTCGGGGCCGGTATCCTTGGGGCGGGTATCCTTGCCGCTGCAGCCCGAGAGGGAGAGCGCGCCGAGGGCCAGGAGCGCCGCGGCACGGGACCGGATCCCTGCCGAGCGGGGCCTTGCCCTGCGGGCCCCTGCCGTGCAGGCCCCCGCAGAACCGGCTCTCGCCAACCTCATCAGCCCGAGACGGCCGCCGCCACGTCGTCCCGGTCCTCGACCCGGAGGGTGAGGGCCGCGGCAAGCACGAGCGATGCGCCGCCGACGAGCAGGGCGTAGATGGCTTCTCCGCCGAAGAAGCGCCCGACGATGAACCCCAGGATGGCCGCCGCGACGATCTGGGGAATCACGATGAAGAAGTTAAAGACGCCCATGTAGTACCCCATCTTCGAGGGGGGCAGGGACCCGGTGAGAATGGCGTAGGGCATGGAGAGGATGCTTGCCCAGGCGATCCCCACGCCCACCATGGAGCCCAGCAGGTAGCGGGGGTCCGAGATGGTGAAGATGGAGAGGAGCCCGAGCGCTCCGCAGACCAGGCAGATGGCGTGGGCGATCTTCCGGCTGGTCCTCTTGGCCAGGACCGGAATGGCGAAGGCCACCAGGGCGGCAACGCCGTTATAGGCGCCGAAGGCGACCCCCACCCAGTTGGCCCCCTCGTTGTAGAGGGCGGACGTCGCGTCGCTGGTGCCGTAGATGTGGCTGGTCACCGCCGCCGTCGTGTAGATCCACATCGCGAAGAGGGCGAACCAGGAGAAGAACTGCACCCAGGCCAGCTGCCTCATGGTGTGGGGCATGTCCTGGAAGTCGTTCAGGATAGTGACGAAGCCGTTCTCGTACCGGCCGGCGCGCTGCAACAGCCCGGAGAGGATCAGCAGTATTCCGACGAAGCCCATGCCGCCCGACAGAACCATGACCTGGTAGAGCTGCCGCCGTGCCAGCCAGAGCGTGAGCAGGCCTCCCAGAACGAGCAGGACCGCGCCCAGGCGCATCTGCCGGCCGCCGTTGAGAGCGTACTCCTCCGCCGTCCGCAGCGCCTTGGCGAATCCCTCGCGCTCCTGGTTTTCCTCGAAGGAGGCCATCTCCTCGGGCGAGTACTCCTTCGACCTGATCACCGTCCACAGCACCGCGACGAAGAAGACCGCGGCGCCGAGATAGAAGGAGAGACGCACCGAGTCGGGGATCACGCCCTCGGGCGCTTCGTTGCTCACACCGAACAGGCCGGTGAGGAGCCAGGGCAGCATCGACGCCACCACCGCGCCGGTGCCGATGAAGAAGCTCTGCATCGCGAACCCGGTGGTGCGCTGCTCCGAGGGCAGGTTGTCCCCCACGAAGGCGCGGAAGGGCTCCATCGAGATGTTGATGGAGGCGTCCATGATCCACAGCATGCCCGCCGCGACCCAGAGGGCCGGGGAGTTCGGCATGGCGATCAGCGCCAGAGAGGCCAGGATGGCGCCGCCGAGGAAGTAGGGACGCCGGCGGCCCAGCCGGTTCCAGGTGCGGTCGCTCAAGTAGCCGACGATCGGCTGCACCAGCAGTCCGGTCACGGGGGCGGCGATCCACAGGATCGGGATGTTCTCCACGCTGGCGCCCAACGTCTCGAAGATCCGGCTCACGTTCGCGTTCTGCAGCGCGAACCCGAACTGAATGCCCAGGAAGCCGAAGCTCATGTTCCAGATTTCCCAGAACGACAGGCGCGGCTTGGGACGCAGCGTGGCCGGAGCGGCAGGGGCAGCGGCGGCAGTGTCGGATGCGTGTGAATCCATGATGGCTCGGTACCTGGTTAGTGGGATCCGGAGGTTCCGGGGAGCGAAGCTCCTGTCCGCGCGCCTCTCCGAGTCCCGTCGAGACGGCGGAGGAGGGCGTCGATATCCGGGTCGGCGACGATCTCGTCGATGGTGCGCGACATGGGTCGCTGCCAGTTCGGGCGCTCGGAGGATCGTGTTCCGGGGAGGTTGACCTGCTCGGTCTCGAGCCACAGGTCCTCGAGCCAGGGGATCACGAGCGGGGAGGGGGACCGTCCGAGCCACGCCAGGAGCTCCGACAGGAGCGCCTCGGGCTCCGCGAGGCTCTTCTCCAGGGTCCTGGCCAGCGCTCGCGTTGCCTCGGCTCGGGCCTTCCGCTCGGCTGGCGCGGCGGCCTTCTCGAGGAGACCGCAGCGTACCCGTTCGTCGATATCGACACCCGCGATCCATCCCGCGAGCGTCGGTGTGTCGTGCGTGCCGATCAACGCGACCTGATCCACCTTCGGGGGCTCGGGCTCCTCTTCCTCTTCGGCCGATTCCGCGGCCTCGAATTCGGCCAGAAACATTCCCCAGATCCGGTGACGCGGCAGCGCCTCGTCGACCTCATCGGGAACGGTGCCGAGATTCTCGCCCACTACCTCACACCGGTTCCGGTGCGACTCGAGGATCAGTATGGCAAACAGCTCCTCGGCAGGGTACGTGACGTAGGTACCCTGGTGCAGCCCGAAGCCGTGGGGAATCCAGTAGAGGCGGGTCAGCGCCATGATGTGGTCGACCCTCAGCACCCCTGACAGGGCTGCCTGATGGGCGATGCTGGCGGCCAGGTAGCGGTGCCCTTCCAGGCGGGATTCCTCGGGCAGTACCGGCGCGAACCCCCAATCCTGGCCGCTCGGGAAGCCGCGGTCTGGGGGAGCTCCCACGGACATCCCTTCGGCGAACACCGCCTGCCGAGACCATGGGTCGTAGCCCTCCGGGTGCACGCCCACCGCCAGGTCGAGTCCCAGCCGGACCCCGGACGCCTCCAGACGCCCCCCGAGGTCGTGAAGCTGGCTCCGTACCATCGTCTGCGCCACGAAGTGGAACCGCTCCTCGGCGGGATCCGCGTCCGCGGCGCTCAGTCTGCCGCCCCGAGCGCCCTGGGGCCATCCCCGCCAATTCCGACCGAGTCGGGCCTGGGCTCCCCTAAAGCGGGCGTACCGGGCCAGCTCGTCATCGACCGACGATGGCTCAGGGGCAGGAAGGCCTTCGAGCACCGCTCGGACCTCCGCATCGGCGCGGCTCACATCCAGGGTGTCCACCGGTTCCGTGGGGCGGTTCGCGTCGCCGAGGTCAAGGACCAGCTCGTTCCAGAACAGCCGGCTGACGGGTGAGTAGGGGCTCGGTTCGGCCGGCGGCTGGTTGAACGTGGGGAGCAGGGGGAGCAGCGTGACCAGGTCGCCACCGTGGGAGCCCACCCAGCCGCACAGGGCCTCGAGATCGGCGAGATCGCCAAGCGAGCGACTGCGCACGGATCGCAGCGCGGAGAGATGTGCCCCGAGTCCCCAGCTCCGTCCGGACTCCGGTCGCCGCCACGCATGCTCCGGCGCCGAGATCACCGTACACGCCTCGGTCCGATCCGAGTGCTCGATCGTGAGGCGATGATAGCCGAATGGGACGGGAGGGCCCGTGCGCTCCGCCGCGCCCGGCGCCTCGAGAGCCAGGACGCCCCCATCCTCGAGATGGAGCTCTGCACCGGCGAGAGACTCTCCGGAGATGGCGCGTGACGGCAGGAGGCCGTCCCATGCCACCAGTACCGGCGGAAGCCCGGTGTGCTCTGTCTCGCGGCGGACCCTCAGCGCTTCGGCGGCGTCGCCGGGCCCGGCGATAGGGGCGCCGAGCGCGGCGCAGACGCGGAGAAGCGTCTCGGGAGCCACGGTGACGGGCCTGTCCAGGCCATCCGTGTAGCGGGTGTGCACCCCCATCGCCTTGGCGAGGGAGCCGAGGGCTCGCAGCTCTTCCGATCGCTTTGGAGGGCGGATCAAGCTTTTCGGCGTCTTTCTTCAGGGTCGTGCCGTCGGGATTCGATCGGGTGGCGTCGGAGACGGATTATAGGCGGTGGTCCGCGTCGATGGCGACCGGTGCGCCGGCCACGCCTGACCGGCGGATCCGCGAGCACCCGTGAACTTCGTCCCGGCGCCCATGTACCACTAGGCCAAAACGAGAATCGTTCCCACGTTACCCGGCCCTCGTCCGCCCATGAGCCACGACGCGCGCGCCGAGCGGAGGCCCATCCTCCCCTCCCTGCTGTCCCGCAGCCTGAGAAGGCTGCTGGCCGTTGCCCTGGCCCTTGCGGCCTTCATGCTGATCAACACGGCCTACCTTCTCATCAACCGGCTTGCCGACGCGCTAGACTGGGGGTTCTTTGCCGTTGGAGAGACGTCTCTGCCGGCGCTCTTCCAAAGCATGGTGCTGATGCACACCGGAGTGGGGTTGCTGCTCGCGGTGTTGATGCTCGCCTTCTTCGGTGCCCACCTGCCCAAGGTGTGGAAACGCCGTCACAGGGCATCAGTGCTGTCCGGGATCCTGTACGTATCGGCGGGCCTGACCCTGATCGTCACCGGACTGTTCATCCTGACCGCGGCGGCCAGCCGCGACAACAAATGGGCCTGGTGGGCACACGTCATCTGCGCGGCTCTGGTCGGGGTCGGCTACGTCATCCACCGCCTGGTGAGCCATGCCAGACCGCCCGGCGTGGCGTTCCGCCGCTTCGGTCTCGCCGTGGTGGCGGGGGCCGTGCTCCTCGTGGTCGCACACGGCCTCACGCCTCGAGGTATGGAGCTGACGGCCGAGGCGGAGGCGGCGCGGGAGAAGGGACTGGGATCCGGGCCGGGCGCCAGGTCTCGCGACGTAGCCGAGTTCGCGACCGGCCCCTTTGTCGCCCGGGGCTTCGTTCCGCCCGAGAGCCCTTTCTTTCCCTCACCGGCAACCACCAGCTCCGGCGGCTACCTGCCGGCGAGGATCATTGCGCCCGAGCCCGCGGCCTCGCGTAAGGACGAGATCGCGCGAGAGGTCGACCGCCACGGCTTCGTGATCGAGACTCCGATCGGTGCGGAAGCGTGCATCCGGTGTCACCCGGACGTCGTCGAGCAGTGGGCGGCGTCGGCCCACCGCTTCGCTTCGTTCAACAACCCCTTCTACGAAGCGACGATCGATGACCTGCGCGGGAACGATGCCGTCCCGAACGCCTGGGTGGAGACGCACATGCAGCGGTTCTCGGTTCCGCCGGACGGAGTGGGGCGGGTGAAGAGCAAGTTCTGCAGCGGGTGCCACGATCCGGCGTTGATGCTCGCGGGCCGGATGGATGGGGAGATCGACCGCGCCAGCATGGAGGCGCAGGCCGGCCTCACCTGCCTGGCGTGCCACGCCATCGACCTCATTCACGACCGGACCGGCAACGGGAACTACAACATCGCCGACGAGCAGGAGGATCCCTACCTGTTCGCGGGCGCGGAGGCGGGAACATGGGGAGCGTTCATGCACGACGCCGCGCTCAAGGCGAAGCCCACGGTGCACAAACGGCAGCTCTTGAAGCCTTTCTTTCGCGAGTCCGAGTTCTGCGCCGCGTGCCACAAGGTCAGCCTGACCGAGCCGGTCAATGACTACCGCTGGCTCAGAGGGCAGAACGAGTTCGACGACTGGCATGACAGCGGCGTGTCGCTGAACGCCTCGCGGACCTTCTACCTGCCCGAGGAGAGGCTCGTCTGCCAGGACTGCCACATGCCGCTCGAGCCGGCCCCCCTGGGCGATCTGTCGGCCAGGCGCGGGATGGTGCGCTCGCACCGCTTCCTCGCCGCGAACACGGCACTTCCGTTCGTCCGGGGGGACGAGGAGACGATCCGAAGGATCGAGGGTTTCCTGCGGGATGAAAAGCTGAGCGTGGATATCTTCGCGTTCAGGACGGGACGGACGGGGGAATCGACGATGTCCGCCGTTCCGGGCAGACCGGTGCTTCTGCCCGGCGAGCGCGTCACCGTGGATGTGGTCGTACGCAACAAGGGCGTGGGGCACAACTTCCCCGGCGGGACCAACGACTCCAACGAAGGGTGGCTCGAGCTCAGCCTGCTGGACGAGGAGGGCGACGTTCTGGCCATCAGCGGGGCCGTGGGCGAGGACGGTCACCTCGATCCGATGGCACACGTCTACAAGTCGGTCATTCTCGACCGAAGCGGGAACCCTATCGACCGCCGTAACGCGCCCGACATCCACGTCACGGCTGCCGTCAACGTCATCGGGCCCGGAACGGCGGACGTCGGCCATTTCGAGCTCGTGGTGCCGGCGGAGATGGCGGAGAAGAGGCTGACCCTGCGGGCGAGGCTCCTGTGGCGGAAGTTCAATCGGCGCTACACGGAGTTCGCGTTCGATAAGAATCCGGAGGGTTTCCGGCGGTTCACGGACGTCCCGGACCTTCCGATCACCGAGATCGCCTCGGATGAGCTGGAGCTTCAGGTCGTCCTGCCTGGATCCCGGACAGGCCGGCCCGTCGAGGCGGCCGAGCCGACCGAGTGGACCCGATACAACGACTACGGGATCGCGCTCCTCAGGGAGGGAAACACGCGTGCGGCATTGGGGGCGTTCGAGCGTGTGGCGACGCTCCAGCCCGAGCGGATCGACGGTCCGCTGAACATGGCCAGGGCGGCCCTGCGGGAGGGCAACATCGAGACGGCGTACGAGTTCCTCCAGCGAGCCGAGGCGATAAGTGGTGGTGACGCGCGTGTGGCCTGGGTCTGGGGGGGCGCTTTGCAGGAGGATGGCCGTTACGAGGAGGCGGCCCTCGCGTACCGCCGGGTGCTGGAGGATTTCCCCGAGGATCGAGCAGCGTGGAGAAGCCTGGGACGGACGCTGTACCTGGACGGGCGGTT
>CAMYMV010000038.1 GCA_947259585.1 uncultured Gemmatimonadales bacterium | reverse complement strand
GATGTCCTCTGCCTCTACATCGAGTCCGACATGATGGACAAGCGGGTCGTCTCGGAGGCGCAGCTCAAGAACCGAATCGACGCGTTCTTCGAGGGCCTGGACTCCCGCAAGATCCGCCTTGCCAGGGGTGACGGGGAGATGGTCGAGCCTTCGGCAGCTGCGGGAGCCGGAGCCGCCGGGGCCGGCTCGAAGGTCACGGGATAAGGCGAGGAGGAGAAGGGCATGCCATACGCATCGGGAGTGGACGTCGGCTCTACGCAGACGAAGGCGGTCGTCGTGGACGAGACGAGCGGCATCGTCGGACGGTCCCTGATCGACACCGGGGCCAACGTCGTGCGCGCGGCCGAGAAGGCGTTCGCTCAGGCGATCGCTGATGCCGGGCTCGAGGACTACGAGGTCGGTTTCGTGATCGGCACCGGCTACGGCCGCTACAAGGTGGAGTTCGGCGACGCACAGGTCACCGAGATCGTCTGCCACGCGCGCGGCGCTGCCGCGATGTTCCCCGCTACCCAGACGGTGCTGGACATGGGCGGCCAGGACACGAAGGCGATCCGCCTCAAGCCCGGCGGCGATGTGATCGATTTCTGCATGAACGACAAGTGCGCCGCCGGCACCGGACGCTTCCTCCAGTCCGCGGCGGCCGCCCTCGGGCTCGAGCTCGAGGATCTAGGCCCCACCGCCCTCGAGGGGCAGCGGCCGGTGAGCATCAGCACCACGTGCACGGTCTTCGCCGAGTCGGAGGTGCTCTCGTGGCTCGCGAGGGGGAAGCGGATCGAGGACATCCTTCTCGGAGTCCACCGGAGCATCGGCTCCCGGTCCTTCGGCCTGCTGCGGCGCGTCGGGATCGAGAACGAGGTGACTTTCAGCGGCGGAGTCACGAAAAACGAGGCGATGGTCGAGGTCATGGCCGAGATGCTCGACACGACGCTGAACGTGAGCGAGGAATCCCACTTCATGGGCGCGCTCGGCGCGGCGCTCTTCGCCCTGGAGCGCATGCCGCACGGCGACGCCGGCGGACGGGGCGCGGTCGCGGCAGCGGTCTCGGATGCCGGCCCGGAGGTATCGGCACAGGGGGGAGAGGCGTCATGAGCTGCACGGCGGGGATCGACGTCGGGTCTACCTACACGAAGGCTGCCATCCTGGACGGGGAGGGCGAGGTGCTCGGCCGGGAGATGCGGGCCACGGGCTTCAAGCTCGAGCAGGCCGCGCAGGCGACGTTCGACGAGGCGCTCGCGGCCTCGGGCCTGGAACGCGAGGAGGTGGAATACGTGGCCACCACGGGGTTCGGCCGCCACCAGGTCCCGTTCCGTGACGTCCAGGTGACCGATCTCACGGCCCAGGCCTGGGGCACGCGGGCCTTCTTCCCCGAGACGCGCACGGTGCTGGATGTCGGCGGCCAGACGATGAAGGCGATGCGGATGGATGGGGCCGGCAAGGTCCGCTCCTTCCGGCTCAACGACAAATGCGCCGCCGGGACGGGCGCGTTTCTGGAGAAGACGGCGCGGTATCTGGGCTACCGGATCGAGGAGATCGGCCCGTTGGTGGAGAGCTCCAAGGAGGTCGTGCCGATCTCCGGCGTCTGTGCCGTATTCGCCGAGTCGGAGGTCATCAACCACGTGAGCCAGGGCGCGGCTCCCGGAGACATCATGCACGGGGCGATGGAGTCGCTGATCGAGAAGTCGGTACGTCTGATGAAGCGCGTGCAGATGGAGCCGGAATTCACCCTGGTGGGCGGCATCATGCGCTTTCCGACGATGGTCAGGGTGATGCGCGAGCACCTCTCGGAGGGCGTCAACGTGCCCGAGGGAGAGCTGGTCCAGTTCACCGGGGCGATCGGAGCCGCCGTCCTCGCTCGCCGGCGTCTCGAGAAGCTCCAGGCTGCATGACGGGGAATCGGGGAAGACGCGGCAAGTCGGCGGGGTCCGCATGATCCAACCGGATTTCGAACCGCTCGCCACGCCGCGGACGGAGCAGAAGGACGAGGAGCTCGCCCGAGAAGGTTGGATCCGGCGCTTCGTGGGCGGGCCGCCCCGCCTGCTCGAAATCAGGGAGGTATACGAGACACTCGGCCACGAGGTGCGTCTGGAGACCCTCTCGCCGGAGGAGCTGGCCGAAGAGTGCGGGGACTGCCGATTGGCGCTCGAGCTCTTCCGAGTCGTCTACACCCGGAGAAGAGTCGGAACGATCCAGGACGACGCGGTCGCAGACGAAGAAGAAGACGAAACGGAAGACAGAGAGCCGGCAGCGGAGCAATCCACGGGCAACCCAGGGAGGTCCGAGTGAGAGCAGCGGTGTTCCACGGCGCAGAGCGCGGTTTGTCGATAGAGGAGGTCCCAACACCCAGCCCCGGTCCCGGAGAGGCGCTCGTCCGGGTGGCCGGGTGTGGCATGTGCCACACGGACCTCCACTACCTGGATCACGGAGTCCCGACCTTCAAACCGCCGCCGATCATCCTCGGCCACGAGCCCGCGGGCACCGTCGCGGCCGTGGGCGAAGGCGTGGCGGATTGGTCCGAGGGCGACCGCGTGCTGATCCCGGCCGTCCTCTCCTGCGGGCGCTGCCGCTACTGTCGGATGGGGAGAGAGAACCTCTGCGAGCATCTCGAGATGCTCGGGAACCACATCGACGGCGCGTATGCCGAGTACGTAGCGGTCCCCGCGTCCGAGCTCATCGCCGTGCCCGAAGAGATCTCGCTGGAGCAGGCCTCCGTGATCGCCGATGCCGTCTCCACGCCCTACCACGCTGTCAAGCACCGCGGCCGCGTGCGGACGGGCGACACGGTGGCGGTCGTCGGCTGTGGCGGCGTGGGCCTGAACATCGTGCAGTGCGCGGTCGTCGCCGGTGGGCGGGTGATCGCGATCGACCTCAACGAGGAGCGGCTCGAGATCGCGCGCAGGTTGGGCGCGGAGGAGACAATCAACCCGGAGGGGGTCGAGCGGTTGGACAAGCACGTCCGGAAGCTGACCGGCGGTGGCGTGGACGTGGCGTTCGAGGCGATCGGACAGCCCAGGACGATCGAGATGGCGTTCTCGCTCCTTCGGAAGGGCGGCCGGCTGTGCGTGATCGGCTTCTCGCACGAGCCGGCTACGATCCCGGTGGGCAAGCTGATGTTCTTCGAGCTCGAGATGGTCGGCAGCCTCGGTTGCGGCGGTGGCGACTACCCCGAGATCGTCGAGCTCGTCCGACAGGGGAAGCTGCAGCTCGACCCAGTGGTAAGCGGCGCCATTCCGCTCGAGGAGATCGAAGGGGGATTCGACAGGCTGCGCCGTGGGGACGGTGTTCGCTGGGTGGTTACCCCCTAGCTCCCTCTAGTTGTACACCTGTACAGGTAGAAAGAGGAGGTGGCCTACACGGACCGCGTACCAGCGGATGAGGACTAGCAGAGGAGAGAGATGATCGATCCGATCCAGAGGTTCGAAGAGGAGCACCAGCACGCGCTCGGCGAGCTGGAGAAGCTGGAAGATGCCGCCCGCGCGTTGGCTGCAGGCGCACCGAGTGACGTCGAAGATGCTCAGCTCGAAGCGGTCCGCGCGGCGCACGAATTCCTGTCGACGGCCGTTCGCGAGCACAACGAGAACGAGGAGCTCGCGCTCTTCTCGGTCCTGGGCGAGGAGGCTCCCACGGAGCCATTCGTCGAGGACCACGTGGCCCTCCGCGCGATGGAGCGGCGTCTGCTGTCGGCGATTGACGCGCGGGACCCAACCGAGATCGCTGCCGCCGGTCTGGCGATCGTGGATGTTCTGCGGGACCATATCGATCGCGAGGACAACGCGCTCTTCCCGATGGCCCGTGAGCTTCTCGGGCCGGAGGGCCTTCTGGAGGTGGCGCGGAGGCTGGAGAACTAGAGCTTCGACACCGCCGCCTGAAGCGCCGCCACCAGCTCTTCCGGCTCGAGGCCGTGCGCCTGGGCCGCGAACTCCAGGGTGTGGCCGCCTCCGCAGCAGAGGTCGAGTCCGTGCTCGGCCAGCACCGGTGCGGCAGCGGGGTGTCGGTCGTACACGTCCGAGACTGTCGACTCGCCCGTGATCCCCGTCTGGGTGAAGCGGACCACGAACTCATCAGGCGCGCGCATCTCCGTGAGGTGCGCGAACCCCCGAGCTCCGAGCACGGCGTAGAGGGGGACCGGCTCGAAGGGGGCGGTGATCTCCAGAACGTTGCCTTCGGAGACACCGACCGCTGTCTCGAGGATCAGCTCCAGAGGCTCCTCGCCCGTCGCCAGGATCGGCCGAACGTCCAACGCCGTCGTCGCGGCGTCTCGACTCGGGGTCGCGTCATCGGTCGGGTTCATGCCGTCCGTCAGGTTCATCGTCTTCTCACGATATCGAGGTACATGCCGAGCAGGGTCAGCGCGCCGAGCGCGAATACGGCCGCGCCCGCTCTGGCTCCCGCATTACTTCCCAGGAACACGGCGATGCTGAGGGCCGCCGCACCGACGGCGAGGGACGTGTGTGCAGCCCATGTGAGCCGGGGCTTGGTCAGGTCGGCGACCTTCGGAACGCCGGGCGTCCCCACCCTGGAGCTGAACCGCTCCAGCCAGGTAAGGAAGGGCAGGATCCGGTGGTAGACGCCGGCGACAAAGAGCGTCAGCCAGCCGACGATCCCCGCAACGCCGTAGGTGGCAACGATCCGTGGATATGGGTCGGTCGTGAGGAGCAGAAAGAGCCCCAACGCCACGGCGGCGAGGAGGAAAGCGTGCGCCGCCGCCGCGAGGTACAGACCCGGCCCGGGACTTCGGACCCCACGGCGGAAGTAGAGCGGGGCCGTTCCCAGGTAGAGCCCGAGACCCGCAGCCAAGGCGAGGCCGCCCGTAAGCCGGAGGGCCGGCATCCTCTCGCCGAGTAGTGCGGCGGCCGAGAACAGGAGCACCCCGCCGCCGACCAGCGGCCCGATCCACCGGAGCGGCCACTCCGGCAGGTCGCGCGCATAGAGGAACATCGGGAGGAGCTTCCCTCCAACGCCGATCGCCATGAGCGTGGCGAACCCGACGGCGGCGAGATGGGCGTGCGCGGTCAGGACGGCCATGCGGTCGGACGGCCACCAGCCCGCGAAGGTCCCGATCGAGACGCCGATCACCGCCAGGGCGAGCACCAGGCTCCCGACGGCCGCCGTCGCGTACCTGCCGACGATCGGCGCCCGGGTTGTGCCCTTGGCGCGCGCCACGATGTTCACGCGCAGGGCGATCGTGGCGAGGAAGACCAGCAGCCAGCCTGGACCCAGCAGGTTCGGACTCCACCACCAGGCTCCGGCGACGAGGCAGAGGATCCCGGCCTGAAGCATCCAGAAGGTCAGGTGACCGACCCGTGTGCTGCGGGCGCCGACGCCGAGTGCCACGGGATAGATCTGGTAGAGCGCCCCGAAGATGGAGGTCGTGACCCATCCCAAGGTGAAGCAGTGCGTGACGGCCGCCGCGCGAGGCGTCAGGTAGGCGCCAGCGGCGAGCTCCGGCGCGATGGCCGCGAGGCCCAGGGCCCCGAGGGCGAGCCAGCCCAGCGCGGCGAAGAAGTGCTCGGCCGGCAGCCGGTACGGCGGCATGATGGCGGCAGGGGGGACGATGGGCTCCGAAGTGGGCTCCTGTCCTTCCCGAGCAGTCGGCGGGGCCGGCGGGGCCGGAGTGGTCGGGGTGGTCGGGAGCTTGCGCGCACGCGTGCCCGATGCACGCGCCTCGGATCCGCCGGGGAGCATCAAGGCTCGGCTCGCCGAACCACCAGCCTGCCATCCTCGGAGCGCGTGATGAGGGCCACGTCTCCGTCGGACAGGTCGAGATCCTCGGCCAGCTCGAGCGCCACCGGAGCGTCCCCGGAAAGGGGCTCGACGCCGACCTCGGGTTCGAGGGTGATCTCCAGCCGGTGGGTGCCCGACGGCACACGCAGCTCCCGATAGACGTAGATCGGTCGGTCCCCACGGGTCCCGGTTCTGCGGATCAGAGTCTCCTCGACCCCCTCTCCATTAAGGACGATCCGAAGCCGGTAAGGTATTCCCGTTGTTTCACATACCTTGTCACGTCTCATGTGGACTGGAAGCTTTGCCAGCTCTTCGGCGGTAAACGTGCGGCACTCTTCGATCCTGGGGGCGCTGACGCGCCACGACAGACGGATCCAGGCCTGACCGCCCGACTCCGCGCGGTAGGGAACCTGGGACAGAGCCCCGATCGCGGCGGTCATCAGTAGGGCGACCAGGACACCGAGCCCGACCTTGAGCCGGCTCACGAGCCCGCCTCCAGGAGCTCCGGCACCTCGCACTCGAGGTCGATGTCGATCTCGGCTTCCGCCTTGGCCGCCGCGAGTTGGCGGACGCTCTCCCGAAAATCGGCCACCGCGACGGCGAGTTCCCGGTCTTCTCCCACCGAGGCGTGGAAGACCCGCAACCGGCTCCGGTCCACCCGCTCCTTGAGCTCCGCCTCGCGATCGTGGTACATGCGCTCCTCGAGCCAGCGGGGGCCCTCGCGGCTCCAGCAGTCGCGCGGGTGGCAGGCGACCACCAGCACGCCGCCGACGCCGGCGCGCACCAGGTACTCGATCACCGATGTGTGCACGTTGCCGGCGCACGGAACCTGGAAGATGCGGCTGCCGTCGAACGTCCCCGGGGTGTGCGCCGGCGGCTCTCCGCCGTTCCCTTCCTGCGCCGCGAGTGTCTCGAAGCCCGCCGCGCCGCGCGCGCAGCCCACCAGGACCACCTCACTCGGATCAGGCTGCAGCAGGCGGACGAACTCCTTCACCCGCTCGAGCTGGTCCCGTCCCGTCATCCCAGGCGGTCCGATGCCCATCGGCGCGCAGGACGCCGCACAGATCCCGCAGCTCACGCAGAGGGCCGGGTCAACGACGGCGTAGACGCCGTCCCGCCCGTCCGTGCGCTGCTTCATCGTGATCGCCTCGTACGGGCAGTCGAGATAGCACTGCTCGCAGCCCGTACAGAGCCGGGCGTCGACCGACGAGGGCTCCGCCTTACCCTCGGGAGCGGGTCGCGTCCAGAGCGGAGCCGCCAGAGCGACGGCGGTCAGCGAGAGACCGAAGACCCAGACGGCGCCTGCCGGCATGAATCTCGTCGCCGGCAGCCAGAAGGCGTAGAAGATGTCGAGCGCCGCCCGCTCGGGGATTCGGAACGCGTCCGCGGCGGGGTCCATTCCTATCGGCCAGAGCACGGAGAGGGCGAGGAGGAGACCGAGAGAGCCCCACAGCAGCCCACGCGGGGGAAGCAGGCCGGGGCGTGCGATCCTCGACACATGGATCCACAGGATCACGAACATCCCCACCGGCAGCGCGACGTGGAGGAAGAGGTTGAGGAAAAAGAAGGCGCTCGGGATGGCCTGCTCGCCCACAAAGGCGCGTCCGAGAGGCTCCGAGAAGATCGGCAGCACGTCCAACCATCGCGCCCCTTCGACCGCCAGTAGCTGCGCCTGGACGTCCCACACCATCACGTAGCCGGTCCATCCGCTCACGAGCAGCACGAACAGGAGAACGAGACCGCTCAGCCACGCGAGCGTGCGCGGTCCCCAACTCCTTCCCTGGGCGAAGAGACGGAAGGCGTGGATCGCCACGGCGAAGACGGCAGCGTCGGACCCGTAGCGGTGCAGGGAACGGATCCAGCGACCGAGCCACGCCTGATCGGTGATGCGGGCCACCGAGGCGTGGGGCTCCCCGATCCGGTAGAAGATGAGGAGATAGAGCCCGGTGATCAGCAGCACGATGAGGAGGAGGAACACGAGCGCGCCACTGTGATACAGCGGGTTGAAGCGGGAGGAGTAGAGCCGGTTCATGAACCGGTCCGCCCTGGAGATGAGGCTCCAGCTGACCGATCTCAGCTTGGCCGCTAGGCCCCGCATGACGCCCTCTTGATCATCCTCGAGTCTCACACCTTGCCGATCCCCAGGCCAGTATTTATCATATTTTCATGAGAAACACAAGAATAGCCCGCCGCCCCCCGGCGTGGATCTCGGAGTGCACGTTGCGGGTGGGTCGAGGAGCGGTTCTTTGATCTCGCAGACAGGGGAATATGCCCTTCGCGCCGTCCTCTATCTGGCACTGCACCAGAAGGGCGATCCGGTCTCGGTCGAGACGATCGCCGACGACCTCTCGATGCCCCGCAACTACTTGTCGAAGACTCTTCACCTGTTGGCCAAGCGCGGCATTCTGACCTCCGCCCGTGGACCGCGCGGAGGCTTCGAGCTCGCCGTCCCGAGCGACCGGCTCTCCCTGTTCGAGATCGTCGAGCCGTTCGACGACCTGGAGGGGCGCGGCCAGTGTCTCCTCGGCCGGCCCGAGTGCAGCGATCAGACGCCCTGCGCGGCGCACCACCGGTGGAAGGACCTGGCGCAGCGCGTATCGGCTTTTTTCCACGAGACGACCGTGGACGATCTGATCGCGGAGATGAACGGAGGGGCCGGCCCGGCGGCCGGCAACGGGAGTGAGCCCGGCTGAGAGCCGGCCGAGAAAAGGAGGCCCGATGTCCGAATCCGCGGAGTACGGTGAGACCGGAGGGGGCGCGCTCGACCCGGGAGGCGGTGGCCCTGCCACGGGTGAGGGAGGTCCCGGATCCCCGGGCGATGTGCCGCTCGGGCAGAGGCTGTACGACAACATGTTCTTCTGGCTCGTCGCCGGCATCGTCGTCATGGCGGTCGTCTACACCGGGTGGGGACTCGTCGAGATCCTGACGCTCCCCCAGGCACCCCTACCGTAGCGGGAGGTCGATATGCACACCGGAGTCGAATCGCCGCGCGGCGTATGGTGGAAGCCGGCGCACAAGGCGGAGAAGGTGTGGGTGGTCCTGGCCTTCGCCTGGTGCATGGTGCTCTTCGCCATGATGCCGCTGTGGCACTGGAAGGGCGGCCAGAATCCCTCCGGGATCCGTGCCAGGGTCGAGCCCGAGGCGTACCGGGCGCGGACCGAGGAGTTCATCGCCACCTACCAGGTCGGCGAGGAGGAGAACGGGATTCCGATCGTCGAGCCGCCGCCCGGAAGTGACGTTTACCTGCTGGGCCAGATGTGGTTGTGGACGCCGTCGCTCAGGCTGCAGAAGGACGTCGAATACACGCTCCACCTCTCCTCGGTCGACGTGAACCACGGCTTCTCGCTCTACCCGTTCAACATCAACTTCCAGGTAGTCCCGGGCTACGACTACGGCCTGCGGGTGACGCCCACCGAGGCCGGGGACTTCCGCATCGTCTGCAACGAGTTCTGCGGCGTCGGGCACCACGTGATGGTGGGGCGCGTCGAGGTGATCGACCCGGCTGCCGCCGCCGAGCGAGACGAGAGCGAACCTGAGGAAGCGCAGGATCTGACCCTGAACGCGCCCGATGAGGGCGGGGAGGGTGACCGATGAAAGGCGGATTCAGAGTCTGCCCGACCACGTCCCTCCGGGTCCATCGGCAGGCGGATGGGTTGATCAAGGCCAACGCCGTGGTGGCCACCGTGTCGTTGCTGGTCGGCGGGATCACGGGTTTGCTCGTGCTGCTCACGCGGTGGCAGGCGGTGCATCTGCTGGACGCCGTGATGTTCTACCGCGTGCTCACCATCCACGGGATGAGCATGCTCATCTTTTTCATCATCTTCTTCGAGATGGCGGTCCTCTACTTTGCCGGACCGGTGCTGCTCAACAGCCGGGTGCCGGCGCCCAAGCTGGGCTGGTCGATGTTCTGGCTCATGCTGCTGGGCGCGGTCATGGTCGAGTGGACGATGTTTACCGGACGAGCCGACGTCCTGTTCACCTCCTACGTGCCGCTGAAGGCCCACCCGCTTTTCTACCTGGGAGTGATCCTCTTCGCCGTCGGAACCCTGATCACGGTGGCGATCTTCTTCGGATCGCTCGTGGTGGCGAAGCGGGAGAAGACGTACGAGGGCTCGGTGCCGCTCGTCACCTACGGAGCGATCGCCGCCGCGATCATCGCGGTAATCACGCTGGTTCACGGCGCGGCGATCTACATCCCGACCTTCTTCTGGTCCATCGGGATCGGAAACGTCGACCCACAGGTTTACCGGATGGTCTGGTGGGGCCTCGGCCACTCCTCGCAACAGATCAACGTGGCCGCGATGGTGGCCGTCTGGTATCTGCTGGGCGCCCTCACCGTGGGCTCGGCCGTGATCAACGAGAAGATCAGCCGCACGGCGTTCGTCCTCTACATCCTCTTCATCTCGATGGCTTCGGCTCACCATCTCCTGGTGGATCCGGGGATGGGCCCGACCTGGAAAGTCGTGAACACCAGCTATTTCATGTACATGGCCGTGCTGGCCAGCATGATCCATGGCTTCACGGTGCCCGCCGGAATCGAGGTCGGCCAGCGAGTCCGCGGGTTCACGAAGGGGATGTTCGAGTGGTTGCGTCGCGCACCGTGGGGAGACCCCGGCTTCAGCGCCCTCGTCTTTTCGGTGATCATCTTCGGGTTCGTGGGCGGCATCACCGGCGTCACCTTCGGGACCGAGCAGATCAACATCATCGCGCACAACACGCTTCGCATCCCGGGGCACTTCCACGCGACCGTGGTCGCCGGCACGGCGCTGGCCTTCATGGGGGTCACCTATTACGTAATCCCGCTGATCTTCCGAAAGAAGGTGGCGTTCTGGTCGCTGGCCAAGATCCAGCCGTATCTGTTCGCCTTCGGCATGTTGATCTTCTCGGTGGCGATGACGTTCGCGGGGACCTTCGGGATACCGCGGCGCCACTGGGACATGACGTTCAGCGATGCGCTGTTCGACCTTCAGTTTTCCCCCGCCGCCAACCTGGTGGTGACGGTGATGGCCCTGGGCGGGCTGATCGCCGCGCTGGGCGGGGCGATCTACATCCTGGTCACCGTATGGTCCGTCTTCCTGGGCCAGCCGATGGAAGGAGATGCGACGTATGTCGATGCACGGAGTTCCTAACGGAATCGTGAATCCGCCGCGTTCGTTCACGGCGGAAGACGAGAAGACGGCGTACGCGGAGAAGGGCAGCTTCGGCATGGCCCCCGGCACGCTGGTGCTGGCGCTCGTCTTCCTGGCGGCGTTCGCGGTCTACTACTTCACGAACTGGAAGCTGCTCTCGGTCGTGTGGCAGGTGGGATGAGCGGTTGAAGCTCGAAAGACGTGAGGCCGTCGCCCTCGGCGGCCTCACGACGATCACGCTTGTCTCGGCTGCCTGGTGGGCTCTGGCGCTCTGGCCGGCCGGTGACGTACCGCCCGAGTGGTTGGCCCGCACCCGCGCGGTCTGCTTCGGAACGCGGCCTGACGGCCTTCCCGGACCGGAGGGTTGGGGCGCCCTGATCTTCCAGCCGCTCGGCATGCTGGGGATCCTGCTCATCGGGTGGCGTGCGGAGGTGCAGGGGGGGCTCCGAGCGCTCTCGAGCCGGCCGGTCGGCCGATGGGCTCTGGCGATGTCAGCCGTTCTGATGGTCGCCGGAATCGTCGCGGCCGGAGCCAGGGTGCGCGTCGCCGTTGCCGCGTCGGCGGAGCTCGCACCCGTTGAGCTGGGCTCGGCACCAGGACCGGATGGAGGCCTGCCGGCCGGATTCCGGGTGGAGGATCGACCGGCCCCCGCTCTTGGCCTCCTCGACCAGGCCGGAGCGAACGTCACGCTCGAGGAGTACGTCGGGAGGCCCCTCCTGGTCACCTTCGTGTTCGGCCACTGCGAGACGATCTGTCCCCTGATCGTGCGCGAGACGGTCGCCGCACGGCGCCGCCTGGCGGCCGAAGGCGTCGACGCGGCGGCGGTCGTGCTGACGCTGGACCCCTGGCGGGACACGCCAGCCAGGCTCGAATACCTCTCGTCCAGCCTGGGACTCGGGACGGACGAGCGACTGCTCGGCGGAGAGGTGAGCGTCGTCGAGGAGGCGCTGGACCGGTGGGAGGTGCCGCGCGAGCGGGACCTCCAGACCGGCGACATCGTGCATCCGCCGCTCGTGTACGTGATCGACGCCGCCGGCCGAGTCTCGTTCGCGGCCGCGGGAGGAGAGGCTCTGTTGGTCGATCTCGTCCGACGGGTCGCGACGCGTAGCTGAGTCTCGGGGAGTCACGGGGGAGGCAAGGGTGGAGGGGATTAGGGCGGAGCAGGGGTCGGGGAAGGCCGACGCCATCGCGTAGCTGAGGGCGCCGGCATCCAGGTCGCGCACGATCCCATCCCCATCCGGCCGTTGCTTTCCCCGCCTGACGGCCCGGCATAGCTTCGGCGCGATGCCAGAATACGCCCGGTCGCGCCCACGGCTCCTCTCCAGCCTCCTCGCGCTCAGCCTCGCGGGGACCGCGAGCTTTCTTCTGCCGAGCCACGCCTCCGCACAGACCCCGTCAGGCTCCGGGGAAGGGCCGGGCGTCGTCGAAGCGGCTCTTCTCATGCGCCAGCTCGACGGCATCAAGCGCGTGCTGATGGTCGGCGCTCATCCCGACGATGAGGACACCGCCCTCCTGGCTGTGCTCGCCCGGGGGATGGGGGCGCAGGCGGCGTACCTCTCGCTGACGAGAGGCGAAGGAGGGCAGAATCTGATCGGGCCCGAGCTCGGCGAGGGCCTCGGAATCGTGCGCACCGGCGAGCTGCTTGCCGCGCGCCGCGTGGATGGAGGAGGCCAGTTCTTCACCCGGGCCTTCGACTTCGGGTATTCGAAGACGGCGGAAGAGACCTTCGGCCACTGGCCGCGGGACTCGATCCTCAGCGACGTGGTGTGGGCGATTCGCGTCTTCCGTCCCCAGATCATCGTGTCCGTGTTCTCGGGAACGGCGAACGACGGCCACGGGCAGCACCAGGTCGCGGGCATCCTGGCGAGGGAGGCGTTCGAGGCTGCCGGAGATCCGGCCCGCTTTCCGGAGCACGCCGATCGAGGGGTCGAGGCGTGGACGCCGCTGAAGCTCTACCGCCGTACGTGGCGCGATCCTGAGGCTTCGACCCTGGCGATCGAGACGGGGACCCTCGATCCGGTTCTGGGCCGCTCCTATCATCAGCTGGCGATGCGGAGCCGGAGTCAGCACCGGTCGCAGGACTTCGGCACCGCCGAGCCCGGCGGTCCGCGCGTCACGTTGTTGGAGCTCGTTCAGAGCCGGGTGACGGGGCCGGACACGTCGCTCTTCGCCGACGTCGACACGACACTGGCCGGCGTGGCGCAGGAGTGGTCGGAGAGGGGCCCGGCGTCGGCCGATGGAGATGGCCTCGCGGCGGCCATCGCTGCCTATCGGCACCGGTTGGCCGAAGCCCGGGGAGACCTGGTGGCGCTGGCGCCGTCGCGTGCCGTCCCGGCCCTCGCTCGCGCCCTGGATGAGTTGCGTGAGGCCCGGCGCTCCGCCGCCGCCCCGGTGTTGATGCGGGCGCTGGACGCGCGGATCGAGACCCTGCAGGAAGCGATCCTGGCGGCCGCCTCGGTGACGCTGGTCGCCGAGTCCGAGGACGATGTGCTCGTTCCCGGTCAGAGCTTCTGGGTGCGTGTGAAGCTATGGAACGGAGGCCCGCTCGAGCTCGAGACCGCGCCCTCCCTCTTGGCCGTCCCGGACGGCTGGATCGTGGCCGGCGACGACGAGATCGCCCGGGAGCCGGAAAGCCGCTTCTATCCGGCCAGCCTCGAGAAGGCGCGGGGTGCCGGTGGGGACGCCGGCGCGGACGCGTCCGGCGCGGAGGCGGGCCGCACGGACAGCACGCAGCCGGCGCCGGCGGCTCTCTCACCGGGAGGCCTGGCGACCTGGGGCTTCCGTGTACGGATCCCGCCTGACGCAGAGCCCTCCCAGCCGTACTACCTGCGCCGTGACCGGGCCGGCGATCTCTACACGTGGCCTCGCGACCCGACGCTTCGCGGCCGGGCGTTGGGTCCGGCCCCGGTCTCCGCAGCGGTGGAACTCCGCCTACGGGCCGGCTCCGTCGAGACAAGCCTGGCCGTCTCCCGCCCGGTGCGCTTCCGAGGCGTCGACAAAGCGGCCGGCGAGTTCTGGCGCCCGCTGCTTCTGCTCCCTGCCATCTCCGTCACCATCGAGCCACGCACCATCGTGTGGCCGCTCGGGGAGAAAACGCCGCGATCGGTCGTCGTGACGGTCCGCAGCGAGGCGCCCGATGGGGTGAGCGGCCGCCTCCGTCTGGTGGCGCCGGATGGGTGGGCGGTCTCTCCTGCGGAGAGATCGGTCGCTCTGGACGCTCCCGGAGTACTGCGCTCCTATTCCTTCGAGATCGCGCCCACGGGCGACCCATCCGGCGGAACCGAGCCGTCCGGCGCCACCGATTCGGCCGGGTGGCTGCGCGCCGTGGTCGAGGGGAGCGGCGGCTCCTTCGCCCAGGAGGCGGTCGTCATCGACTATCCACATATCGAGCCGTCGCCCTACGTGAGCTCCGCGAAGACGGCATTGCGGCGCGTCGATGTCGAGATCGACGCCGGCCGGCGGGTAGGGTACGTCGCAGGCTCGGGTGATCAGGTGCCCGAGGCGATCCGCCAGCTCGGGCTGCCGGTGGAGATGATCGAGCCCGGCGGCCTGGAGTCGAACGGGCTGGAGCGCTTCGATGTCATCGTCCTCGGGGTTCGGGCCTACGAGGTACGCTCCGACCTCGCGGCGGCGAACACGACGCTGTTGGACTGGGTGCGGGACGGTGGGGTCCTGATCGTCCAGTACAACAAGTACGAGCTTCCCCAGGGTGGTTTCGCGCCGTACGCCGTCGCCATGGACCGGCCGCACGGCCGGGTCACGGACGAGGCGTCGAAGGTGACGCTCCTGGACCCGGATTCTCCCGCTTTCCTTCGCCCGAACCGGATCACGGCGACCGACTTCGAGGGCTGGGTGCAGGAGCGGGGACTCTACTTCCTGAGCGAGTGGGACGATCGCTTCACCCCACTGCTCGCCGTCGCCGACGCCGGCGAAGACCCTCAAGCGGGCTCGCTCGTCGTGGGGAGGGTGGGAGACGGTCTGTGGGTGTACGCCGGCCTCTCCTTCTTCCGCCAGCTGCCGGCCGGCGTTCCCGGGGCGTACCGACTCTTCGCCAACCTGCTCTCGCTCACGCCGGACGAATGGCCGGTCGCGGAAGAGTAGACCGGCGCGCCGCCCTCTCGGGCTTTGCCGGGCTCGCCATGGTGGCTGGCGGGCTCATCCTGCAGGGCTGTGGCGGGTCTTCCGGCGAGAGCCTGATCGTCTACTCTCCGCACGGCCGGGAGCTCCTCTCCTATTTCGCCGCCGAGTTCGAGGCGGCTAATCCGGGCGTATCCGTGCAATACCTGGACATGGGATCGCAGGAGATCCTGGATCGGCTGCGCTCTGAGAGAGTGAATCCGCAGGCCGATGTCTGGTGGGGCGCCCCGAGTGGCATGTTCGTGCGGGCGGCCGAAGAGGGCCTCCTGGAGGAATTCGAGCCGACCTGGGCGGAGGCCGTGCCACCGGGAGCTCGCGATTCGGAAGGGCGCTGGCTCGGGACCTATCTGACGCCGGAGGTCATCGCCTACAACTCGGAGGTGCTGGCTCCCGAAGAAGCTCCGGCGGACTGGGATGCGGTGCTGGAGCCACGCTGGAGAGATCGGGTCCTGATCCGCGATCCACTGGCCTCCGGCACCATGCGGGCGATCTTCGCCGCCATCATGTATCGCGAGTACGAGCGCACCGGAGGCTTCGAGGCGGGCTACGACTGGTTGCGGCGACTGGACGCCCAGACGAAGGAGTACGTGCTCAACCCGACGCTGCTCTATCAGAAGCTGGCGCGGCGAGAGGGGTTGGTGACGTTGTGGGACATGCCTGACATCGAGACGCTGCGGGCCTCGTCCGATCTGCCGATCGACTACGTCATCCCGGCGAGCGGGACGCCGGTGGTGGTGGACGGGATCGCGGTCGTCGCGGGATCATCCAGCCCGGATCTGGCCCAGCGGTTCGTGGAGTTCGCAGGCAGCCGGCAGAGGGTGATCGAGGCCGCGGAGCGCTTCTTTAGGATTCCCGCCCGCTCGGACATCCCCTCCGACTCACTGCCCGTCTGGCTGCGGGAAATCTTGCTCCAAGTCCAACCGATGCCCCTGGACGCCGGCTTTATCGAGGAGAACGTGGGTGAGTGGCTCCGCTATTGGGACCGCGAGATCCGGGGACGCGGCCGAGCCGCGGAGAAGGTCGAGTGAGCCCGGAGCTGGCCGGTTGAGCCTCGAGCTGCGCGGGCTGCGAAAGAGGTTCGGGGAAGTGGTTGCCGTGCGCGACTTCACCCTGGAGCTCGAGGCCGGCGAGCTGATGACGCTGCTTGGGCCCAGCGGCTGCGGCAAGACGACGGCCCTTCGGCTGATCGCCGGCTTCGAGACACCGGACGCCGGCCGGATCCTGTTCAGGGGAACGGACGTAACCGCGCGGTCACCTCAGAAACGCGGCTTCGGGATGGTCTTTCAGAGCTACGCGCTCTTCCCGCACCTCTCCGTGTTCGAGAACGTCGCGTTCGGACTCAAGGCTCAGCGCCGGGAGGCGAGTGAGCTCGGGAGGCTGGTCGAAGGTGCGCTCGCTCGCGTCGACCTTCTGGGCTATGTGGACCGGAGGGTGCAGCAGCTCTCCGGCGGCCAGCAGCAGCGCGTCGCACTGGCGCGGGCACTGGCGATCGAGCCGCCCCTCCTCCTGCTCGACGAGCCTCTTTCGAACCTGGACGCGTCCCTGCGCGAGCGGACCCGCACGGAACTCCGCAGCCTTATCAAGGGGCTCGGGATCACGGCGCTTTACGTGACGCACGATCAGGAGGAGGCTTTCGATCTCTCCGACCGCGTCGCGGTGATGAACGACGGGGAGCTCCGCCAGGTCGGCACACCGGAGGAGCTCTACGATCACCCGCACGACGTGTTCGTGGCGGGCTTCGTCGGCCGCGCGAACCTTCTTTCGGGGCTCCTCGAGTCCCCGCACGGCGAGCTGAGCGTCCGCCTCGTGGGCGACGCACTCTGGCCGGTCGATCCGGAGGGGACGAGCGGGCTGGAGCCCGGGAGGGCCGTGCAGGTCGTGGTGCGTCCGGAGGATCTGGAGCTCGTCCCCGAAGGCCACCATGCGTCCGAGCTCGTCGGCGTCGTGGGCGAGCGGGTGTTTCGGGGTGCTCGGATCGCCTACCACGTGAAGTTGGCAAACGGCACGACGGTCGAAGTGGAGGCCGATCGTCGCAGCGAGGCGCGCGGCGGGCGGATCGCGGTGAGACCTCGCGCGCACGCTCGCGTGCACGTCTACCCCGCGGCGGAATGACGGGCCGCCGAAGACCGGCGGCAGCGGCTTGGGAACGCCGCCACACGGCGGCCCTCGCCGTGCCCGTGGCCCTCCTTCTCGTCTGGCTGGTGCTGTACCCGAATCTGCTGGTGCTGGCCGAGTCCATACGCGAGGAGGGTCGGCTCACGCTGGAGCATTACGCCGACTTCTTCTCCACACGCGCGGAGCTGGCGGCGCTCTGGGCCAGCGTCTGGACCAGCCTGGCCAGCGTGGCTCTAGCGGCTCTCATCGGTGTGCCGCTCGCCATGTTCTTCCACCGCTTCGACTTCCCGGGTCGGAGGGTCTTCGGTGCGCTCGCCGCTCTGCCGGTTCTCCTTCCACCGCTGGTCGGCGTGATCGCCTTCCTGTT
>CAMYMV010000037.1 GCA_947259585.1 uncultured Gemmatimonadales bacterium | reverse complement strand
CTTCTGGCGTACCGGATCACAGTCCCACTGTTCTTCGAGCCGGCTGGACTGCAATCCGTTGCCGGTGGCATGAGCACCTTCGCGAATTACCGAGCCGAGCTCGGGTTCATCTACTACGTCCTGATGCTACCCACTCTTGTCGCGCATTTCGGGCTGCTGGCGCTTCTCGTGTACGCTACCGTGAGAGCGATCCGGCGCGACGACACACCCTGGCGAACGCTGCTTCTCGCCTGGGCGATCGTCGCCTTGGGCATATCCGTCATGCTCTTTCATGCCGGGGCCTTCCCCTACTTCTGGATGACGCTCGGGCTCTTCCCAGCAGCCGCGCTCGCGGTCGGCCTCGACCCGATCCGCCGCTCCTTCCCTCGCCTGCAGGTATGGCGGATCGTGGGTGGCTCCATCTGGGCTCTCCTCATCGTCCAGGCGACGTTCACTCAAGCCGGCCTCCTGCAGGACACGCAGAGGGTTCAGCGGGAGAGCCTGGCCTTCATCGATCGCAACTTCACACCGGACCAAGAAGGCTTTCACCCGGAGCGTGCGCTCTTTTGCCGTGATGCCGCAGATCCGTTCCCGACCTTCCTGGAGAGGCCGGCAATGAGGAGGTATTGGGGGCGGGAAGGCGAGCCACTCGCCCGGGAGTTTATCGGCGAGTTCCGGCAGCGACCCGTCGTGTTCATGCTCGACAGCTTTCGCCTGTCCTGGTTTCCGCCAGAGATTAGGGACTTCTGGGATTCCAACTACGAGCTGTACTACGAGTCCGTTTGGATCCCGAGGCTTACGATCGACGGCCCGCGCGGATCGCGGAGGTCGCTCGAAGTCATCGTTCCCGGAGCGTACACGTGGCAGCACGGGGACGGCCGTCCTGATGTCCGGCTTGCGAGCCGACTCATCGCGAAGGGAGACACGGTCGAGCTGCAGCCGGGAGGCCATGATATCGAGCTCCTGCGCGACATCGAGGATGGAAGGCTGGTGCTGGTCCTGGCCGAGCCTCCGCGAGAACCCACCAGTCCCTTCCAGAAGCGGTTCCCCTACGGAGTGTTCGAGTGGGGGGACAGGTGAGCCCGCGAAGGTCGGTCCGGGCGCGAGGCGGTCGCATGCGCTTTGCCACCCTGCGCAACCGCCGCTGGCCGTCCAGATGGCCCTGGATCGGCCCCTGAAGCGCTATTCCGAGGACAGGCCCATAGGTGAGCACGCCGGCTAGCTACTTCGAAGTGCAACGCCCCGGCGCATCGTGCAAAGCGGGGAGCTGGAGCCAGATCCGTTCGAGCGTGGCGGAAAACGCCCCGCTCCTCGCGGTCGTGGGCACGTACATCGTCACGTGCCTCGCCGTTCAGGCCGCGACCGGGCACCCCGACCTGGCGCCCATCAACGACTCCACCGTGGCCGTCGGGTGGCGCTACCTGTTCGTCGCGGCATCTCTCCCGCTGGGGTACCATCTGATCCACTTCGTGCTGACGCGGCTGCGAAGCACCGATGATTCACGACGCGCTTCGCTGATCGAAGAGTGGGCGGAATACCGGAGCCGGCATTTCAGCGTCCACCGGGCGTTGGGGCTGCTCATCGCCTGCCTCTCACTCGCCGCGCTCCTCAGCACCTTCTGGGCGTTCAAGAAGGTCCTGCCCGCGTTCAGTCCCTTCGTCTGGGACCCGTCCATGATGCGGTTGGACCGGGCGCTGCACCTCGGCTCTGATCCCTGGGCACTGCTGCAGCCGCTGCTCGGCCAACCGGCCGTCACGCTCGTGCTGGATCGACTCTATTACCTCTGGTTCATCTTCATTCCGTTGATGATCGCGTGGATGGGCTGGACACGTGACCGACGACTGCGCATGCAATTCCTCCTGACCTATGCCCTCTGCTGGATACTGCTGGGCACCGTTATGGCGTACTGGCTCTCGTCGGCGGGTCCCTGCTATTACGGCCTCGTCGAAGGCGGCCCGGATCCGTTCGCTCCGCTGATGGGCTACCTCTATGGAGTGGACGCCCAGATTCCACTGAACGCGCTTCACATGCAGGAATGGCTGTGGTCGGGATACGCCGGGCTGGCACCGGCCGAGGGTATCTCGGCGATGCCGAGCCTCCACGTTGCCCTCGCCGTCCTCTATCCCCTCGTAGCCTTTCGGGTCAACCGGTGGCTCGGGACTGCATTCGTGCTCTATGCGTTTCTCATCCTCATCGGATCGATCCACCTCGGATGGCATTACGCGATCGACGGCTACGTGAGCGCGATCGCTGTCATCGCCATCTGGAAGCTGGTCGGATATTTCCTCGACAGAGAGAGCTCTGGTCATACAGCCTTCGCACGCAGATGATGGTAGGGTGAGCTCCGACATCCTTCTCGGCGAAGACCTGGAAGTCCGCTACAGGGACCGACTGGCCCTGTCGGTCGAGCGCATCGCGCTGCGTGAAGGTGAGATCCTCGGGATCCTGGGGCCGAACGGGGCCGGCAAGTCCACCCTCATGCGGGTCATGGCTCTTCTCCAAATGCCCACGAGCGGTCGGATTTGGTTCCGTAACCGCACGGGATCCCGAGCCGCTGAAGCGCTTCGAGGTTCCTCGGCGGCGGTCTTCCAGCGACCGCACCTCTGGACCGGAAGCGTGGCTTTCAACGTCTCCATGGGCCTCAGATTCCATCGAGTCTCCCGGTCCGAGGTGCGGCCCCGCATCGAGCGTATCGGCGAACTACTGGGAATCGGTTCGCTACTGGACGAACCGGTATCCACTCTTTCCGGCGGAGAGGCTCAGCGCACGGCCCTGGCGCGCGCTCTCGTGGTGGAACCTGACGTCCTCTTCCTGGACGAGCCGACGGCGAATCTGGATGCGGAGGTCAAGACGGCGCTCCGGCAGGACATCGAGCGACTCGCACGTACCCGGGCGGGCAGCACGCTCCTCGTCACACACGACCAACATGAGGCATTCTCCCTGGCGGATCGGATCGTCGTCCTGGAGGAGGGCCGGCTCGTGCAGGACGGCTCCCCCGCCGACCTGTACGAGAACCCGGCCACGCTTTACATCGCGGGACTCACGGGAGCGGAGTTCGCGGTGCGGGGCCGGGTCTCCGGCGTGGACGACGGCCTCGTCGTCGTCTCGGTGGAGGGAGTGCCGATGACGGCCATCGGAGCGGCCGAGCCGAACGCACCCGTAAAGATCGCGTACCGGCCCGAGGACCTCGTTCTGGGCGACCCTTCCGAGGACGAGCTTCGAGACTCCGCCAGGAACTCCTTCTTCTCCACTGTTTCCGAGGTCCGTGTGCTCGGCGGCCTCGTCCGGGTTCGCCTCGAGGGACCTCCCGCCATGGTCGCGCTGGTGAGTCGGCCGGCTGCCGAGAAGGTGGGGCTTAAGCCCGGGAGCAGGGTATCCGTGCGCATAAAAGCGGCGGCGCTGCACGCGTTCCCTCTCTGACGGGTGGACGCGGCCGCTTCCCGCCTTTCTTTCGAAGCTGCGTTCCGAGCCTTCCCTTTCCAAGCACCCTGCCCCGAGACAGGTTCCGCCGAAGACCGGTAAGACAAGGCGTGGGCTGTCACTATCGGGAAGCGCGATACGTTCTTGGTTAGCAATCCGTCCGGACCGCGGGGTGAGGTGGATTTCGAGGAGATCTTCGCCAAGCTCTATCCGTCGCTTTTTCGATACCTGAACAGGCTGACGGGCGACCCGGACGTTGCGGCTGACATCTCGCAGGAGGCTTTCGTTCGTCTCTTGCAGCGGCCGCTGCCCGAGGCTGACGCTCGACGCTGGCTGTTCACCGTGGCCACGAACCTCGTGCGTGACTGGGCACGAGCGGGTGAGCGCCAGAGGCGACTTCTCCGGGACTCCTACCGGGGGCCGACGCGCCCGGACCGTCCCGACGAGAGCGCGGAACGGTCGCTTCGGATCGCTGCGGTGAGAGCGGCTCTGGCCCAGATCTCGCCCAGAGACAGGGAGATCCTCCTCATGCGCGAGGAGGGTTTCCGCTACGCGGAGATCGCTGAGGTGGTAGGCGTCGCGCCCGGCTCGGTGGGGACGCTTCTGGCCCGCGCGCTCCGCCGTTTCGCCGCAGTCTTTGGCGAACAGGCAGCGGGCAAGAGTCCGACCGGGACGGACGAGAACCTGAACGAGGAATGACCTGGTAGAAATGATGGGACATCCGGCCGAGCAGACGCTGCTCGCATACCTGGACCGGGAGCTTCCCGTCGACGAACGATCGACGGTCAGGGAGCATGTGCAGGTGTGCGCCGCGTGCTCCGGCATGCTCGACGAGCTGGCGGCCGCGACGCGCTCGCTCGCCGATGCCATCTCCGCACTCGACGTTCCGGCTCCCGCGCTCCTGGCCTCCGAGCTGGAGGGGGATCTTGTCGCTAGAGCCCTGCAGGAGCTGGATGCACCGGTCCCGGCCGCGACCACGATCACTCCCCTTCGCCGCCGCGCCTCCAGGAGACCCCTTCTCGCAGCGGCTCTCATCATCATCTTCGTGGCGGGCGCCGGCGCGGCCATCCCGGGATCGCCTCTGCGCGAATGGCTCGCACGCTCGGTCGAGCTGGTCACCGGTGGTCCGAGCGAGGAGCCGACCGACACCGCGGCACCGTCCAGCGGGCAAGGAAGTGGCAGTCCCGCCGCTGTCTCGGTGCAACCCCGAGACGGTCTCGTGCGTATCATCATCACGCAACCGGCGCCGGAAACGATGATCCGAGTTAGATTGTTAGATGGTGGTACGGCCTCCGTTTGGTCGGTGGAAGGCCGATATCGGACGGCGCCTGGTGAGATCGAGGTGCTCGAGGCGGGCCCCGGTGAGGTGGTGGTCCTGTTGCCCAGGACCGTACCTTCAGCCGAGGTGGAGCTGGATGGGCACCTGGTCGCGACAAAAGAGGGGTCGGATTTCCGGCTTCTGATACCAGCCGCTGATTCGTCGGATGCGGAGGTGTCTTTTCAGGCAGGTGGCTGACCCGCTTCGGAGCCGCTAGCCACCTGTCGTCCCGCTCGGCGGGGGTAACAACTTGCTGTCCTCTTTGCTCGTAAGCGTCCTCGCTACGGCCGGGACTGCGTGTGCCGCGGAGCCGGCGACGGACGCGAGCATCCAAAACGGCGGAGTGCTTCCCCAAGCCGTTGTAGCCCTTGCCGACACGAGCGCGAGCGCCGGAACCGTTACGGGCCGGGTCTTTAGCCAGATCAACGGGGCCGTCGTCGAGTTCGCGGTCGTGGAGATCGTTGCGCAGGACCGCGTCATCAGCGCGCTCAGCGATCGCTCCGGCCGCTACCGTCTGGACAAGATTCCGCCGGGATCCCGCCTGATCCGAGCCCGGGCACTCGACCACTCCGAGCTGGTGATCGGTGTGCGCGTGCCTCCTCGCGGAGTGGTGTCGCTCGACCTGACGCTGGCGGTGCAGCCGATCGAAATGTCCCCGTTGAGCGCTCGCACATCTCGCGTTGACGCGGAGCGGGTCGAGATGGTCGGCGTGTTGGCCAAGGAGGCGCCAACCGGCACACCCGCGGACGCCGAGCTACGGGTCCTCGAGTCCTCCCCGGGGATGGCGGAGCTGGGGCTCGTCCAGATCATTCAGGCAGCATCAAGTCCGGATCCCGACGATCCCTCGAGCATCCTCTACGTTCGCGGCGCGACCTCGGATCTCAAGGCGGTCCTTCTGGACGGAGCGCCCGTCTACGCGCCCTTCCACCTTGGCGGCCTGATCGACGCCTTCATGCCCGGCGTTCTGGGCCACTCCAGACCCTATGTCGGAGGGGCGCCCGCAAGGTTCAACGGAGGGCTCTCGTACATCCTCGATCTTGGCTCGCGTCCCGGGCGGGCCGACCGCTTCCACACCTCCGGCGCGCTCGACATGATGAGCACGAGAGGGGAGGTGGAGGGTCCGCTGCCCGGAGGATCGTTCCTCCTCGGTGGCCGATATATCCACGGAGAGGGCCCCGACAGGCTCACGGGCGAGGATCTGCCGTACGACTATGGCGACGCCCTCCTCCGGATGGACTGGGGCATCGGCCGGGAGGGCAGGCTCTCGGTCACCGGCTTCTACAACAGGGAGGGCGTCGACCTGACCCGCGATCTGAACGCCGCGGGCCCGGAGAACCCCATCGCCGATGAAGAGCCGAGCGCAGGAAATCTCGTTCTGGGCCCGCCTGCGCCGGAGGTGCGACCCAAGTCCCTGGCCGAATGGGGTAACGTAGCAGGCTCCGTCCGGTACTTCGGACGAGCTTTCGACAGCGACCTCGAGCTGACAGCCGGACTCGGCGAGTTCACTACGAGCTTGCCGCTCGAGGGGGCGACGCCCCTGCTCGTGGATGGCCTGTCACGGCGAATCCGTCTTGCCGGCCTGATGAGGCGATGGGTCGGCGGTGCGCAGTTGGAGCTGGGCGCGTCCTTCGACCAGGTCGCGCTCCAGCACGCCGCGAGGTCGACGCTCGATCAGACGAGCACGACCTTCAGCAGCCGAAGCGCCGGAGAGTCGGTCGGCGCGCATGCGGAGGCAACGATGCGCGTCTTGCCGGCGGTGATGGTCCGCGGCGGGCTGAGGGCCGACTATTTCCTGGCCGACGGGCTTCGGGTCGCGCCCAGGTTGAGCGTGGCGTGGACCTTCCTCAAGGACAGCGAGATCTCCGTCGCCGCCGGACGCTACCATCAACGCGTCCTCTCGCCCGAGACGCTGCTCTCCTCCGAGTTCGGGAGCTTCGTCGAGATCGCCTCGGAGGGTCCTGAAGGCATGACGACGGCGACGGACCCGTCGGCCTTGCAGGTATCCAGCTCGACTCATTTCGTGGCCGGGATCAACAGCCGTGCCCTGAAGCACTTTATCGTGGGGCTGGAGGGGTACGTGAAGTCGTTCGAGGAACTGCCGGTGGGCCCCGACCTCGAGACGTCCGGGCTAGATCTCTGGATCCAGCGGAGCGCCGGCAAGGTCAGCGGCTGGATCGGCTACTCCGTCGCCTGGTACAGACCGGAGTACGACGGCCGTAAAGCCGTTCCGCGCACGCTGGGGAGGCAGCTGCTCAGCGGCGGCCTCAGCGCGCAACTGGTCTCGGGCTTCGGTGTGGACCTGAACCTCGCCTACGGCGTCGCCCTTCCCTTCACGCCGATCCCGCAGGGAGACGAGGCCAACGGGGGTGGGAACGACTTTGGCGGTGGAAACTCTCCGGCGCCGCTCCTCGCCGTCGCTGGCGCGCCCGGAAGGACGGATCTGGCGGACACGAGCCCGCTCGTCGGGGCCGCACGTGGCTCCTATCTGAGGCTCGACGGCACGATTTACCGTACGTGGGTCTTCAACTGGAGCGGGGTCGCGGTGAGCATATCGCCGTACATCCGGATCCTGAACGCGCTCGACCGCCGTGACGGGCTCTTCTTCCAGTTCGATCCCGACGAAGACCGGACGCCGGTTTCCCTCGGCTCGGTCCCGGTTATCCCCCTGATCGGAGTGCGCTGGGGGCTCTGAGCCGGTCTCGCCCAAACGCTCGGATCACCGTCCTGATTCCGCGGCGTAGTAGGCCACCCCGAGGAGATAGGCTCCCAATTCTGCCGCCCACGCGACGCCGCCATCGCCGACCGACACCGCCACGACGCCCGCCGCTCTGCCCGGCTCACCCTCGTAGGTCAGGAAGGCCGTCTCGCCATCGGGCGTAAGGGCTACTCCGTGCGGATAAGGCACGTCCAACTCCAACCGGCGGCCTTGCTCCAGTCGGGGCCTCCCATCGGGCGAGAACGATACCTCCACGACGGAAGCCGTCCGGTCGAGACGGTTCGCGGTCACCAGGATGTGTCCATCGAGCGCCGATGCCAGCTGCGCGGGCCCTTTGCCCACGCGAACCTCGGCGACGGCCTCTCCTTCGAGAGAAAAGGTGCGTAGCAGCGCGGCGGCGCTCAGCGTCACGTGGACGAACCGGCTGTCCGGGGACCAGACGAGGTTAAGCGGCTTGTATCGCGGTTCCCCGGGAGATCCCGGCTCCCGGCCGACCGCGAACCGGTGGACGACCTCCAGGGTGGCCGGGTCCAGGAACGCTATCTCGTCGCTCAGGCTGCAGGCCACCCCGACGAGCGAGCCGTCGGGCGATGCCTGTGCGTCGTGCGGTGCCGGGCAGACCTTCACTCGGCCCACGAGCTGGAGGTCTTCGGTTCTGACCACCGTCACCTCGCTCACCGCTCCGGCCCCGGCTCGATCGTAATCGGGGACGAACGCAAGCCGGCCATCCGGCGTCAAACCGACTCTCGACGCCCCCTTCGAACCCAGCCGCACTCTTCCCACCAGGCGGTCATCAGGGAGCTCGTACTTCCAGAGCGTAGGATTGCCGTGAGCCAGCGTGACGTACAGGTGGCGACCGTCCGGAGCGATGGTTACTCCGTGCGGCTCATCGACCTCATCGCGCCGCATGTCGAGGTCGAACGTCGAGACGACGCCACCCGTCTCCGGATCCAATCGAAACGCCTGGTCGGTAAGACCGGAGGTGACGTAGAGACGCGCCTGGCTTGGAGAGCTTTCGGCAGGGCGGCCGGCGTCCGGACGTCCGCAGGCGCCGGCAGCCTGGGCGGCGGACAAGAGGCCCAGGGCCAGGAGAACGCGCCCGTCGTTCACGAAGCCCGCCCGGGCCTGCCGCTTTTCTGTCAGTGGAAGCAGGCGGGAAGCGGGACCCGGGGCTCAGAACTCAGGAGTCAGGACCCAGAGACCGGTGTTCATATCGGCCAGGTAGAGGAGGCCTTCATGCAGCTGTGGTGCCCAGGTGCACGTGCCGGTCGCGATTCCGGGACAGGCGCCCAAGCTCGAGTACCGTTGGCTCGCCACGGTTCTGCCCTGGCGCTCCAATTCACCCAACAACCCACCCGAAACGTCCAGGGAGATGATCCCCTGCGTGTACCACGCCATGTGGAGGATCTCCCGCTCTTCGTCCAGCCAGAAGTTGTGAGGAGTGTCGGCCGTCACCCGGAAGGTCGCCACCTCGACCGGGGCGAAGAGGTCGCCCACGTCGACAACGTGCATGATCCCGGGGGTATTGAAATCCTCCTCGCCAACGAACACCAGACCGCGCTCCGGCCAGTACCACGCGTTGTGCGTCTGGCCCCCCGTGGTCCGGATGCGGCTCACCTCTCTCGGGTCGCCGGGGCTGCCGCCGACGATGCCGTTCCCGACGTCGAGTACGATGAGGCCCGAGTCCCAATGCGACAGAAAGGCCAGGCCGTCACGAACGTAGACGTCGTGCAGGAAGCTGAAGGGATCCGCAAAAGCGGCCACAACGGTCGGGGTTTTCGGATCCGAAATGTCGAGGATGCGGAGGCCGCTGCCGACGCCGTCGGTGACCACGTAGAGGAAGTCATCTTCGATCCAGACGTTGTGTATCCCCGACTGCAGACCCGTCGTGAAGCGGCTGATCACCTCGGGATCACACTCCGCCGACAGATCGAGCAGCGTGATCCCGTTCAGCTGATCGAGCGAGAACTCGTGGCTGATCGCGGCCACCCTTCCATCGGCCCGAACCTTGACGTCGTTGACCACGCGAGCGTCGACGAGCACGTCGGCCGTCAGCCTCGGCGCTGTCGGATCCGAGATGTCCCAGACATTCAGCGTGTTTCCGAGCTGGCCCAGACGGTCGCCCCAGGTGCCCGTGTAGGCGCAGTCTCCATGGACCCATAGGTCCGAGTTGAAACGGAGGTCCTGCTCTCCCTGGCCGGCAACCGTGAACGAGCCCTGCGCCAGGCCGCGGGGCGAGACCTCGATGGTGGCGGTCGACTCCTGGCTGCCCGCGCTGGCAGTCAACTGGATGATGCCGGGCTCGTACCCGACGAAACGTCCCTCAGCCGTGATCAGACCCGCACCAGGCGGGTCGACCGTCCAGGCGATCTGGACCCCGTCTATCATCGAACCGGATCCGTCCCGCGCTTCCACGCGGAGAACCAACGCGTCACCCTGCCGGGCACCGACCGGAGCGCCCAGAATCTCGATCGAGGCGACGTCCGCCGCGGGCGGCTCCACGACGAATCCAAGGCCCACCGACGCCTCCGATCGACCAACGACGACCGCGTCCAATCGAGCGCTGTAACTTCCGGGCTGGAGCGCCACGTCTGATACGACCGATACCGTCACGTTCACCGCAGCGCCGGGATTGAGCGTTGGGATCTCGACCGGGCTGACTTCGACGGTGGCGCCCGGCACCGAGACGCCGCTTAGCTCGAGCTGTCCGACCGCGATCGTGATCGGCCCGATGGCTGCCGTGCCGACGTTGCGAAGCGAGGTCCCGGCCTGAAGGTCATCGCTCAGATCGAGCGTCGACGAGGTGAACGTGAGCTCTGCCACGGGCCCTGGGTCGGGGGCGGTCGGCGACGCGCCGCAAGAGGGCAAAAGAGCGAGCACGGCGGCGATCGCCACCCGTCCGATGCGGTGCGTTCCCTGGTTAGTGAAGCGTCTCATACCCCGGTCAACCCACGACAGCATGTCTGTGTTCCGGCCGCCCCTATTGGAGAAGCGCCGTCTTCTGGGAACGTATCAGCCTGACAAACCGGGACGTTGGGGAGTGCGTGTCATGGGAGCGGCCTGCTCGGCCGTCGACTCGTCGATCCGGGGCGATCGCTCAGACAGGGCGACGAATCTGGGAGATGAGCTGCATCTGATCATCCGCGGCCGAAGGCACGTCGTGGCAGCGCCGACAGCGCGCTTCGTAACTCTCCAGCCCTCCGACCTGAATCGTCGGACCCTCGGCCGGAGCCGGTCTTCCATCGATCAGGCGTTGGTTTCGGGTCGCCAGCTCTCCGCAGACGACGCAGATCGCGTGCAGCTTGTCGATCCGCTCTGCCACCGCCAGCAAGGCCGGGACCGGGCCGAACGGCTCGCCGCGGAAGTCCATGTCGGTTCCAGCGATGATGACGCGGCGGCCTTCGTCGGCGAGCGCGTTCACGACGGCGATCACTCCACCATCGAGAAACTGCGCCTCATCGACCGCCACGACCTGGGTGCCGCGCTCCACTTGCTCGGCGACGTCCCTCGAGCTCGAGACCGGCAATGCCGGGATCTCCTGACCGTCGTGAGAACTGATGTGACCGATCCCGCCGTAGCGGTCGTCGAGGTGCGACTTGAACACCTGTACGCTCTTCCGCGCGATCATCGCCCGGCGCACCCTGCGCAGCAGCTCCTCGGACTTACCGCTGAACATCACGCCGGTGACGACTTCGATCCAACCGTCCCGGTGCTCCTTGATCATTCGGTCAGGGCAGCTGCTCTGCCCGTGCCAGCAGGGCGACCAAACCGGCAGCATCGAGCTCGCCGAGGGTTCGGTGGGCTTCCACCACGTCACCGCCCTCGTGCGTCACGAACAACGGTCTGCGAGTCCTGTCGGTCAGACAGTTGAAGTAGATGCGAGCGGCTGCCCGCGATCCGGGCTGTCCGCCCGAAACATAGGCTTCCCACTCTAGGAGGTTCTGATCGAAGAAGGTCCTTCTCATGGCGGACGTCCCTCAGGCCTTGACGGAGGTAGCAAGCAATTCTCGCAGATCCCTTTCTGCCAGCTGCTCTGCTGCCTCGGCGGGTACCTTCGATGTCCATGTCGGCGCCAGATTGTACCTCTGCGGCGTCGTCGGCTCGTCCAGATCGCGAAACAGGATCATGAGCCGCGGTGACTGGGGGTCGGTGCCGGAATGCAGGCAGAGCTCAGCCGCCCAACGGGTCCCGGCGGCGCTCGTGAACCTGACTATCTTGCTGTCGGCGGCGCCATCGAGACGAAAGAAGAGCTTCTTGATGATGGAAGAGCTGGACGGCATTCCCACGGCCCCCGGTGTCTGGGTTCGAACGGTGATACGGACGCATTCTCTGGCCGAGTTCGGGCCGGGGCAAGGCCGCGGACCCTGCTCGCGTGGCTCAGGCGAGCTCGGATCCGCAGCGTACCCTTCCACCCCGGCTTATGTTGACGTCGGAGCGCTCATTGATAGATGGCAGGGTCGGTCGGAGTGAAGAGGCACTTCTTATCAACTGTAGCGGTTCGAACCGCGGCCCGGCCGACGCTCGGCTGGCGCGGTAAGTACGCGCGGGCCCTCTGGGCGCTCGGCCTTCTGCTGCTCGTTACCCTCCGTTCAACCCCCGCTCAAACCATCCGCGGCGAGCTTGTCGAGGAGACCCTTGGCGCGCCGATCGAGGGAGCCTTCGTGGTCCTTGTGGACGCCGAAGGCGAGCAGGTCGTCGCCATGCTGACGAACGCGGTAGGTCGCTTCGTGCTCGAGGCACCCTCGCCAGGCCGGTACCAGTTGAAGGCGGAGCGAATCGGCTACGAGAGCTACACATCTCCGGATCTGGATCTCGAACTGGGGCAAGTGCTGGACTACCGAATGACCATGCCCGTGCGCCCCGTCGAGCTGGCTCAGATCAGCGTGGAGGGTGAGCGCCAGTGCAATATCCGGAAGGCCGAGGGTGAGCGTGTGGCAGCCGTTTGGGAGGAGGCGCGGAAGGCGCTGACCACAGCGGTGTGGACGGAGAAGGAGCGGAATTTCCGGTTTACCATCCAACTCTGGGAGCGCCTGCTCGACCCCCGCAACCTGGAGATTCTCGAGCAGCAGGGCGAGATAAAGAGCGGCCTGGCCGCCTACCCCTTTCGGGCTCTGCCGGCCGCGGAGCTCGCCGAGATCGGCTACGCCCGGCGCTTCGACGACGACAACTCCACGGAGTACTACGCTCCGGACGCGCAGACCCTCCTGTCGGATGTCTTCCTGGACGACCATTGCTTCCGGGTCGTCGAGGGACGAGGCGACATGGACGGGATGATAGGACTCGAGTTCGAGCCGGTGAAGCGAGACGGTGACAAGACGGACGTGAGCGGCGTGCTCTGGTTGAGCGCACGCGATGCTCACCTCCGTTTCGTGGAGTACCGCTACGAGTACCTCCCCGGGAAGATCAGGGGTGCCGAAAAGCTGGGCGGACGTCTCGAGTTCAGGATGCTCCCTGGGGGGGCCTGGGTCGTGGACGACTGGCATATCCGCATGCCGGTCACCGAGGTCACCTTGGAGGGCAATCCCAATCCGGTGCCGGGGAGCCTCCGCCGCCTGCGCGAGAAGCGTAAGCTGGTGGCCGTCAAGGAAGAGGGCGGGGCGCTCGTCGGAATCTCCGACCCGGTCGGCCAGTCGGTGGGTCCGACGGGACGTGGCTCCCTGGTCGGAGTGGCGTTCGACAGCACGCAGAACGCGGCCCTCACCCACGCGACGGTTGCCCTCCTGGGTACCAACTTCCGGACGACGACCGACGAAGAGGGACAGTACTCGATGGACTATCTGCCAGCCGGAGATTACTTCGTCACGATCTCCCACCCGAGAGTGGGCATGCTTCGTCTCGGCTCAGCGCTGCGGCCCGTTCAGATACAGGAAGACACTCGAGTCAGGGTCGACCTCACGATTCCGACGGCCCGGCGCCTGGCGCCCACCTTGTGCCCGGGGCAGGAGAGGGACGAGGGCATAGTCGTAGGCCTGGTCATCGACGCGCTCTCGGGAGACCCGATGCGGGATGCGACCGTGCGCTTGTCGACACACCTCGGCGGCGTGTTCGAGGGGTCCGACCTCGCCGAACCGGACGCGGGCGTCGAGAAGATCCAGCTCGAGACGACCTCGGACCACAACGGTGGCTTTCTGTTTTGTGGAGTCCCGACCGGAATCAGACTCTATTCGGCGGCGAGCTCGGGGGATCAAGAAGGGATAGGCGCCGAGGAAGTGTTTTATTTCACGGTCGCCGAGGATGAGATTCACGAGGCTATCTTTGAGGTAGCTGCCCCGACCGAAAGCTTGAGCGGGTCCTGAGCCGAAGCTGCAGATACCCGATGTCCCGATCGCATTCCCGCGCGGCATCACGGCCCTGCCATGCCCTGGCGCTCCTCGGTTGTCTGGCCATCCCCTTCCACGTCTCGAATCTCGAAGCCCAGTCGGTCAGGGGCACGCTCGTCGAGGAAAGCTCGGCAATACCGATCGAGGGCGCCTTCGTTGTTCTGCTGGACGGGAGCGACTCCACCGTGGCGGGGACACTCACCGACGACCTCGGAGTCTTCGTGCTGCAGGCGCCGACGGTAGGCCGCTATACCGTGAGGGCGGAGCGAATCGGGTACGACAGCTTCTCCTCCCCTCCGCTGAGCCTGACTCCCGGTCCGCCGATCCAATACCGCCTGGAAATGCCCGTGAGCCCTGTCGAGCTGGCCACCATCAGCGTCGAGGGCGAACGACGATGCGAGAGTCGACCGGAAGACGGCCGACGGATGGCTCGGGTGTGGGAGGAAGCGAAAAAAGCGCTGACCACCGCGGTCTGGACGGAGAAGCAGCGTGCCTTCCGATTCACGACACGACTTCACCGCAGCACGCTCGACCCCAGAGATCTCCGGGTCCTTGAGGAGGAAACGGAGATCCAGAGCGGTCTCGCCGTGAATCCGTTTCGGGCGCTGCCCGTGGAGGAACTCGCTGCCTCGGGCTATACGCGCCGCCTACCCTCGGACACCACCGAGTACTTCGCACCCGATGCGCAGGTCCTGCTGTCCGATCTGTTCCTCGATGATCACTGCTTCCGGGTCGTGGAGGGCGGCGGTGAGACCGCTGGTATGATCGGACTGGGGTTCGAGCCGCTCGTCGAAACCGACCGAACCGACATAAGCGGCGTGCTGTGGCTCGATCGGTCGACCGCTCAGCTTCAGTTCATCCACTACCGGTACGAGAACCTGCCGTCCGGTGTCGAGTCAGACGAGCTGGGCGGTCGCGTCGGTTTTCGCCGCCTTCCCGACGGCGCCTGGATCGTTAATGAGTGGCATATCCGCATGCCCGTGCTCGAGGAGGTCACGGTGATGGAAAGGACGGGTCCACCGGTTCCCGGAAACCCGCCCAGAGAGAGACGGAGGATCAGGCTTGGCGCGATTGTGGAACAGGGCGGGGAGGTACTCATCGTCGCCGACGCGCAGGGGCGGATCACCGTGGCGCCGGGTGGGCTCACGCCGGGCCGCGGAGCGCTCTCGGGTCAGGTGTTCGACAGCACCTCGAACGCGCCGCTCGGCGGCGCTACGGTCTCCCTGCTCGGCACGAACCTGCGAACGAGCTCTGACGCCGAGGGACGATACTCACTGGAGAATCTTCCGGTCGGGGAGTTCTACCTGACATTCTCGCATCGCCGAGCGGAGGCGCTCCGGCTCGGATCGGTGCTGCAGAGAGCAGTCGTTCAGGAAGGTGAGGTCACCCGGGTCGATCTCGCCGTCCCGCCCGCCTCGGCCTTGATCCCGGCTCTCTGTCCCGCGGCCGTAGGCGAGTCCGGCGAAACGGTAGAGTCGGAGATGTCGGTGATAGCAGGCACGGTCTTGGAGACGGGTACTGGCCTGCCGGTGCAGGGCGCGATCGTCCATCTCTCCACACACGTCCTCGGTGTGCTGGCAGCTCCAGTCGACGTCGAGACGCTCTCCGATTGGAAGGTCGCTGGGATCTCCGGCCCCGAGTCGCTCTCGAGGTTCCAGACGGTGGCGGACCAAAACGGGAGCTTTCTGTTTTGCGGAATCCCAGCCGGTCTGCGGCTGTATGCCGGGGCGATCGATCACTCGGGTGCGCGAGGCAGGGGCAAGATCGCTTACTTCACCACTCCTGATGGGATCCACACCGAGAGGCTCGAGATCCCGCCTCTACCAGCAGCCTCGGAAGGCTCCTAGCGAAGATGTGTGGTCGCTTCACCCTCACCACTCAGGCAGCGGAGGTCGCGCGCCTGTTCGAGGTGGACTATTTCGAGCCGGACGCGCTCTCGCCCCGGTACAACGTGGCGCCGACCCAAGGAATTCCGGTCATCCGTTACGACGAGCGGCGCGGAGGCCGCGAGCTGGCGCTGCTCAGGTGGGGTCTCATGCCCTACTGGGTCGATGAAGTGTCCTCATGGCCGACGTTGATCAACGCGAGAGCCGAGACAGCGCACACCAAGCCCGCCTTCCAGGACGCATTCGCGGATCGTCGCTGCCTCGTCGTCGCGGACGGATTCTACGAGTGGAAGCGCGAGGGCGGTCGGAAGCAACCGTTCTATCTTCAACGACCGGATGGACTTCCGTTCTGTTTCGCCGGTCTGTGGGAGCATCGGGAGCGCGCGGGAAAGACCATCGAATCTTGCACCATCCTGACGACCGATGCGAACGACCTCGTTGCTCCCCTGCACGACCGGATGCCGGTCATCATCCCGCCTGACTATCATCGCCTCTGGCTGGACCCCGGAGTTCGCCGGCACGAGGATATCCGGAAGCTCCTCGTACCGCTGGCAGAAGAGGAACTAATCGCCATACCAGTATCAACTTACGTTAATCACACGGACCACGACGACATTCGTTGCATCGAGGCAATCACGCCGTGACGCCCGGACTTGCCCGTCAGCGACAGACCCCGCGCCCGAGCCCCGACGGAACCCTGGGCACCAACCCCGGGATCGTGTCGGCCTCGCCACAGATGCCCGCGGGCGCTTTTCCAGGCGGCGACGAACAACCCGGAGCGCCGAAGGAGGTAGCCTCGTAATAGACTGCACCACTTAGAGGTACAGTGTGTACACCTCGGGACGGTGGCACATGTCGGTCGAGGGCCTGCTTCTTGTAGCGTCGCTTTGGGGCGCGCTCCCCATGTGTAGGTCGCCGGGGGGTCACGGGCGGTAGCAGGTTCTGGAAGGTCAGCGGTTCGGAAAGCAGTGAGTCTTAGTCTCTCCATCAACGATCGGTGCGTCGCCTGCATGGCGTGCGTCAGGGCATGCCCGGTCGAGGCGATATCGGTGCGAGGAGACGATCTCGAGATCGTCGAGTCGGCATGCACGGAGTGCGGCTTCTGCGTGCCGGCCTGCCCCCACGATGCGATCGATGTGGTCGGGGATACCAGAAGCGTCGAGGGCGCCATCGAGAGCGGTCGCGCCCTCCTCATCCTCCCCTCCGAAGCGATCGTCGGCTTCTATCCGGCAACTCCCGAACAGCTGGTCAACGCCTGTCTCTCTGCTGGCTTTCGTTCGGTCTTCTTCGACAACCTCGGCGACGAGTTGGTGGCCGCCGAGTACCTTCGGCTCTGGAAAGAGAAGGAGGGGCCGGGTACGTGGATTCGCTCGACCAGCCCGATCGTCGTCGATTATGTGCGGGCGAAATATCCGGAGCTCGTGCCCTACCTGGCCCCCGTCGTCACGCCGACAATCGCGCTCGCGCGCTTCCTTCGACACGCCTTCGAAGACTCTCCCATCGTCTACGCGGGCGTGCATTCGGCGGGACCGCAGGGGGACGACGAGGTCGACGCGTCGCTGTCCCTCGCTGAGCTCGGCCATCTGCTCGAGGAGCGAGACGCGACGCCTACCGACCAGCTCCAGACACTCAATGTCATTCCGCCAGAGACTCGACGATACCTGTCAGCGGCCGGAGGATTGCCGCGTGCGATGCTGGATGAGCAGCGCCTCTCATCGCGCGCTCTGATGAAGCTCCGGGGCCTCCATTCCCTCGAGGCCGTCGCCTGGGCGATCAACGAAGGTAAGGTTTTGGGCTTTATCGACATCCTTCCTTTTGAAGGAGCTCTCGATCATCCCGCCTTGGGCCCACACGACCAGCTCTTCTGGCGCCGAGGCATCGTCGAGCTCACCGAGCGAAACAGGGCCATCGCGCCAGTAATCGAGCGACCTGCAGGTGTAGACCTTTCCGCGACTTATGAGCCTAGAGCGGCGCTCCCCGCTCTTCAAGAGGCCAGTGTCCAGGGCGTGCTGGACCAGATCGGCACGGCTCCTGGAGGCGAGCCCTGGGACTGCGGCGCTTGCGGCCACATGACCTGTACATCGTTCGCGGCGGCGGTCGCTCGGGAACGAGCTACCCTCACGATCTGCCCGTACTACATGATTCGTCAGTACGAGGGCATGGCGCGTGACGCCGCGCATGATGCTCTGACGGATCTTTACAGCTATCGAGCATTACAGGATCGACTCGGGGAAGAGGTGGCGCGAGCCAATCGGACAGGCTCGACGCTCGCGATGCTCTTCCTCGACCTCGACGGCTTCAAGGAGGCTAATGACCAATACGGGCACCAGGTCGGCAACGACTTGCTGCGCTCCGTGGCCGACGCCATCCGAGACAGCGTTCGGTCGACGGACGTGGCTGCACGTTTCGGAGGCGACGAGTTCGTCGTGCTCCTCGTGAACGCCGAGCTCGAGGGTGTCGAGCGCGTGGCCGACGAGATCCGTGACCGTATCTCCAAGATCGCCCTGGCTGCTCCGAACGGTACGGTGGGAGTTACGGTAAGTGTTGGGATCGCGTATCATATCGGGGCTCGTGACACCGTGTTGGCCGCCGACGACCTGCTCGCCGAAGCCGACGCAGCGGTCTACATCGCGAAGGCCCAGGGTGGCAACAGGATCCATCCTGTCCGCAGAGGGGAGTACGCTCGATGATTCCTGATGGCCCGGAGGCTATGGAAGACGTAACCGGTCTCGATCCGTGGGGCCTGCGGCGAATCGAACACCTTCTCTCCAGCCTCGAGGGCGTGGACGCGATCAAGCTCGTACCGGACGGAAGTGGCGGGATCGAAGAATTCCATGTCCTCTCGAGCTCCGGCCCCGGTGCTAAGCAGATCGTCCGCAACATCGAATCCGCGCTGATGGCCGAGTTCAGCATGGAGATCGACCACAGAAGAATCTCCGTGGCACAGGTTCAGGAGCCGGACATTCCTCAGGCCAAGCCACAGCCGGTTCATTCACCCGCGCCCGCCGCGGCCGTTGTCGAGTCGGGTGGCCGGGAGGTGTTACTCGAAACGTTCGACATCGAGCGACGGGGCGGCCAGGCGATCTGCCGCGTCAAGCTCCAGAAAGAAGAATCAGAGCACGTCGGCGAGGCGGAAGGCGCGGACTATGCAACTGTACGCCTCGAGGTAGCAGCCAGCGCCGTGCTGCGGGCCCTGGAAGACGCGTACGATTCCAGGGTGCGATTCGTCATTTCGGACGTGTCGAGCACACAGGTTGAAGGCCAACCTCTTGTGATCGCTCTTGTTAGAGCGTTCGCAGGCAGGCGGTCGATGACCTTGCCCGGCGTGAGTCGAGTGCACGATTCGCTCGAAGAAGCGGCGATTCTGGCGTGCCTGGACGCGACCAACCGTTGGGTTGGGGCGTCCCG
>CAMYMV010000036.1 GCA_947259585.1 uncultured Gemmatimonadales bacterium | reverse complement strand
CCGGCCGCTGGACGCTCGGCCCGAGCCCGGGCACCAACGAGCTCACCGCAACCGTCCAGGCCTCCGGCGTCGCCGGCAATCCCGTCACGTTCACCGCCACCGGGACCGAACCGCCGCCACCACCTCCACCTCCGCCGCCACCCAACGGGAACGAGGTCTCGGAGTTCGTTACGCTGGTCAACGATCACCGGAGCTCGATCGGCTGTCAGCAGCTCTCATGGCACTCGGGTGCCGCAGCGGTTGCGCAGGCCCATAGCGAGGATATGGCGCAGCGCGGCTATTTCAGTCACACGAACCCCGAGGGTCAATCGCCGTTCGATCGACTCGCCGAGGCCGGGATCGGCTATAGCGCAGCCGGTGAGAACATCGCATCCGGGCCATCGACCGCCCAGGTCGTTTTCGACCTGTGGATGGGCAGCAGCGGACACCGTGCGAACATCGAGCGCTGCGGATACACGCACCACGGGGTTGGCCTGAGAGACCGGCTCTGGACCCACATGTTCCTGACCAACCCGACCTGACGGACGCCTGCGGGCCCGGCCGAAAGCAGATCTCGACGGAGACACGGCTCCCGGCGTAGCTTTACGAGGATCTGGGATACAGCACCGCACCAGCGTCAGGCCTCGATGATCGACCTGCGGATGATCTATCCGTCCCGGTATAACGAGACCCGCGGCGAGGAGCTCCTCTACAGCCCGCTCGCGCTCGCGTACGTGGCGCGGCACACCCCGGATCACTACCGGATCACGCTCGACGACGAGTACGTGGGCGAGAAGGTCGATGCCTCGCGGCTCAAGGCGGATCTCGTCGCGTTCTCCCCCATCACGCCGGGGATCACCCGAGCCTACGAGCTGGCGGACGAGCTGCGCTCCCGCGGCATCACCTGTGTGAGCGGAGGCGCTCACGTCACCGCCCTCCAGGACGAGGCCCTCGAGCACTTCGATGCCGTGATCGCGGGAGAGGGCGAGGGGCCGTGGCGCGAGCTGCTGGAGGACTTCGAGGCGGGACGGCTGCGGAAGAGATACTTCGGACGAATGGACGTATCTCTGGACGATCTGGGGACCCCTCGCCGCGACCTCATCCACGAGAACTACGAGTACCCATCCGTGATGACCTCACGGGGCTGTCCGTACCACTGCTCGTTCTGCTACCTGACCGTCTTCCCTCATCGAAAGTACCGCGCGATCCCGCACGATACGGTGCTCGCCGACTTCGACCACGTGCGGGACTACCCCGTCGTGGTGGTCACCGACGAAAACTTCATGGGCTACGGCGAGGAGGCCGTCGAGGACCGGAAGATCCTGCTCGAGAAGATGATCCGTCGGGATTACGGGTTCTACTGGGGGTGCCAGACCACGGTCACGGTAGCCGAGGACCACGAGCTGCTGGACCTGATGTACCGTGCAGGATGCCGCGCCATCTTTCTGGGCTTCGAGGCCACCGACGAGACCGCGCTCAAGGAGGTAAACAAGCGGCAGAACCTGGGCGTGGACTACCCAAAGGCGGTCCGCGCCCTTCACGATCACAACATCGGCGTCATCGCCTCCTGCATCCTCGGGATGGATGCCCACGACAAGGACTACCCGCAGCGACTGATCCGGGAGCTTCGGGAGGCGGACGCGGACTTCCCCCGGGTCTTCCTGATGACCGCCTGGCCGGGCACGCCGCTGTTCGACCGGCTCGAGAAGGAAGGGCGTGCCAGCCGTGACTGGGACCGGGTCCGAAAGGACATGCCCTCGATCCGGTTCAAGCACTTCACGCACGATGAGATCGTGCGGGCGCGCGCCGAGATTCTGGACGCCTTCTTCAACCTCTCAGCGGTCTCAAGAAAGGTCGCTCGCTGGATGATGAAGGACCGGTCGATTCTGCGCCTCTTCATCCGCATGAGCTTCCGGAACCGCGTCAGCGAACGGATCAAGCGGTTGCGCCGCAAGAAGCAGCGGCCGGTCGAGGCCCGGGACGATCTGCTACGACCGCCCCGGGGCGTGACCTCTACGGCCTAAACAGCTCAGGCAAACTTCACGGGCTCAGGGAAGGAACGACCAGCCGCGCCGATACTTGAGCATCAGCATCTTCTCCACCATGACCTTGAAGAAGTCGCCGAAGAGGTTGGGCACCATCATGGCGAACTTACGGGGCGGAAAGAGGCTGTTGGTGAGGATCAGCACCTCCTTGTTGCCCGCGTCCATGACACAGACGCCCGGTATCGAGCCGAACTGTTTGCAGGCCAGGCTCGACTGACCTTCCATGAGCTTCTGAATGTTCTCGACGGCGGTCTTGGCCATCTCATCGGTCGGGTAGCCGGTCTTCGGCACACCGAACGGAACGGAACCGAGGAAGGGGTTGACCACCTGGACCGCGAGACCGGCGGCGAAGATGTTGGGGTACTGCTGATGCCGATACGTATCGTCGGTCTGGATGAAGCCCTTCTCGTCACCCAACCCGGGTGAGTCGAAGACGACCTTCGCCCCGCGGAAGGGCGGCACCAGCATCTTCCATTTGGCCGGGAGGACCTCACCGGACTCCAGCACGACCGAGTCTTCGGTGACCTCCTTGATAGCCGCGTCGGCGCGATAGTCGATGCCCTGCATCTTGAGGAACATCTTGAGCATCGACTCGCCGCCCTTGATGCCTCCGATGCCGAAGTGCCCCAGAGCCGGCTCGGGAGTGACCCAGGTGATCGGCGTCTGCTTGCGGATGCCCGCCTTCCGAGCATGGCGATCGAAGTTGAACAGATACTCGTAGCCGGCGCCCATGCAGCTGGCACCGGGCACCGCTCCGATGACAGCCGGCCCGGGATCCTCGATGAACGCCTTCCAGGCTTCGAAAGTCTCTTCCGCGTCCGGGGGCGTGAAGATCGAGTGGCTGTGCTGGTCGGGTCCGAGGCCCGGGACCGCATCCCAGGCCAGAGATGCGCCGGTGGCCACGATCAGGAAGTCATAACTCTCCTCGCGACCGGACTTCAAGATGATCTTGTTCTCTTCGCCCACAACGCGGAGAGCCTCGTCGTGAATGAACTCGATGTCGCCATCCTTGATGGTCTTCTCGGCGGAGAAGGTGATGTCGTCGACCGTTCGCCGGCCGAACGGCACCCAGATCAGCGACGGGATGTAGACGAAGTTCTTGTCGCGAGAGATAACGACGACCCTGGCCTTGTCCCTGAGCTTTCGCTTGAGCTCGAAGGCGCTCGTCATGCCTCCGAAGCTGCCTCCCAGAACGACGATCTTGGTCACGTCGACTCTCCTCTATGTTCACGGGCCGCCTCGACGGCGGCCTGCGATTTCTGATGGACGTCTCCTTCCGCTTCTTAGAGACATGAAGGGCGGGTGAGGTTTCATGCCCGCGGGAGTGGGTTGCTCTAGGACACCAGCTCTTGGAGGGAACGCGAATCCAGGTCCGCTATGCCGAGCGCCCCCGGAGTGTGCGGCGCCTCGGCCCGGTAATCCCGGTTCATGAGACGCGACGTGAGCTCGATCACCGAATCCATGATCGGGGTCGCGACGCCGAGCTGACGGGCGAGGGCGGAAAGGAATACCAATCCGTAGCCGACATCCTCGTTCAGATACCGGTGATCGAGACTCGGCTGGGCCTTGATGCCTCGAAAGCCGGGCGCCCTCCGGTACCCGTCCTCGTAAGAGGCTTCCGTCATGTAGCCCTGCCGGAGGCTGAGCTCGGGGTCTGGGACGACCTCGATCCCGAGTGCCCTTCCGATGGCCATCCGCTCCTGGTCCACCGCCTCGATCAATCGGCCGACGGCCGGCGTCACGCCTTCCTCGTAGAACAGGAAGTCACCGCCCGTGCGCTCGAGCAGAGCCGTGTTGAGCAAAGTGACGACGGGATGGATGACGGGGTTGGCGTTCTGCAGGCTCGTCTGGAGGACGTTGCGAGCCGGTTCGAGCCCGGGGTACACCTCCCGGAGCAGGCCGAGCGTGTGCTCCGTGTGCCGCGCGGGGAGCGTGGCGACGAAGAAGCCGCCACCGAGCTTGAGGAAGACGCGGATGTATCCCGGCGTCGTCAGCCGAACCGCGTAGGGCAGCGTCGAGGTCTCCGAAACGCGGATCTCATCCGACGCCACATCCAGGCCGGCTTCGTGCTTGAAGGCCAGGGCCCCGCCGGTCGAACCGGGACAGATGACGACCTCCTGCCCCGCCTCCAGAAACTGGGCGCATGCCGAGGCGAAGGGCCGCGTGGCGAACGCCGGGCCTACCACGAAGACGATGTCGGCCCCGTTTATCACCCGGTCGATCTCGTGACCTGCGTAGGAGATCGTAGCCTCGCCTTCCAGATCCCCTTCGGCCTCGATCCGCCCCGATGCGGCGATCTGACGGACGTTGTCCGGAAATCGTTCGAAGTCGAACAGAAAGACATCGTGGCCGTGCGCCGACCAATCGAAGGCGACGGCCGTGCCGCCGGCGCCCGACCCGAGTACCGCGATCTTCACGATTCCAGCTCCTTGCTCAGGCTAACGTGCTCTTGGGCCATGGCGATTCCGTTCTTCTCATGCGGGTCGACCCACCGCTAAGCTGCGGAGTTGAATCGGCAAAGCAAGAGCGCTTGCCGTGGGCGCCTGACTGAAAGACAGTCTCTCGAAACAGATGTCGAACCCGCGTCGTAGTCCCAAGGGTTGGAGCCCGTATTCCCGTGTGCAGCCACCAGCGATCCTGGAGCCCCGCCGATGCCTAGTCTTTCTCGCACAGGTCTCGCGCCGCTTCGTGCGGCACTCGGTGTGCCCCTCGCCCTCTGGTTGAACCTGGTCGCCTGGGAGCCTGCTGCAGGACAGGAGTGGGCTGGAAGGTGGGAGGGCTTCGTCGAGACCTCGAACCAGTCGATCATGGCGGAACTCGAGTTCGCGCCGTCGGGCTCCGGCTGGCGTGGAGAGGCGACGATCGCCGGCAACCCTCTCAGCGCCGAGAATCTGCGGCTCGACGGCGACAGCATCCGCTTCGAGCTTCAACTCGGACCCCAGCAGGTGGCCTTCGCCGGCCACCTCGTGGGAGAGCAGATCGTCGGGGCCGCCTCGGCGTCGGGTCGGGAGTTCCCGTTCGCGCTCCGGCGCTTGCCGGATTCTCCGGCGCCCCAATCCCGGATCGAAGGCTGGGAGCAGGACCTCGAGCACGTACGACAGCGATTCCTGGAGTACGATCGCAGCTACTCGGCTGAGGCCCGGGAGATCGCGCGCCAGGAGCTTGCCGCCCTGAAAGCAACCCTCTCCGAGCTGAGCGACGAGCAGATCATGGTGCGGTTGTCGCGGGTCGCGGCGCTCGCGGGCAACGCCCACACCCGCCTCTACCTGCTGCGCAACCGCACGGAGGTGCGTCGATATCCCGTTCGTCTATCGTGGCTCGCTGACGGCTTGTTCGTGGTGCGCGCAACAACCGGGAACAGGGAAACGCTCGGTTGCCGGATCACATCGCTCGGTGGAATCGATCCGCGGGAGGCGCGTACGGCTGTGGCCGAGCTCTTTGCCGCCAACGATTCGTGGCTGGACTACAAGAGCGCCTATTTCCTCAACAGCCCGGAGATTCTCAAGGGCCTCGGCTTGGTGGACGACCCGGAGGTCCTCGAACTCGAGCTCGAGTGTTCGGGCGAGACACGACAACACACCCTCGAGCCGCTCCCCCTGGTGCGAAAGCGCCGCCCGACCGAGAACTGGCGGAACCTGTCCCCGATCTTCGAGGGAGAATCCGAGTTCCTCCCCTCCGGGGAAAGCTGGGTTCATGCTCTGGCTCGGGCACGGGTAGAGGCGCCCCTCTACCTTCGGGACCCGAACTCGCACTACTGGTACGAGTACCTTGCGGGTCCGCGCATCCTCTACTTCCAGTACAACCGCTCCCAGAACTCTCCCGAGGGCGAGACCTTCGCGGCGTTCTCCGAGCACCTGGCGGCAGCTCTTGACAGCCTCGACATCGCGGCGCTTGTCGTCGACCTGAGATTCAACACCGGTGGAAACAACGGCATCGCCGCCTCCTTCATGGAGGAACTTAGCTCACACCCGAAGCTCTCCGGGCCGGGGCGCCTGTTCGTGCTCACGGATCAGGCCACATTCTCAGCTGGTCTGTACCACGCGGCGCAGTTCCGGGAGTCCGGCAACGCCATCGTGGCCGGCCGGCATCCCGGGGACCGACTCGAGTACTGGTCCGAGGGTGGAAACATCGTGCTTCCCAACTCCGGCCTAACGCTCCACTTCGCGAACGGGCTGCACGCGTACTCCAAACGACCACTGCCAGAAGGCGTTCGCGCGTACCAGCGTATGTCGGTGGATTCGCTCGAGCCCGATCTCCCGGTGCAATTATCGTCGGAAGACTACTTTTCCGGTCGGGATCCGCTGCTGGAGGCTGTGGTGGAGAGCATCGGGACTTCCGGGCGCTGAGGAGCGCGAGGTGGCGACGGAGTGCGGGAAGCGACGGCCTTGGCCGCGCTGCTCGCCTAGTGGTCTGGCGGCCGAAACCGGCCGTGGTGAAGAAAGTAGACGACCTCTTCAGCCACATCCGCGCGATTCATGATGAAGGTGTGGCTCGCCGGCACGACCAGGAAGTCGGCCGCGCCCTCGACCCGGGCCCGTTCGACGCCGACCTTGCCGTCATCGGGCCCGGGAATGAGCCATGAATACAGCGGGTTCAGGCTTCGGTTGCCGGCGATGATGCCCAGGCTGAACCGCACCGGGCCCAGCCGGCTCGGGATCGCTGTGGAATCGGTCCCGAGCTGCAAGCCGGAGGGGCCCAACAGGGCCCTAAGCATCGGCGAGTCGGCGAACGCGTCCACCACCTCGCTTCCCTGACTCGGAGGACTCAACATCACGACTCGCCCCCGGTGCACCTCGGGCCGCTGGTCGAGGTAGGCCCGGACCAACACTCCCCCCATCGAGTGGGTGACGAAGTGCACGGTTTCGGCTTCGTGACCGCAGCAGCGCGCCACTTCGGCTTCGAGCCGATCGACGAGGGCCTCCATCTCCTCCGATGTGGACGGATACCCGAAGTTGACGACCCGAAATCCCGCGTCCCTGACGCGCGACGCGAGGATCGTCATCGATGCGGTGGTTCGGCCGAGGCCGTGCACGACAACGACCGATTGCGCTCCATCTGGTGGCGGAGAAGCGCAACCGGACAGGATCCCGAGGAGCACGCAGATACCCAGGAATCGGGTCATTTGTCCGCCGCTCGACCACTCGTATCGACGCTCAGCTCGAAACACCGCCTGCCCACCCCGTGGCTCCAGAAGTCGGCTGTTGTGCGACGCGCCGTTTCCGGCGACTCGCGATCGAAGATGGCACAGAGCTCGTAGGTCTCCTCATCCAGCAACGCATAGTCGTACGGCTCGGCTGAACCCGGATCGACGGTGTTCACCTGGACGCGCGGATCCTCGGTCAGCTCCTCGAGAGATGTCGGCAGCCGTTCGTTGCGTTTCCAGAAGAGATCAATCGCCGGCATGATCCCCCTGAGGTCCTCGATCCGCCCCGCATCGAGTCGCTCCAGGCGGCCTCGGGCCGGTGATCCAACCAGGATCACGCCGGTGATGATCGATACCACGACCAGGGTGGTGCCCATGGCCACTATGGTCTTGCCGAGAGACGGTTTCAACCACCCTCCTCTTTCTCGTCTCGCCGAAGATCGCGGAGATAGTAGACGAAGACGGTACCGGCGATGCTCCCGATCGTGAGGGTCTTGAGTAGGAAGCGGGCGGTCGCTTCTCCAGCGAGGAGGTTGTAGACCAGGCTGGTGGAGTCACCGATCAGGATGCCGCCTGCGATCGCCAGGGTCAGGTATGTGAGCCACCGCCGCACAGGAGAGGCTCGCTTCAGGGGTGAGGCAGCGATCTCCCGGCTGATGGTCCGTGCCGCGTAGAGGAACACGGGCGTCGCGACCACGAGCGATGCTACCGCCCACCGGATGGCCCTGGGTATCGCGCCGATCTCGTACTCCGACCAGAGAGGGTCCGGGAACGCGAGGTTGATGAACTGGAAGAGGAGGCTCCCCAGCCCGTAAGCACTGAGATAGAGCGTCCCGAAGAGGACCAGGTACTGGAAGGCCTGCTTAGCCGAGAGCGAGGGGCGTGGCCGTGGGACGGCGATAGGAAAGTCGACCGCGGCAAACAACCGGAGCGCTGCCTCGGCCTCTTGCTCCGACCAATCAGCCTGACTCAGGACGCCTCGAATCTCGTCGCGTGGCAGACCCCGACTCAGGGCCTCTCGGATGAAGCCGGTCAGTTCTTCGTTGATCGCCATATTGGGTCTCCTTGATCAGCCGTCCAGCTTGTTCTCGGCCGCTACCGGGTACCGAGACCGGCCCCTTGCGCCCTTCCACTGCCGCGCTCGCCCGAGAGCCACGCTCGCTGAAATCGCCATCAGGCCGGCGAGGGCGTTGACGCCGACGTCGCGGAGGTCGTAGACGCGGTTGGGCAGGAGCCCCTGGATCCCCTCGTCGAGCCAGCCCAAAAGCGCGGTCACCGCTACCGTGAGGACGGCCGGGATCGGGACTCGGGCACCGTTCCGCACGCGCTCGATGAGAGCCTGGTGGATGAGGACGGCCACCAGACCGTACTCGAACAGGTGGGTGCGCTCTTCGGGTGTGATCCCCATCCTGACCACAACCATCCCGTAGACAGCCGTGACGCCGAGCGCCACCCAGATCTCGCGCCGCCCGGGGCGCCGCTTCAGCGTACTTCCGAGGACAGCCGCTATCACCAGAAGGAAGCCGACGACGAACGAGGCGTTCAACAAGTCGCGTTCGCGAAGGTCCGCGGCCAGCGTCCCCGCCAGCCCCAGGGTGGAGTAGATCGCCACCACCACGGCTAGCGCATACAACCAGAGGCGCCGCTCCCGACCGGAGGTGAAGGAAGACATGGAGATCGCCATATCGTTAACCCGGGCGTTGGTTTCCGGATAAGCTCAGATCGTCAGTGTTGACGATGTCAACATACAGTATACGCCGAGATGTTGACTTTGTCAACATTCGGGGCCATGTTTCAGATATGACCGACGAAGCCAGGGCGTATCATCACGGGGACCTCCGGGCGGCGCTGCTCGACGAGGCCGCGGCCATGATTGCCGAGGGAGGTGCTGCGAGCGTGACGATGCGGGGGCTCGGCCGGCGCGTCGGCGTGTCGCGGGCTGCTGCCTATCGCCACTTCGAGGACAAGACCGCGCTGCTGGTCGCGGTCGCCGCGGCCGGGTTCAGTCGTCTAAACGACCGCCTGGCGGCCGTGGACGCGAGCGCCCCGCGTTCCGGCGTCGAGCGAATCCGGCGTATGGGCGAGGAGTACGTGCGTTTCGCTCTCGAGAATCCGGCGCAGTACCGCCTGATGTACGGCAGGGAGGCAATCGCTCGCCGAGACCTGCCCGAGCTGCGGGAGGCCGGAAACGCCCTGTTCGAACAACTGGTCGACATGATCCAGGCCTACCAGGAGAGCGGCAAGATCAAACGGCAAGACCCCCGAGCGCAGGCCTACGTGGCCTGGAGCGCGGTGCACGGGTTGGCGTCATTGCTGATCGACGAACAGATCCTGACCGCCGTTGACGTTGATGGACTGATCCGTCAGACCACGCGCACCGTATGGGACGGGATGCGCGTTCGCCGACGGCGTGGAGCGTAGGCAGGCCGGAGGGAGCGTCGCGCGCCCTCGAAGCTCGATGATGGCTACCACCGGCAGGCGGGTGAAACTACGTTGATGGCCCCAAGTGGTCATGCGTTTGACCCTGGTACCATTTGGAGGCCGGATGCGAGTCATCATCGAGCCCGATGCCGCGGCAGTGTCCAACCGAGCGGCCACGCGCGTCGCCGACCTCATCCGCCGATCGCCCGCATGCGTTCTCGGCCTTCCGACCGGCAGGACTCCGCTCGGCTTCTACGCCGAACTGGTTCGCAGACACCGCGAGAAGGGGCTCTCCTTTTCACAGGTAGTCACATTCAGCCTGGACGACTACATCGGACTCCCGCCCCACCATAGCGCGAGCTGGGCCGCCTACATGCGCCGGAACCTCTTCGACCACGTCGACATAGTCCCGGCGAATACCCACTTGCTGGAGGGCGGAACCGAAGATCTTTCCGGCGTGTGTGAGTCCTACGAAGCTGCGATCCGCAAGGCCGGGGGGATCGACCTGCAGATCCTCGGAATCGGACCCAACGGCCACATCGCATTCAACGAGCCGGGGTCGTCGCTCGGCAGCCGTACCCGTGTGAAGACCCTCACCCCGGAGACCCTCGAGGCGAACGCACCGTCATTCGAGGACCTCGATGAGCTACCACGACTGGGGATAACCATGGGGGTGGGGACGGTCCTCGAGGCAAGATCCTGCCTGCTCCTCGCTTTGGGAGAAGAGAAGGCGCTCGCGGTACGCGAGATGGTCGAGGGACCGATCACGGCCCAGGTTCCGGCGTCCGCCCTGCAGCTTCATCCGGACGCGACCACCATTCTCGACGAGGGCGCGGCATCTCGGCTTCTTCGCCGACACTACTACCGGGATGTGGAGGAAGCGCAGGGACGACTGACGCGAGCTGCCGGCACGGCCTGATCTCTCTGATCTGTCGGACGCGGCCCTTCGCGGCTGCCGAGCCACTGTTTCCGAAGTCTACGCCTCCGGGCGCCACAGGTCGTGAGGTTTGGCCGCATCCGTTTCGAACGGCAGGTCGACCTTGCGTCCAGTGCGTGCCGATTCGTAGGCGGCGAAGATGGCCTCGAGCACCGCGCGTCCGTCCTCTCCCGTGACCAGCGGTTGCCTGTCGTCTTGGACGCAGGCCACGAAGTGGTCGAACTCCTGCGGGAAGCCGTAATTCCATGCCTCCTCATAGACCGTGAACGACCAGCCCTTGGTGCTGCCGGCCTTCTCGACAGCATAGTCGTAGCCGACGGCGCTGTACGTCTCGATGGCGTTCCCGTGCAGGAGGTCGGCGTACGCGACGCCGCCGGATCCATGGACCTCGGCACGGTCATCCATGCCTCCGAGCTTGCTCCAGCTCTCCTCGGCCACCGCGATAACGTCGCCCTCGAACTCCAGGATCAACACGGCGTTGTCGTCCCCCAGCGTCCTCTCCGTGTGCACGTAGGTGCCCATCTGTGCGTAGACGGATGTAATCGCGGGCCGGTCCAGCATCCAGCGGAAGAACTCGATCGCGTGACAGCCCATGTCCATCGTGACACCACCGCCCGATCGGCTGACGTCCCAGAAGTGCTCGGCGTGAGGCCCGTCGTGCTTCTCGGCCTGCTTGATCAAGACCGGCCTGCCGAGTGCACCGCTGTCCAGCAGCTCCTTCAGGCGAACGTACTTGGGCGCGAAGCAGAGCTCCTCCGCATACATGAGCTTCACGCCGGCCTTGTGGCACTCCTCTATCATGTGATCGGCTTCCACCAGGTTCAGGCAGAGCGGTTTCTCGCAGACGACATGCTTGCCGGCCCGTGCGGCATCGACGGTGATGGAGCAGTGCAGGTCGTTGGGTGCGCCCACGACGATCATGTCGATCTCGTCCATCTCGAGAATCTGGCGATAGTCGGTGAAGCGGTGTGGGATGTAGTGGCGCTCGGCGAAGCGCTGAGCGTGATCTTCTGTCGGTGAGGCAACGGCGAACAGTTCTGCCGCCGCGCATCGCTCTAGGGCATCGGCGTGAATACTCGAGATGAATCGTGAGCCGACGATACCTACCCTGACACGTCCTTCCATGGCGGTCCGTCTCCTTCGAGGCCGACCTCCAGGTCAGCCTGCGTTGACGTCAGCTCCTCATGGTCCTCGCTTGATCGTCCCACCGCACGGGTGATTCTCGGAAGAAGGATTCGTTGGCCATGTGGCACGCGAGGGCGGCGTGGTTGCCGAACACGGCGTCCTGAACGACGGGTTCGCGGCTCCTGACGGCCTCGAAGAAGTTCCACAGGTGTGGGACGACATCGTCCCAGTCGTGTCCCGTGTAGAGGGTGCTGCCGACCACCGGCTCGCTGCCCGGTGTCGGATCGTTCTCGGCGTGCCAGCCGGCGCGGTACTCTTCCCTCATCGCCCGAGGGAAGCCTTGCGAGTAGTAACTAGGGTACGTGTCGCGGCCGGCCTGGGGAGAGTGCGTCAGCGTTTCCCCGGTCGCCTCGAGAATGCCTTTGGGCCCCATGAAACGAGCGAGCTCGGGAGTAGCCGTGCCAAGCCCGAGTCGTACGTAGACGGGAACGCCGCCGTAGTCGAACAACACCGAGTGGAGGTCGGGCATGTTGCGTCCGTCCTTCCACCGATAGATGCCCCCGAGGGATTGAGCGGTACGAGGCGGCTCATCCCAGCCCAGCGTGTACATCATGCCGCTGATGAGGTGCACCATGAGGTCTCCCGCCACGCCCGTGCCGTATTCCTTCCAGCAGCGCCAGCGCGCAAAGCGCTCGGCGTTGAAGGGGATCTGCGGAGCGTTTCCCAGCCAGGCCTGCCAGTCCAGGTTCGACGGCGACAGGTCGGGCGGAGGAGGATACTGCCACGCGCCGGTCGGCGAATTGCGACCCAGCGACAGTTCCACCATCGACACCTCGCCTATGACCCCGTTCTGATAGAGATCCCTCGCCTTGGCGCACAGGGCCGAGCTGGTTCTCTGTGATCCGACCTGCACGATCCGGCCGGACGAGCCGGCCGCTTCGACCATGTCGAATCCCTCCGAAGCCGTGTGAGACATCGGCTTCTCGCAGTAGACGTCTTTGCCTGCCTGGACGGCATCCACCACGATCTGCCGGTGGTGGTGGTCGGGCACGGCGACGATGACGCAGTCGATGTCGCTGCGATCGAGCAGATCCTGATAACGGCGCGTCGTCGGCAGGTCGGGCTGGTCGGCCCTCTCCCTGGCCAACGTGTGACGTCCATCGTAGAGATCCGAGGCAGCGACGCACTCGACACCAGGGATTCTGAGAGCGTCTGAAAGCAGGCCCGAGCCCTGCATGCCGACGCCGATAACACCGAAGCGCACGCTGTCACTCGGAGCGCCGCGCTTCGACATCGCGGCGAAGGCCTCGGTTTCGAGCGGGGTGCCTCTCGTCGCGAGCAGTCCGCCGGTCGCCATCGCTCCGGTCTGCAGGAACTCCCTGCGAGAGAACTTGCCGAACATCTTCATCTCCTTGGCCGACCCTATATCGTTGACATCACTCCGTCGGTGAGGGTACTTTGCGAAGTAAAGTGCAACCGTATATGGAGGTCATTTATGCCGCGTTGGCTGAGGGTCATCCGTGGGATGATCGGGACGGGACTGACCTTCGCCGCGGGTGTCGGCGTTGTCGCTTCGATGATTGCCGGGCTCGTGTGGCTGCTCCCCGTGGGCGAAAAGAATGGTCTCGAAATGATCCGGATGGTCATCGCAAGCTCAATCTGGGCCTTCCCGATAGGTGTGGCCTTCTCCGGTCTTCTGGCGATCACCGCACGCGGCCGTTCGTTCGACAAGCTCTCGCTTCCCCGCTTCGCCGCGCTGGGTGCTGGAGTTGGGCTTCTCTTCTTTGGGGTTCTTGCCACAAACGCCTGGCACGCGTGGTCCGTATCGACCGCCATGGCCAACGCGACAATCTTCGTACTCTTGGGTGGCGGATCGGCCACGGCGACCCTGATGCTCGCCCGACGAGCACGGTCTGCGCTGAAGTCTGGCGACGAACCGCACAGCCTGGTGAGGGAAGGACTGCCGCCCCGCTAGCTCCAAACCGCCATCGATCGACTATCGTCAGAGGCCGAGTCAATACGCAACTGTACCCACTCGAACTCAGATCGTCTCAGGCCGCCTGATCTTGTAACAGTAAGCGTGACAGCCTCCCGCTTGGTCAGCGTGCATCGCCGCGACCTGCCGAGGCTTCTGCTGCTTATCGAGCTCTAGGCGACGATCCAAGCATCCAACCGGTTGTCCCATTCGCTCAGTTGCGCTCAACTCTCCTCATTACAGGTACGGCCGGGTGCCGGACACAACGACACCATGCGGTGGAAGTTTCTTGCCAGAATGCGGGCGTCGCCGCGGTCGAACTTCACGTTCGATAGCGCGCTCATGTCCACGGTCTGCGCGCCCTTGAACATCTGCAGCAGATCGACTCGGAGATCGAGCGTCGCTTGCTGGCGCTCGAACAGCGCAGCTGCGAGCGGAATCGACACCTGCATGTAGTTCTCGTCGAAGCCGACGTGGTAGACCAATGGAATCCGCCTATCACCCAGTTCCAGCGCGCCCTCGAACAGCACGAACTTGTAGCCTACGTCCCAGCTCCAGGCCATGCGCCCGTTCGGGTCCAGGTCACCCACCGAGGCGATCGTCCCATTCGCCGCCGGGTCGACCCCAATGCCGAACTCGATGCGCTCGTAGCTATCGCGTGGCACGTGCTCCAGCCCGATGACATACATGCCATCCTCGCTGTCGAATCGGGCCAGGTGATAGCTATCCGTTTCCCGAAACACGGCGTTCTCAGCCACGAGCCTGATATTGCTGATGAAGAACTGAATATCGCGGACCTTGAACATCCCCTCACCGCCCGGATTGGCGTATCGCCCCTGATCGAGCTGCAGCACCTCCTCTCCGACGAAGGGGTGAAATCGGAGGCTGAGTTGCACCGTCGGGGCGGGCCGCGAGCCAACGTATAGCGCTCCCCCCGCACCGGCCGCTAGCAAGATAAGAACCGGGATCAGGTACGCCTGGCGGCTCATGACCTTCATTCCGTCGGAAAGGGGTTCGAGAACCGTTCGTCGGTCACGAAATCCATGTCGGTCAGCGTGTGCAGAAAGGCGATCACCGCGGCGGTTTCCTCGGCAGTGAGATTCAGACTCACGCGATCCTCCGCTGCGGTGTCCGACGCGGCGTCCAGGTTGCTCGCTTCGAGGATCAACGGACTGAGAGTGCTGCTCACTCTGATGCCTTCGTTGTAATGGTCCAGCACCTCTTCGAGGGTGCCGAAGCGTCCGTCGTGCATGTATGGAGCCGTGAGCGCGATGTTGCGCAGCGTCGGGACCTTGAACAGTCCGCGGTGCTCAGGCTCGCCGGTGACCTCCTCCAGGCCGGCCGGCAACTCGGCTTCTGGATCGAGGCCGTTGTTGACGAATCCGTCGAAGCGGGTTTTGAAACCGCTGGTGAGAAACTGGCTATGGCAATCGATGCAGTTGGCGCCACGAAGGCTGGCCTTCGTATCGGGGTGCGCCATGAACAGCTTGCGACCAAGCTCCTCCTGCTCGGTCAGGCTCACCTCACCGCTGAGAAACTGATCGTAGCGGGAATTCGCCGACACCAGCGTGCGCTCAAACGTGGCGAGCGCCGCCGCGATGCTTGTCGGGCTTAGTTCGCCATAGGCCGCATCGAACAGGAGCCGATACGTCTCGTCCCCGGCCAGCTCATCGACCAATTCGTCCACGTCCTGCGCCATTTCATCGGCGTGCTGGATCGGTACTAGAGCCTGTTCCTCCAGCGTCGACGCGCGGCCATTCCAGAAGAAGCGCCGCGGCCCCCACATCAGGTTGGCGAGGCTCATGCTGTTGAATGCAAGTGGCTTACCCGAGACGCCGACTGCAGTCGGCTTGCCATCGGTGAAGGCCAGGCGCTGCAGATGGCAGGTCGAGCAGGACACCGTGTTGTCGCCGGACAGGCGCGGATCGTAGAAGAGCCGCCGCCCGAGTTCGACCGCCTCCTGAGTCAACGGATTGTCCGCCGGCAGCTGAAACCGCCCGAATACGAAAGGAGCTTCAAAGTCGTGCAGCGGCGTTGCCTTGCCCGCGCGCGAACCAAATACCCCGCTGTAGAAGGCGAATGCCATCGCGGCGGACACTGCCGCCAGGATGGCCAAAACCCTGATCATTCGCTCAGTGGTGGTGCACGAACCCCGAGCCGAAGAGAGCCTCGAGGTTTTCGATGCCTTTCTGGTAGCGATCCTTGAAATTGACTGATGCCAGCCGCTCGCCGGTTTCCAGGTCGTGCACCGTGATCGAATGATCGTTCACCTTGGCCAGGAAATCCACGTCCGTTGGATCGTCGTCCGCCGCATCGCCCAGATTGAGCAGATTGTTTTGCACGGCGATGAGTGAACGTCCTGATGCCGAGGAGTAGAAGATCATGTGGTGCGCACCCGCCTCGGCATCGATGTCCGGCCCGGAAGGCACCAGCTTTGGGAGACTATCCAGCGCATAGCGCTTCACGACGCCGGGCAGCGCATGGCTGATGAACAGCTCCGTCTCGTTTCCGTAGAACTCGAGTGGTACGGCAGTGCCCGAGGCCGCGCCGTCGTAGACCTTCTCGGGAGCGCCGAAGGACTTGTCCGCCTCGTCATATGGAACCTGCCAGACTTCGAAGCCGAACATCGTGTTCACCAGCACGGAAGGCGTCGCGCTCGGGGATATGCTGGGTCGCACGAAAAGCACCTCCACCGGCGATGAGGGAAACCCCAGGGGCTGGGCGTCCTCGACAACGATGTTCTCGATCGGCTCGAGAGTGTTCAGATCGATGATGGTGATTGCGTTGCCCACACCGGTTGCCAGATCCGGATGCACGGTGGACGTGACGACCATCCTGTCCTGGTAGGCCGAAATGCCGTGCGTATACATGATGTAGGGCTCTCCCTCACCCACCTGGCTCTTTCTTGCTTCGATGATCTTGATCAACTCGTTGGTTTGCGGGTCGAATACGCCGATCGATCCCCCGTCGGCCTGGTCCAGTCCGGTCCCGCCCATGAATGTCACGAACATGTACTGCGTGCCATTCACGCTGTGCCACATGATGTCCTCGCCGACCACCTGACCTTGCGTGTCGAGGCACTCGAGTCCGTTGATAACGGGCGCGCCGGTGGCGCCCCTCGACAGGCCCACTTCGGCGAGGCTGCACTGAGGATCGAGGCCGGTGGAATACAGGCGTCCGTTGGGACTGTAGTAGAGGTGGTGCAACGGGGCCTCAAAACCGCTGTATTCGTACTCCGTGAGGATCTCGCCGAAGTTCTCGGCCTCCGGGTCGAGCTCCACGATCGCGACGCTGTGACTGGTGCCCAGCGTCGGCAGGCCTCGCAGCAGCACGATGCCCTGGGTCTCCTCCACATCCGACGGTTCCTGAACCGCGACACCGCTCTCACGCTCTCCCTGGTCGGCACAGGCTGCGAGCACCAACAGGAGACAGGCGCTGGTCGTAGAAAAGACGCCCTTGAAATCCCGCTTCATGATCTCTCTCCCTTGGATCGGTCGAAGTGTATGATGCCGCGCTCCACCTTCGCTGCAGGGCCACTTCTGATACTGGCTGCCCAGGGACGACCCGCTGGCCCGTTGGCGGTCGCCTGGCGGAAGATCCGAACGGCCACTTGTCGTGGGAGCGTGAAGCGCTGGTTCCCGTCGTAGGCGAATCGCGACAACGTAAGGCAGCCCCCTTATCAGTACGCAACGGTACGGATGCCCTGTTTCTACCTCGCCGACTTGATCTTCGCTGGAGAGCAGGGACCTATCAAAGGCACCGCGAACGCTCCGTTTCGGCTCAATCCGGAATCTTCCATCGAGAAAAGAATCAACAGTTTAGGGACAGCGGGCTGCTTCCATCGATTATTCGTCCGTCTGCCGAAGGCGTCTGGGCGCTTCTTCAGCACGAGGGCGGGGCGGGCTGTACGGGTTCGTACCCTCCCGGACGTTCTCAAGGTAGTCGGGCGTGAGCCTCGCAGCCGGCGCGAGCCCATGGCGGCGGGCTCTCGCAGCATCGGACTTGCCGCCGAGATGTTCGCAATGCGTTACCTGCACTGCCTGTTGGCCCTTCTGCTAGCTTCACACCTCGTCGGGTGCGTAGAGAACCCGGCGAGTGTCGAGCCCTTCGAGTTGGTCGGGACCTCTTGGAATCTGGTTTCCGTCGAGACGCCGTCCGCCTTGCTGCGACCTTCCTCCGGTGCGCTACCTAGCCTCACTTTCACCGACGAGCCTGCTGAAGCGCGTTCCGGCTGGTTCCAATTCCTCACGCACGGCGGCTGCAATTTCGGCGGCGGCATCTACTGGACCGACGAGCGGCCCCTGGACGGCGAGGCAGCGCTGGAAATAGACGGGTTCGCGTGGACCGACATGGCATGCCCCGAGCCGGACGTGATGGTACTGGAGGCAGCGTTCTTTGGTGCGCTGGCAGTGGCGGTGTCCGTCGAGGCAGTCGCGGATGGTCTCGTGATTCGATCCGACGACAGCAGCTTGATGTTCGAGCCTACTCCGGCCCCCGACTTAAGGATCGGTTTCTAGCGGCCTCAGCGCCCCATAGAGGCCGCTTCTGCCTTCAGACACCCGAAGACATCCCGCTTTAGATCGCCCATCTGCGAGGCGGTGAGAGCGTCGGTAGGCGGCACGGGACTATAGATGCACGAAAGCCCGCATGGTTGCGGGCTTTCTGCCAGTCGGGGCGCCGGGATTTGAACCCGGGACCTCCTGAACCCCATTCAGGCGCGCTACCGGTCTGCGCCACGCCCCGAAACAAAACAAGAGCCCGCCGACGCGAGCCCTCAGCGCGTAACAAGATAGGCCCTTTGACAGGGCGATGGTAGGCTGCGGAGCGGCCGCGGCGCCATATTCAACATTCCAAGATGAGACAGCTCTCCATCACGAGAGTGCGAGCCCATTGGAGGTGTAGCGATGAAAACCGCCCGACCCGCGTTTGTCGTCCTGCTCGTCGTTCCCCTTCTCTTGCGGCCCGCCCCGCCGAATACGGAAGGCTCGGACGACCCCGGCGGCACGCTCAGCCAGCTCGGCCAGCTCGACTTCATGACTGGGTGCTGGGAAGGCACTTTCCAAGCCGAGCGAGGGAGCGGGATCATCGAGGAGTACTACACGTCGCCGAGCGATAACCTGATGCTGGGCACTACCCGCTATATCCTCGAGGGGCGAACCGTCATGTGGGAGTTTTCCAAGCTCGAAGAGTCGGAGGGCGAGGTGGTTCTCACCCCGTTCCCGCGTGGCCAGCCCTCGGAGCACGACTTCAAAATGACGTCTCTCGGTGAGGCAGAGGTCCTGTTCGAGGCGCCCGAGCACGATTTCCCCAGGCGTATCAGCTACCGTCGAGACGGCGAGAGGTTGATCGCGCGGATCGATGACGGCACGGATGAGGTGGTCGACGAGTGGGAGATGGTGCCGGCGTCCTGCGACTGAACCAACCGGGCGAAGCGCCCCCGACGGCTATAAGCAGCGGTGGAGGACGACCCCCTGGCCCAAGCGCAGTGAATACGGTCCCAATGTGATCTCGCTGCCCGGCACCTCCACGGTGAGCGTTATCCGCGACAGCTGGAACTTCGTGCCCGTGTAGCGAGCCGGCTCCGCTCGCGGCGGGTTGTCCCTCACCCACGGCACAATCCCACTCCAGATCGGCCCCGGAGGGCGTGATGACCATGATGATGCCGTCAACCGACCCGTAGAAATCGCCGGGTGAGGGGTCGAAGAGGTCGCCCACACAGCCTGCGATCCCCAGAGCGACGATTGCCGCGAGCAGGAACCTCTGAAGCACAACGGTCATTGAAGTCCTCGTCCTTCTTATCTAATAAGATAAGCTAAGGGAAGCGCAGCTTCCATGATGGGATGGCCAAACCCACGAGCGCGCCGACGGCGGCACCTCCCGCCGCACCGATCCCGCCAACGGCCGCCGCGAGGCCCAGCGTCGTGCAGCTCGATTCCGCACAGGTGACCTCCGAGATCAGAGCGCCGTAAGTCGCGCCGATCACCAAGCCCGCGACGCCCCCGATCAGCGCCCCCTTGGCCGTGGATCGACCTTGCGTCCAGAGTCGATCGATCTCGTCGAGACGCGTATGCACGACGCCGCTATCCGCAGACAATGCGAGTCCCGCGTCGGCAGTGCCCGCGTACCGGCCCTCGAGCCGCACCTCCGGGCTTCCCGCCTCGACGCGAAGCCGCTGATCGGGAGATACCTGCTCGAGAACCGCCTCCAGCCGCTGCGGGTCCGAGGTTCCCGACACCTCATTCGTCTGGGCGCCCAGCCGGCTGCCGTGCACGACCATAAATACCGTTGCCAGCAGCGCTATCGCTGCCCGGCACGCTCGGGTGCTACTTGCCGGCCGCCTCTGAGGCCTGGTCGCGTTCATTCGTCCCTCGTTCGCCGCGTCGACCGAACGCACCCCACAGGCACGCCAAGCGGCCGCAACGGCACACACCGGTACGGCACCCGCCATTGATGTACCGTTCCCGCCCGCTTATGTACCCCTACCATGTCTACCCTCTACTACATCAACGTCTCGGCCCACCTCCTCGCCGCGCTGCTCTGGCTCGGAGGGATGTTCTTTCTGGCCGTGGTGGGCGCGCCGGTGCTGCGACAGATCGAGCCCGCCACGCTCCGGAGGGACCTGTTCTCCCGCATTGGGGAACAGTTCAGGATCGTCGGGTGGGTCGCGATCGCCATCCTCCTGCTGACCGGCGTCGGCAACCTCTACTTCCGCGGCATCTTCTCGGCCGGCCTTCTCGGCAACGCCGCTTTCTGGGCAAGCTCGTACGGAAAGGCGCTGGCGGTAAAGCTGGTCGCTGTTCTGGCGATGCTCGTCGTGCAGGCGGTGCACGACTTCATTCACGGGCCCCGCTCCGGCCGCCTGGATCCGGCCACGGAGGAGGGCCTGCGTGCGCGGCGAACCGCGGCATGGCTCGCTCGGCTGAACGCCGTCGCCGGGCTCGTGGTCGTTCTGGCGGCCGTTCGCCTGGCCCGGGGCGGCTGAGGCTCCATGCACGAACGAGAAGACCCACCGTCGGGCAGGACGCCGGGCGAAGACCTGCCGAGCGAAGATCCCGCTGGCGCAGCGCCGGCGAAGGACATGGCGCCGAGCGAATCCAAGAAGTTCACTAGCCGCTTTGGCATCTCCCGGGAGATGGCGGATGAGGAGGTCGAGGACCTTCTGACACGTAGCTGGTGGGGAAGCCTGGCGACCGTCGAGGAGGAAGGGCCCTACTCGGTCCCGGTCATCTACGGCTGGGATCGGGAGAACTTCTACGTGGCCAGCCGGAGCGGCCGCAAGATCACGAACCTCAAGGCGAACCCGGCAGTCTGCCTAACGGTCGTGGAGGCCGAAGGCCTCGGAGAGCCCTGGTACTCGGTCGTGGTGCTCGGCGACGCCTCGCTCGTGCATGGCTTCCAGGGGCACGTGACGGCGATCCGGGCGCTTCGGGGTCAGGTGGGCCGCGGGGGAAAGATCAGGCCGAAGGACGTGGCTGCGATGGCGGCGGCCAAGGTCATCCGCATAACGCCCCGCGAGATCACGGGCCGGATTCGAATCGGCTAGGCAAGGGCCCGCGAGCCGGACCGCCTTTCAGCCCGCTCCGGCCTCCGCCAGCTCCTTCCAGCCAGCCGGCACATACGAGCAAAACGGGTCCGACTCCAGGTAGTCATCCGTCATGGCGTAGGCCCGCGCCCGGCATCCACCGCATATGTTCCGGAACTCGCACGCACCGCACTTGCCCTTCAGCAGATCCTTGTCCCGCAACTCGAGGAAGAGCGGCGCGTTACGATAGACCTCCACCAGACCAGCCTCCCGCACGTTGCCCGCGGAGACCGGCAGGAAGCCGGAGGGGTAGATCTCGCCGACGTGGTCCACGAAGGCGTAGCCGTCGCCCTCGGTGACGCCGCGAGCCCTCCCGATCCCGTCCTGCAGCGAGTAGAACAGCCCGGCCGTCAGCGGGTCGGGCGCCTCCTCCCGATCGCCGGCCCGGCGCTCGGCGACCTGACGCTCCAGGACGACGCGAGCGTACTGCGGGGCGGCCGTCGCCTTGATGTCGAACGGCGCGACCTTCGAGAGATCGTACAGCTGGTGAAACACCGCCTCGAACTCCTCGGCGCTCGCCACGTCCTCCACGCTCGCCCGGCCGGTCGGAACGAGGAAGAAGACCTCCCAGAAAACGATCCCCACCTCGCTCATCAGGTCGCATAGCTGCGGGAAATCGTCGATGTTGTGTCGGGCCACGGTGGTGTTCACCTGCGTGCTCAGGCCCGCCTCCTTCGCCTGCCTCAGGATGCGCAGACCCTCCTGGAAGGACCCCTCGACCTGCCTAAAGTCGTCGTGGATCTCCGCGTTCGAACCGTCGAGGCTCACCGCCAGGCGGGCCAGGCCGGCCCGCTTCAGCTCGCCCAGCAGCTCGGGAGTGAGCCGCGGCGTCGTGGCCGGGGTGAGACCCATGCGGAGGCCGAGGCCGGCTCCGTACTCGACCAGCTCCAGGAGGTCCGGTCGTCGAACCGGGTCACCCCCGCTGAGGACGAAGACGATCCGGCCGAATCGGCGCACCTCATCCATGACGCGCTTGGCCTCATTTGTCGTTAGCTCGAGCGGGTTGCGGTCCAGCAGGGCTTCGGCGCGGCAGTGCTTGCACGCGAGATCGCAGGCGCGCGTCGTCTCCCAGATGACGAGAAAGGGAGCCTGCGAGAAGTCGTGACGCAGGTGGCCGCGTCGTGCGTGGGCGTGGTGGGCCCCGTGATTTCCGGTCACCGCCGTGTCCTCCAGTCGGGCGTGAGGCGGGCGCCGGCCGTCATCCAGGGAACCGGGGCCTTCACCGTAGTGGCTCCGGACCCCGTTTCCTCTGGATGGCAACCGTCCCATCCCCGCGTCGCCATGACAACGGGTCTGATCCAAAGCTACCAGCGTCAGGGGCTTGGCGGTGTCGGGAAGCGGAGGACAGCCGCGTAGGGCAGGTGGGGGACCACCTGTAGGGGTTTGGCCTACAAGCGGTCACCGGCAAGTCGCCACCCCCGCGAATGATACGGAACGCCCTACAGGCTGTCGTAGAAGGCGATCATTCGTTCCCGGAGCTCCGGGCCGGGCAGCCGCCCTCGAGCCGCGCCGACGTTGTCCTCCAGATACGTCATCTTCGCCGTTCCCGGGATCGCACAGGTCACGGCCGGCTCCGAGAGAACGAACTTGAGGAAGAACTGCCCCCAGCTCTCGCAATCGAACTCGGCGGCCCACTCCGGCAGCGGACGATCACCCACCGTCTGGAAGAGACGGCCGCGCGCGTACGGGAGGTTGACGAGCACGGCCATTCCTCGATCCGCCGCCAGCGGCAGGATGCGCTCCCCGGCTCCACGATCGCCCAGGGAGTAGTTGACCTGGATGAAGTCCATCTCCTGCTCGCGCATGACCCGCTCGAAGTCCTCGTACTGCCGGTCGAAGGAGGTCGTGATCCCCAGGTATCTGATGCGCCCGGCCGCCTTCCACTCGCGCAGCGTCGCGAGCTGAGTGTCGACATCCACGAGATTGTGCACCTGCATCAGGTCGATCCGGTCGGTGTGAAGCCGGCGGAAGGACTCCTCCATCTGCTCGATGCCGGCCTCTCGCCCCTCGGTACGCACCTTGGTCGCCAGGAAGAGGTCATCGCGGTTGCCGATCGCCTTCACGAGCTCGCCGACCACGATCTCGGCCCGCCCGTAGGAGGGGGCCGTGTCTACCACTCGACCGCCCATCACCGCGAAAGCCGCCAGCACCTCGCGAAGCGGCGTGAGGGCTTCCTGGGTGCTCTCGACGTCGTACCGTCGAGCGGTGCCGATCCCCACGACCGGGATCTCCTCCCCCGATGAGGGAATCGGTCGAGTGCGGAGCTCCGACAGCCGGGCCAGCGCCGGGGTTGATCCGCCACCTGGGCGCAGCCCTAACGCCGCGGCAGCGCTCGCGCTCGCGGTGAGCTTGAGCATCTCTCTTCGGTTCAGTGGCATCTCACTCGCTTCCGTCGGAGGTTCGCTGAGGACGGTCGTCAGGCCGAGCGCTACGCAGGCGCCGGAGCCATGGCAGGCCCATCGCTCGTCGAAGCCGAATCTACATCGCGGCGGACTCCGGTGCCGGTGAGCCGGGCGGTGCGGTTGTGTCGGCCCCAGACCGCGCCGGGTCTCGCTTCATCTGCGCCCGTCCCATCCCCAGCGAGAGCACGGTCCACGCCGCCGTGAACGGGATCGTGGCCACCGCCATCCACGACAGCGCGAGCCCCATAGACCGAAGCAGGCCATCGATACCGGCTCCGGCCACATCACCACCGCGATACAGGAAGACGTCGATCACCGGCTTGGCCTTGTACTTCTCGGCCGGCGGGACCACGGCGAAGAGCGTCTCACGCGCAGGTCGAGAGATCGCGTACCGCGTCGCGCGGTGGAGCGCCTGGAAGAGCGCCATGACTCCGAACGTCGGCCACAGCGCGAGCACGCCGAAACCGGCCGTCGTCACGATCGGCAGGATCGCCAGCGTCCAGCCGACGCCCAGCTTCGCGATGAGTCGCGTCGTGATGAAGATCTGCGTGATCAACGTCGCGATCTGGGCGAGCATGTCGAAGTAGGCAAACCGGCTGATCGTCTCGCTGAACGCGTCCGACGATTCCAGCACGATGTTCGCTTGCGTAAAGTAGATCAGCGTATTCGAGATCGCCATCGCGATGATGAAGAGCCCGATGCCCATCAGATACGGCGACTTGATGATCGCAAGCAGCCCATCGATCGCGCCGCCCCCAATGCGTGCGCTCGGTTCGTCCGTCGCACCCCCTCCGTGCGGCGGACCATCGACGGTCAGGTGCGAGTGTTCGGATTTGAGGGCGACGCGGTCCAACGTCAGCATCACGAAGATCGCGAGCGCGAACAGCCCGGCTCCGGCGAGCATCAACCCGGCAGGTAGGAACGGCGACGTCGTGCGAGCCGCGATCCATGTGGTCGCGGCCCCGCCCACGATCGCCCCGAGCGTGCCGCCGATCCCGATGAAGGCAAACAGACGCTTGCCTTGATCGACGTTGAAGATGTCGACCATGAACGCCCAAAAGACGCTGGTCGAGAACAGATTGATCACGCTCAGCCACGAGTAGAACGTGTACCCGGTTACTTGGGCGAGCGACGTCTGCGCATCCGTCCCGATCACACCGCCGCCCATCATCGCATCCCAAATCAGAAGACCCGAGAACACCCCCAGGCAGGCGATGATGAAGAGGTACGCGATCGGAATGAACCGTCGGCGGTTCGTACGGCTGACCACCCCGCCGAACGCGAGCACGACGATGAGCGAGATGATCGAGGTCAGGACGAACAGCCACCTCAACTGGTCCATGCCCCGCGACACACCCATGGCCTCGCGCACGGGCCGGAGGAAGAAGTAGCCACACAGCACGGCGAAGAAGAACGCGGCCGACAAGAGTGCGAGGGGAAGCTCACCCTTCCGGAAGTTGAGAAACCGCGAGACAAAGTCAGACACGATTCTCGGCCTAGTCGCGGGGAAGAGGGAAGCTTCGCCGCCCGGCTCGGTCAGCGGATCAGCCCTCGCGCGCGTGCCAGGCCGTCAGCACCTCCGCTTCGAGCTCCGGCGGGCAGCCGGCTCTCGGCTCCTCGCGCCGCTCGGCGGGCAGTGTCTTCCACCAGGCGAGCGTGTCGCGCGCCGTGTCCGCCAATGGGCGGAAGGCGAGGCCCGCGGCGATCGCCTTCTCGCAGTTCACCTGGGCGAGGCCCGCGAACTCACCGGTGGACGGGACCCAAACGGTCATCTGCATCCACGGCTGCACCTCGTGCTCCTCCAGGAACTCAGCATCCACCCATGTGAACGTCGCATCGGAGCCCGTGGCTCCGCGGATCCCCTCGAGCATCTCGGAGATCGTCATCCGCGAGGCGGGGCCGGTCGCGTTGTAGATCCCAGTGCGCCCCCCCTCGGCGAGGCGGATCATCCAGGCGCCGAGGTCGCGGCCGTCCACGATCTGGACGGGATCGGTCCCGTCGCCGGGAGCCATGATCTCACCGGCGCGGTCGATCCGGACGGGCCAGTAGGTGAACCGGTCGGTGGGATCCCATGGGCCGACGATCAAGCCCGGCCGGACGATCGTGGCCCGTCCCGGGAAGGCGTTCTCCGCCTCCTGCTCGCACGCGGCCTTCATCGGACCGTAGGTCTCGCCCGTGATCTCCTCGACCGTAGGGTCCTCCAGCACCCCCACCGGCGCGCTCTCGTCCATGCCGGCGGTCGTAAAGTCGGCGAAGGCGGAGATCGAGGAGGTGAACATATACAGGCCGGCCGAGTCCTTGAGCAGCTGGGCCGACTGCCGGACCCAACGCGGAATCGAGGCCGAGTTGTCGATCACGACGTCCCACTCGCCGCCCTCGAGGGCCGTGAGATCGTCGTTCCGGTCTCCCACGAGCTTCTCGACATCCGGGAAGAGCTCGGGGTTGGTGCGCCCGCGGTTGAACAGGGTCACCGTGTGCCCGCGCTCCAGGGCGTACTCGACCTGGTGCACCCCGAGAAAGCTCGTCCCGCCGAGGACGAGGATCCTGAGCGGGCTCTCCGCCTTCCCGACAGCCGAAACGGAGCCGGCCGCCGCCCGGGCGAACGCCCCGGGCGCGAGGGCTCCGAGCGCGAGGGCCCCGGCGGCGGTGGTGGACAGCTGAATGAACTCACGTCTGTTGGTCATGGCGGACTCGGGTCGTCCTTTCAGAACAGCTACAACAAAGCCCGCAGCCTAAGCTCGCGGGCTAGGAGTCGGGGCGCCCGGATTTGAACCGGGGACCTCTGCGTCCCGAACGCAGCGCTCTACCGGACTGAGCCACGCCCCGAATTGCGGGTGTCCAAAGACACCCGAAGAGCGGGTGACCGGATTCGAACCGGCGACCTCAACCTTGGCAAGGTTGCGCTCTACCAGCTGAGCTACACCCGCGCGAGAGCCACCGGTCGGATTTGAACCGACGACCGCTCGATTACGAATCGAGTGCTCTACCCCTGAGCTACGGTGGCGCACAGCGTGCCAATGGAGCCGGCGGGACTCGAACCCGCGACCTCTTGAGTGCGATTCAAGCGCTCTCCCAGACTGAGCTACGGCCCCTCGTGCGCTAGAGCGGGGCTGACGGGACTCGAACCCGCGACCTCCGGTGTGACAGACCGGCACTCTAACCAAACTGAGCTACAGCCCCAGGGGGTTTTCATGGGGCCTACTGGACTCGAACCAGTGACCTCTACGATGTCAACGTAGCGCTCTAGCCATCTGAGCTAAGGCCCCAAGAAACACGCGAGCGGGACCCCGATCGAGGCACCCGCTCGCAGCTTTTCAAGCTACCCGCTACCTCTTGAACGGTCAAGATAAACGCCCTCGATCGGGCGCCGCAGCGCCCTGACCGTTACCCCGCTCGAGGGCCAGGTTCCCGGCGAGCGCCGGGCGACGTGAGAGGGCGGTCAGCCTCCGGTGCGACCCTGCAGGTAGCTCACGATCCGCTGCGTCTCGTCATCGTCCAGCGGACGCACGTCCTGAAGCGCGGCGTTGGCACGCATCCGGCCGACGACTTCCGGCCACTCGGCAGCGGTGTGCGCGCTGGGCGACGGAGTGACGTGGCACGCCGAGCACTTGGCGCGATAGAAATCCGCCTCCTCGCCCTCGCCCAGCTCGCCGGGCTGCGCCTCCGGCATCGCGTGCTTCTGCATGTACTCGGTCATAACCGCCAGCTCATCCTCCGAGGGAAGGGGTGCCGTCGCCATCCCCATCACGACATACTCGCCCATGAGCCCCTCCGTCAGCGGTCCCCCGAGACGCTCTCCCAGCGTCTCGGCGCGCGTCTGCATGCGCCGCATCAGGATCGGCCACTCGGAGGCCGCGTGCTGCTGGGGCGCCGGGATCCAGTGGCAGCGGTCGCAGTAGGCCTCGACCAGCGCCGCCCCGTGCGACGTGGGCTCCGGAAGATCCTCCGCCTGGAAGGAGGAAGGCGGCAGACCGACCCCGATCGAGCTGATCAGACGCCATCTCTGCCCGCGCGACAAATCGGCGGTGGCACGTCCGCCGAGCTCCGCGAGAAGCGTGTCCATCGTTTCCAGATTCGCGCCGGCCTGGGTCTGCGCTGGCTGGTCGGGCTGAGCACACGCCGCTATCCAGATGACGGCGAGCGTCATGAGAAGTGAAGTGGTTCTGCCCCGCTCGCGGCACTTCGGCGCTTCGATCATCGAATCTTCCCTGGTTAGATGGCCGTCGATGCCATTTAAAACGATGAGACCACCGACGCCAGGCTGTCTGTCGGGAGAACCCTCGCCAAGCTGTCGGGAATCGGTGGACAATTCGGAGCCGCAGGGACCCCGAGAGGCAGGAGTAGAGCCTCTTTTGAGGCGCGGCTTCCGCGTCTTGCATCAGGCTCCGAGCGTGATACCTTGACCCGCGCCTTGGCCGGGCGGCACACCGAAGGCCGGGCGGCGGCGCGGTTCGGCCGCACCATGCTTCGACCTCACGAAAAAGGCCGGATGGGACGACGAACTGTCATAGCGGCCGCTATGGTCGGCCTTGTTGCCCTCGGGACGCTCGCCCTTTCGCGGGGAGACCGTGCCGAGGTCGCCGCCTACCCATCCTCCCGCCACGTAGACGCCACTCAGGACGCCGGCGAGACGCCTGCCGGGGAAGCACCCTCCGGGCAGGCCGCGACGGGACAGGCCGCGACGGCCGAATTCACGGCCCAGCAGGCGATCGACGCCTTTTACGCCGCCTCTCGCGGTCCCGATCAACCGCTCCCGTTCAACCACCGGTTCCATTCAGGCGAGCTCCAGATCGACTGCCTCTACTGCCACACCGGGACGGACGTCTCGCAGGCCGGCGTCATGCCTCCCCTGGAGATCTGCATGGGATGCCACCGGGTGGCGGGCTCGGGCCTGGAGCCGATCGAGGCCCTCCGCGGCATGTGGGACGCCGGAGTGGCGGTCGAATGGGACTGGGTCTACAAGCTGCCGGAATTTGTTCAATTCAATCACGAGCCCCATCTCCGGAACGCGGTGGAGTGCGAGGAGTGCCACGGTCCGGTCAAGGAGGAGATGGATCGCATCTACCAGTGGGCTCCCCTCACCATGGGGTGGTGCCTGGAGTGCCATCGGGAGGCCCCGGCCGAAACGGACGTCGCCACCGACCACGTCATCTCGGAACGGTATCCACCTCCCGAGATGCCGGAGGGACGCCAGCCGAAGGGTCTCTATCCGGTCCGGATCGACTCTGAGTTCGGCGCCTCGCGCGGGCCGATCGACTGCCTGGCATGTCACTACTGAACCGCCCCGAGGGGATGCGCGAGGAGCGCTCGGAAGAGCCTGAAGCCGGCCTCGGGACGACCTCGCGCCGCGACTTCCTGAAGGTCGTCGGCGTGACCGGAGCCGGGGCGGCTGCTGCTGCCTGCGGGCCACCCGATTACGGCGACAAGCTCATCCCCCTCCTCGTCCAGGAAGACGAGCGGGTGCCCGGAGTCTCCGACGTGTACGCCACCGCCGTAGTGGTCGGCCCGGAGCCATTGGGCCTCCACGCGCACCTTCGGGAAGGCCGGGTCATCAAGCTGGAGGGCAACCCGGACGCCCCGAACAGCGGGCGGCTCTCAGCGCTCGCCCAATCGTCCCTGCAGGACCTCTACGATCCGGACCGCGTCCCCGGGCCCCGGAAGAAGGGCGGCGACCCGGGCGCGGATCAGGCGGGTGCGGATCAGGCCGGCGGGGACGATGCCGCCGCCGGCTTTGTGGAAGCGGGCTGGGAAGAAGGGATCGTCGCGCTGGGCGCGGCGCTGCAGGGTGGAGGCGTGGTGCTGCTTACGGGCGCCTCACCCACCGCGCGAGACCGCTTCTTCGAGGAGTGGGCCGCGGCGACGGGCGCCGAGCATATCCGGTGGGAGCCGTTGGAGTACGAGGCCGCGCGGGCAGCCAACGAGATCGCCTTCGGCAGGCGGGAGGTTCCGAGCTACGAGATCGAGCGGGCCGACGCGGTCGTGTGCTTCGGCGCCGACTTCCTGGGGACCTGGCTTTCGCCCGTCCAGCTCGCGGCCCGGTTCGCGGAGGCGCGCGATGTGGATCACGGCCGCCACGCCAAGCTGACGTTCGTGGGCCCGAGGCTCTCCGTGACCGGCCTCAAGGCGGATGAGTGGGTATCGTGCGGCTCCGGAGCGGAGGGCGCGGTGGCGCTCGCCGTAGCGGCGGTCGTCGCCGAGCGCCGCGGCGGCGCCGGCGAGCTGGATGGCCTCCTCTCCGGCTACTCGCCCGAGACCGTTGCCGCCGTGGCCGGGGTCTCCGCCGACGCGATTCGCGCGCTGGGAGAAGAGCTCGCCGCGGCCTCCGCACCGATTGCGATCCCGCCCGGATTCGAGGGTCAGGGCGAAGGGGCCACACAAGCCCATCTCGCCGTGGCCATCCTGAATCAGGTCTTGGGCGCGATCGGCGATCGCGTTCGGTTCGGGAGCGCTCCGAGGAGCGGCGCGATCGCCTCGATCTCCACGATGACCGGCCTGATCGACCGGATGCGGTCCGGCGCCGTGCGCACGCTGCTGGTCGCGGATGCCAATCCCGCCTTCACGCTGCCGAAGGTGCTGGGCTTCCAGGATGCCCTGGCGCAGGTCGCCACCGCCGCCTCCCTGTCGCCCCATCTGGATGAGACCGCCGCGGACTGCTCCTGGGTCCTCCCCTCGAGCCACGCCCTCGAGTCGTGGGGCGAGGTGGACTTCGGCGGTGGCGTTGCGGGAGTGGCGCAGCCCCTGATGCCCCCGGTGTT
>CAMYMV010000035.1 GCA_947259585.1 uncultured Gemmatimonadales bacterium | reverse complement strand
GCCGCGGCCTGGATCTATCAGATCGTCGTGGGCATCGGCGTCGCCGGCATCAACCACCCGGTCGGCTGGGGGATCTACATCACCCTCTTCGTGTTCTGGGTGGGCATCGCGCACAGCGGCACGCTGATCTCGGCGATCCTCTACCTCTTCCGCTCCGGCTGGCGCACGACGATCAACCGTGCGGCGGAGGCGATGACCATCTTCGCGGTGATGACGGCGGGCCTGTTTCCGCTCATCCACCTCGGCCGCGTGTGGTACTTCTACTGGCTCATGCCCTATCCCTCCCAGCGGATGATCTGGCCGGACTTCCGCTCGCCGCTCGTGCTGGATGTCTTCGCGGTTGGCACCTACTTCACGATCAGCCTCATCTTCTGGTACACCGGGCTGATTCCCGACCTCGCCGTGCTCCGCGACAAGTTCCGGGGCTGGCGCAGCAGGCTGTACGGCATGCTGTCGCTCGGCTGGACGGGCAGCGTGCGCGAGTGGACGCACTACCGCCGCGCCTATCTCTACATGGCAGCAATCGCCACGCCGCTCGTCCTCTCGGTACACAGCGTGGTCTCCTGGGACTTCGCCCTCAGCATCGTGCCGGGCTGGCACTCCACGATCTTCGCCCCATACTTCGTGGCGGGCGCGATCTTCTCCGGCGTCGCGATGGTGATCACCCTGATGGTCGGCCTGCGCTACGCCTTCGGCCTCGAGGCTTACGTCACCGAGTACCACTTCGAGAACATGGCGAAGCTGCTGCTCCTGACGTCCCTGATCGTGGGATACGCCTACGCCGTCGAGTACTTCCTGGCCTACTACTCGGCCGACCCGATCGAGCAGGAGAGCTTCCTGTGGAGGGCGCGCGGCGAGTACGGGGGGCCGTTCTGGATCATGGTCTTCTGCAACGTGATCGTGCCCGCCACGCTCTGGTTCAAGAAGATCCGCCGAAGCATCCCGGCGCTGTTCGCGATCTCGATCTTCGTGAACATCGGGATGTTCTACGAGCGCTTCGTGATCATCTCCACGTCGCTGGCGCACGAGTACCTGCCGAGCGGCTGGGGGCTGTACACGCCGAGCGTGGTCGAGATCGCGATCATGATCGGGAGCTTCTCCTGGTTCTACATGTGGTTCCTGATCTTCGCGAGGACCCTGCCGACGATCAGCATCGTGGAGGTGAAGGAGCAGCTGGAGCACGAGAAGTCGCACGGCCACGCCTCGGGAGGCGAGCGATGAGCGCCCGGCGGCCACGCTCGAGCACCGGCCTGATCGCCCAGTACGGCTCGCTGGAATCGACCCGGAAGGCGATCGAATCGCTGCGCGGCGCCGGCTTCGAGGAGCTCGAAGTGTACTCGCCTTTCCCGGCGCCGGAGCTCGAGGAGGCGATGGGGATCCACTCCAGCCCAGTGCGCCGCTGGGCGCTGATCGGAGGGATCACCGGGTGCACGCTGGGCTTTCTCCTGCCGGCGGGCGCTTCCCTGGCCTATCCGATGGTGACGCAGGGCAAGCCGATCGTCGCGATTCCGGTCTTCATCGTGATCATGTTCGAGCTCACCGTGTTGCTGACGGGGATCTTCTCCCTGTTCTCGATGCTGGTGCACGCCCGGAAGCCGAAGCTCTCGCTGCCGTCCACCTATCGACGCGAGTTCTCCGTGGACAGGTGGGGGATCTTCGTCGCCACCGGAACAGACCTCCGGAGCGAGGCCGAGAGGGTCGTCGGTAAGACCGGGCCGGTCTCGGTCGAGGTGAGTTCATGAGCGGCCAGGTCCGGATGCCGGTGCATCGAAGCCCCGACCGGCGGCGCGAGCTCGGGCGAGCTCTCGTAGTCCTTCTCCTCGTCGGAGCCGCGGCCTGCGACGATCAGCTGAAGTACATCCCGACCTTCTCCTCGATGGCGGAGCAGCCCTCGCTCGAGGCGTACGAGCGGCCGGCCCTCGAGACGCCGCCGGGAGCGGTCGCGCTGGGCTCGGAGCGAACCTGGACGCTGCTGGAATCGGACTCGCTCGTGAGCCCTCTCGCGTCCGGCGACGTCGACCTCGAGCTCGGCGGTGAGCAGTTCCAGATCTTCTGCTCCGTCTGTCACGGCTCGGACGCCCGCGGGAAGGGGCCGGTCGTCGGGCCCAACCGCATCCCCGAGATCCCGACCCTCGATCTCCATTCCGAGCAGGCTCGCGCCTACACGGACGGCTACATCTGGGGGATGATCACGAACGGCCGCGGCCTCATGCCCTCCTACCGGAGGATTCCGGCGGCCGTACGCTGGCAGATGGTCGCCTACGTGAGAGCGCTTCAGGCAGGTGAAGTGGTGCCTGCCGCCGAGACCGCCGGCCCGGTGGCGAGCGAGGCCGAATGAGCGCGGCGATGGGTACCGAAGGGGAGATGAGCGGCGAGAGCCGCCGACGAGAGGCGATCGAGGCGGCGAGCGGCTCGATCCCCGGCCGCCGGATCCTGCTGCTCCTGGCGGCGGTTGCGATCGGCGCGGCGGCTTTCTTCATGACGGTGGGCGAGAGCCCGCAGCGGGCTTGGGGCAACGTCTGGTACAACTTTCTCTTCTGGACCGCCCTGGCTCAGGCCGGCGTGATCTTCGGTGCGATCCTGCAGGCGGCCAAGGGACACTGGGGCAAGGACTTCCGCCGCATCGCCGAGGGCGCGGGCGCGTTCCTGCCCGTCTCGCTTCTGGTGTTCATCGATCTCTACTTCGGTGCCCAATACATCTTTCCGTGGGTGGGCCCGGTGGAAGGGCACATCAACCGCCAGTGGCTGACGGTCGACGGGGTCTTCCTGCGCAACGGGGTGCTCTTGACCCTGATGGTCGTGGCCAGCGGGCTCTTCCTCTGGCACTCGCTTCGTCCCGACGCGCGCTTCCTCGAGGGCCGCTACTCGGGCTGGCGGGCCGCTCTCGTCGGACGGCTGACCCGAAACTGGCGCGGAGACGAGGAGGAGGCCGAGCACTCGCGGAGCAAGCTATCCTGGCTCGCCCCCCTGCTCATCCTTATGTGGATCACGGCATTCACGCTCCTGGCGGTGGACATGTCGATGTCGCTGCTGCCCGGGTTCCTGAGCGTGATCTGGGGACCGTACTACTTCATCGGAGGATGGCTGACGCTGCTGGCCTTCGTGGCCGTCGTGGCGGGGTGGCACGCCGGGGTTCGGGAGCGGCAGCTCTGGAGCTCCTGGCAGTTCCACGACCTCGGCAAGCTCCTGTTCGCGTTCGCGATCTTCTGGACCTACCTCTGGTTCTCCCAGCTGATCGTCATCTGGTACGGCAACATCCCGCGTGAGACGAACTGGTTCGTCCAGCGTACCGAGCAGGGCTTCGCGCCCCTGCTCGCCCTCCAGATGATCCTCATCTTCGGGCTGCCCTTCATCCTGCTGCTGGGCCGGGCGCCCAAGATGAAGCCGCGCTGGCTGGCGTTCGTGGCGCTGCTCATCCTGCTCGGGTTCTGGATCGAGCGCTACAACCTCGTGTTTCCGTCGATCTGGGTGGGTTCGCCACCGCTTGGCTTCCCTGAAGTGGCGATCTTCGTGGGCTTCCTGGGGCTGTTCGGACTCACCTACTCGCTGTTCGCGAGCACCTTCCCGCTCCTTCCTCTGCGCGAATCCCTGATGGAAGGGGAAGCCAGCACCGGACCGTAGTCCGCAGGGGCGCTTCGCCGTGCCGGAGCGCCGGATCGTCACCTACTCCCGGAACACCTCCAGCGCCATCTCGATCACCTCGTCGACGACCTCGTTCTCCTTCGACTGCGTCAAGAAGAGCACGAGCACATCCTCCTCGGGGAACGCCAGCCCCACGGTGCCGATCGCGCCGCGATGACCGAAGACCGGAAGCTTCCCCGAGCGGGTGGGCGGTGCGTAGATCTCCCATTGGAACCCGTAGTAGCGTCGGCGCGCCACCGCGGTGTCGCCGGCCATCGGGTCGGCCAGCGCCTCCTCCACCGTCGCCCCGGTGAGCAACCGGTCCCCCTCCTGAACCTCGCTGTTCATCCAGGAAGCCAGGAAGCGGGCGTAGTCGAAGGCGGTGCTGAACAGATCGCCGCTCGGCGAGAACCACCGCTCCGGGTTCGTCGTGGTGTTGCTCCAGAACCGCTCCCATCGACTCCCGCCCCAGCGCTGATACGAGCTCGGCACGCGCATCGCCCAGGGAAGGTCGGGAGAAAAACCGGTGTGCGTGTCATCGAGGTTCAGCGGCTTCAGGATCCGAGCCTCGATGAACAGCTCTACCGGCTCCCCGCTCAGCTCCTCCACGAGCGCGCCCAGAGTGGCGGAGTTGAGGTTGGAGTAGATGAAGCGGTCACCCGGTGGAAAGTCGGGGCCGATCTCGCCGGTCAGATCCACAGCCTCCCGAAGCGTCGGCTGGTCACGGAAGCCATCGACGCCCGCCTGCACGAAACCCGAGCGGTGGGTGAGCAACTGGCGGACCGTGATCCGGCCGGAGCGCGAGTTGTCGAAGGATGGGAGGTGCTCGGCGACCCGATCGTCGAGCCCTATCCGCCCTTCCTCCACGAGCATGAGAAGGGCCGTGCCGGCGAACGGCTTCGTCATCGAGGCGATCCGGAAGATCGCGTTGCGCTCGAGGGGGATCAGGCGCTCCCGATCAGCCCAGCCCATCGCCTGATGGAGCACGATGCGACCGTCTTTGACGACCAGGATCTCGGCGCCCACGACGTGGCGGGCGACGACCCGGGAATAGAGACGCTCCTTGAACCACCAGATCCGATCCTCGGAGAGCCCTACCTCGTCCGGGCTCGCATAGGGGTAGGGGGCACCGGCGACCGGCGTTCGGGGCGTACGCGGGAAGCCGGGGCGGCCCTCGTCGTCGGCGGAGGTGCAGGCGGCAAGCAGGGCGACGAGCACGGCTGAGACGAGGCCAGGCATGATGCTCCTCAACCGCCGGATCGGGCCCGCGCCCGCACGCCGGATCGGGCCCGCGCCCGCGTTCCAGATCCGGCTGGCGCCCCCTCGCCGCGCCAGCCCGTGGATTCCTACGCCGCCTTCCGGTTTGCGATCCAGGCGTCGATCCGCGCTTCCAGGACGTCAAGCGGCAGCGCTCCGGCGCCCAGGATCTCATCGTGGAACGCCCGGACGTCGAACTTCTCGCCCAGCTCCGTCTCGGCCCGCTCCCTGAGCTCCAGCATCTTCAGCTGGCCGATCTTGTAGGAGAGCGCCTGACCGGGCCAGACGATGTATCGATCGGTCTCGCTCTGGATCGTAATCTCGTCGATCGCCGAATGGTCCCGGAAGAACTCGACGACATCCTCGCGGCTCCAGCCCTTGAAGTGGAATCCGGTGTCGACGACGAGACGGATCGCCCGCAGCATCTCGTCCTGCAATCGGCCGTAGTCGCTGTACGGGTTGCTGAACAGCCCGACCTCCTTGCCGAGACGCTCCGAGTAGAGAGCCCACCCCTCGATATACGAGGTGTAGCCGCCCTGCTGGCGGAAGCGTGGCAGCTCGGGTAGCTCCTGCGCGATGGTGAGTTGGAGGTGATGGCCCGGCACGCCCTCGTGGTAGGCCGTCGATTCCATGTCGATCGTCTTGCGAGCCGTCGGGTCGTTGGTGTTGACCATGACGCGGCCGGGACGGGAGCCATCGGGCGCGGGCCGCATGTACTGGGCACCGGCCGCCTCGCGCTCGCGGAACTCCTCCACCGGAAGGACCTCGACCCTGGCCTGCGGGAGGCGGCCGAAGAGATCGGGGAGCCTCTCGTACATGGCATCGATGTGGCCGCGGTAGATCTCGAGGATCTCCTCGCGGCTCTGCGGCCGCAGCTCCGGCATTTCCTCGAGCGCCGCGTTGAAGCTCTCCAGGTCGTCGTACCCGAGCGACGAGGCGACCCTCCTCATCTCCTCCTCGAGCGCCTCCACCTCCGCCAGCCCGATCTCGTGGATCTCCTCGGGAGTCAGGTCGCTCGTCGTCTGGACCTTTACCAGGAAGGCGTAGCGTTCTTCCCCCTCCGGCAGCGACCACATCCCCGGTTCCTCACGCCCGGCCGGGGCATACTCGTCACGCACGAACTCCGTGAACCGCGCGTACGCCGGGAGGATGTCGTCGCTTATGGCGGCGAGCATCTCCTCCCGGATCCTCTCCTGCTCCTCCGCGGGGATCCCCTCGGGGAAGCCGGCCAGCGGCCCCGCGAACGGCGACGCTTCCGCCGGCATCCCGGCCAGCCCCGCCGCCTGCTGCGCGACTTTCTCGAGGAGGAATTTGGGCGGGATGAGGCCTTCGGCCATTCCCTTCCGCATATGATCCATCGCCTGATCGAACGCGGTCGGGAGCTTCCGGTAGCGGGAGATGAGATCGTCGTAGTCCTTGATCTCGGTGAAGCTCAGCATGGACACCATCTGCGGGGCCATCAGGTGGATGCCGGACATCTGGTTGACCGGCATCCGCCACGGCTTGAAGCGCGCTCCCTCGATCCCCCTCTGCAGCCGGTGCACCATCAGGTCGCGGTTCAGGGCTTCCTGGACGGTGAAGCCGGACGTGTCGATCGCCTCGAAGCGCTCCAGGAACTCCTCGGACTCGGCCAGCCGGGTCTCGATCGCTTCCTCGGAGAAGTCCGAGATTTGGTCGTTGTAGCGCTTGTCGCCCAGCATCGACGCCCACTCGGGACTGGTCCGCATCGTGTACTCCCACTGCTCATCGAGCAGCGCCGAGAGGGCATCCCTCTGGGCCTGGACCTCATCGGCAGCGGGCGCTTCGTCCGCTGGTGAACAGGCGATCATGCCCATGGCCGCACACACGGCCAGCAACAGTGACGTTCTGTGCATCGAAATCTGCGGTCTCATCAGGTCTCTTCCAGTGTGGAATCGTCGTCGTGTTCGCACTCGCCGGAGCCTACCCCGTCTCCGGCTCATGGTCGACAAGTAGAGCCTCGAATCGCGGGTGGCCATGGAGCAGCGCATCGCGGACGAGGCGGGCCTGCTGCTCGGCGTGCACCTCCGAGTAGCCCTCCGCGGTGCTCGCCTTCGCATCCCTTCCCGCATAGCCCACGCCTCGGTCGCCGGCGGCCGCTTCCAGCTCGGGACGGATGTGCTCCCAGGCCCCCATGTTCTTCGGCTCCTCCTGTACCCACACGATCTCGCGGGCTCCCGGGAAGCTCCCTATCGCGTCGCGCAGCTCCATCTCCGGCAGCGGGTACAGCTGCTCGACGCGAACGACCGCAACCCGATCCGCCGCCTCCTCGAACGCCTCCGATCCGACGAGATCGTAGTAGGTCTTCCCGCTACAGAGGACGACGCGACGTACCTCGTCCGGCCTGTCGATCTCGGGCATCAGCACGGGATGAAAGGAGCCAACTGCCAGATCATCGAGGGAGGAGCGAGCCCTCGGGTGGCGCAGGAGGCTCTTGGGGGTCATCACGATCAGCGGGCGCCTGGCCCGCCGCAGCGCCTGCAGGCGCAGGAGGTGGAAGTACTGGGCCGGCGTCGTGGGGTTCGCCACCCGGATGTTGCGTTCGGCCGCCAGCTGGAGGAAGCGCTCGGGCCTCGCGCTCGAGTGCTCCGGCCCCTGACCCTCGTGCCCGTGCGGGAGAAGCAGCACCAGCCGCGACTCCTGGCCCCACTTGGACCGGCCGGCGGCGATGAACTGGTCGATGATCGCCTGAGCCACGTTCACGAAGTCGCCGAACTGCGCTTCCCAGAGGACGAGCGAGTCCGCGGCGATCGTGCTGTAGCCGTACTCGAAGCCCAGAACGGCCACTTCCGACAGCGGGCTGTTCCAGACCTGGAAGGGCGCCTGGTCGGAGGCGAGGTGCTGGAGGGGCACGAACGTTCCGGTCCCGTCGGCGTCGTGGAAGACGAGGTGGCGTTGGCTGAACGTGCCCCGCTCGGAGTCCTCGCCGGTGAAGCGGATCGGAATGCCCTCGGTCAGCAGGGTCGCGAAGGCCAGCGACTCCGCGTGAGCCCAGTCGATGCCGGTCTCGAGGCTGCCGCCACGCCGCGCCAGCTGTCGGTCCAGCTTCTGGAAGAGCTCGAAGTCCTCCGGCCAGGTGTGGATCCGCTCGTTGAGGCTGACCAGCCGCTCGAACGGAACCTCAGTGTCCGTCTGGGAGCGGTCGTCCTCGGTGAGCTCCGCCCACAGGGAGGCCGGCCGCCACGGGCGGACCGGATCTTCGCTCCCGCCTTCCGGCATCGGCTCGGGCGGCGGGCCGCGGTCCTCGACCGCCGCCTCCGCGTCGCTCTCCGCCAGCACTCGCTCTCGTGCGACCTCCAGCTCCGTCGCCACCCGGTCAGCCATCCCGGCCGCAGCTTCGTCAGTGAGCAGCCCCTCCGAGATGAGCCGATCAATCCAGATGGCGCGCACCGTCGAATGCTCGGCGATCCGCCGGTAGAGCTCCGGCTGGGTGTATCCCGGCTCGTCGCCCTCGTTGTGGCCGTAGCGGCGGTAGCCGACGAGGTCTACCACGATGTCCTCGCCGAAGTGGCTGCGATAATCGGCGGCGAGCCGGATCGCGGCCAGGCAAGCCTCGGGATCGTCCGCGTTCACGTGCAGGACCGGAAGCCTGAATCCCAGAGCCAGATCACTGGCGTAGCGCGTGGACCGGGTGTCTGATGGCGGGGTCGTGAAGCCCAGCTGGTTGTTCGCGATCAGGTGGACGGTCCCCCCGGTCTCGTAGCCGTCCAGCCGCGACAGGTTGAGCGTCTCGGCCACGACCCCCTGGCCCATGAACGCCGCATCGCCGTGGATCAGGATGGGCAGAACCCGCAGCCGGTCGGCCGCGAAGGTGTCTCTCGTCCGGGTATCGCTCCGCGTGCCGAAGCGGAGCTCACGAGACGCCCGGGCCATCCCCTCGACGATCGGATTCACGTGCTCGAGGTGGCTGGGATTCGGGGCCAGGAGAACGTTGACCGGACCCGAGGCAGCCTCGTAGACGCCGTAGGCGCCGTAGTGGTACTTCACGTCACCGGACCCGTCTTCCGGAACCGTCGTCTGGAGCCCGATCGAGTGATGGCCCTCGAACTCGCCGATCACCGTCGTATAGGGCCGCCCCACGATGTGGGCGAGCACGTTGAGGCGGCCGCGGTGCGCCATCCCGATAAACGTCTCGCGCGACCCCCAGCGGGCGGCTCGCTCCAGCAGCTCGTCCAACATCGGCACGAGCATGTCCAGTCCCTCGATGGAGAAGCGCTTCTTCCCCAGGTAGGAGCGGTGAAGGAATCGCTCGATACCCTCGACCTGGGTCAGCCGTCCGGCGAGTTCCCGCTTGTCCTCCGCTGAGAGCGGTTCCCAGTGGCGACCGTTCTCGATTTGGTCGATGAGCCACTCGCGCTGCGCCGGATCCTCCAGCTGATCGATCTCGTAGCCGATTCGCTGGCAGTAGATCTCTCGCAGGCGGGCCAGGACGTCCCGAGCGGTCCTGCCCAGCCGCTCCAGGTCCAGGGCCTGTGCGGGCACACGCGAGAGCTGCTCTTCGCTGATTCCATAGAACTCGGGACGCAGCGTGGGGTGACCGGGCGCGGGCGCACCCAGCGGATCCAGAGGGACGTCCAGATGACCCTGCTCGCGGATCGCGCCCACCAGCTCACCCGCGATTCCGGCCGCCTTGAGCAGTACGGGGTCCGCGGCCCGGGCCGGTCCGAGGTCGGGGGAGGCCTTCGGGCGTGCCGGCCGAGCGGCAGCGGGGGGCGTGACGGCGAGCGCTCCGCCGTTTTCGAGCCGATCGGTGAGCGCAGGGGGAACGGCGCCGCTCTCGCGCAGGCGCCGCTCCTGGAGTCGGTCCGCGTACCCGGCGTTATACCCGTCCGCGGCGTCCTCTTCACCCCGTCTCGGCTGGTCCGGTCTCGGTTCTCCCGGCCTCGGCTCCTCCGGTCGCTCTTTACGGTGACTCACGTTTTTCCTGGAGCGCTCGACGTCTCAGGGGATCGGGAACGCGACGGGGATCGCGACGCGGCGGCACTCCTACACCGACCCTCGGCTCAAGAGCCCTGCAGACTTCCATAAACGATCTCGATCCAGCGATCTCCATCGATAAACCCCCAGGACCAGCCGGCCCACCGCTCAGGCACGCCGGCGGCCTTCAGGTCGTCGAGGCTCTTTCCCGCCTCGATCCCGGCTTCGACGAACGCCACGCTCTCCTCCAGCATCTCTACGTACTCGCGGAGATCATCCACCGTGGAGAGCGGGCCGTGGCCCGGGATCACGCTGGCGTCTGACGGGACCTGGTCCACGACGCGGGTGACGGCATCGATGACCCCGCGCACGCTGCCGCCGCTCGACAGGTCGATAAACGGGAAGAGGCCGGCGAAATGGACGTCGCCCATGTGGACGACGTTCGACTCGGCGAAGAAGATTACCGCGTCGCCGTCGGTGTGCCCGTGCGGGTAGTGGATCGCCCGGATCTCCTCCCCGTTGAAGTGGATGGAGACGGAATCACCGAACGTGAGCACGGGCAGCGCCTCGGGGGGCGAGGGCTCGACGACGCCGAAGGCGGTCTCCTGGCGAGTCGACATCCGCTGTCTGACGTTCGCGTGCGCGATGACCGGCGCTTCCGCCCCGAACTCCACGTTGCCGCCCACGTGATCGCCGTGCCAGTGGGTGTTGAGCACGAACTCCAAGTCGACCGCTCCGCCGACGATCTCGCTCAGGGCCGCTCGAATCTTGTCCGAGAGGGGAGCGTACTGGTCGTCCACGAGCAGAACGCCGTCCGATCCGACGGAAACGCCGATATTGCCGCCTCGTCCCTGGAGCATATAAACGTTGCCGGCGACGGGCGTCGCGGTGATCTCGACGTCCGACATCTCCTGTTGGGCCGCGGCCGGGCGCGCGACAGCGACTGCCAGGCCTATCGTCATCCCGGCCGCCGCCACGACCCGGCGGACGTCCGCGGACCATCTCATACTCTTCGACCTCATGGGCGTCTCCTTCGGGCTCCGCGCGGGCGACATCACACGCGTTGATCTCCAGCCATCATCGTCTCTCGAGGTCGCCACAGGGACTCGAGAGTGCCCGACAGGATCAGGTAGCGGTCGTTGGCGCGCAAGAAGTGGAAACAGGAAGGAGAAAAAGGACGAGCCAGCCGGATACTGAGTAGCGGCGTCGCTACGCAGCGGTCAAGGAGGAGTGCTCCGACTGGCTCGTGGCTGGCACGGGGCGGGCGTTCCGAAGGCGCCCACCGCTGGCGACCTTCAGGCGCCCACCCCGGATATGTGGGAGGCCCATCAAGCTGTCCGGTTACGAAAGCCCTCAGCTGTCTATGTCGTCTAAGGCTCGTACCTGACTAGACCCGTCGGCCTCGGTTGCATGGAGGGGCAATCTCCGAACCGATGCCGTGCCAACGCCTGTTGTGGACGCCGTACGCGATTGTGACGTAATGATTTAAGTGTCTCGGTGAGCTTGGCCCGCGAGCCCCGACCAGTGGCTCGAAAGTGGCAGGAGCGCAACAACGACCCGCTTGTGCAACGGGAAAACGAGGCATCGATGCCTCGCTTGTCGGTGCCTTGGGGTCGGAGCCCCGCCAGTAGACGTAAAAACGGTCGGGCGGGCAGGCTCCAGGGCCTATTCGCCCGCGCCCGTCAGGTAGTCCACGATGAGGTTCGCCATCACCCGCATCCCGACGCGGACGGACTCGTCGTCACCCCGGTAGGTCGGCGTGTGCAGGCCTCCCGACTCCGTTCCCGGCTTCGTCGTCCCGAGCCAGTAGAAGAACCCCGGGATCTCGTTCGAGAAGAAGGAGAAGTCCTCACCCCCCATCGTCGGATCGGTGCGGATCACGCTCTCCGCACCCACGACCCTCTCCAGCGTCGGGGCCATGCGCTCGCTCAGGGCCACGTCGTTGAAGGTGGCGGGAGTGACGCGGTCGTAGACCAGCTCGTAGCTGCCGCCCCCGGCGCTGGTCACACCCTCCAGGATCTCACCCATCCGACGCTCCACGAGGTCTCTGACCTCGGGATCGTACGTACGCACGGTGCCCTCGAGGTAGACGCGCTCGGGGATAATGTTGAAGCGCTCGCCGCCCCGGACCATGCCGATGGAAACCACACCCGGCTCCAGTGGCGGCATGTTGCGGGAGCGGATCGTCTGCAGCGCCTCGATGGCCTGAGCCGCCATCACGACCGGATCCACGCTGTTGTGGGGCCAGGCTCCATGCGACTGGGTGCCCAGGATATCGATGTAGAAGTGGTCCACCGCGGCGAGCGCCGGCCCGGGCGTGAAGCCGACGCTCCCGACATGGAGCTCGGGGCTCGAGTGGAGACCGAATATCACCTCGGGCGCCGGATCCCCCAGAACGCCATCCGCCACCATCAGCTCCGCGCCTCCCTCCTCGCCGGGCGGAGGGCCCTCTTCGGCGGGCTGGAAGATGAACTTCACCGTGCCCGGCAGCTCATCCCGCAGCGAAGCCAGCACCGCGGCGACACCGAGCTCGACGGAGGTGTGTATATCGTGCCCGCAGGCATGCATGACGCCCACTTCCTGGTCCAGGTAGGTCGTTCGCACCGTGGACTTGAACGGAAGGTCGGTGCGCTCCGTCACCGGGAGCGCATCCATGTCGGCGCGCACGGCAACGATCGGCCCGGGCTTCCCTCCGCGGAGCACGCCCACGACGCCCGTGTGGGAGACCTGTGTTTGGACCTCATCGAAGCCCAGGGCCCGGAGGTGGTCGGCCACCAGCTTCGCCGTCTCGACCTCGCGATTCCCGAGCTCCGGGTTACGGTGAATATGGTGCCGCTGCTCGATGATCCCGGGGGCCAGTCGATCTACCGCCGCTTCGATGCCGGCCGCGAGCTGAGCCCGGTCGGCTGCGGGGGCTGGCTGGGCCGGGAGCGTCGAGTCCGTAACCAGGAGCAAGCCGAGCCAAGCCGGCACAGCCACAGCAAGGAATGGGCGCTTACCGGTATTCTGGAACGTCATGTCGTTTCCTCGATCTCGTCATTCGTGCAGCCGCTTCGGTGGAAAAGTCGCCGCCAGGATAGGCACCGCGGATCGGCTCACGCCAGCAGGAAGGCGGACGGGCTTGCAGCGCCTCGTACGCTCCCTGCGCGCACGACTCTGTGGCGAGAGCTCAATCCGCCCGCAGCTTCCAGCGTACGATGCCCTGCACCGGATCGGATCCGCCCACCACTTCCGCCTTCGCGTACAACCATCCCTCCGGGCCCCAACGAAGGGTACTGATCGGCGTGGCGAGCGATCGCGGACCCGAGTCGGAGTCCTCTGTAATGAAGAAGCCGGCCTCGTTGCCGACAAAGCTGCCGAGGGGGCGCTCGACCGCGTACGCCAGGGCCCTTCCATCCTCGCTCAAAGCGAGCTCGGTGACCATCACCCGCGAGCCGATCAGTGGGATGGGACCATAGCGCGCATAGATCCGCTCCGGCTTCTCGCGACCCCGGATCACCAGGTCCTTCCCTTCCCAACCGACGTGGAACGCACCAAGCACGGTGTCTCGCCGCACGTCGGCAACGTCTGGTGACCGGCAGGGAGCCTGCCTGGCTGAAACCGGGGCCCACGTCGGCGGCTCGGAGTGCGGCTCGACCTCGGCCCCGCCGCTGGTCGGGTCGCGCACGAACGCGCGGAGCGGAGCCGGAGCCCAGCACCCGCCAACCGGCAGGAACACTTCGACCAGCTCGAGCCGCTCATCGACTTCGGGCGTGCGACGAACGGGAATCGCCTGCCGCGTCCATAGATCGTAGAGACGATGGGCGTCGAGCTGCTGCCGGCCGATCTCGGTGAAGTCCTCGAACTCCTGGGACATATCCAGCCCAAGCGAGAAGAGCAGCCAGCGGCCGTCGGGCGAAATCGTGAAAGCGCGACCTCGCTGTCCGGCCGCGCCCTGGGTGTTCTCGAGCACCTCGGCTCCTGTCGACGTGGGCGAAACGGGCATGAAGCCACACGCTGCAGTCAGAAGTCCCGTGGCAAGCAAGTAAGCGATCGAGCACTGGGTACGCATCGTGTTCGCCCGTGGCATGCGTTGGCCCCCTTGACCATTCCCCGAAATCGTGACTGGCAGACTCTTCTCCAGCGGCGACGCAGACGAGCGAGAAGGATAGGCCTCCGGGATCCGGCCACGCCAGCCGGGCGGGCGTCGAGGTTGTGGCGCCTCCGGAAACGTGAGATGCTAGGTTGACGCCCTGCCGGGAGGGCGGTAGTACGCCGATACCTTCCGGTGTGTTGGGGGAAGTGCGGCTTTACGAGTCGAGGAGGAATTCGTGACTAAACGTGCACTCATCGCGGCCTTCGCGCTGCTGGTCGCCGCAGGCGTTCCACCGGACGATCTGCGCGCCCAGTCGGGGGCTGCGAGCGAGCAGACCATTCGTCTCAGCCTGGCGGAGGCCGTCGGGCGGGCGGTGGACCTCAATGAAAACGTGCTGATCGCGAGGGCCGAGCAGGCCCGGACCGCGGGCCTGGCGAGGGAGGTGCGCTCCGCCTCGCTACCTGACATCAGGGCGGACATCAACTACAACCGCAACATCCAGAACGCCGTCCTGTTCCTGGAGACCGGGGACGGCGACGTTCAGCAGATCCGCCTCGGGCAGGAGAACCAGTACAGCTTCGCGATCACCCTGTCGCAACCGCTCCTCGATCTCTCGCTGGGACCCGCGCGGACGGCCGCCACGCTCAGCGACCAGGCGACGGAAACGCAGGTGGAGACAGCCCGCGTGTCCGTCGCGCTGGCGGCCCGGCTCGCCTACTACGAGGCCCTGCTCGACAAAGAGCTGGTCGTCGTGCAGGAGAAGGCCCTGGAGCAGGCGCAGGCGAGGCTCCGCGAGGTGGAGGCGTTCTACCGTGTCGGCACGGCCTCCGATTTCGACCTCCTGACCGCCCAGGTGGAAGTCGACAACATCCGGCCTCTGCTCATCGAGGCGCGCAACCAGCTCGAGCTGAACTCGAACCGGCTGAAGCGGACGATCGGCATGCGGCTGGACAGACCGGTCGAGCTCAGCGATCAACTGGCGCGTCCGTCGGAGCTCCCGCCCCTGGAAGAGGCGATCAACCGGGCGCTGCGGAACCGGCCGGACATCCAATCGCAGTCGCTCGTCGTCGGGCTGCAGACACAGAACCTCAAGGTGGAGAAGGCGTCCGGATACCCGACGCTGGATCTGATCGCGAACCTCACGCGTCAGGGCGCGTCCTCGACGCTCTTCCCCGGCGGACAGGACTTCGCCCAGAGCGCGTCGGCAGGGCTGCAGTTCTCCCTCCCGATCTTCGACGGTCGAGCCCGGTCGGGCCGGGTCCAACAGGCCCGTGCCTCAGTGGACAGGGAGACGTACCGGCTCGAGCAGCTGACCGAGAACGCGCGGCTCGACGTGCAGCAGAGTCATCAGGCGCTCGTCGCCAGCGGAGAACAGATCGAGGCGAGCGAGTCTAACATCGAACGGGCCGAGAGGGCGCTCGAGATCGCGCAGACCCGCTTTCGGAACGGCCTCTCGACCCAGGTGGAGCTGAACGATGCGGAGCTGGCCGTGACGCAGGCCCGGACGAACTTCGCCCAGGCGCTCTTCAACTACAACGCCGCCCGAGCGCAGCTCATGGCAGCCACGGGGGAACGATGAAGGCGGCGAGGCGGGGCTCTCGGGTGATGGAAACTGGTCGGCTTCTCTGGCTGGCGGTGCTTCTTCTGGCCCTCGTTCCAGCCGGGTCTCTGGCGCAGGAGACGCCGGAGCCGGCCGATCGGGAGGCGGATGATGAAACCGGCGAACCGGAGATGGCGAAGGCTCCCCTCCAGTTCAGGCTGTCGGCTACCGTGGGCTACTTTCTCTGGGGCCAGAAAGAGGGTGTCGTAGACATCGACAACCTGGTCAACTTCGGGATCGACATCGAGAGCCGCGTTGCGCCCGCGGTCGCCTTCAGGTTCGGAGGTTCGTACGGCAGGACCACGGCGTCCGATGACACGGCTTCGGTGGCCGTAAACCAGTGGGAGTTCAACGTCGCCATCGTCGGACGCGTGGCTGTGGCTCCGTTCACCAAAGCGGGCGTGGTGCCGTTCGGCTTGGTGGCAGCCGGGACGGTCGCCCTGGACCCGCGAGACGATCCACCCGACCCGGACGACAAGCTGGTCACGCGGAACCAGGGAGCTTTCTCCTTCGGCGGCGGGGTCGACATCGAGCCTACCGGCACGCGGTGGGGGGGGCGCGTGGAGTACCGCCGCTACAGCGTCAGCCTGGAAGATCCCTTCAATCCCGTGGACCGGAGTGGCGACACGATCGGGGCGAACCTGATCATGGCGTCGATCTTTTGGAGACTGTGACGAACGGGTCGCCGATGAGACCCCCGAAAGAGCGATTCCGAAGGCGGCGGCACCGGGGATCGGTCATCGGTGGAGGCCTCTGCCTGGTGCTGGCCGGCTGTGGGTCCGGCAACACGAGTCTCGAGGGCCTCAACGCCACCCTGTGGACGCAGCGGAGCGCCGAGTATCGAGCCTCCACCGAGCAGGCTTACCGCGCGGCCAGCCGGATGGTGGACCAGGGGCTGGCCGATCCCGAGTGGACAGCCGCGCCGGAGCAGGAGGGCGATCCGGGCGGCCTCCCCCCCGCCGTGATCCTCGATGTGGACGAGACGGTTCTCGACAACTCGCCGTATCAAGCCCGTATCATCGTGGAGGGCAAGGAGTACCCTGAAGGCTGGGATGCGTGGGTCCGAGAATCGTCGGCACCACCGGTTCCGGGAGCGCTCGAATTCACGCGACGCGCGGCGCGGCGAGGGGTCACCGTGTTCTATGTCACGAACCGCGACGCACCGCTCGAGCAAGCCACAGAGCGGAATCTCGAGAGCCTCGGCTTTCCTTTGGCGGCGGACGTGGATGTGCTCCTCATGCGAGGGGAGCGGGACGGCTGGGGGTCGGACAAGGCCAGCCGGCGCGCCCACGTGGCAAGCACCCACCGGATTCTGATCCTGGCCGGCGACGACCTGAACGACTTCATCTCGGTCTCGGGAGCATCGATCGAAGAGCGCGACCGGTTGGAGGCGGAGTACGCGAGCCATTGGGGCGTGAAGTGGATCATGCTGCCGAACCCGATCTACGGCTCGTGGGAGAGGGCTCTCTACGGCTTCGACTACGAGCTGTCCTCGGAGCAGAAGAGGGCGCGTAAACAGGAGGGCCTGAAGACGGGCGAAGAAGGCCCTCCACGGTGACCGGCGCGCGCCGTTCGATCTCACGTTCGCTCGCGCTGGGATCCGCCGCTCTCCTGACCCTTGTCGCGTGCGACGCAGGGGGTGACGCGGAACGGGGCACGGCGGGCGAGAATGATGCTTCGAGCGCGCGCGCCGCACCGGGATACCGTGGCGTGCTGCTGGAGTCGGGACCACGCCCGGACTTCACCCTCCCCGATTTCGACGGAAAGGCGTTCAGCTTCCGCCAGGAGACGCAGAGCCAGCTCGCCCTCCTGTTCTTCGGGTACACGAACTGCCCGGACATCTGTCCGGTCCACATGGCGGGCATCGCCGCCGTCCTGCGTGAACTTCCGTGGGAAACCCGGGATCGGATCGAGGTCGTGTTCGTCAGCACCGACCCCGAGCGGGACACGCCGGAGCGGATGCGCGAATGGCTCTCCGGCTTCGACCCCCAGTTCGTCGGACTGCGGGGTGACATGGAGACGGTGAACAGCATCCAGGCGGCACTCGCTCTTCCCCCCGCAGTTCGTGCGGCGGTGCCGACCGACGGTGAGGACGACGGTTACGAGGTCGGACACGCCGCGCAGGTACTCGTTTTCGGCGCCGGCGATCTGCGCCTGGCCTATCCGTTCGGAACCCGGCAGGCGGACTGGAAGCACGACCTGCCGCTGCTCGTGTCCGAACTCAAGGCGCGCCACGAGCCGCCCGAGGCGGTGGGAGCTTCGAGCGCGAGCTCCGGGTCGGGGTAGCGGCCCGGAGCCCTGCCCCGCGATCGGGAAGACCGGAGGTAACGATGCAGTGGTGGTGCGCCGCCCGCGGCTCGGCTTGGACGTGGACCTGGCAAGCATATCCGGGGGTTTGGCTCTTCATCCTCATGATCGGCCTCGCCTACTGGCGGCTCTACGGGCGCGGAAGGCCGCTCCGTGCGCGGCACGCCGGTGCCCACGAGGAGGAAGTGGCCACCGGCGGGGGCGTCCCTCCACGCGGCTGGCCGGGCTGGTTTCTCGGCGGCCTCCTGTGCCTGTGGCTCGCCCTCGACTGGCCGATCGGCGCTCTGGGCGCCGGCTATCTCGCCAGCGTCCATATGCTCCAGTTCGTCCTCATCGCCCTCGTCTCTCCTCCGCTACTCCTGCTGGGCATCCCGACCGGCAGGCCGGAGCTGCGTGCAGGGTCACGGAGCCTGCTCCGGCTGGTGACCCACCCGCTCATCGCGCTTATCACCTTCAACCTGATCATCATCTTCACGCACCTGCCGTCGGTCGTGGACACCCTGATGGCCACCCAGCTCGGCTCCTTCCTGATCGACATGGTTTGGCTCATCGGAGGCGTGGTATTCTGGTGGCCGATCATCCTGGACAGACCGGCGCGACCGGGCTTCGGCCACCCGATGAAGATCGGTTACCTGATCCTCGCCACGATCGTGAACACCGGCACCTTCCTCTACCTCACCTTCAGCGAGCTGCCCGTTTACTCCATCTACGAGCTCGCCCCTCCCGTGTACGGAATACCCGCTCGCGACGACCAGAGGGTGGCGGGCCTGCTCATGAAGGTCGGGACCGCGGCGGTCCTGTGGACCGCGATCGGGGTCCTTTTCTACTTGTGGTACCGTGAGGAAAACGATGAGCCCGCCTCCACGTCACACGCCTGATCTTTGCATCTCCGTTTAACGATCAGCCTCGTGCCACCGTCTATCCAAACGAAACGCGGAGCTGGGCGGCCGGCTCGCCAGCCGAACGGACGGCGAAGCGCGGAGCCTCGAAAAGGGAGAGCGGTGAGATGTCAGTAAGATCTATCGTGCTTCGAGTTGGAACCCTCGTCCTGACCGTCGCGCTCGCCGCCGCTTGTGGCGACGACCCGACAGGCGTTCCGGATGCAGGGATCAGCAGAGCCGATGCGGAGTTCCTGGCGGTTCAGCTGAGCGGTCTGGGATCCGTGACGGTCGATGAAGAGACGGCGGGATTCGAGAGCAGCTTGTCCACGATCGATGGGTTCTCAGCAGACGTGGAGAGGGGGCCGGGCCTCCTTCGCGCCCGTGCGTGCCCGGCGGGAGGCGAGCTCGAGATCTCCGGCGAGATGAGCTTCAGCTTCGAGGATGGGGTTCTGGAGCTGTCGTTCTCGGCCGAGAAGTCGATGACCGACTGCGCGTTCGAACGCGGTGACGACCTGCTCACGGTCAACGGCGACGTGGAGATCTCGGGCACGCGGAGGAGAGTGGACGGGGAGCCGAGCGGCCTGCAGGAAACCGAGCTCGAGGGATTCCTGGCGGTGACGCGCGAGTCCACGGGCGAGACGAGGGAATGCGAGATCGACATCTCCTCCGTCTACGACCCGGAGACGGGGACGCGAGAGGTGACCGGGACGATGTGCGGGCACGACGTGAGCGAGCGAGACGGCTCGGACGGCTAGGCAGTACGGAACCGCAAAGTGTGCCGGGCGACGAGCCTACGTCGCCCGGCTCCGGGCCGGGCAGCTCAGCGACGAACCTCGGCCCAGAATCGCGC
>CAMYMV010000034.1 GCA_947259585.1 uncultured Gemmatimonadales bacterium | reverse complement strand
AGGGCGAACGCGAGCAAAGCGACGAGAATCAGGTTGAGCTTGGTCCTAAGTGCGTCGTTCATATGCCTCTTCTTCTGTTCCCTCGGTTGCCGATGTCGTGTACTCCGGATCCCGCCCGGAGCTGGCCGTCGTCGGGCGGCCGCGTACTGCAACGTTTTGATACACGGTATTCGTTTCGAGTTGCATCGTTGTTCCACCTACCCGTGGAACGAGCGATCCCGGGTGCACGTTCCGGAGGGCGCTAAGTATATACGAGCATATACAAAGAGGGACGACGCGACGCCGTCCCTCTCCGTCGAGATGCGCTGAGCAGCGAAGCGGCTACGTGTCCTCCTCCACGATCTCGTAATCGGCCTCCACGACCTCTTCGTCACCCTCGGCCCCGCCCGCCTCCGGCTCGGAGGTGTCCTCGAAGCCTCCATCGCCAGCGGCGTCCGCAGCCGCGCCGGCCTTGGCGTACATCTGCTGTGCCGCCGCCTGCACGGCCTGGTTGACCGTCTCGGTCGCCGCCTGGATATCGGAGTGCTGGCCCTCCTTCAGCGCCTTGCGAGCCACCTCCAGGGCCTCGTCGATCTCCTTTTTCGCTGCCTCGTCGATCGCCTCCTTCCAGTCCTCCAGGTTCTTTTCCGTCTGGTAGACCAGGGAGTCCAGCTGGTTGCGGGCATCGACCTCCTCCCGCCGCTGCCGGTCCTCGTCGGAGTGCTCCTCGGCCTCCTTGACCATCTGCTCGATGTCGCGGTCCGAGAGACCCGATGAAGCCTCGATGCGGATCTTCTGCTCCTTGCTGGTCGCCTTGTCGAGCGCGCTCACGTGCAGGATTCCGTTCGCGTCGATGTCGAACGTGACCTCGATCTGGGGCACGCCGCGCGGCGCCGGCGGTATGCCGGTCAGCTGGAAGCGTCCGATGGTCTTGTTGTCCTGCGCCATCTTCCGCTCGCCCTGAAGCACGTGGATGTCCACCGTGCTCTGGTTGTCCTCGGCGGTCGAGAAGATCTCGCTCTTCTTGGTCGGGATCGTCGTGTTTCGGGTGATCAGCGTCGTCATGACGCCGCCCAGCGTCTCGATCCCGAGCGACAGCGGAGTGACGTCGAGCAGCAACACGTCCTTCACGTCGCCGGCCAGCACGCCGCCCTGGATCGCGGCCCCGATGCCCACGACCTCGTCCGGGTTGACGCCCTTGTGGGGCTCCTGACCGAAGAACTCGCGCACGACCTCCTGGACCTTCGGAATCCGGGTCGAGCCCCCGACGAGGATGACCTCATCGATGCTCGATGGCTCCACGTTCGCGTCGGCGAGTGCGCGCTTCATCGGATCCATGGTGCGCTGGATCAGGTCATCCACCAGCTGCTCGAACTTGGCGCGCGTCAGGGTGAGGTTCAGGTGCTTCGGCCCCGACTGGTCCGCCGTGATGAACGGAAGGTTGATGTCCGTCTGCGTGGTGCTCGACAGCTCGATCTTCGCTTTCTCGGAGGCCTCCTTCAGGCGCTGCAGGGCCATCGGGTCCTTGGACAGATCGATCCCCTGGTCCTTCTTGAACTCCTGGACGAGCCAGTCGATGACCCGCTGGTCTAAGTCATCGCCGCCCAGATGGGTGTCACCGTTGGTCGATTTCACCTCGAAGACGCCGTCCCCCAGCTCCAGCACCGAGATGTCGTACGTCCCGCCTCCCAGGTCGAAGACGGCGATCATCTCCTCGGAGCTCTTGTCCAGCCCGTAGGCGAGCGCGGCCGCGGTCGGCTCGTTGATGATCCGGAGCACGTCGAGGCCCGCGATCTTGCCGGCGTCCTTCGTGGCCTGGCGCTGGGCATCGTTGAAGTAGGCCGGAGTGGTGATGACCGCCTGCGTGACCTCCTGCCCCAGATAGTCCTCTGCCGTCTGCTTCATCTTCTGGAGGATCATGGCGGAGATCTCGGGCGGGGTGAAGGACTTGTCGGCGTTCGACACCTTGACCTGCACCCGGTCCTGAGAGTCACACTCGATCTTGTAGGGGACGAGCTTCCGCTCGGACTCGACCTCCGAGCACTTTCGTCCCATGAAGCGCTTGATCGAGGCGATCGTGTTCACGGGGTTGGTCACGGCCTGCCGCTTGGCGACCTGCCCGACGAGACGCTCCCCGTCCTTCGTGTAGGCCACCACCGACGGAGTCGTCCGCGAGCCCTCGGCGCTCGGGATGACGACGGGGTCGCCGCCCTCCATGACCGCGACCACGGAGTTCGTGGTCCCCAGATCGATACCGATAACCTTGCCCATATCTGCATTTCCTTTCGTGCGCGTAGTATTCGGAGACCCGGATAGGGTGCAAGCGATGTGCCGGGTAAAGGGCCCCTGATACGCCGAAGTTGGCGGGATTTCGGCCCCCGAAACCCGACAATATGACAAGTCGGCGCCCTTCGCTTGTCAGAACGGCAGGCTGCGGGTCGGGGCTCGCCTTTCCCCCGGCGCCTCCCGTCCGAGCTCCCCTGGGTCGTGTTGCGTGCCATCCGGGCCGTCTCTAACCTGCGGCCATGTTTCCTCTCAGGGACGAGAACCCCACCGAGCTCCTCCCCTTCATCACCCTCGCCCTGATCCTCCTCAACGTCGGGGTGTGGCTGACGCTCCAGGGTGGAGGCGTCGGGCTCTCCTTCATCGACTCGCTTTGTGACTACGGCACGATTCCCGGCGAGTTGACGGGGGCCGTGCCCGTCGGCAGCGAAGTCGAGCTCGGAGAGTACGGCTGCGTCACCGGAGGCCGGACGTGGAGCACCCTGCTTACGTCGATGTTCATGCACGGCGGATGGGGCCATCTCATCGGCAACATGTGGTTTCTCTGGGTCTTCGGGAACAACGTCGAGGACTCCATGGGCCACGGCCGTTTCCTCATCTTCTATCTCCTCGCGGGTATGGCCGCCTCAGCCACGCACGTGCTCACGGGGCCGTCCAGCGCGATCCCCACCGTGGGAGCCTCCGGGGCGATCAGCGGTGTGATGGGCGCGTACATGGTTCTCTATCCGAGGGTGCGGATTCTCACCCTCGTGTTCGTTTATCTCACCTACGTCCCGGCCTGGTTGATGCTCGGCTACTGGTTCCTGATCCAGTTCCTCTCGGGCTCCGCGTCCGGCGCGGGGGCGGGCATCGCCTTCTGGGCGCACGTGGGTGGTTTCGTGGCTGGTGTGATCCTGGTCAAACCGTTCGAGAGGAGGCGGCTGGTGGAAGCGAAGCTCGAAGGCCGGAAGCTGAGCCGCGAGGAGCTGAGGGGCATCCGATGGTGAGGTCGGCGGGCCCTGTTTCGCGGCTGGCGCTTGTCGCGCTTCTGGCGCTTCTGGTCCTGGGAGGGGCCGGATGGACGGCCGCACTTCTCGCCGCCGACGTGGCGGACGCAGCTCCGATCGCGACAGAGGCCGCCGGCGGCCAGGACGCGGGCGGCCAGGAGGCGATCCAGGGCGTCACGGGACAGGACCGGACGCTGAGCGTGAGCGAGCCTTTCGGCATCAGGCTGTTGCGGGGGGCGCTCGGGATCGGCTTCCTGATCTTCATGGCGTGGCTGTTCACGGCGAAGCGAAAAGCGGTGAGCTGGTCACTCGTCGCGAAGGGGTTGGGACTGCAGATCTTGTTCGCCCTCCTGGTGCTCCGGACGACCTGGGGGCGCTCCTTCTTCCGGGTCGTGAACGACGTGGTGATCGCCCTCATCAGCTACACGAACGAGGGCGCCTCCTTCCTGTTCGGTCAGCTCGTCAACCGGGACGTCCCGGTTACCGGTGCGGAGGGGGTCGTCGAGATTGGGGCCAACTTCGCCTTCAGCGTGCTCCCGACGATCATCTTCTTCTCCTCGCTGATGGCCATCCTCTATTTCCTCGGGATCATGCAGTGGGTCGTGAAGGGAGTCGCCTGGGCGATGCAGCGCACGCTCAAGACGAGCGGTGCGGAGACCCTCTCGGCGGCCGGCAACATCTTCGTCGGACAGACGGAGGCGCCGCTCCTCATCCGCCCGTTCGTGAGCCACATGACGATGTCGGAGCTGAACACGGTGATGACGGGAGGCTTCGCCACCGTGGCGGGAGGCGTCATGGCCGCCTACGTGGCCATGCTCTCCGGCTACTTTCCCGACATCGCCGGCCACCTCTTGGCGGCCAGCATCATGGCTGCGCCCGCAGGGGTCGTGATCAGCAAGATCCTGATGCCCGAGACCGAAGAGCCCGAGACCAAGGGAACGCTCGACTTCGATGTGGAGGAGACCTCTGTCAACGTGATCGACGCCGCGGCGGGAGGCGCGGCGGGCGGACTCAAGCTGGCCCTCAACGTAGGAGCCATGCTCCTGGCCTTCCTGGCGCTCATCGCGCTCGGCAACGGGATTCTCGGATGGGCCACCGGGTTGTTCGGCATCGAGGGAATCACCCTTGAGAGGATCCTCGGTTGGATCTTCGCTCCCGTGGCCTGGCTGATCGGAGTGCCCTGGTCCGATGCGTCCACCATCGGGAGCCTGTTCGGGATCAAGATGGTGGCCAACGAGTTCGTCGCCTTCCAGACGCTGGCCGACCTCCTGCGCGGAGGATCGGCCCTGTCGGAGAAGTCGGTGATCATCGCCACCTACGCCCTGACGGGATTCGCCAACTTCTCCTCGATCGCGATCCAGATAGGGGGCATCGGCGGCATCGCTCCGGAGCGCCGCCACGACCTCTCCAGACTGGGCCTGCGAGCCATGCTCGGGGGGACCGCCGCGACCTGGATGACGGCGACGCTGGCCGGCGTGCTGGGGTGAGCGCGACCGCGGCTGCCGGCGCGGACGCCGGGCCGGAGCCACCGATGGAGCAACGCGTCGAAGAGGCCGCGGCAGCCCTTCGTGAGCGCCTAACCGGCTTCGAGCCGCTCGTGGGCGTGATCCTCGGTTCCGGCCTCGGCGGTTTGGCCGGGCGATTCGAGGGGGAGCGTACGGTCCGGGCGACCGAGCTTCCGAACTGGCCGCCCTCAACGGTCGTGGGCCACGAGGGAAGAATCGTCGCCGGAACGCTGGCCGGCGTGCCCGCGGTGGGCCTCAGCGGCCGGGTCCACATGTACGAAGGGCACCCGCCGGGCGACGTGATCCTCCCGGTCCGCGTGCTGACGAGACTCGGGATCCGGGCGCTGGTCGTGAGCAACGCGGCGGGCGGCGTGCGCCTCGACCTTCGGCCGGGCGATCTCATGCTAATTGCCGACCAGATCAACCTCATGTTCCGAAACCCGCTGTTCGGGGCCGTCCCGGAGGGCGAAACGCGCTGGCCCGACATGCACGGCACCTACGACGCAGAGCTTCGCGAGGTCGTGCGGCAAGTGGCCCGCGAGCAGCGGATTCCTCTTCAGGAGGGCACCTACGCGGCCGTGCTCGGGCCGAGCTACGAGACGCCCGCCGAGATCCGGGCGCTTCGGGGTCTGGGGGCCGACGCGATCGGCATGTCCACCGTTCCGGAGGTGATCGCCGCCCGGGCCGCCGGCGTCCGGTGCGTCGGCGTCAGCTGCATCACCAACCTCGCGGCCGGTGTCTCGCCCGAGCCCCTCGATCACGAAGAGGTGTTGGAGACCTCGGAGCTTGTGGCCGACGCCTTTCAGTCCCTCATTCTCGGAAGCATCGAGCGCTTCGGACGCCTGCTCGGCTAGCTGACGGGGGCCCAGTGAGCGAGCGGTCGATGGCCCCCGCCAAGCGAAGGTGCCCTCCGGAGGGCCTCACGCGTGTAGCGGAGCGCGCTGTCGACCGCCGGGAAAAGGCGCTGGCCCAGCGCGAGGCCGGCGGTGATCGCCGCCGACAGGGTGCAGCCGGTTCCGTGTGCGTCACCCTCTCCCAGCCGCTCTGATCTCCACAGGTGCCAGCGCTCGCCGTCGTGCAGAACGTCCAGAACGACCTCACCCGGCAGGTGCCCGCCCTTGATCAGCACTGCGCCGCAGCCTTCGTCGACCAGCGTGCGGGCCGCCTCGCACATCTGCTTCAGGTCGCCGACCGGACGGCCCGACAGCAGCTCGGCCTCATGCAGGTTCGGCGTGAGCACCGTGGCGAGCGGATACAGCTCCCGGTACGCCTTCTCAGCCTCCTTCTCCAGGAGTCGATCGCCGCTCGTCGCGATCATCACGGGATCAACAACCAGATGCGCGAGTCCCGCCGCCCGCACCGCCGAGCTGACGGCCTCGATGATGGCGACGTCGGCCAGCATGCCCGTCTTCGCGGCGGCCGGCCCCAGGTCCTCGACCACGGCCTCGATCTGCCTGGCAACGAGCTCCGGTCCGACCGTCTGGACGCCGACTACGCCGCGCGTGTTCTGGGCCGTGACGGCGGTGATCGCCGACGCGCCGAAGACGCCGAACGCCTGAAAGGTCTTCAGGTCGGCTTGAATCCCGGCCCCTCCGCCGGAGTCGCTGCCCGCGATCGTCAACGCGACCGGAGGCGGCGGGGAGACGTTCCCGCCATGCCCGGTCTTCGCTGTTTCCGATTCCCTATGCCTGCTCACCGTCGTCCCCCGTTCGTTCCGTCCCCACACCATGCCGAGGGCCACACCATGCCGAGGGCCACACCATGCCGAGGGCCCCTGGCCGGATCCGTCGGAACGTCCATACCCTGTAGTCGTCCGGTACGCACGCTCACCCCGGAAGGCCGGAAGGCTTGGCTAGTCGCTCCCAGCTAAAAGTGTGGCGATCGCTCCTTCGCTCGAAAGGCCGCGCGGAGACGGGTCTCTTTCTGGTTGAGGGGCCGCGGGTGGTGATGGAGCTGCTCGATTCACCACTTCGAGCTGACGCCCTGCTTCACCCCGATCCGGTGCCCGAATCCGCACGCGATCTTGTCGAGGCGTTCCGGGATGCGGAGGTTCCCTGCCACGCGCTTCCCGACGCGCAGCTGGCTTCGGTGAGCGACACTCGAACCCCGCAGGGGGTCGTCGCCGTGGCCGTGCGTCCCTCGTGGGACTGGGAGGACCTGGGCGCCTCCGATCTTCTGGTGCTGGATTCGGTGCAGGATCCGGGGAACGTCGGAACGCTACTCAGGGCTGCCGAGGGCCTCGGGTTGAGCGGTGCTGTCGTGCTTCCGGGCACCGCCGAGGCTTGGAGCCCGAAGGTGACGCGCGCCGCAGCCGGGTCGAACCTGCGACTGCCGATCGTCGAGGCTGCCTGGACCGATGCGGGGCCATGGCTGGAGAAGAGCGGACGCGAGCTGTGGGCCGCGGATGCGAGAGGGGAGACCCTCGGCAGGTCGCAGGCTTCCCGGCCTTGCGTGGCTCTGGTGCTCGGCAACGAGGGGGCCGGCGTCTCGGACGTGGTGCTGAGGGCGGCCGTCAGAACGGTGTCCGTCCGGCTCCGGGCGCCCGTGGATTCGCTGAACGTAGGTGTCGCCGGTGCCATTCTCATGGACCGCTTGAGAGAGAGCCTTCGTGACGGTTGAGACCGTGTTCTATCTGACGGCCGCTTTTCTGGGCGCCGCCCTGGGCTCCTTCATGAACGTCTGCATCCATCGCCTGCCGCACGGCGAGAGCGTGATCCGTCCACGCTCCTATTGTCCCGGCTGCGGAAAGAACATCACGGCCCGGGACAACATCCCCGTCCTGAGTTGGATTCTGCTGCGAGGGCGGTGCCGTCAGTGCGGTGAGCGCATCTCCTTTCGGTATCCACTCGTCGAGCTGGCGACGATCGCGATCTGGCTGGGGATGGCGCTGGCCTACGGGCCCACGTTGCGTGCGCTGGCCGGAGCCGTCTTTTTCACGGTCCTCCTGGCGATCGCCATCACGGATGCCCGCCACTACCTCATTCCGGACGAGTTGAGCATCGGAGGGTTGGCAAGTGGCATCGCCCTGGCCGTCGTGACGGAACTGACGACGGGTTCACCCAGCATCGTACCATCGGTGGCCGGTGCGGCGCTCGGCTTTCTCCTGCTCCTCGGCGTCGGCCTCGTCGGTGACTGGATCTTCAAGAAGCCGGCCATGGGAGGCGGCGACATGAAGATGATGGCAATGATTGGCGCCTATCTGGGTCCGGTAGGAGCGGTCCTGACCATCTTCCTGGGTGCCTTGGCGGGGTCGGTGATCTTCGGCCCGATCAGCTTGAAGACGGGGAAGATGGTTCCCTTCGGCGTGTTCCTGGCGCTGGGGGCCGCCGTCACCTTCCTGCTCGGAGACACCCTGGTCGATTGGTACCAGAGCCAGTTTCTCTCCTTCTGAGGGGCTAGGTCGCCGTCGAACCGTCCGGCGGCTCGGCTGGGAGACGGACGAGCCGGCAGTGCGTGATCTGCGTGTCGCTGGCTCCGAGCACCTCGATCCGCACCCCTTCGCGCTCGGTCGTTTCGCCCCGCTCGGGGACCCGCCCGAACGCGTCCAGCAGGTAGCCGTTCAGCGATCGGTGCTCGTCGACCGGGAAGGCGGTGTTGAAGAAGTGGTTGATGTCCCGAAGCTCCGCCGAGGCGTCGACGAGGATCTTGTTTCGCCCCAGCCGCACGATCTGCTCCTCCGGGATGTCCACCTCATCGTGGATCTCGCCGACCAGCTCCTCGAGGATATCCTCGAGGGTGATGAGGCCGTCCGTCCCCCCGTACTCATCCACCACCACGCCCAGGTGGATCCGGCGGTTCTGGAACTCCTCGAGCAGCGCCGACAGAGGCATCATCTCGGGCACGACGAACGGCTCGCGCGCCAATTCCCGCAGGGTCGAGAGACGCCTTCCGGAGCTGAGGGCCTGGTAGAGATCCCGCAGGTGCACCACGCCGGTGATCCTGTCCACCGTGTCCTCGTAGACCGGGATCCGGCTGTACGGGAGGGAGAGGAGCTCGTCGGCGATCTCGCCGATCGTGAGCGTCTCGGGCCACGCGAAGATCTCGACCCGCGGCGTCATCGCATCGCTTGCCTTCGTGGTATCCAGGAGAAAGGCCTGTTCGATGAGTCGCCGCTCCCGCTCGTCGATCATGCCGGAGAGATAGGCCATCTGCGACAGCCGCCGGATCTCCATCTCGGAGACCCCGCCGCTTCCGTCCTTGGCTTTGGGCAGGATCCACCTCGTGATTCGCTCCAGCGGCCTCACGAGCGGGGTGAGGGCTCGCTGGAGGGTCTCGATGATCGGTGCGGCGCCCAGCGAGAGGCGCATCGCGTTCGAGACCGCGAAGCTCTTGGGTGTGATCTCCCCGAAGAAGAGGACGAGCAGGGTCATCACCCCCGTGGCGATACCTACGCCCGCCGAGCCGAAGAGCTGCGTCGCGACGTACGTCGCGACCGAGGCCGCGCCGATGTTCGCGACGTTGTTGCCGATCAGGATGGTGATGAGGAGCCGCTCGGGGTTGGCCTTGAGGCGCGCGAGCGCGTTCGCTCCTCGTCTTCCCTCCTCGGCCAGCGACCGGGCCCGGGTCTGGGAGATGGAGAAGAAGGCGATCTCGGCGCTGGAAAAGAAGCCGGATACCACGAGAAGCAGTACCAGCAGAAGGGCCGTTCCGATCATCGGAGCGGCCTAGTCCGCGGTCGATCAGCTGAGCCGGGGTCTTCCAATGCGGGTGGTGTAACTCCTCCGGGCGGCGCGGGTTCGTGTTAGTCGGGGATGGTCTGCCAGGTGCGGCTGACGCCGAGGAGCTCCTCGATGAGGCTCTCCGCGTCGCGGCCGGCGGCTTCGGCTTCGAAGCCGGGAAGAACCCGATGGCGCAAGACGTCCGGTGCGACCGCCCTGACGTCCTCGAGATTCGGCACCGGGCGTCCGTCGAGCGCTGCCCTGGCCTTGGCGCCGAGCACGAGATACTGCGACGCACGCGGTCCCGCCCCCCAGCTCACCAGATCCCTCACGAAGCTCGGAGCCTCCGGGTCCTCGGGCCTGGTGGATCGGGCGATGCGAACGGCGTACTCGGTCAGGAAGGGAGGCGCCGGCACCCGGCGTACCAGATCCTGCAGCGTCTGGAGCTCCGGCGCGCCGAGAACGGTGCTCACCTCGGCGCGCGAGCCCGTCGTCGTCGTGGCGGCGACCTCCACCTCCTCGTCGTGGCTCGGGTAGTCGATCCGGAGCTCGAACATGAACCTGTCGAGCTGCGCCTCGGGGAGCGGGTACGTCCCTTCCTGCTCGATCGGGTTCTGCGTGGCCAGTACGAAGAAGGGGCGGTCCAGGGGACGTGTCTCGTTCGCGACGGTCACCTCACCCTCCTGCATGGCCTGAAGCAGGGCGGCCTGGGTCTTCGGCGGCGTCCGGTTTATCTCGTCAGCCAGGATGACGTTTGCGAAGATCGGACCGGCGATGAACCGGAAGCTGCGGTGTCCCGTTCCCGGGTCCTCCTGAAGGACCTCCGTACCGGTGATGTCCGAAGGCATGAGGTCGGGCGTGAACTGGATGCGGCTGAACGCCAGATCCAGGGTCTCGGCCAGCGTGGCCACCAGGGTGGTCTTGGCGAGGCCCGGCACGCCGACTATGAGCGCATGCCCTCCAGCCAACATCGTGGTCAGCAGGCGCTCGACGAGATCCGTCTGCCCCACGATTCTTTGCGCGATCTGCGTCTCGATCGCTTCACGGGCCGACGCCAGTCGCTCCAGCAGACCGACGTCGCTCGCGTCCGCCTGGAGCGGCTGCGCGGCAGGGACCGCGATCCCCGATTTGCGTGCTTCCACCTCGCCCTCTCGTCTCCGACTCGACCCCGTCCTCAGCCCTGTACCGTCCCTCAACCTACGGGTTCCTGCGCGGGTGGTACACTGCCCGGAAACACCGTCAGTTGCAGCCTTGCGTAATTTTTCACAAGCGGGTATGATCGCCCCGCCGTCGGCCCGGCGGGACCGAGTTCGCGGACGTTTTCAGGCGGTACGGGTCGAGGTTTTGGGTAGATGCGGAAAGAATCGGCGCCCTCGACGATGGCACAGGTTGGCCGTCACGCGGGCTATGGAATAACGATCGCCGCGTCGGCCGCGCTGTTCGCCTGGCTGGGGTCTTTGCTGGATGAGCGGCTCGGGACGCGGCCTCTTTTCGTACTGCTCGGGGCGTTTCTCGGCTTCAGTGCCGGATTCTACAGCATGTACCGGCGCCTCGTACTCGATCCCTCCCATGAGCGCGACGAGGGTCCGCCCGCCGAATGAACGTTTCGCGAGGCAGGCACGGCTATTTGGCGCTGACGTTGGGGCTGCTCCTTGTGGGGAGCGCGGTCGTGTTGGCCTCCGGGTCGGCCCGAAGCGGCCTGCTCGTAGCGGGCGCGCTCGTGGCCTGGCTGGTCCAGGCGCCGGCGTACTGGGTGCTTCTCGACCGGCTGGAACGCGGGCTCGATGCAACGCGTCCGTGGCTGGTGGGTATCGCGGCACGCTTCGGCGGCCTGGGGCTCCTGGCGGTCGCGAGCTGGACCACGAGCCTGCCACTGGCGCCCGTCGCGGTCTCGTACGTGATTGCCATGATCGCCTTCCTGATCCTCGAAGCGGCGTGGCTCGCGGGGCGCCGACCCAATGAACAGACTGAGTCGACTGACTAGAGATGCTCGGAGTGCTTAGAGAGGCGTTGCTGCTGAAGGACACGCTCCTGCTCCGGGGGCTGATGCGGCTTCAGGAGCACGGAGGCGAGCAGGCGACTCACGCCGTCCAGGGCGAGGAGGCCGCGCACGCCGAGGAGTGGGGCACGGAGGCGATGATCCACCACATCGTCGACTCCACCAACCTGGACTTCGGCTTCTTCGCCATCGATCTGAGCCCGCTGCAGATTCCGCCGGTGCACATCGGTGGCCTGGAGATCGACTTCTCGATCACGAAGCACGTCGTCTTCCTGTTTCTCGCGGCGCTGCTCACGATCCTGACGATGTGGTTCGCCGCCCGCGCCGCGCAGCGGCTCGAGCAGGGCGAGAAGGCGCCGGGAGGTCTGCTGAACGCGATGGAGGCTTTCTACCTCTACCTGCGTGACGACGTGGCCCTGGCCAACATCGGCCGAGGCGGCGAACGCTTCGTCCCCCTCGTGATCGCCCTCTTCTTCTTCATCCTGTACGCGAACCTGCTCGGCCTCGTCCCGTTCGGGGCAACGGCCACCTCCAACATCATGGTGACGTCCGCTCTCGCCCTGATCGCGCTCGTGGTCATCGAGGTGGCCGGATTCACCGCGCTGGGTCCCAAGGGGTATCTGCGCACCATCTTCTACGTGCCGCCCGGCCTCAACCCGGCGATGAGCGCCCTCATGCTCGTCATCATGACTCCGGTGGAGCTGATCGGGAAGCTGGCCAAGCCATTCGCGCTCGCCGTCCGACTCTTCGCCAACATGACGGCGGGGCACTTCGTGCTGCTGGCGCTGCTCGGACTCATCATAACGTACGGGAGCTTTACCACCGGCTCCGGCTGGATCGCGATCCTCGGTCCGATCCTGCTCGGCCTGTTCGTCATGTTCCTGGAGATCTTCGTGGCGTTCCTCCAGGCGTTCATCTTCGCGATGCTGACGTCCGTGTTCGTCGGGTTGATTCGGCACGCGCACTAGGAGCCTGGGCTCCAGGCACGAGCGGCGGGCTTTTGGCGCCTGGCCGCGCTGAACAGCTCCCTCGCCTCGAGGCGAGGGCCATCACCGACGCCCCAACAAGGGGATCGGTCGGGAGATAGAAAAGGAGGAAAGGGATGCTCAGAATACTCGCGCTGCTCCAGGAAGCAGGCGGCGCTGCTGCCGGCGGCGGGGATCTCGGTGCGGGGCTGGCCGTGATCGGCGCCGGCCTGGCGGTGATCGGCGCCGGCATCGGGATCGGTCGGATCGGCGGGAACATGACCGAGGCGATGGCGCGGCAGCCGGAGGCAGCCGCACAGATCCAGAACGGGGCGATCATCCTCGCGGCCCTCATCGAGGGTGCGGCGCTGTTCGGCCTCGTGATCGCCGGCTTCATCAAGTAATGAGCGATACACGAGTACGAGCCGCGGGGGAGGGAAGGCAGGCGAAGGCCTGGTTGGCCGCCGCCGGCGCTCTGTTGATAGCTGCCCTGATCGGCGCCCTGATGGGCATCCTGATGCCGACGCCGCTGTACGGTGCCGTAGCCGAGGAGGCGGGCGGCGCCATCTTCTCGCTGAACATCGGGCTCGTCATTTGGACCTGGGTACTCTTCCTCCTCACGCTGGGAATCCTGGCGTGGAAGGTCTTCCCGCTCATCGCGGGCGGCCTCGAAGAGCGCCAGCGGAAGATCCAGGAGGCGATCGACAGCGCGCGCCAGGACAGGGAGGAGGCGCGCCGCCTCATAGAAGAGCAGACCCGCGAGCTCTCACGTGCTCGGCAGGAGGCGCAGCGCCTGCTCGACGAGACCCGCGAGGCGGCTGGTCGCCTGCGTCAGGAGCTGGTGGCGGGTGCCGAGGCCGAGAAGGTGGACATCCTCGAGCGAGCGCGGCGCGAGATGGACCGGGAGCGCCAGCGCGTGCTGGAGCAGCTCCGGGAGGAGACCGTCGACATCTCGCTCGCGGCGGCCGAGCGCCTGATCAAGGCTCGCCTGGATTCGGAGGGAGACCGCCGTCTCGTGCGCGAGTACATCGGGAGCCTCGAGGCCTGACGTGACGAGCAAGGCAGGCTTGTGAGCGCCTCTGCGGTCGCGGTCAACTACGCCGGGACGCTTCTCGAGCTCGCGGCGCGCGATGGCCAGGAGGAGCGCTACGGCGAGCTCCTGGCGACGGTGGCCGCGCTGCACGCGGACGTCGACGATTTTCGGAGCTTCCTGGACACGCCCGGGATCCCGACGGAGGAGAAGAAGCGCATCCTGAGGGATGTGTTCACCGATCGCGTTCCACCGCTCTTCATCAACTTCCTCCTGGTCGTCGTCGACAAGCGCCGTCAGCGATGGCTGCCGGCGATCGAGGCGGCATACCGGGATCTTCTCGACGAGAAGGCCGGCCGGATCCACGCGTCGGTCCGCTTCGCCTTCGAGCCCGACGAAGAGCTGCGAACCCAGCTCGTGACCGCGCTCTCCCGGCGGCTCGGGGCCGATGTCGTCCCCCACTTCGTGGAGGATGAGCGGATTCTCGGAGGCGTCATCATCCGCGTGGGCGATCGGGTGATGGATGGGTCCCTTCGTCGGCGGTTGGACGACCTTAGATCCACCCTCGTTCACGGAGAGGCACGGGGCTAGACCCTTTAGCAGGTTCGCCGGCACCTGAGCGACCTGTCAGGAGACGATTTACATGGCCAACGAAAGCTCGCTGCGCGCCAGCGAGATCAAGAAGGCTCTACTCACACAGATCGAGCACTACGAGGAAGACCTCCACATGGAGGAGGTCGGCGAGGTGCTGGAGGTGAAGGACGGGGTGGCGCGCATCTTCGGCCTCTCCTCGGCCGTCGCCAACGAGATGCTGGAGATCGAGTCCTCGGACACCGGCGAGATCGTGACCGCCCTCGCTCTCAACCTGGAAGAGGACAACATCGGAGCGGTGTGTCTCGGCGACTACCTCCAGCTCAAGGAAGGCGACGCCGCGCGCCGCACGGGCCGCGTGCTCTCCGTGCCGGCTGGGCCGGAGTTCCTGGGGCGGGTCGTAACGTCACTGGGCGAGCCTCGAGACGGCAAGGGCCCGATCCAGGCCGCGACGACGATGAAGGTGGACCGGAAGGCGCCCGGGATCGTGTACCGCAAGCCGGTGGATACTCCTCTGCAGACGGGCCTCAAGGCCATCGACTCGATGATTCCGATCGGGCGCGGTCAGCGCGAGCTGATCATCGGCGACCGGAGCACGGGGAAGACGGCGATCGCGCTCGACGCGATCATCAACCAGCGCGACAGCGACGTCATCTGCGTGTACATCGCGATCGGCCAGAAGGCGTCCACGGTGGCCAGCGTCGTGGAGCGGTTCACCGAGGAAGGGGCGATGGACCACACGATCGTGGTCGCGGCCAACGCCTCCGATCCCGCCACGCTTCAGTACATCGCGCCCTACGCCGGTTGCGCCATGGCCGAGTACTTCATGTACGAGGAGGGGAAGCACACGCTCGTCGTGTACGACGACCTCTCGAAGCAGGCCGACGCGTACCGGCAGATCTCGCTGATCCTCAGACGTCCGCCGGGCCGCGAGGCCTACCCGGGCGACGTCTTCTACCTCCACAGCCGGCTCCTGGAGCGGGCGGCGAAGATCAGCGAGGACGCCGAGATCATAGCGGCGCATCCCGATATCAAGCGGCCGGGGGGCTCGCTGACGGCCCTGCCGATCATCCAGACGCAGGCGGGCGACGTCTCCGCCTACATCCCGACGAACGTGATCTCGATCACGGACGGTCAGATCTACCTGGAGGGAGACCTCTTCTACTCAGGGGTCCGGCCGGCCGTCAACGTAGGGATCTCGGTGTCGCGCGTCGGCGGCGCCGCCCAGATCAAGGCGATGAAGCAGGTGGCGGGCAGGCTACGCCTCGACCTGGCCCAGTACAGGGAGCTCGAGGCGTTCGCCCAGTTCGGTTCCGAGCTGGACCCCGCCACGCAGCGGCAGCTCGCCCGCGGAGAGCGGACCGTCGAGGTCCTGAAGCAGGGCCAGTACGTGCCGATGACCGTCGAGGAGCAGGTGATGGCGATCTTCGCCGTCACCAGAGGCTACCTGGACGATGTCGAGGTTGCCGACATCAAGCAGTGGGAGACCGCCTTTCTCGAGTTCATGCAGTCGCGTCCGGCGTTCGCGGAGCGGTTGCGCGAGGAGAAGGCGTTGAGCGACGAGCTCGAGAGCCAGCTCGTCGACGCGATCGCCGAGTTCAAGAAGATCTTCGGCGGGTCCGCGGCGGCTCAGGCACAGGCGGCGCCGGATGTGGATGGCGAGGCGGAAGCGGCAGAGGCCGAGCCGGCGGCCGCCGGTTGAGCCGCGAGTGGCGACGCTGAAGACGGATCGGAGAGTGAGCGGTTAGATGGCGAAGGCGCGCGACATCCAGCGCCGGATCGGCTCGATCAAGAGCACGCGGAAGATCACGCGCACCATGGAGATGGTGGCGACGTCGAAGCTCCGCCGCGCTACGCAGCGCGTCGAGCAGGCCCGACCGTACGCCGTCAAGCTCCAGGAGGTGATCGAGCGTCTCGTAGCCCCCGATCTCGTCGAGCTGCAGCCCATCCTTCGGCAGCCGGAGCGAATCGCGCGGAGCGCCGTGGTCCTCATCACCAGCAACCGCGGGTTGTGCGGCGCCTTCAACACGAACCTGATCCGAGCGGCCAGGGAGCTGCTGGATCGCGCCGAGAGGGACCGCATCGAGGTCGACCTGCACGTCGTCGGCCGAAAGGCCGTCAACTTCTTCCGCTTCCGCGGAGTGGAGATGGCGAGCACGCGCACCGACATCAGCGATGCCCCGACCGCTGAAGATGCCCGATCGATCATCGAGCCGGTCGCCAGACAGTTCGTCGCCGGCGAGGTGGACGCGGTCTACCTCGTGTATTCGGAGTTCCGCAGCATCATGCGCACACCGCCGGTCGCGCGGCAGGTACTGCCGGTGTTCGTCCCCGAGGAGCGCGTTCGCTCCGGGCCGTGGTACATCCTCGATCCGTCGGCGGATGAGATCCTCTCGCGGGTGCTCCCGCTCTACATCATCAACGCCGGCTATCGGGCGTTGGTCGAGACGGCGGCGGCCGAGCAGGGGGCGCGACGCACCGCCATGAAGAACGCGACGGACAACGCCGACGACCTGACGAACAACCTGACGCGTCTCTACAACCGGGCGCGGCAGGCCGAGATCACGCAGCAGATCGCAGAGATCATGGGAGGCTCGGAGGCACTGGTCGACTAGCGCCGGGCGCCGAAGGGGCGGCCAGGGGCAAGAGAGTGATGGGTAGTGATGGGTGAAGTGAACCATAAAGGTGATGTGAGCAGATGAGCGAGAAGGGGAACGGACAGGGCGTCGGGAAGGTCGTGCAGGTGATCGGGGTGGTCGTCGACATCGAGTTCGAGCCGGGGGAGATGCCCGAGCTCTACAACGCGGTGCGGCTGCGCTGGACCGACGATGACGGAACCGACCGAGATCTCATTCTGGAGGTCGCGCAGCACATCGGCCGCAACCAGGTCCGCGCCGTGGCGATGGACGCGACCGACGGCGTGCGGCGCGGCATGGAGGTCGTCGACACGGGCCAGCCGATCACGGTGCCCGTCGGCGAGGCGCCGCTCGGGCGGATCATCAACGTCCTCGGCGAGCCGGTCGACGAGATGGGGCCGGTCGGCGAGACGGAGCGTTGGCCGATCCACCGCGAGGCGCCGCAGCTCACCAGCCTCGAGCCGAAGACGGAGATCTTCGAGACGGGGATCAAGGTCATCGATCTGATCGCTCCCTACGTGAAGGGCGGGAAGACCGGTCTGTTCGGAGGGGCCGGCGTCGGCAAGACCGTCATCATCATGGAGCTCATCAACAACATCGCTCAGGAGCACGGCGGACTCTCGGTGTTCTCCGGCGTGGGCGAGCGGACGCGCGAGGGTAACGACCTCTGGCTGGAGATGAAGGAGTCGGGCGTGTTGAGCTCGACCGCACTCGTCTACGGGCAGATGAACGAGCCGCCCGGTGCCCGCCTGCGCGTGGGCCTCGCCGGCCTGACGGTGGCCGAGTACTTCCGCGAGGTCATGGGGCAGGACGTGCTCTACTTCATCGACAATATCTTCCGCTTCAGCCAGGCGGGCTCGGAGGTGTCGGCCCTGCTCGGCCGCATGCCGAGCGCGGTGGGCTATCAGCCGACGCTCGCTTCCGAGATGGGCGAGCTGCAGGAGCGCATCACCTCGACGAAGGCGGGATCGATTACCTCGGTGCAGGCGATCTACGTGCCGGCCGACGATCTCACGGACCCGGCGCCGGCAGCCGCCTTCACGCACCTGGATTCCACGACGGTGCTCTCGCGGCAGATCGTCGAGCTGGGCATCTACCCGGCGGTAGACCCGCTGGACTCGACGAGCCGAATCCTGGACCCGCAGTACATCGGCGACCGCCACTACGAGGTGGCCACGGCCGTGCAGGAGATCCTCCAGCGCTACAAGGACCTCCAGGATGTGATCGCGATCCTCGGCATGGACGAGCTGAGCGAAGAGGACAAGGTGATCGTGGGGCGGGCGCGCCGGATCCAGCGCTTCCTCTCGCAGCCGTTCTTCGTGGCCGAAGTCTTCACCGGCAGGTCCGGCAAGTACGTGCCGCTGGACCAGACGATCGAATCCTTCGAGCGCGTCGTGGCCGGCGAGTTCGACCACCTGCCCGAGCAGGCCTTCTACATGGTGGGCGGCATCGAAGAGGTCGTCGCTCAGGCCCGGGAGCTCGAGGGAGCGGCGGCGTGACCTCCGAGCAGGCCGGCCGGAGGAGGCTCTCGTGAGCTCCGACCCCCGGGTGCTGCGGGTGAGCATCATCTCCCCCGCCGGGATCGGCTACGAGGGCGAGGCGGAGGCGATCGTCGCGCCCGCCTACGACGGCCAGCTGGGCATCCTGTACGGTCATGCACCGATGATGGTGCTGCTCGGCGAGGGCGAGCTCCGGCTCCGAGCCGGTCGATCGCTGCACCGATTCCACGTGGCGCGTGGCTTCCTGCAGGTCGTCGAGAACGAGGTCACGGTGCTGGCCGAGGAGGCCCGGGCATTGGAGGGCGGGGAAGTTCCGTCGGGCCAGGAAGCCGCACACTGAACGGCTGATTTGCTTCCCCGGACGGGGCTCTGGAACCAACCGTATATTGACTGTGTAGGTGTCCAGCGCTAAACTAATTGGCTGCCGCCAATCGGCGGCTGTTTCAGCTTTTTGACAACTAGGTGTGAGCGAATGGGTTGTTGTGTGCTGTAGGCGCCGAGAGGTGACGAGTCTCCGATCTGTGGGACGTTTCGCTTCGAGCTGACCGGTCTTCCGACCGCGATTCTCGTCGCGTCACGACCCCCAACGCAGAGAGGGGATCAAGTAGTAAGGGCGCAAGGTGGATGCCTTGGTACAGGCCGGCGATGAAGGACGTGGCAAGCTGCGATAAGCCGGGGGGAGCTGCACGCGAGCTTTGATCCCTGGATTTCCGAATGGGGAAACCCGGCCGGGGTAATGCCCGGTCATCCCTTGGCTGAATACATAGGCCTTGGGAAGCGAACCGAGGGAACTGAAACATCTAAGTACCTCGAGGAAGAGAAAACAACAGTGATTCCCTTAGTAGCGGCGAGCGAACGGGGAAGAGCCCAAACCGCCCGGGTGTAAGACGGCAGTCGTTGCCCGAGCGGGGTTGTAGGGGCGGTCCGGAGAGATCTGCCGGTCTCTCGGGTCTGTTCGATCGTACAAGTCGAAGCCGGCTGGAAAGCCGCGCCGTAGGAGGTGAAAGCCCTGTAGGCGGAGTACGACGAGCGGCCTGGGGCCGTTTCCTGAGTAGGCCGGGACACGAGAAATCCCGGTCGAACCTGGCAGGACCATCTGCTAAGGCTAAATACGAGCCTGTGACCGATAGTGAACTAGTACCGTGAGGGAAAGGTGAAAAGCACGCCGGGAGGCGGGTGAAATAGATCCTGAAACCTTGTGCCTACAAGCGGTGGGAGGAGGGCGCGTGCCTTCGGGCGCGACGCAGCTCTGACCGCGTGCCTTTTGCATTATGATCCGGCGAGTTCGTCCTCGCGGGCGAGGTTAAGCCGTTATGCGGCGAAGCCTTAGCGAAAGCGAGTCTTAAATGGGCGATTTGCCGAACCGTTGTGGGTTGAAAACCGCTCGGATGAGCTGTGGATAGGGGTGAAAGGCCAATCAAACCTGGAGATAGCTGGTTCTCCCCGAAAGATATTTAGGTATCGCCTCTGAGTGTAGACTGCGGGAGGTAGAGCACTGGATGGGCACGGGCCCTTACCCGGGTACCTACCCCAACCAAACTCCGAATGCCCGTCAGTTGGTCTCAGGGAGGAAGTGCGCGGGCGATAATGTCCGTGCGCGAGAGGGAAAGAACCCAGACCCTCAGCTAAGGTCCCCAAGTGCTGGCTAAGTGAGAAAGGATGTGGACTTGCGTAGACAACTGGGAGGTTGGCTTAGAAGCAGCCATCCTTGAAAGAGTGCGTAATAGCTCACCAGTCAAGCGGGTTTGCGCCGATAATTGCCGGGACTCAAGTCAGCCACCGAAGCTAGGGCTGCGAACCTCCTACGGGAGGTATCGTGGGGTAGGGGAGCGTTGCCTGTGCATCGAAGCGGGGCCGTGAGGCCTGGAGGACTAATCCGGAATGAGTACGCGAGAAACGGGGTGAGAACCCCCGTCGCCGAAAGCCCAAGGTTTCCTGAGCCATGTCGATCAGCTCAGGGTTAGTCGGCCCCTAAGGCGAGGCCGAAAGGCGTAGCCGATGGGAAACGGGTCAATATTCCCGTACCGCGAGCAGTTTGTTTGAACGTGAGGAGGGACGCAGTGGTGAAAGGTCCGTCGGGCTCTGGCTTGCCCGATGTAAGGAGGTAGGCGTTGCCGGGTAGGCAAATCCGCCCGGTTAGCCGAGATCCGATGCCGAAGGGGGCTTCGGCCCCCGTCAAGGGACCGTAATCGTACTGCCGAGAAAAGCTTCGCACGTGAGAGCTGCGCGCGACCGTACCGCAAACCGACACAGGTGGGCGAGGCGAGAAGCCTCAGGCGCTCGAGTGAGTCTTGGTCAAGGAACTCGGCAAAATGTCCCCGTAACTTCGGGAGAAGGGGAGCCCGTGGTAGGTGAACCCTCTTGCAGGGGGAGCCGAAACGGGCCGCAGAGAATCGGCCCAAGCGACTGTTTATTAAAAACACAGGTGTCTGCGAAGTCGTCAAGACGACGTATAGGCACTGACGCCTGCCCGGTGCCGGAAGGTTAAGTGGAAGGGTTAGCTTTCTTCGGAAAGCGAAGCTCTGAAACGAAGCCCCGGTAAACGGCGGCCGTAACTATGGTGACCACCGTAGTTCCGTGAACAAATCTGGCTAAATGCTGGGATACCCGAGTATCCGACGGTACTCGCCGTCCGCAGGGACGGCAGTGACAATCCGATCGGTGCGGGCAATCAGCAGGAAAGACTCTTCCGCGTGACGCTGCGGTGAGAGTATCCTCAGAGACTACACGCCGGACTCTCCCTAACAACGAGAGATGATATAGTCCGTACTGCATGGCGACATGCAGAGCACGGCAGAAATGACCGTGCCCGTCAGTGTAAAACGTTGACGAGTAACAACATAGAACGGTCCTAAGGTTCTGGGAAGACCGCGAGCCTTAGTAAAACCGAACCATATGCGGGAAAGTCCTCAACAGCCGTCCGGTACTCGTCGGGCTCAGGCCTGGCAGTAAAAATCCGACGGACAGGGGGATAATCCGCAGGGAAGACCCGGTGACTGCGCCGGGAACCCTCAGAGACTTTACGTTCGGGGCTGGCTGATGAAGCTGAGTGCGGATTGGATAACAGGTTTCGTGGACGGTGAGGGGTGCTTTCATGTCGGAATCAGCAAGCATTCCGAGATGAGTACCGGCTATCAGGTTCTGCCTGAGTTCACCGTCGTGCAGCATGAACGCGATGTGCAGGTTCTTCACGCTCTGAAGAAGCACTTTGGTTGTGGCGTGGTTCGAACGAATCACGGCGACCGAATGGCCTACCGGGTGCGTAAGAGGGACCACCTAATGAAGCACGTCGTTCCATTCTTCATGAAGCACCCGCTGAAGACGAAGAAGCGACTGGACTTTATCAAGTTCAGGAAGGTTCTTCTAAAGATGTCAGCGGGCGATCATTTGACGGCGCAGGGTCTTGATGAGATCCGTGAAATCGCCGCTCAGATGAATCGAGGCGAGTCAAGATAAAGTCCAGCCTCTTTGGAAACAGAGGAGGGTAAACTGAGCGAAATTC
>CAMYMV010000033.1:19871-30280 GCA_947259585.1 uncultured Gemmatimonadales bacterium | reverse complement strand
TTCTCGTCGTCTCCTTTTCCGGACCGCGAGCCGGCGTATGGGCCGTCCTCTGGGGTCTCCCTTGGCTGGGCGGTGCCTGGGTCCTGTTCTCACAGGCGCGCAGTGGGGCTGCCGAGGCTGCCGCGCGCGACCTGACGGGCCGATCCTCCATACAAGTGGCGCTTGCCCTCCAGTTCATCTTGCTGGGCTCGCTGGCGTTCCTGTTTACGATACCCGCCTCCCTGGTCTATCTGGTGTGGGGATCTGCGGTTTGGCTGGTGCTGGCAGCGCGGCGGAGGACGGCCCTGCTGTCGGCGATCATCGTGAACGGAAGCACCGTCGCTTTTTCGGTCCTGGTCGCGGCGCTCGCCCTCGAGGCCGCCCTTCGTCTGCCGGGCATTCAGCGACGGCTGGGATCGCCGGCCGAGCTCGAGGCCTGGTCGGGTCGGTACGACGGCCTGGAGAAGACGAACGTGTTCAGGCTCCGCTCACCGTACGAGACCGTGGAGCGAGAGCCCGAGGTGCTTCGCGTCCTGGCGCTGGGGGATTCCTATACGTGGGGCGACAAGATCGCCAGCGCCGACAGCGTGTGGCCGACACGGCTGGAGTCGGAGCTCCGAGAGGAGCTTCGCTCCGACCAGGTCCAGGTGATCAACATGGGGTTCAACGGCTTCACGACCGCGAACGAGGCGGAGTGGCTGCGACGCGTCGGTTGGCAGTTCGATCCGGACCTGGTTGTCGTGCAGTTCGGTGTGAACGACGCGCTGCCGAGCGGGCCAGACTTCGTGCGCGAAGGGGAGGGCTGGCTCGTGCCACGGCGATACCTCCTGCCCTTTCGGTTTCGTCGCGGCGCCGTCTCGGAAAGTGCACTCTACAAGCTCGTGCTCGACGGCATCAACGCCACCCTCCGGGACTCGGACTACCTTGGGCGCCTCGTTTCCCTCTACAACCCGACAGAGCCAACTTGGCACGCCTTCAGGAGCGCGTTGCTCGAGATGGCGGACTCCGCGTCCGCCCGCCAGGTCCCCATCGTCCTCATGATCTTCCCCCGGCTCCTGGCCGGCGAGTGGGATGCCGAGGACCATCCGTTCAGCCCGGTGTACAGCCGGGTAGGTGAGGAGGCGCGGGAGGCTGGATATCACGTTCTGGATCTGACCCCGGTCTTCGCCGCCGAGGGGGGAGACCCGTCTCGCTGGCACGCGACGACGTATGATTCCCACCCCAACGCGCGGGCCCACGCTACCGCCGCGACGGCTTTGGGACGGTTTCTGAGGGAGCGGGGTTTGCTGAAGCCATCTCCCGAGAGGCCTGTCGAACAGCCGTGATGTCCGGGTGGAGTACCAGGAAGAGATTCGTCTAAGAACCTGTTGCTTACGGAGCCCCGTCGATGAAGCCATTCCTATCCTGTGCCATGTGCCACGCTCCTGCCCTTGTCGTTGGCACTCGTCGCGGCAAGTGCCGGCTGCGCCGAGCAGTCCTACGCGCCCAGCACGGTAATCTCTTCGGTAGCGTTCGATTCGACCACGCGCCGCGTGCTTCACAACGGCGCCGACAACTGGGTGATCACGTGGGCTGACGACGACAACCAGTACACCTCCTGGGGTGACGGCGGGGGGTTCGGTGGTACGAACCAGGACAGGCGGGTGGGCCTTGGATTCGGCCGAATCGAAGGAGACAAGGACGATTACCGCGGCTTCAACGTCTGGGGCGGGAAGGATCCGGAGAATCCGGCGGAGTTCGTGGGCAAGTCCTATGGCCTCATTTCCATAGACGGGGTGCTGTACGCCTGGGTGAGCGGCGTCGTCGAGGACGGCAGCACCGGGTCGGGAAGCAAGGCCTATCTGAACCAGAGGCTCTACGAGTCCACAGACCACGCCGCGCACTGGCGGTTTACCGGCGTCGAGTTCACTCAGAGCGACTTCTCCGAATCCAAGGGATTCTACGTGCCGACCATATTGAATTTCGGCCGAGACTACGCCGGCGCTCGGGACGACTACGTGTACTCGTACGCGCCCGAGCTCAAGGACGAGACGGTTTGGAACGTCCAGTTCCCCGGCGAGATCGCTCTGATCAGGGTCCCGAAGGCCCGGATCACGGAGAAGAGCGCCTACGAGTACTTCGCCGGGCTCACCGATAGCGGAGAGCCCGCGTGGACCCGGGAGATCGGGAGTCGGAAGCCCGTGTTCAGGGATGAGCAGAACGGGGTGATGCGCACCGCCGTCAGCTACAACCCGGCACTCGAGCGCTACCTGCTGATCACCCAGCAGATAAGCCGCCACCGGGACGCTACGGTGCCGGAGGAGGACGACGGCTACGTGGGCAACGGACACATCGGCATCTACGACGCCCCTGAACCCTGGGGTCCGTGGACGACCGTGCTCTTCGCCAACGCGTGGACGGTCGGACTTCAGCTGGCCGACGAACCCAAGAGCACCTTCTGGAATCTCTCGAACAAATGGCTGAGCGACGACGGTACGCGCTTCGTGCTCATCTACTCCGACTCGCACGACGGCGGTTGGGTGAGCATCGAGGGCACCTTCGAGCGCGCGGACTCCGATAAAGGCCCTGAGCGCGCCTCCAGCCACGGGCTGACGCCGCCGGAGAGCCGTGCTGCACGGAGGAGCTCACGCTCCCCGGAGGCGTGATGCGCGGACCTAGCCAGCACCCCGGCTTCAGGTTGACGGCGCGGGCGAAACACCCCTAGCATTCTCCATGGATGCCCGCACGCCACGCCTGCGCGAAGCGCTCACCTTCGACGACGTTCTTCTTGTCCCCCGGCACTCGAAGGTGCATCCGGCGGAAGTGGACGTCTCCACCAGACTGACCAGGGAGATCTCACTCGCCATTCCCCTCGTATCTGCCGCCATGGACACCGTGACGGAGCACGAGATGGCGATAGCCATGGCGCGCGAAGGGGGCATCGGGATCATCCACAAGAACATGTCCATCGACGCGCAGTGCGCTCAGGTGGACCGCGTGAAGAGATCCGAGAGCGGGATGATCCTGAACCCGATCACCCTCGGCCCGGACGCACGGCTGTGCGAGGCCACGGCCCTGATGGAGGAGTATTCGATCAGCGGTGTGCCGATCGTCGAAGCGGGCGATCGCCTCGTTGGGATCCTCACCAACCGCGACCTCTGGTTCGAGACCGATCTGGATCGCCCCATCCGAGAGGTAATGACCGGAGAGGGCCTGGTCACGGCTCCGGTCGGCACTTCGCTAGAGGACGCTGAGGCCCTGCTCCACCATCACAAGATCGAGAAGCTCCCGGTGGTGGACGGGGAGGGACGGCTGACGGGCCTCATCACGGTCAAGGACGTCTTCAAGCGCCGGCAGTATCCGAACGCCTCAAAGGATGATCACGGTCGCCTTCTGGTCGGTGCGGCCGTCGGCGCTTCCGTGACCGATCTGGATCGTGCAAGGGCGCTCGCGGGCGCGGCGTGTGACGTCATCGTGCTCGACACGGCGCACGGACACTCTCAGGGCGTGTTGGATGCGCTCGAGAGGATTCGCGATGCCCTGCCGGATGCGCAGCTGATTGCGGGCAACGTGGGCACGAAGGAGGGAGCACGCTCGCTGGTCGATCGTGGTGCGGATGCCGTGAAGGTCGGAATTGGCCCCGGGTCGATCTGCACGACGCGGGTCGTGACGGGAGTCGGGGTGCCGCAGATCACCGCGATTCGCGAGGCCGCCGATGGCGCCGAAGACAAGGTGCCCATCATCGCGGACGGAGGAATCAAGCAGTCGGGTGATCTCGTCAAGGCGATGGCGGCCGGAGCGTCCTCGTGCATGATGGGGTCGATGCTCGCGGGCACGGACGAGAGTCCGGGCGAGTCCTTTCTTCTGGAGGGTCGGCGTTTCAAGACGATCCGGGGAATGGGGTCGCTCTCTGCGATGGAGGAAGGATCGGCCGATCGATACTTCCAGGAGGAACGCTCCGTTCGGAAGCTCGTACCGGAAGGCATCGAGGCGAGGGTCCCCTACAAGGGCCCGGCGGCGGATACGGTCTTTCAGCTCGTGGGGGGTCTGCGAAGCGGAATGGGGTATTGCGGAGTCTCCAGCATAGCCGAGCTTAGAGCTGATGCGGAGCTGGTGAGAATCACTCCGGGTGGCCTGCGGGAGTCGCATCCCCACGACGTCGTGATCACTCGAGAGGCGCCGAACTACCGCATTTAGCGTCGGTCCACCCCCGTTTGCCCTGGCGCCGTTCTTGCTGCGCTCGCAGGGTCGACGTTCAGTTTCGACCTTCTCGAACAATGGCGTCGCCACGCCCATGCGTTGCCCCGGAAACCCACCTGGAGGAGACGTTTGAAGGCCCCGCCCGAGGGAGAGAAGAGCCCGAAGGAGCGAAACGGCGCCGACCAGAGCGGGTCGACGAGCTCGTTACGGCGGATCGTCCTGTCGGCGCTCCTGTTCGGTGGTTCGGTGGCCGTCGGTCTCGCGCTCGGCGAGATCCTGATTCGCGTCGTCGCGCCACAGCAGCTGATCGTCAAGAGGCCGGACATTTGGAAGTCGGTCGACGGTCTCGGCTGGACCCATCGATCCAACATTCGGACGACGGTGAACACCGGCGAGGGAGCCGTCAGCGTCTACACGGATTCGTCCGGCTTCCGCGTCGGAGAGCACGGTCCCATCCAGGGCGATCGACGGATCCTGATCATCGGAGACTCTTTCCTGGAGGCCTTCCAGGTCGAGTACGAGCAGACGATCCCGGCGTTTCTGGAGAACCGCCTTCCGGAGATGATCGGCTCATCCGTGGCGGTGGTGAACACGGCCGTCGGGGGTTGGGGTCCGCCTCAGTACCTCGCGCAAGCGCGCCTGGTGCTCGCGAAGGAGGACTTCGATCTGGTGCTGGTGTTCCTCTTCCTCGGGAACGACATCGTGGCTAGCAGGCCTGCGAGCATCCCGCCGCGGGTCCCGAAGGAAGTGCATCCCATCCGTCTTCCCCGTTCGCTTCGATTCAACGAGATTGTCGATGCGCTGCTTTATCCAATCAACGATATTCTCGAGGTGCGGTCCCACCTTTTCATCCTCTTCAAGACCCAGGCGGAGGTCGCGCTGATGCGGCTCGGGTTGACGGCCGCCTACTTTCCGCTTGTCCTGCTGCGAGAGCAGGCCGGGTCCGATCGCTGGTCGGTTACGGCGGATATCAGCGAGGAGATCGCGTCGCTCGCGGCGGAGCGCGGCATCCCGATTCTCTTCGTACTCCTGCCCACGTCGCTTCAGGTCGAGAAGGAGACGCTCGAGCGCTATGCGGCGGGCATGGAGATCGATCTCGCGAGCGTCGATCTGGATCAGCCGAATCGACTCATGGCCAAAGAGCTTGGAGCGCGTGGACTCGAGCTCATCGATGTGCTTCCGGAGCTTCGAGCAGCACACCAGCGAGGTGAGGTGCTCTACGGCGATGTAGATCGACACTTCAGCGCCGCCGGTCACCGGGCGACGGCGAGGGTCATCAAGCCGGCCGTGGCAGAGTACCTGTCGTCGCCGGACACCGAATAGAGTGAGATTCGCGAAGCACCGAACTACCGTATTTAGCCCGACTTGCTTAACATCATCCGATACAGTCGAGTGGCTCGCAGCCGGGCATACGGTGTACCGACTTGTTTGTGTGTTGCTGGAGGGGCTCGTTCGTCGGGTGACTCCGTTGGGAGGTGAAGGCTCATGAGGGGTACCAAAAGGCTGTGGAGCGCGGCGCTCCTGCTTGCTCTCGCGACCGGGCTCGCGTGCGGTCCCAAGCAGCCGACCTCGATGGCGCCCGGCTCGGCATCCACGGATACCGAGTCCACGGATACCGATCGCACAGAAGCCCCTGGCACCGACTCGTCTGCAGGCGAGGCCAATGGACCCGTCGCGGATGCGGCCGAGGATCTCCCCGCCGACGGGCAGCCGGCGACGACCGCAGGCGCGGATGCCGGGGACGGCGCCCCGGCGGCGGCTGAGGCCGGCAACGCGATTGCCGATCCGGAGCTCACGGCCCCCGGCGCGGAAGACGTCGCCCTCACAGCGGAAGCTCAGGGGGCGGACCCGACTGCCGTTGTCGAGAGCTATTTACAGGAACAGCAAACTGTCGAGGCCCTTGAGGAGGCGACCCGGCGCGAGTTCCTGGAGCTGTTCGGGCCCGATCCGCTCGGTCTGGCTACTCGTCCCGAGAACCTGAAGTACGAGCTGCCGCTCGACATGAACGACAGGGTCGATCGGTGGATCAAGTACTTCGAGAGCGACATCCACGAGCGGTTCTCGACGTATCTTTCGCGCCTCGGGCGGTACGGCCCGATGATCCGCGAGCGGCTCAGAGCGGCCGGCCTTCCGACGGACCTGGTTTACCTCGCGCTCATCGAGAGCGGCATGAACCCGCGCGCCTACAGCCGGGCGGCCGCCGTGGGGATCTGGCAGTTCATCCGCGGGACCGGCCGGCTGTACGGGCTCAAGGTGGACTACTGGGTCGACGAGCGACGTGACCCCTTCAAGTCGACCGATGCGGCGATCGCCCATCTCTCGGATCTCTACGACGAGTTCGGCTCTTGGTACCTGGCGGCCGCCGCGTACAACGCCGGGTCCGGCCGCGTGCGTCGCGCGATCGCCAGGACCGGCAGGCGGGACTACTGGGACCTGACACGCGGAACCTCGCTTCGTCGCGAGACCCGCAACTACGTGCCGAAGATGATCGCGGCCGCGATCATCGCCAAGAACCCGGAGAGGTACGGATTCCGGAACATCGTCGCGGAGCCGCCTCTCGAGTTCGACGTGGCCTCCGTGCCGGACGCGACGTCCATGGACGTGCTGGCCGAGGCGGCGGGGACCGAAGAGGAGGTGATGCGCGGGCTGAACCCCGAGTACCTGCGGTACGTGACGCCTCCGGATCGCGAGGTCACGATCAGGGTGCCGTTGGGCAAAGCGGACGCGTTCCGGGTCAACTACGCGAGCATACCAGCGGACAAGCGAGTGACCTGGCTGATCCACGTCGTGACGCGGGGCCAGACGCTCGGGCAGATCGCCAGAAGGTACGGCACGTCGGTGGCGGCGCTCCGGGCCGCCAACGGCAACGTGAACCCGCGGCGGATCCAGATCGGCCAGAAGCTCGTCGTTCCGCGAAGCGGCGCCCAGACGACGCGCGTCGCCAGCTCCTCGGGCCAAAGCACGACGAGAGCCGCGCCCGGCCCGGCCACCGTGACCGTGCGCAGGGGTGACACCCTGTGGTCTCTCGCTCGGCGCCACGGCGTCTCGACGACCGATCTCATGCGGTGGAACAACCTCAGCTCTTCAAGGATCCATCCAGGCGACCGACTGACCGTCAGACGCTGATCGAGCCCATCCCCGGGCGGTAGCCCTCCAGCCTCCGAGTCGGGCGGCGACTTCCGCCGCCAAACAGGCCCACGACTTGCACGCTTCAAGAAAACTGCCGGGCGGCCAATACCGCTGAGTCGTACACCGAGTCCAGACGCCCTGCGCGTCGGGAAAGCCCGGATGTCGACCGGCACACTCATGCTAGCGACTAAGTTACTACGATGCATTGGATTAGATGACTCCGCATCGACCACCCAGTACACAGACCATCAGGGTCGACCTGCACACGCACACCCGCTGGTCGCCCGATGCCAGCCTGAGGCCGGCGGAACTGGTGAGGCGGGCGCGCGACGCCGGCCTCGACCGCATCGCCGTGACGGATCACGGCGAGATCGACGGCGCCCTGGAGGCACGCACGCTGGCGCCGGATCTCGTGATAGTCGGAGAAGAGATCCGCTGCCGGGGTCGAACGGAGCTGATCGGTCTCTTCCTGAGTGAGCGGATTCCGATGGGCCTGCCGATGGAAGAGGTCGTCGACCGCATCCGGGATCAGGACGGCGTCGTCTACGCTCCCCATCCGTACGCGTATCCGTACCGCCCGGGCTGGCACCTGAGACGGGCGATAGCGGTCGCCGATGTCGTCGAGGTCTTCAACGCGAGAGCTTTTCTCACGGTGTGGAACCGGACGGCGGACTCAGCGGCGAGAGCCCAGGCGCTGCCGCGCGCGGCGAGCTCCGATGCGCACTTCCCGTCGGAGATCGGGCGGGCGCACACCGAGATGGCCGCATTCACGAGCGCGTGTGGTTTTCTGGCCGCCATGCGCAAGGCCCGGCCCGTCGGTTTGCGGCTCACGCATCCGGGGGCGCACGTTGTCTCGTTGAGCATGAAGGCGGCCAGGCTGGCTGCGGCCGCTTCTCGGCGGCTGGCCGATGACGGCCGTCGAACCGTTCCGGCCAGCGGCTGATCGAGGAGTCTTCGCCGTCGCGCGTCCGCCCAGACCGGGAGATGGACGCGCCTTTCGCTAGACGGGGTTAGACGGGGCTTCCGGCCTCCACCGGCGGGATGCTTGCCGATCGTGCCGGGCCGGCCACGGGGTAGATCACGGCACGTCCTATCCTTCCCCTCAGCGCGTTTCGCGGGTCGACCACAATGGCAGCCCTCTCCAGAACGAGATCGTAGTCGACGTCCTCGTGGTCGGTCGTGACGACGACCACGTCGGCTTCGGCGAGCGTATCGGAAACCAGAGGCACTGACTCGAACGCCTCTCCATCGATTCTCACCGATGCCACGTGGGGGTCATGGTAGGAGACGATTGCACCCATCTCCCGCAAAAGCGTGTGTATGTCCAGCGCCGGACTCTCGCGCGTGTCATCTACGTTGGCCTTGTATGAGACGCCCAGCAGAAGGACGTGGCTGCCGTTGACCGCCTTGCCGGCCACGTTCAATGCCTCCGTCGTCTTGGCGGCCACGTAACGGGGCATCTCCGCATTGACCTCGGCCGCCAATTCGATGAAACGAGTGCGGTAGCGGAGGGATCTCATCTTCCAGGCCAGATACTGAGGATCGACCGGAATGCAGTGTCCGCCCAGTCCCGGCCCGGGGGTGAAGCGCATGAACCCGTACGGCTTCGTAGAAGCGGCGTCCACGACCTCCCAGATGTCGATGCCCAGCCTGTCCGCGATGACGGCCATCTCGTTCACGAGGCCGATATTGACGGCCCGGAAGGTGTTCTCGAGGAGCTTCGCGAGCTCGGCCGCCTCCGGGCAGGATACCTCGATGACCTCGTCCACCACCCGACGGTAGAGACTGACAGCGAGCTCGTGACAACGCGCCGTCAACCCACCGACGATCTTCGGCGTGTTCTTGATGGTGAAGTCCTGGTTCCCCGGATCCACGCGCTCCGGGCTGAAGGCCAGGAAGAAGTCCTGTCCGACCGTGAGCCCCGTCTCCTCGAGCGTGTTCTGAAGCAGCTCCCGGGTCGTCCCCGGGTACGTCGTCGACTCCAGGATCACCAACTGACCTGGCCGCAGCCGTTCCTTCACCTGCTCGGCGGCCGAAACGATGAAGGAGACGTCGGGGTCCCCCACCTTTGAGAGCGGTGTCGGAACACAGATCACCACTACGTCAACTTCGCCCAGCCGGTCGAAGTCAGTGGTGGCCTCCAGGGAACCGTCGGAGACGAGCGCCGCGACTCGCTCGGAGCTCACGTCGTCGATGTGCGATCTTCCGCCCATCACGCCATCGACGATCTCGGGTTTCACGTCGAGGCCGAGGCATCTAAAGCCGGCCTCGGCGAAGTGTACGACGAGCGGAAGTCCGACGTAGCCGAGGCCGAGGACCCCGACGCGGGCTTCGCGGTCGGCTATGCGGTCGAGTAGTCCGAAGTCGTCAGTCGATTCCATGCTCAACGCGCCAGGACGCGACTCGCGTATCCGTTGGCCGGATCCCTTCCGAGTGCCAGCAGCTCTCCGACCCGCCCTGGCCCGCGATTGTAGGCGAGCAGAGCGAGACGCTCGTTCCCCGAATACCGACTGAGCAGGATGCTCAGGTACCGGAAGCCAACGCGCAGGTTCGTGCCTGCGTCCCAGAGCATCTCACGGGTCGTGGTCGGATCGACCCATTGAGCCGTGCTGGGCTTCAGCTGCGTGAGTCCGATCGCACCGGCCGAGCTCACGGCCGTGCGTCGGAAACCCGATTCGATCTTCACGAGCTGGAACGCGAGCTCGGGCCGCAAGTCCTCGGCCATTGCGGCGCCGTAGATGGCGGCCGCGAGGTCAGCGGGGATCTCGTACTCGGTCGAGAAACGCTGCACGGCGAGGAGCCGATTCCCGTCGCCCTGGCTGATCGCCAGCTGGTCGCGCAGTTGCGCCAACTGGGCCGCCTGGGCGAACAACGCGGATTCCAGACTCTCCACCTCCGAGCTCGAAGGCGCCCGCGCGCTGGTAAGGAGCATTCCGGCCATGAAGGTGAAGAAGGCCAGAAGCACGATTCCGGTGGGGGACTGGACTCGGTGGCGAAGCTCCGTCGTCACCGGAGAGAGCTCCGGTAACCGCGGCAGGCTTCCCAGCGCGCCCCCCTCAAAGCCGGTCCCCAGGGTTACGGATGGCATCTATGTACGGCTCCTTGCGACTCTGTTTCCGATT
>CAMYMV010000033.1:0-19796 GCA_947259585.1 uncultured Gemmatimonadales bacterium | reverse complement strand
ACGTGCGTCGGTGGAAGCCCGAATCGGCCGCCTCTCGAGGTTCCACGTCCGCGCGTCGCGCCCTGCAAGGCGCAACGGTCGTGCCCTTCTTGGAGGTTAGGGGTGTGGTGGAAAGCAGGGTGCCCACCGGAGGCGAAGCCCCTTAGCTAGACTCCTCCGCGGCCGTCCACGTGCCGCTTCTTCCGCCGCGCTTCTCGAGCAGGCGAATCGGGCCGATCGCCAGGCCTCGATCGATCCCCTTGACCATGTCGTAGACGGCCAGCGCGCCGACCGCCACGGCGGACATCGCCTCCATCTCTACGCCCGTCCGGGACTCTGCCGACACACGGACGCGAAGGTGAAGTCCGGGAAGCTCGTCGTCGAGGTCGATCTCCACATCTATGGCTTCGATCGGCAGCGGATGGCAGAGCGGGATGAGCTGGGCCGTCTTCTTGGCGCCCCCGATCGCTGCCAGCCGTGCTATCGTGAGCACGTCACCTTTCGGCGTTTGCCCGCCGCGGATCGCCGCCAACGTTTCTTGCGCCATGGTCACGGTTCCCTCGGCGAGCGCCACGCGCCGGCTGATGGGCTTGTCGCTCACATCCACCATGCGGGCGCGGCCCTTCTCGTCGAGGTGGGAGAGCCGTGGGGAACGATCGTCGCTCATGGGCGCCCGCCGCTCCGGTCCGCACCACCTTCGGTCCGGTTCGGCGCGAGCGCCACGGCGAGCTCGCCCAACAGGCTGGCCGACACGGCCTGCGGGTTCACGTTTCCGGCCGCCGCGAGCTTTGCGAGCTCCAGGCTTTCCAGCCCCGCCAGAAGAGCCCCGGCGTCCAGCGGTTCGGGGCTAAGGCGGCGCGCCCGCTCGATATCGAGCGCGCTCTCCGCGTTGCCGGTTGCCAGCGCCAGCTGATCTCTCATCAGCTCTCCCGTCGCCTCCAGGGCGCGAAGAAAGCCTCCGCGCGCGCCCCGTGCGGAGAGCGAGAGCGAGTAACGAAGCCGATCGGCCCTCTTGCCGCCAAGCGCCACGCGGAGCAGACGCTCCGCGTCGTCGTACCCGTACTCTTCGCCGCCGAGGATCTGAAGCGCTCTTCCTATCGAGCCTTGAGCGAGGCGCGCGACCCTGTGTGCCTCTTCCGTCCCGATGTCGGCCTCGGCTTCCAAGTAGGCGGCGACCTCCTCGTCGGCCAGCGGGAGGACCCGGATCGAGAGCACCCTCGAGCGCACCGTCGGGAGAAGGGCGCCCGGCCGGCTGGTGGTGAGGAAGATGTGGACGTCCTCCGGAGGCTCCTCCAGCAGCTTGAGGAAGGCGTTCGCCGCTTCCTGGCTCGCCTGCTGCGAGACCATCTGCTCGGCCCGTCCGACGATGAAGACCGTCCGGGGGCCCATCGCGGGGCGCCGGATGGCCCGCTGGCGGAGGTTCTCGACCGTGCCGAGGTGGATGCCGGTCGGTGCGTCCTCCGCCGGGCGACGCAGCGGTTCGGCCCGGCGCGCACCGAGCTCGGCCAGGCGGGCTTCCTCCAGCTTCTCGCGGAGCTTGTTGGCGGCCACGCGCTTCGGGCGCTCCAGAGGAAAGTACCAGTGGATGTCCGGGTGCTGGAGCTCCGAGGCGAGCCGGCAGCTGCGGCAGTCGCCGCAACCGGTCTGTCGCTCGCACTGAAGGACCGCGGCCAGCCAGAGCGCGAGCCGCTGCTTCCCGATTCCCGGCGCTCCGCGGAGGAGCACCGACTGGGAAAGGCCTCCCGAGGTCGCAGCGTCCGCCAGTAGTCGGCGCAGCTGCTCGTGCCCTGCGACGGGGGGGAGGCTCAAGATCGGTCCCGGAGCCAGCGGACCGGGTCTACAGGGCGGGGCTCGCCCGCAGAGCCGGGCTGGAGGATCTGAAACTCGATGTGCGGCCCCTCCGGCGAGCCGACGCCGCCCACGCCGCCGAGAATCTGCCCCGGTTCCACATCGTCGCCCTCCCGCACGGAGAGGTTCTGCATGTAAAGGTAGAGCGAGTAGTAGCCTCCGCCGTGGCTCAGGATGATCGAGGGACCGTAGAGCCCCCACCCGCCGGCGAACGCGACCTTCCCGGCCTCCACTGCATGGACGGGCGTGCCGGAGGGGGCCCCGATCCCGATCCCGTCACGAGCCAGCGTCGTGTTGCCTCGCCGCTCGGGCCCGAAGCCGTAGACCACGTTGCCCTGGACCGGCCACGCCAGGTTGCCCAGGTCGGCTGTCCTGAGCGTGGGCGTGGTCACCGCGCCGGCGAGACGCTCGGCCTCCCTCCGCGCCGCCTCGAGGTCCACGACGAGCTGTCTCAGGCGCTCCTCGTCGCGAGCCAGCTGTGAAAGTCGGTTCTGGGTGGCGGTCTCCTTCGAGCGAATCCTGGAGAGCCTGCGCTGACGCTGCTTCTCCAGCTCCTCCAGGCCATCCACCTCGTTCACCTTCTCACGGCGAAGCCGCTGAATGCCGTCGAGCTCCGTCGCCAGGAGCTCTCGCTGATCGCCGAGCCGCGTCTCGAGTTGCTCGACCTGGCTCATGATGAGGCGGTCCTGAAGCGCGACGAGCCGGAGATACTTGTAGCGGTTGATGAGGTCGGTGAACGATCGCGCTCCAAGCAGGACCTGGACGGTCCCGAGCGCGCCACGCTTGTAGATCTGGCGAAGCCGCTCACCCAGCACGGCCTTCCGAAACACGAACTCGTCGTGCGTTTGAATCATGTCGCGGGTGGTGCGGTCCACCCGGGCGAGCACGCCGGACAGCTGGAGATCCAGCTCGGCGACGACGCTGCTCGACGTGCCGATTTGGCGCTCCAGGTTGTTGATCTCCTCCATCTCTTCGTGCACCTGGCCGGCCAGCTGCCCCATCTCGTTCCGCAGCCTCTCGCGTTCGGCACGGATCTGGTCGAGCCGGGTCTTGCTCTCTTCGATCTGCTCCTGGAGAGAGTCCTGAGCCAGGGCGAGTCGGAGCTCGAACGGCGAGCCGATGGACGAGGGAAGCGGAGAGCCGGCGAGGCCGACGAGGAGAGCGCCCACGTAGGGGAGCGCCGATCCTCTGGCCCCGAGGCTCGACAGTCGCCTAGATCGCATAGAGGCCCTTCAGTTCTCGCCGCACCGACCGACCCGCTGAGAGCATTCCCAGCACGCCCCCACCCACGATGCCGGCGGCGATCCAGAGATCGGGGAGCCACAGGACGGCCATGACGGCACGGTCCAGCAGTCGGTAGGCCGCGAACGTCAGAGCCAGGGCCAGCGCCCCGCCGGCCAGGCCCGAGATGAGTCCCTCGGCGAGGAAGGGCCGCTGAATGAAGCCGGCCGTCGCTCCGACGTTTTCCATGATCGCTATCTCGGTCGAGCGCGCGTGTATCGACATGCGCACGGTCGTTCCGACCAGGAGCATGGCGACGAGAGCGAACGATCCGCCGACGATGAGCGCCGTGCCTCCGGCGATCCGCCGCAACGTATGGATCCTGTTCACCCACTCGCGGCCGAACCGCACCTCGTCGATGAACTCGTAGCCGCTGATGCGCGCTGCTACGGTGCCGACCGTCTGCGGGTCTCGTCGCCCGGGGAGCAGTCGGACCTCCAGCGACGCCGGCAGGGGGTTCACCTCGACGTCCGGGAAGACGTCGGAGAACTCGGCGAGCTCACGCGAGGCGTTGTAGAGCGCCTCCGTCTTCGACACGTATTCGACCGACTCGACTTCTGGAAAGGCCCCGATCTCGCTCCGAACGAGGCGTAGCTGCGCCTCGTCGATCTCATCCCTCAGGTAGGCCACGATCTCGACCTTCTCCTCGACGGCTGCCAGCGCCTTCGAGATGTTGTGCGCCGTGAGGCCGAACAAGCCGAGAATGAATAGGCTGAGACCGATCGCCGTCACGGAAAGCGCCGCGAGCACGGGCCGCCGAACCAGCGAGAGCAGCGCCTCGCGAAACGGCCTCATGGAGCCGGGCCTCCGCGCTCGATAGCGCTCCCCTCCTTCGCGCCGCTCTGCATCGGCGGGCCATCGCGCACGAGCTGGAAGATGGAGGAGTCGCCGTGGGACGGCCTCGGCGCGTCCGAGCCGGAGTCGTAGACCAGTCGGCCGCCCTCCAGCTCGAGCACTCGCGTCTCGGGGTGCCGCCGCAGAAGGGTGGCGTCGTGCGTGGCGAGGATCACCGCCGTGCCGAGGGCGTTCAGCTGCTTGAAGAGCTCGAACACGCCCAGCGAAGCGCGCTCGTCGAGGTTGCCGGTAGGCTCGTCGGCCAGCAGCACGAGCGGATCGGTGGCCAGGGCGCGGGCGATCGCGACCCGTTGGCGCTCGCCGCCGGAGAGCTCGGCGGGATAGGCGGAGGCCCGCGAGGCGAGCCCCACGTGGCCGAGGAGGCGCATCACCTTGGAGCGGATCGCCGAGCGATTCGCGCCGGTAACCTGGAGTGCGAAGGAGATGTTCTCCGCCGCCGTGAACCGCTCCAGAAGCCGGAAATCCTGGAAAACGAAGCCGACACTACGCCGGAGCTGGGGGATCTCTCGCCGCCGGATCCGGGTCGATGAGAAGCGGGAGATGATCACCTCGCCTTCCGTCGGGGCCGTCTCCATATGAACGAGCCGCAGCACGGTCGTCTTGCCGGCTCCCGATGGTCCAGTCAGGAAGGCGAACTCCGCCTTGCGGATGTGGAAGGAGGCATCCGCCAGCGCCGTGCCGCTGCGCGGATAGTGCTTGGTGACGTTTCGAAATTTGATCAAACCGCTACCTCCGGGGCGCGTCCAGCGGCCCGTTCCGCAAACCTCACACAGAGATCGATCGAGGCCTTCATCGAGCCGGGGTCCGCCAGGCCCTGCCCCGCAATGTCCAACGCCGTTCCGTGGTCGGGCGACGTGCGCGGGAAGGGAAGCCCCGCCGTCACGTTCACGCCCGTTTCCCGCGCCAGCGTCTTGATCACCGCGAGGCCCACGTCATGATAGGGTATCACCACCGCATCGACTTCGCCCTCCATACATTTGCCGAATACCGTGTCGCCGGGAAAGATCCCTGCTATCCGGATCCCGTCCGCCTTCAGAATCCTGATAGCCGGCGCGAGCACCCGCGCCTCCTCATCCCCGAACCTGCCTCCCTCCGATGCGTGTGGGTTGACGCCCGCGAACGCGAGACGCGGAGAGGCCAGGCCCCACCAATCCCGCAGGGCGCGCTCGGCGATCCTGGAGCGCTGCTCCACGAGTTCCGGCGTCAGCGCATCGGGCACCTCGCGAAGCGGGATGTGAGTGGTGAGAAGCGCCATGCGCAGCGGGCCTCCAAGAGGGGTCGTCTCCGCCGCCATCATCATCGTCACCTCGGGCACACCCGTCCGCTGGCGCAGAAGCTCGGTATGGCCGGGAACCGAGTACCCGGAGGCGGCGAGGGCTGCCTTCGAGATCGGGCCCGTCACGAGTCCGTCGATCCGGCCGTCGAGGGCGAGGTCGATGCCGCGTTCGATGGCGAGAGCCGCCAACCCTCCGGCCGATGCGTCGGCGTCGCCGGTTTCGGCGGCCCAGGCGCCGACCGCTTCGAGCTCCACGTCCTGGCGCTGCATGAGCTCGGCCGGAAGCGCACCCTCCCAGCCGAGAACCACAAACGAGAGATGATCCAGCGGAGGCATCTCGGCAAGCGCCGCGATCGCCACCTCGACGCCTATGCCACGCGGGTCACCGAGCGTGACGCCGATCCGAACCCCATGGGGTGACACTGCCCTATCGAGCCACGAGGATAGCGTCAGATCAGCATGCGGACGTAGACCTCTTGCTTGAGCTGTTCCAGCAACGCCTCGTACTGCCCCTGCTGCATCAGCTGGTCGCGAATCTGGTCTCGAACCTCGTCCAGCTCGTAGGCACCCTCGGGTCGGTATCGCCTGACTTCGATGACGATGAACGAGGCGTTGCCGCCAGCTCCACTCACCTCGACAGGTCCGACGACGTCCCCCGTCTGCGCGCCTCGAAGCGCCTCGGCGAACTCCGCGCCCAGCGCCCCCGAGATTCTGTCCACACGCGCGTTGTCGATGCGTGAGTCCTCCGGATCGGTCCCGTAGCGCTCAGCCATCACCGTGGCATCCTCGCCGTCGCGAATGCTGTCGGCGACAGCCGCGGCGAGCTGCCGTGCTTCCTCGATCTGCTCGGGTGCGATGTAGGGCCGGATGAGGATGTGGCGCACGTGACGCTCGCCTCCCCGCACATTCTCCACCTTGATGATGTGGAAGCCGAACCGGCTCTCCACCGGCCCGATCGCGATTCCGGTGCGGACGGCCCAGGCGGCATCGCCGAACGCCGGGTCGACTTCGCTGCGCCGGACCCAGCCGAGGTCGCCGCCGTCGGCTCGTGTGCCCACGTCGTCCGAGTACCTACGGGCCGCGACGTCGAAGTCCTCGCCCTCTCGGATCTCGTCGCGGGCGGTTACGGCCTCTTCCAGCGCGCTGTCGCGCGCCGCCTCGCTGGGCTTCGGGTCGATGGTCACCTGCACCAGGTCGAGCGTGGCCGGCCTCGTCGCCCCCGCCGCCCGAGCGTTGAACTCGTCGACGATCTGCTGCTCGGTCACGCGGACCGAGAGCATCGCGCCCATCTGGGTACTTATGTATCTCTGTCCTATCATGTCCTTGCGGGCCTGCGATCGGATCATGCGGCGAAACTGGAACATGTTCTGGCCGGACTCCTCGACGCGCTGGAGCATCTCCTCGTCGGAGCTGAAGCGTGAGCGGATGGTCTCGAAGCGCTGATCCACCTCGGCATCCAGCTCATCCTCGGTCACCGCAATGCCGGCAAACTCCGCCTGCTTCACGATCATCAGCTCCTCTACCATTCCTTCCAGCGTGGCGAAGGCCAGAGAATCCTGGCCGGCAGGATCGGTGGGCATCTCGATCCCCTGCGCCCGCATCTGGAAGACCTTCTCGCGAACCTCGCTCATCAGTATGGCCGTGTCGCCCACGATCGCGACGATTCGGTCGACGAGCTCCAGTGAGTCGATGGCCGGCGGCATCGCCGCGGTCGGCGGAGGTGCGACCGGATCGGCCGGTAGGCCGAATCCGGGGCCCTGTTCCGCGGCGGCCGGGTCCTCGAACAGATCGCCAACGGTCGTGGGCCGTTCGTCTCCTCCCATGGTCACTCCGGACCCGGAGAACAGATCCCCTACGGTCTGGGGGCGATCGGCGGGAGGCGTCTCGGCTCCGGGCTCACGCGCTTGTCCGCCCGAGTCGGGCGGCGCTCCGAAACTCGGGGCTCCAAAGCTGTCGGTGATCGGAAGGCCGGCCGGCGCCTGGGCCTCCGGTGTCTCCGGCGCCTGGGCCTCCGGTGTCTCCGGCGTCTCGGCCTCCGGTGTCTCCAGCGGCGGGTCGGCGGCCTCCGGCGGAGACTCGGCCTCCGGCTGTGCGGTCTCGGGTTGAGACTCGGCCTGCCCCGGCTGGTCGATCTCCCCCTGAACTGTCGCCGCGCCGTCGGGCTCGTCGGCGCGGCCGACGCTCGGGCCTGTCTCCGGCGGCGAGCCACCCGAACAGGCAACACCGGCCGTGATCAGGGTGACGGCCGCAGCGATCCGCCAACCGCTCGCCGCGATCCGCTGGAGGCCCGCCCAGACCAACTCTCTTGCAACTCGATCGACCATCTTGTCTTACGCCGTCAAAAGGGGTTTAGCATCCGGCGTCGCCAGCAAGGCCAACGCCTCCGTCAGGGTCTCCATCAGCGGCTCGGCCCCTCCCTTGTTCAGCACCAAGGATAAGGGCTGCGGCCGGCGCACTTCAACGTGAAGCTGCCTGTCCGTAAACGCGTCCCTGAGAACCGTCAGCCGCGGCACCGAGCTCTCCTCGAAGACGACCCTCGCCGTACTCTCTCCCACGCGTATCCACTCGACGCCGAGGGCATGCGCCAGGAGCTTCAGCCGGATCGATCCAAGAAGTCGGACAGCGGCTTCCGGAAGCGGCCCGAACCGGTCCCGGAGCTCGGACTCGAGCTCATCCACCTCGCCCAGCTCCCCGATCCGCGAGACGCGTCGGTACAGGTGCATCTTCTGCTCCGCATCAAGGATGTAGTCATCCGGAAGATACGCCTCTCCCTCGACGGCGATCTGCGTCTCCGCCGTCTTCTCCGGGTCGCCCTCCCCCTTCAGCCGGCGCACCGTGCCCTGGAGGAGCCGCTGGTAGACATCCAGTCCCACGGCCTGCGCGAAGCCCGACTGACTCGTCCCCAGGAGATTACCGGCGCCGCGCAGCTGAAGATCCCGAAGCGCCACCTGGTAGCCCGATCCGAGCTCCGTGTGGTGCTCCAGGACTCGGAGCCGACGCTCCGCATCCGGCGCGACGTTGCTCGGCACGATGAGATAGCAGTACGCCCGGTGGTGGGAGCGCCCGACGCGGCCGCGAAGCTGGTATAGCTGCGCCAGGCCGAAGCGGTCGGCCTGATGAACGATCATCGTGTTGGCGTTGGGAACGTCCAGCCCATTCTCGATGATCGACGTACAGACGAGAACGTCGAGATCGCCGTCCATCAAGGTCCTCATCACACCCTCGAGGTCTCCCTCGGGCATCTGTCCGTGGGCGACCTCGACCACCGCATCCGGAACGAGCCGGCAGACGCGTTCGGCGAGCACCTCGATGGTCTCGACCCGATTGTGCACGAAGAAGACCTGTCCGCCGCGGTCCAGCTCGCGCCGCATCGCCTCCAGGATGATGCCGTCGTGCCAGGGCAGAACGTGGGTGATGATCGGCATGCGATCGCGGGGCGGTGTCTCGATGAGTGACAGGTCGCGAAGCTTCCCCAGCGACATCTGGAGAGTTCGCGGGATCGGAGTCGCCGTCATCGTGAGCACGTCGATCGAACGCTTCAGCTCCTTGAGGCGTTCCTTGTGACGCACGCCGAAGCGCTGCTCCTCGTCGACCACCAGGAGTCCTATGTCGCGGAACCGGACATCCGCCGACAGGAGACGGTGGGTGCCGACGACGACATCGACGTTGCCCGACTCGATCCCCGCCAGGACTTCCCGCTGCTCGGAGCGGGAGCGAAAGCGCGACAGGGCCTCGATTCGCACCGGGAAGCCGGCGAACCGCTCGCGGAACGTGTGGAGATGCTGCTCGGACAGCACGGTCGTCGGGGCCAGCACGGCAACCTGCTTCCCATCCTGCACCGCCTTGAACGCTGCCCGCATGGCGATCTCGGTCTTGCCGAAGCCGACGTCTCCACAGATCAGCCGCTCCATCGGGCGCGGCTCCTCCATGTCACGCCGGACGTCCTCCCACGCGTGCAGCTGATCCGGCGTCTCCTCGTAGAGGAACGCCGATTCCATCTCGCGTTGCCAGCTCGTCTCTTGAGGGAAGCCGTGCCCGGAGACCACGGTACGGTGTGCATAGAGCTCGAGAAGCTCGGCCGCCATTGCCTGGATCTGCTCGATCGTCTTGCGCTTGAGGTGCTTCCAGCGTTTTCCGCCCAGCTTGTGGACACGCGGAGGGTGCACGTCCTCATCGCCGTCCGCGGCCGTCCAGCGCTCCATCAGATCCAGCCGGTAGTGAGGAACCCGGAGGATCTCTCCATCCGCGTACTGCACCTTGAGGGTCTCGATGGCTTCCCCGCCCACATCCACCCGCTCGAGTCCCAGGTAGCGGCCGATCCCGTGGTCGAGGTGGACGACGTAGTCGCCGGGCCGGATGGAGGCGATCGACTCCAGCGTGGCAACGCCGCGGTATCGGCTCTTGCGGCGAAGCCACCGAGAGCGGCGGAAGATCTCGTGGTCGGTGAGGACGAGGAGCGGAACGTCGACCCGTCGATTGCCGTTCAGCCGGAAGCCTCCGCTCAGCGACCCGATGGCCAGCGTCGGATACGCCGCTGTCTCCCGGCCCGCCCGCTCCTCGAGGATCTGCTCGAGGCGCTCGAGCTGGCCGTCGTTGTCACACAGGATCAGAACCCGCTCGCTCTCCCTTCTGGAGCTTTCGACCGTCTCCACGAGCCGCCCCATGTCCCGCTCGATCGCCGGAGGCGGCGCTACGGGGAAGAAGGCCGAGGTCTTCGCGGCACCCTCGGACGCCGGTTCGCCTGCCGAGGTCGGCCCGACGCCTATCCGGACAAGACTGCGCAGGGCAGCGGATGTCTGGTCGGGCGGGAGCACGAGCTTCGCGGGTTCCAGTGCATCTGTGTCCGCCGCCGCTCGACCCTTCACGGTCTCTTCCCACAGCCGCTCCACCCGGTCCGCCGTGTCGTCGGGGCTCAGCTCGAGCAAGACCGAGGACGACGGAAGCAGCTCCAACAGAGCCAGCCGTTCCCCCGGCGTGTCGCCTTGATCCCGCTCCAGGTCCACGGGCAGGATCTCCGTCTCGTCGACCTCGGCCACGGAGCGCTGCGAGAGGAGGTCGAAGGTGCGGAGAGAGGCTACTTCGTCACCCCAGAGCTCGATTCGCACCGGCAGGTCGCTTCCGAACGGAAAGACGTCGACGATCCCGCCTCTGACGGCGAACTCTCCCAGCTCCTGTACCGTGTGCACGCGGTCGAACCCGCTTCGAGCCAGTCGTTCCGCCAGCTCATCGAGGGCGGTCTCGCCGCCGACCCGGAGCCGGATCGAGAATCCATCCGCGCGAGTAGGGATCGGCGAGCGCTCCACGAGGCCGCGAGCGGTCGTCACGAGCAGCCGGGTGCGTCCGCCCAACATCGCCGCCAGCGCATCGATACGCTGTCCGGCTATCTCCACGTGCGGATCGGTGTCTTCGTAGGGGAGCGTCTCGCGCTGCGGGAAGTACCGGGATCCGGAGGGTCCCAGGAGGAACTCCAGGTCGGCGTGCACGGCTTCGGCTTCGCCGGGAGTGGCCGCCACGACCACGACGGCCGGTGTATCCAGCTCCAGCAGCGATGCCGCGAAGGCGGCCCGGGCACCCCCCGGCAAGCTTCCCAGGCGGAGCAGATCGCCCTCCCGAGGGAGGGTTCGCCTCAGGTCGCTCGCCCGCATCCGACGGCGGAACGCCTCCTGGATCATCCCGTCATCCGATCTCGACCGCCCGGCGTGACGACGAGCGTCTCGATCAGAAGCAGAAGAGCCACGGCGCCTACGATCAAGGCGGTGGCGTCGCGCCCGCGACGGCTTCGGAAGATCTGCCGGTTCCAGCCTTCCGCTCCCGGCTCCGCGGCCACCACCTCCATCTCGGGCAGCATCTCAGACAGCCTTGCCGGCTCAAGCGGGCCCGGGTCGTGCTCTTCCTCGGGCACGTTGGCGGCCAGCAGCGACGAGTCCGCCGGCACCCCTGTACCGCCCCGGTACAGTCGGTAGAGCCCGGCCCGGGAGAGCAGGATGGGGGCTCCCGAATCAACCCGTCTCACCGAGCCGTCCGGAAGCCGGACGGAGTCCGTCCCGCTGGGCACCAGATAGGTCTCTCCGGCCAGGACGTCGCCATCCGCCGCTTCGGCAGCCGTGGCCCACTGCAGGAGGCGCTCCACGAAGGGGACCATGAGCGCCGTCGTCGGAATCGTCGTGGCGGGCGGGGCCAGCGGAGAGCCCATGACCAGGTAGCGAGACCGGGCCGCTCGACCGCCCGATGTACGTCCGAGAGCGAGCCAGGCATCACCCGTGGTTGTCCGGATGAGGACGGAGTCGTCGACTGCGGATCCGGTCCGCTCGAGAACGTACCGGCGGAGGACCCGTGCCGATGACAAGCTTGCGGAGCCACGCGACGCTTCACGGGTCGCCACGATGCCGAGCTCTCCACGTGCGATGTCGGGCACCAGGTTCCAGGGTATCGAGGCCCTCGCCAGGGTCTCATTGAAGCGGGGCAACTCGACCGGGTCCTCGGGAGGTATGTAGATAACGGCGCTCGCGTCTCCCGCCGGTCTTGCCGCGGTCGCCACCTGGGGGCCGAACTCCAGGATCTGCACGATCTGCGTACCCCTCTCCGTTCGGCCAGCCTCCCTCAAGCTCTCGAGCGCTGCCGAGAGGAAGCTCCCCTCGGGACCGATCAGGACCACCGAAGGCATGTCTCGAGCGTTGAGGGTGAGATGTCTCGCGTCGTCAGCTCTCAGGCCGGCGGGCTCGAGCTCGATTCGGACGTAGTGGTCTCCCGCGTCCAGCGGCGGAAGACTCACCGTCGCCTTCTCGCCCCAGAGCCCGGTGACGACGTCCACCGTCGTGCCATCGAGGTCGACGCGAAGGCGAGCGCCCTCCCCGGGCAGGGGATCCGGAGTCGGCCGGACACCCGAGGACGCGGCGTCCTCGGACTCTTCGCCCGGGAACCGTGCCGCTTCGACCTCGACGAAGACCGACACGCCGGTGGGCACGCCGCTCCCTTCCGACGACCGGGCGGCCGTTACGGCCGCGTTCCGGTCGGGCAGGTCGGTGAGGATCGGAATGACGAGAGGTATCCGCTCGCCCGGCGCCGAGGCGTCGAGGGTCGATGCGGGAGGCGTCGAGCCCTCGGTGGTCGGTGAGTCGGGCGAGGCCAGGCCGGCCAACCCGGTCGCCTGGAGATCGCTCAGCAGATGCGCTTCCCGCTTCCGATCCCCTTCGGGAAGGCTCCTGAGGGCCCGCTCCAGGACGAGGGATACGTTCCCGAAGCCGTCCGTCGGGCCGGCGCGACGCAGGCTCGCTGCCGCTTCGGCGGGCGGCGCTCCCAGCGCGAGGGGGGGGCCGACCGTCGGATAGACCCAGAAGCGATCGGCCGTTCCCGCCAGCGCAACCGATGAGAGAGCCATCTCGCGAAGCAGCTCGAAGCCGACCCGATTGTCGAGGATGCGTCCCGTGCTGGCCGAGTTGTCCAGGACGATCGCGACGTCGGTGGGCGGGTGCTCGCCGGCTCCGCCTCTCCCGACGAGAGGGCCGGCGGCAGCGAGGGCGACGAGGGCGATCGCGCCCGTTCGCAGGGCCATCAGAAGTATGTCACGCAGTCTAAGCGCACGCGACCGGGAGCGCTCGGCCTGACGAAGGTACCTGATCGCCGGGAACGCGATGCGGCGCTCCGTGGGCGTCCGTCGGAGATGTAGGAGGAGCGGGATCGCCACAGCGACGGCCATCGCCAGGGCGGTGGGGAAAAGAAAGCTCACGGCCGTCGCGCGCGCCGGTCGAGGAACTCACGGAGGACGAGACCGATCGGCCTGTCGGTGGGCGTCAGATGGTAGTCGGCTCCCATCCTCGCCAGCTCGAGACGCCATTCGGCGAGCGCTCCCTCCACCGCCCGATGGTACACGCGGCGGAGCGCGCCCGAGTTGGCACGCAGCTCCTCGCCGGATTCCGGATCGAAATAGACGGCCTCGCCAGCCGCCGGGAGCTCTCGCTCGCCGGGATCCATCACATGGCAGACGAGCACCTCGTGGCCTCGGTGTCGGAGCAGGCGCAGCGCCTTGAGCGTCGCATCCCGGTCGACCAGAAGGTCCGAGATCAACACGGCGAGGCCGCGCCGGCGGAGTCGCGCCGGAATGTCCGTCAGCGCGCCGCCGGCGTCCGACCCGCCCGAGCCACGCACCGACTCCAGCGTTCGGAGCATTCGAGCTCCCTGGGAGTGCAGCGCCTTGGGCGCCACATGTTCCCGCACCCGGTCATCGAACGTGATCAGTCCCGCCGCGTCCGATTGGCGGAGCAGCAGGAGGCCCAGACAGGCGGTAAGCATGATCGCGTAATCCAGCTTCGTCGGGAGGCGGTCCACGTCCGATCGCCACCCCATCGATTCGCTGGCATCCACAACGAGATAGGCTCGCAGATTCCTCTCTTCCTCGAACTGTTTCATGTAAAGGCGATCGGAGCGCCCGAACACCTTCCAGTCGACGAAGCGGAGGTCATCACCGGGGTTGTAGAGACGGTTCTCGGCGAATGACGCCGAGCGGCCTCGCCGCGAGGACCCATGGAGACCGATGAGGAAGCCCTGCAGCACCTGTCGCGCGATCAGCTCCAGGTTGCCGATCTCGCTCAGGAGCCTCGGGTGCAGGAGGTCGATCCGCTCCGGCCGATCAGGCTTCCCGGCCTCGCCTCGCGCTCCCGTTTGCTTTTCCTGCCTCGCCGTCATCTACTCCCGCGCCCTCTTTCGATGGGAACCTCCGGCTCGTGACGGCCGTTGGTCGGCAGGCCGTACACCGCTGCCGTGACGGGGTGCGAGCCCGCCGGCACACGACCCTACCTGTCGGGTAAGCAGCGCCGTGCGTACCAAGGCCGACAGTGGGCAGCGAGGCCCGTGCAGCGGGCAGCGAGGTCCGTTCGGAACTCCCACGAGGAAACCGATGCCGAAAAGCTTGCGGACATTCGCGGTCACGACGCTTCTCACGCTCCTTCCCGGCTTCGCCGCCGGCCTGGCGGCGCAGGCGCCTCCCGAGGTCGGCAGGCGTGACACCGGGCGAGCAGCGACGATCACGGCGACCGACATCGCCCGTCGCGTCGGCATCATGGCTCACGATTCGATGGAGGGTCGAGCGACACCCAGCCCGGGGCTTACCAAGACGGCCAGCTACGTCGCGGGCGAATTCAAGTCGTTCGGCCTCCGGCCGGCGATAGGGACGGACTTCTTCCAGTGGTACCCTCTCACCGAAGTGCGGCCGGGTTCACGGACAGGTCAGTCCCTCACCCTGCGTCACAGCAGCGGCGAATACGCGCTGGATCCGTCGATCGACTTCATCTCCTTGCCGGTGGGAACGGCAGCCCGCGCGTCGGGTCCGCTGGCCGGCGTCAGGGAGGATGTGGACGGAAGCGTGGTCGTCGTCCGGGCAACCTCGCAAACGCTGGCAGATCGGCTGGGAGAGCTCAGGGATGTGCTGGAGGGCGGCGCCGTCGGCGCGCTCATCGCGCTGGACGCGCCTGAACGCTACGTGACCGGCGTCCGCCTCTTCTTCGAGTCGAAGCGACTCTCGGTCGGCAGACCCGAGACGCTGCCGGCTCCAGCCGCGATCGTGCCGCTCGCCTCGCTGCCGGGAGCCTTGAAGCGCGCGATCGAGCACGGCGACGTGCCGGAGGGGTGGACCGCCGACGTCCGGAGCAGCGCGACGATGCGGGCGGACAGCGCGATGAACGTGATCGGCTGGCTGGAAGGCTCGGACCCCGCGCTGCGAGACGAGTACGTCGTCTTCACGGCGCACATGGACCACGTGGGGGTGGGTCGGCCCGTGAACGGCGATTCCATCTACAACGGGGCGGATGACGACGCCTCCGGCACCGCCGGGATCATCGAGTTGGCGCAGGCCTTCGCCTCCGGGCCGCGCCCGAGGCGGTCCGTCGTCTTCATGACCGTGAGCGGCGAGGAGGGTGGGCTGCTCGGCTCGGGGTGGTATGGCGAACACCCGCTATTCCCGCTCGACAAGACCGTGGCGAACCTCAACATGGACATGATCGGCCGGAACTGGACGGACACGATTGCCGCGATCGGCAAGGCTGAGTCGTCGCTCGGCGCCACCGTGGACCGCATCGCTGCCGAACACCCCGAGCTGGGCCTGGACGTGGTCGACGACATGTGGCCGGAGGAGCGCTTTTTCTTCCGCTCCGACCACTACAACTTCGCGCGCAGAGGCGTGCCGATTCTCTTCTTCTTCAACGGTGCCCACGCCGACTACCACAGACCGTCAGACGAGCCGGATAAGATCGATTCCGAGAAAACGGCGCGCATCGTCCGCCTCGTCTATCTTCTCGGGTTGGATATCGCCAACGCCGATGAGCCACCCGCCTGGGATCCGGACGCGTACAAGCGGATCGTGGAGACGGGGGCCGACTAGGGGGCCGACCAGCAGGCCGGCTAGAGAGCTTCGTTGTACCCGGCCGGCGATTCTCTTAGATTTCGAGTGTCTTCCCGGCCACGGCTCCGGGGCCGGCCATCTCGGGCTTCCGTGGAAGGGTTGTGCCGCGCAGCCATCGGGTCTGAGCCAATTCGCGGCGACACCAGGCAAGGGACGTCACAATGTCGAGCGACAGGGATATGCCACAGATCATTATCGAGAGAGGGGGCAGCCTCGGCCCCTTCCTATGGGGGCTGGCTACCGGCGCCATGCTCGCGCTGCTTTACGCGCCGAAGACCGGCGAGGAGACGCAGCGTGAGTTGAAGGAAGGTGCCCGCCGGCTTCGGCAGGGTGCAGAGGAGAAGCTGGCCGAGCTGAAGGACTCCGCCGAGGAGACGTACGGGCGGGTTCGCGAGGACGTCGGCGAGCGGCTCGAGACCGCGAAGGACGAGCTTCAGGACCGGAAGCGGCAGGCGGAAGAGGCTCTGAAGGCGGGTCGCGATACGGCCAAGAAGACCCGGGATGACCTGGAGCGTCGGGTCGCCGAGTCGAAGGCCAGCTACAAGGCGGAGATGGAGCGCGTCGCGCTCGAGAAGTCGGAGGCGGGCGCCGAGTCCGATAGCTGAGCGCACCGGCCGAAGTCTCGGCTACAGCGCGCTCGGGGAGCCGGTCGCCCGACGGTGGTGACCGGCCCTCCGGGGTTTTCGTCGGATCGGGTGTCTTGACGCGCAGAGGCGGCAGCCTGCCGCAGCGGCTGCGGCACTTCGTGGCGGACGTCTACAATCGGGCCGCCGACGACAACATCTTCTTCCTGGCCTCCGGGCTGACGTTCGGCGTCCTGCTCGCGGCCATTCCGTTCCTTCTGCTCCTCATCTACGTGGCCAGCCTCGTGCTCAGCCCCTACCTCGGCCCCGGGGTGGCGGAGGATGAGGTGCTTCAGGCCTTGTGGCGGATCATGCCGGTTAGCAGCCCCGAGGTCATCGAGGCCGCCCGCGCCTACATCAGCCAGATCATCGCGAGCGCCGGATCGATCGGGCTGATCGGTGGCATCCTGTTCGTCTGGTTCTCCACCCGTTTGTTCGGCGCTCTCCGGACGGCTCTCAATCAGGTCTTCGATCTCAAGGACACCCGGGGCATCGTTCGGGGAAAGATCGGCGACATGCAGATGGTAGTCGTCAGTACGTTGCTGCTCTCCGTCAACATCGCGGTGACCTCGACGATGAACGTGCTGGGGGATCGGGGGATACAGTTCCTCGAGCAGCTCGGGCTGCGAGCCGGGTCCCCTCAGAAGGCCTTCGCCTTCCTGACGGCCTTCACGTTCGTCTTCGTGATGTTCCTTCTCATCTACAAGTACGTGCCCGCGAGGCGTTTGCCATGGCGAACGGCCATCATCGCGTCCCTGTTCGCCGCCACGACCTTCGAGCTGCTCAAGATGGGGTTCAGCTGGTGGGTGGCCAACTACGCCAATTACTCGGCCGTCTTCTTCGCTTTTGCGACCCTCGTCGTGCTCATCATCGCCAGCTACTACGCCTCGATCCTCTTCGTCCTCGGGGGCGAGGTGGCCCAGGTCTACGAGGTGCGCCGCAAGCTCAGAAGGCAGCGGGAGTTTTTCGATTAGGCCAAATAGTTGCCAGCGCGTCGGCCGCGAGTAGTTTTGTGGGGTCGCACTAGCGCCGAGCGCGTCCCGCCCAGTGTTGAGACGACCTGCTGATCCGGAGGTAGTGTGGGAGGATCGGACGAGAAGAGGCGGGTCGTCATCCGCAACAAGAAAGCACGGCACGACTACGAGATCCTGGAGAGGATCGAGGCAGGGGTCGTGCTACTGGGTGCGGAGGTGAAGTCGCTACGTGAGGGCAAGGCGAGTTTCGCCGACCCGTTCGCGAGAGTCGAGGACGGGGAGATGTGGCTGTACAACCTCCACATCACGCCCTACGCCGCTGCGACTATCGATCCGCCGGAACCAAGACGCAAGCGGAAGCTGCTCATGCAACGTCGGCAGATCGCCAAGCTGGCATCTCAGACCGCAGAGCGCGGTCTGACTCTCGTCCCGCTGGATCTCTACTTCACGCCGCGCGGACTCGCTAAGGTGACCCTCGGCCTGGCCAAGGGAAAGCGCGCGCACGATCGGCGGGAGACCCTGAAGCGTGACGAGGCCAAGCGTGAGATGGAGCGGGCCGTGCGGCAGGCGGGGAGGCGATGATGCCATCGATTCGCGGCGGACCCGGCACCCGCGGCCCCCGTTGCCTCCTCCCGGCGATCGCCGCCCTCGGCATACTCGTCTCGTCGGCGCCTTGCCAGGCGCAGGACGTTGCCGGGGGCTTCCTGTCGCTGGCGTCGGCAAGCGTCTCCGATCTCGAGATGGATCGCCGCTTCGGGTACCCGGCGATCTCGCTGGAGGACTTCCGGCGCCTGGGGTTCACGGAGGTCGAGGCTCGGGCCGGCGTGGTGACCGCGATGGTGGAAGGCGCTTCCCTGGAGCTCTACGTCGGGTCGCCTTTCTTCCGCTTCCGCCGGACGGTTCTTCAGCTTCCCAATCCGCCGTACCAGGCGGACGGTACGTACTGGGTTCCAGCCTCCCTGGTGACCGGGCAGGCCACGAGTCGCGGACAACCCGTCGGGTCAGGGGCCGCGTCGACCGCGGTCTCCGGGAGCGGCGGCGAGTCCGGGCGCGCCACGGATGTCGCGTCCTCCCCCGCGCCCAGCGGACCCCCGAGGGCCCTCAGGGTCGCTATCGACCCCGGACATGGTGGCCGTGATCCCGGAACGACCGGGCGCCGCGGCACCCGAGAGAAGAACGTGGTGCTGGCGATCGCCAAGCTTGTCCACGCGAAGCTCTCGGCCATGAGCGGCGTCGAACCCATGTTGACGCGCGACCGCGACGTGCTGATTCCGCTCAAGAAACGCTCCCAGCTGGCGGTTGCCCAGGAGGCGGATCTGTTCCTGTCGATCCACGCCAACGCATCGAGAAGCCGGAAGGCACAGGGCTTCGAGACGTTCTTTTTGGGAGAGGCCAGGACCGAGCTCTCTCGCGAGCTGGCCATGCGCGAGAACAGCGCCGTTCAGTACGAGGAAGAGGGCGAAGGGATGCGGCCCGAGGATGTACAGTTCATCCTCGCGCAGCTCAACCTCACCAGCAATCAGCGTGAGTCCGGCACCTTCGGCGGATACGTGCAGAACTCGCTCCGAGGGGCTCTGCGAACGCCCGATCGGGGCGTGAAGCAGAACGGGTTGTGGGTTCTCGTCGGGGCGACCGGCAGCATGCCCTCGATCCTGGTGGAGGTCGGCTTCCTCTCCAACGATCAGGAGGAGAAGTTCCTGCGCAGCAAAGCGGGACAGCAGAGCGTGGCGGACGCGATCGTGAATGCGATCGCCGCTTATCGCGACGACTACGCCCCCAGGCTCCAGGCGGCGGGGGCACGCTGAGCGTCGACGTGCCTGTCGTCAGCGAGCCCGAAGCCACCGAAATCCCCTCTCCGATCCGTCATCTCGCCGCGGTGGTTTCGAATCGGCAGGTCGCCACCGACACCTGGTGGCTCGAGCTCGACAGCCCCGAGATCGCGGGTCGGGCCGAGGGAGGGCAGTTCGTGATGATCGGCTTTGGCCTCGACCACCTGGCGCCACCCTTCCTCCCGCGGCCGTTCAGCGTGGGCTGGCGCGCCGAAGACGGGCGGATCGGGCTCCTCGTCCGCGCCTTCGGCGCCGGGAGCCGCCGGCTTGCCGAGCTGCGAGGCGGTGAGAACGCCCTCCTCCTGGGCCCACTCGGCAGGCCGTTCAGGCTCGAGCCGGGAAGCCGCGTCGTCTGCGTGGCGGGAGGCGTTGGTCTCGCGCCCTTCCTCTTCCTGGCGGGAGACGCGCGTCGCCAGGGGTTCGACGTGGATCTGCTCTACGGCGAGCTGACGGCGGACAAGGTCTTCGACATCGGCCTCATAGAGGAGCTGACCGGCGAGCCGCCTATCGTCTGGACGGAAGATGGGAGCCTCGGCAGCCGCGGCCGGGTGACGGACGGGCTGCGTGTGGAGGGCGGGGTGACCGTCCTGGCCTGCGGCCCGACGCCGATGCTGCGGGCGCTGGCCGGCCGGGCGGCCCGAGATGGCTTCGACCTGCAGGTCTCCGTCGAAGAGCACATGGGGTGTGGCGTGGGGACCTGCCAGGGCTGCGTCGTGCGGGGCGTGGACGGGCGCTGGA
>CAMYMV010000032.1 GCA_947259585.1 uncultured Gemmatimonadales bacterium | reverse complement strand
AGGAACTCCAGGACCGCCTGACCCAACTCGGCATCGAAGATGGCCGTCGCATGGTCCTTCCCTGCCAATAGCGTGACCTCGACGTCCGGCTTGATACCAACCAGCGCATCCACCGCCGGCCGCGCGAAGTCCTCCTCGCCGATCACGGCGAGGATCGGAACGCCGATCGCACTCACGGATGCCGACGTCGGATCCAACTCGGACCCTGCCTTCAGCACCGCCGCTAGAGCCCGCGCGTCGTTGCCGTCCAGGAACGCGCGTATCTCTGGCGACGGGTCGGGCCAGCCCGGCTGCCACAGGGCGTCGGTGAGGCTCCCGCCTTCCTCGGCTATGCGCTCGATCCTGGCGGGCCACTCTTGCAGGCCGGGCGGCAGCGGTGTGCCCGGGGGGACCCAGCCCGCACCTCCGATAACGATGGACCGGACGCGGTCCGGGTGGTCCGCGGCCAGCCTCAGGGCGATCGCCCCTCCCATCGAATATCCGACGATGTGAGCCTTCTCGATCTCGAGCTCGTCGAGCAGGCGGACCACATCCTCGACGAAACGCAGCCCATAGCTTTCCGGGTCGTGGGGTTTCTCGCTGCGCCCGTGGCCTCGCTGGTCCAGCGCGAGCATCCGGTACTCCTGCGGCAGCGAGTCCAGAAGGCCGGTGAGGCCCCAGTTCACCTCGGCGCTGAGCGCGAAGCCGTGGAGAAGAACCACGGGGTCGCCCTCTCCGAGGTCGAGGTACCGGATGCTTACGCCGTCCGAGTCGAAGAAGCGCTCCGGGGAGCCCGCCTCCTGCCCGACGAATTCGCTCGGGACGCAGAAGACGCAGAACAAGGCCAGCAGCGACAGCGCCACTCGCAGATCCGGCGTCGCTTTCCGATCTCTCCGATCTCTTCTCAAGAGTCGTGACGTCATGACGATCTCCCCTGGTTGCTCTCTCTCGAATGCGGATAGCCTTCAGGATAGCGTTGAGGATAGCTGGTGCGCCCGACGGTGTGACAGAGGTATTGTTGGGTATGACCTGTGTGGGAGCCGTCGATACCGACTGAACATGGACATATAGACTTACGGAGTGGTCGCCTTGAGAATCCGTGCACTAGTCCTGATCGCCATCACCGCCGCAGCCTGCGGAGAAGCGAGCGACCCGGCCGGCCAGGCGGCTAGCAAGCAAGCCGAGACCGGCGGGATTGCGGTGGTTGGCGTCACCTCCGGAGCGACCACCCTGTTGCCTCCCCTGGCGGCGGCGGCACTCGACTTCGAGCTGGGAGGGAACCTCTTCCTCGCGCTCAACTTCGCCGTCTGGGAGAGTGGCCACCTCGAGTATCCGACTCCTCACCCGCTCGCCCTCGCGAAAAGCTGGACGTTGGAGAGCGACGACGCCTCGCTTACCTACGTGCTCGATTCGTCCCGCCGGTGGTCGGACGGCGAGCCTGTGCGGGCGGCGGATGTCGTCTTCACGTACCGACTGCTCGCGGACACGGCGTTGGCGCTCCCGCTGTCATCGACGACCGAGCGGCTCGATTCCGTGGTCGCCGTCAACGACTCGACCGTCACCTTCTACTTCGATGGCGCGTACCCCGGAATGCTGTTCGATACGGGGGTCGGCATCATCCCCGAGCACGTGTACGGTGCGGTCCCGGCCGAGCGGATGCGCGGTATGCCCGAGCCCGAGAGCACCGACGGTGAGCTCGTGGTGAGCGGGCCGTTCGGGATGGCCGAATGGCAGCCGACCGACCGTATCGTTCTGGAACGGAACCCCGCGAGCGCCCTGCAGCCGCATCTGGACCGGATCGTTATACGAGTGCTGCCGGACGAGACCGCCCGGGCCGCCGAGCTGCGCTCCGGCGAGCTGGACGTGGCCCAGATCGGTTCCTTCCGGGCCGCGTACCGGCTGTCTCAGGAGCCCGGGATTCGAATCCTGCGCATCGAGCAGAGGGGCTTCGACTACATCGCGTGGAATCCGGGGGGACATCCGGCTTTTGCCGACCTCCGAGTCCGCACGGCTCTGTCGCTCGCGCTGGACCGATCTTCGATGATCGCGGCGCTGGACATGAGCGACTACGCGGAGCCCGCGTTCGGTCCCTACGGGTCGCTCTTCCCGCACCTCGCCACACCGCCGTCGGACGAGCCCACCCATGATCCCGCGCGTGCCGCAGCGCTGCTGGAGGAGGCCGGCTGGACGGACATCGACGGTGACGGCGTCAGGGAGAAGGACGGTGCTTCGCTTTCCTTTCTGTTGTCGACGACCGCAGGGAGCGACCGCCGGGAAGCAGCCGTTCAGATCATCCAAAGCCAGCTGGCCGAAGTCGGGGTTCAAGCCGAGGTGCAGGTCGAGGAGTTCCGTTCCCTGCTCGGCCGTGCCATGGCCGGCGAGTACGAGGCCGCGCTGCTGGGCTGGCAGGTTGGCCTCGACCCGGACATCTCCATGTTCTGGCGAGATGCCGAGAGCCCGTTCAACCTCGTGGGCTTCGCGAGCGACTCCGTGAGCGCGCTGATCGACAGCGCTCGAGGCCAGGCCACCGCCGAGTCAGCCGCACCCTTCTGGCGGCAAGCGGGCGAGGAGATCGCCTCGGAGTATCCCTACGCCTGGCTCTGGTTCTTCGACCTCCCTCTGGCCGTGGGACCGCGCGTCAGAGATGTCCGCGTGCCCGTCACCGGTTTCGGACTCGGCATGTCGTCATGGTGGATCCCCTCCGACCTCCGGCGTACGCCCCGCTGATCGAGAGCCCGGACCCTCCGTTCGTCCCACCTACCGACAGGTGTCTCATAGCGATACAGGTCCGTTCGCGGCAGAACTGATGTAGTGAGACTCGTAACATTCTATTGTTTATAGCGTTACGGCCTATCGTCTGCCGGGCCGCCTCTTTGCCTTGGTAAAGCGCCGAGACCCGCCGGAGGGGTCGCCTGAACGGCACGTCTCCGCGGATTCCCTCCCCAAGGGGAGATCACGACAGGCGCAAAGCGAGGCGAAGATGATGGAAGTAATGAGACGCGTTCTCGGAATGGCGATAGTGGCCGGCCTGGCCGCCGCGTGCGGTGAAAGCCTGCCCACCAGCCCGGGGAGCTCATCCGGGGATCCGTCGGACCCGAGCGGCAGCAACCCAACAGGAGCGCAGCCCGGTGGGGACGCCTCCACTTCCGACGGTGGGCGGGTGTCGTTCTCCGCGACGATCAAGAGCTCGGCGGGGATCAACGCATCCTCGATGCCGGCGTTCGACGTCGAGCTGGGGGATGGCGCCGGGAATTCCGTGCTGCTCACTCGCGTCGCCATGGTTCTGCGCGAGGTCGAGCTGGAGCTGGAGAACGATGATGGGTGCGACGACTCATCGAGCGGAGGCAGCGACGACTCGTCGGATGACTCCGATGATGATTCGTCCGATGATTCCAGTGATGATGATTCCGACGACGACTCCAGCGATGATTCCAGCGACGATTCCGACGACGATTCCGGCGATGACTCGTCAGACGATTCCAGCGATGATTCCGACGACGGCGATGATGACAGCTGCGAGAAGTTCGTGGCGGGACCGTTTCTGCTCGAGCTGCCTCTCGACGGCTCTGTCGAGACCGTCGTCACGCTGGACGACGTGACACCCGGGGTGTACGACGAGCTCGAGTTCGACATCCACAAGCCGGAGGACGACACAGCGGACGACCTCGCGTTCATTCAGCAGAACCCCGACTTTCGGCGGATCAGCATTCGTGTCGAGGGAGACTATAACGGGGACTCATTCGTCTACGAGACGGATCTGAACGAAGATCAGGAGGTGGACCTCGTGCCGCCGCTCGTCGTGACCGGCTCCTCGAATCAAACGAACGTCACGCTCGTGGTTGACGTGGACTCGTGGTTCCGCCGCGGGGACGGCCAGCTCGTCGATCCGGCCACGGCCAACAAGGGCGGATCCAACGAGAAGCTCGTGGAGGACAACATCGAGGACTCCATCGAGGGCATCGAGGACGACGACTTCGACGGTGACGACGACTGATCCTCAGACGACATCATCGGCGCTTGCCGTGACGGGAGGGGGCTCCGGCCTCCTCCCTTTCTTTATGCTCGAGGATGGGGGGCGCGGGAGTGGCCAACGGGCGGTGCGGGAGGCGAGACGGCCGAGTGGCGAGCGGGCGGTGCGGGAGTGGCAAGCGGGCGGTGCGGGAAGGATCAGCTTCCGGCGTCGAGCTCCTTCTCGACGACGTTCTCTACGACGCGAGCCTCGGCGATCGCCCCGATCGCATGGAAGCCATGGGCGGAGCTTCGCAGCAGCCGCTCTGCCTCGCCAAGCTCGCCGCGGCTCAGAGCCAACCTGCCCATGTCCCGTTCGATCTCGGCCTCCAGAAGCCGGTTCTCCGTTGCTCCGGCCAGTTGCAGGGCTGCTGCCAGGTCGGTCTGCGCCTGTGGATCGGACGGACCACGCTCCGCCGCGTGGGCAAGCCCCCTGACCCGCAGCGCCTCGGCTTCCGAGATGGGATCGGGGATCTCTCGGGAGAGCGCCAGACCCCGGTCCACGAGCCGGCGGCTGAACTCGACGTCGCCCCGCCGCAGCTCGATCTCCGCTCGACCGACGGTCGACATCGCGACCAGGAGCGGATAGGCAATGCTCTCGGCCAGCGAGATCGCCCGAGAGTAGGCGGCCGTCGAGTCGTCCGGGCGTCCAAGATCCCGGTAGGAGAGTCCGAGATTGTGGTGGGTCTGCGCGAGACCTCGCGTTTGGTCCAGCTTCTGGTACAGCGGGATCGCCAGGGAGTAGTAGGCGAGCGCCTCGTGGCGACGGCCGCGAAGGTTGGCGATCGCCCCGAGGTTATTGGCTGCCCGGGCGAGCATCTCCTCGTCGCCCTCCCCTTCGGCCAACTCCATGAGCGTGTCGAAGCTCCGCCGCGCTCCCCCCGTATCGCCGAGCTCGAAGGCCGCGATTCCGCCCAGATTGAGCGCTCTCATCGTCTCCCGCGGATCTGCCGCGCCTCGCGCGGCCTCCTCGTACTCTTGCGCGAAGGCTGACAGCTCCGGCATCCGACCGGTGTGGTAGAGCGCCTCGCCGAACGGGTAAGCCAGAGCGGAGTCCGCGGCGACCGACGAGCGCTCCAGTCCATCGAGCACCTCGAAGAGCCGCTCCCATTCGCCCACGGCTGCCAGCGATTGCGTGCGCTGGCGCACGGTGTCGCTCATATGGCCAGCGCGTACCTCGAGAAGGACGTGAGGAAGGCGCGGATCTTGTCCTCGTCCGCGTCCTTGATCTCACCGACGCGGCTCCACGGATCGCCGACCTGCTCCTGCCGCCAGAGGTCGATGTCGTCCTCGAGCTCCGGATCGGAGTCACCGTCCTCGTCATAGTCGTCGTCCGAGTTTCCGTACCTCAGCTCCAGCTCCGCCGGCCGATCCGTGTCGAACTCCAGGCCCGACGGCTCGAGCGTGGCAACGATCTCGGCCTCGTCGACCTGGATCCGGATCGTGATCGTGTCGCCGTCGGCGAACGTCTGCCCCGCCATGGGGTGACCGGTGGGATATCGAAGGAGCGACTCCTTGTCCAGCTCGAACTCGAGGAACCTCTCACCGGTGTCGTCGTCGCTTCCGGCCTCGGGCTCGTAGAAGAGCTCGACCTTCAGGTCCTCCCCGCGCGTGGCCACGAACGTCGTGTCACGCGTCAGCAGCGGAGGAGCGGTCCCGGATTGTCGAAGGAAGAGCAGTTCCCCTTCGGACGCCTCATCTGCCGGCGGCTGTGGGCCCGGACCCGTCGCTCCATCGTCGCCGCTGCAGCCGACCAAGCCCCCGGCGACCATTAGGGCGAGCAGCGCCCGCGACCCCCGCCGTATCGCGCTCACTCCTGCCGCTCGGCTCTTCGCCGGACTTCCCTCGGTGCTTCCGAATCGCATCGCTCCCCCTCGCTCGCTGATCAGGCAGGCGGACTCCCACCGCAGCGGGATCCACCGGTCTCTTATCCACTCTGATCGGCAAGCTCCGTACCTCATGTATGTCATTAAACGACGGCCTTTTAACGAGTTTGCAGGGTGTCGATAGCGCTACACATGTCTCATGGCGATACAGTTCATTTGGCGCGGTCCAGGATTCGGTAGAGCCTGGATCGGGTGATGCCCAGCCGGCGGGCGGCGTCGCTCTTGTTTCCCTGGCAGTATTCGACCATCCGGCGTGCCGCCTCGGTCTCGAGATTCAGCAGACTCGTCGGGAACGGCAGAGACTCCGACGCGACGCCTATCTCGCCCTGCTCCGTGGCGCTGCTCGGTGCGGTCTCGGCCAACGCGAGATCGGCGGGCCCGATCGCGCCACCTGCGGAAAGCAGCAGAGCGCGTTCGATCGCATTCCGAAGCTCGCGAACGTTGCCCGGCCATCGATGGCCGCGAATCGCGGAGACGGCCTCCCGTGTCAGAGCCGGCACCTCCTGGCCGTACTCCTCGGCGAGCTCCGTAAGGAAGCGTCGGGCAAGAAGAAGGGTGTCGTCGCCTCGATCCCGAAGAGGTGGAAGCTCGATCGGGATGACGGCGAGGCGATAGTAGAGATCCTCGCGAAACTCGCCGGCCGCGATCTGCTCTGGCAGCTCGGCGTTGGTCGCGGCGATCACCCGCACGTCGACCTGCTTGTCACGCAGCCCGCCCACACGCCGGACTTCGCGGGTCTCCAGAAAGCGAAGCAGCTTGCCCTGAAGCTCGAGCGCGAGCGTCCCGATTTCGTCCAGGAAGACGGTGCCGGTGTCGGCCACCTCGAACAGACCGGGCTTCGCCGCACGCGCGTCCGTAAACGCGCCCTTCTCGTGGCCGAACAGCTCCGACTCCAGGAGCGCCGTTGGAATGGCGGAACAGTTGACGGCCACGAAGGGCTCGCCGGCACGGGGACCGTTGTAATGGATCGCGCTGGCGAAGAGCTCCTTGCCGGTCCCCGTCTCTCCCGTGATGAGCACCGTCGCGCGCCCCCCGGGAATCACGCGGGCGGCCCGGTGCAACGCCGCCTTCAGAGCTTCGTTCTCTCCGAGGATCGCGCTGAAGTCGTACGCCGCTCGCTCGAGCTCGCGCAGCCTCCCCCGTTCGTTAGCGGCGAGGCCTTCGTCCGCCCGAGCGGCCAGCTCCCGCTCGAGCCGATCGGCGTCGGCCGGGAGCGCGTAGTAGGCGGCCGCGCCTCGGCGCATCAGCTCGACCGCGAGCCGGTGATCCGGCTCGGCTCCGACGACGATCGGCGCGCTGATTCCGGCGCGATGGGCCGCGTGCAGATGGTCGACCGCGTGGCCCTCGTCGCCCGCGCAGGCCAGCAGTACGGCCACGCTCCCCGTATCGCGGACCGGCTCCGGCGATTCCAGCAGGCGCAGAGCCAGGCCCAGCCGATCGGTGAGCTTCAGCCACAGCTCTTCGAAAGAATCGGTATACGCCACGACCGTCAGCTGCCGCAGCGGAGGAGAGTGGCTCATCTGAGTCCCGGCCTGGCCCTCGTTCATGGAAGAACGCCTACCCGCGAGAGCCTACCCAGGGTTCCGGGCGATCGCCTCGCGGATCCAGGGGACCAGGTTCACCAGATCGCAGTGCCCCGCGTCCAGTAGGCCGGTGAGAAAGGAGTTGGCGGCGTCGGCCTCGACATCCAGCCTGTACCCGTTGAGCCTGAGGAAGACATCGGTGGCGAAGAAAGCGACCCGCTTGTTGCCGTCGACGAACGGGTGGTTCATGAGCAGGGATTCGAAGAGCGCCGCGGCCATTTCGGCCAGATCCCTGTAGTAGCCGGTCTGGGGCCGATAGAGCGCGCTCTCGAGCAGCCCCGGATCGCGAACGCCCCCGGCGCCTCCGAATCGGTCGATCACGCGTTCGTGAATCGCCAGGGCCTCGTCGACGCTGAGGAAGAGAACCGGGTCATTCGGCAAGGAGTCGACCCAGCTCCTCGTTCGCGTCGATCGAGTCCTCGAGGTGCTGAAGGACTACGGGCCTGACCCGGCGCCGTCTCACGAACTCGCCGATCGCTTCGGTCAGTAGGCCGGAGATGCTCTGGTGTGATTCCTGTGCGAGCCTCTTGAGATCGCGCCAGACGGACTCTTCGACCTTCGAGCTGATCTTGATGGCAGCCATCCCGCCTCCTGTCTTGACATGTCAAGATACGTCAAGCTCTCGTGACGGTCAACCGGAGGTGTGTTCCCCGCCGCCCTCTACATGTACAGGTGTACAGGTAGAGGAAGCGGGTCGAACGCACGTCGCCGTCCGTTGACGCTGCGTTGACGTATAGCCATATCATTGGTATGGTTTACCATATGAAGACCACGCTGAACATCGCGGACTCGGTCATGAAGGAGCTCAAGCGAGAGGCGGCCCGGCAGGGGCGGACGATGTCGGAGCTGGTCGAAACGGCGCTTCGGCGACTCCTACAGCAGCGCGACCCGCTCCCGAAGCTGCCGCCGCTCCCTTCTCTCAGGAGTGGCGGACACCTGGCCGACGTTGCGAACCGGGAGGCCCTCTATCGGGCGATGGAGGAATAGTGTTCGTCGTGGATACGAACATCCTCGTGTACGCGGCGGATGCCGATTCCGAGTTCCACGGGAGCTGTCGGGAGCTGCTGGAGGACTGGAGACGGCAGACCTCCGCCTGGTACCTCACGTGGAGCATCGTCTACGAGTTTCTCCGCGTGACGACGCACGCCCGGGTGTTCCGGACGCCGTGGTCCGCCGGAGACGCATGGAGCTTCGTGCAGGCCCTCCTGGCCTCGCCGAGCCTCGGACTGCTCGTCCCGACCGAGCTCCACGCCGAGGTCGCCGCCGAGGTCGTCTCGGAGATCCCCCACCTCGGCGGGAATATCTTCCACGACGCCCAGACAGCCATCCTGATGCGAGAGCACGGCGTCGGCAGGATCTATACGCGCGACACCGACTTCCACCGGTTTCCCTTCCTGCAGCCGATCGATCCCATCGCCTAGAAGACGCGGGACCGTATGCGCGGGACCGTAGCGGCGCGGGAACGCGTCGATTTCGGAGGAGTCTGATGCGGGACGTGTCCGTGCGGCGCGAAGCGACGCGGGTGGGAATCTTCGAAGGGTAGGCGGACGTTCGGCATAAACCGAAGCCCGGCCGCGCTACTCTTCCTCGGGTCTCGGGTCCTTCGTCCGCCCGGTGTCGGCCGGCTCCTGACTTAGCTCGAAGAGCCGCCGGCTCAGTGTGTCGGCGACCGCCTTCTCCCAGCCCTCATGCAGCAAGCCCTGGGAGAGGGTGAAAGGCTCCGTGTGCTCCTGGCGCGTCCCCATGCTCGCCCTCCCTGCTGAATGAAGGTCGAGGACATTGAAGAAGATCCTACTATGATGCGGGCCGGACGTATGTAGGGAAAGGTTTGTCTTGGAATGTGGTGAGGTTTCCTACAGATGGTCCCATACGGAGCCACCCGATTCTGCAGTTCGCGCCGATCCTGGATCAGATCCCAGAACAGATGTCTGGCCTGATCCTAGAATACGGTGAGAAGAAGCTGAATGCCCCCAATCAGCAGAATCGCCAGCAGGAACCCTATCCCAACGATGGGAAGTGCCGCCCGGCCAGGGTCGTCCTTCATAGTACTGCCTACAACCTCTGCGAGGTTAAAGAAACAGCAACCTCAGGGGGGGACAACCGAGGTTACAACGCTACCAACGCAACCTATGAGGCTTCCGCCCGATCACGCCAGGGGTCGACGGCACCTCATTGGCGCCTCGAAGGTGTCGCCGCCCGTCGTGACAGCGCGCACCTCGGCCCCCGTCAGCCCAGCAGCCTCTTCAGCACGCCCCGGAGCCGGCCCTCGTACCGCTTCACCAGCATGACGGAAGCGGGAGAGTAGCGGACGACTCTGGCAGCGATGTCACCGACGAGTACCCTGCGAAACAGCGGCTCCTTGGCCGCACCCAACACGACGAGGTCGTAGTCCCTGCTGGCCTTCGCGATTCCGCCAGCCACCGAGCTCGACTCGATGAGCAGCTTCTCGACGCCCCCACCGTTGGAGAACCGATCCAGCGTCTTCTCGATCCACACGTTCGCCTGATCCCGCTCCTCCCGCGACGCCTCGGGCGGCACCACGTAGCACGCCGTGATGCTCATGTGCTCCGCCTGCGCGAGGATGCCCAGAAACTCGGCGGCCAGCCGGGCGTGCGGTCCGCCGGCCGTCGGGAGCAGGACTCGGTGGCGCTCCGACTCCGGGCGGATCTTCAGGAGCATCAGATCACAGGGCGCGTGCCGGATCACATGGTCGGACACTTCGCCGAAGATCCGCTCCCTGGTGTTCGTGTAGCCCTTCCAGCCCATGAGCAGCAGATCCGGTCGCAAACGTCGGGCGGCCGACAGGATGCCGTCGTAGATGTGGTGGGCGACGATCACCTCACAGTCGCAATGCACGCCATATCTGGCCGCGTGCTCGCGAGCCACCTTGAAGAGGCGCTCCTTGTGGTGCACGAAGCGGAGCCCCTCGTGGATCGGCAGCTGCCTCGGCACGTTCACCACGGCCAGGACGATCACGCGCCCGTCGTGCGCCCGCGCGATCGGACAGGCCGTGTCCAACAGCCTCCCCACGTTGTCGGGATTCGCTACCGGCACCAGCACGCTGTAACCGGTAGGTGCTGCCCGCTCCCGTCCCCCCGGAATGAGGACCTGGGCCGTCTCGTGCACGGCCTGCTTCTCGGCCCAGCCGTAGTAAATGAGGAGGCCGAGCACGATCCAGCCCGCGGTCACGAACCAGGCGACGGGCTGGAACCTGAACTGATAGAGGGCCAGGAATACGTTGAGCCCAATCCCGAGAATCGGCACGTAGGGATAGAACGGGACCTTGTAGCGCCGCTTGATCTCGGGCGCCTTCCGGCGCAGAACGATCACCGAGAGGTTCACCAGGGCGAAGGTCAGGAGGAAGATGACGCTGGCGGCCGAGCCGACCGTCTCGATCGGGAGGGTGAGGGCCATGATCAGGAGGATCGCGCCGGTCGCGATGATGGCCACGCGCGGCGTCCGCCGCTTCGGGTCGATCTTCGCCATCGAGGCGGGAAGCCATGCGTCGCGGCCCATCGAGAAGGCAACGCGTGAAGCGGCCATGACGGTGGCGTTCAAGGCGGACATCGTGGAGAGAAGCCCTCCGAAGACGATGAGCGCCACGCCGAACGCCGGCATGAAGTCCTCGGCCGCGCGGACGATCGCCGTCTCCTTGTACCTGCCGAGGAACTGCCAGCTCGGCGTGTCACCGGCGTCGACGGCCGCCAACGAGACGAACAGGATGAGGAGGTACATCACCATCGTGATCGCAAGCGCGATGAACGTCGCCCGCGGGATGTTCTTCTCGGGCTGTTTGATCTCCTCGGCCACGGTCGCGATGAGGTCGTAGCCCTCGAAGGCGATGAACGTGAGACCCATCGCCACGAGGACTCCCCCGGCACCCAGGGGGAAGAAGGGGTTGAAGCTCTCGGCCGCCCTCACCGGCTCGGCCGCCACCTGCTTGAGGCCGTAGAAGATGAAGATCGCCAGCACCACCAGCTTGGAGACCGTGAGGACGTTCTCGGCGAAGCCGGTGACCTCGGTGCCGCGGACGTTCAGACGAACAAACAGCACGCCGACGAGAAGCGTGACGAGTAGCACGGCCGCGTGCTCGCCGACCAACCCCATCGCCCCGCTCGCGAACTCCGGCATGTACTTGAGGAAGAATTCCCAGAAGTATCCGGCGAAGCCGAGCGCGTAGAGGCTGCAGGCCACCGTGTAGGCGAACCAGAGCATCCAGCCGGCGGTGAAGCCCACCGCTCCCGGGAAGGCCATGCGCACGAACGAGTAGCCGCCACCCGCGCGAGGGATCGCCGAGGCGAGCTCCGCGTAGGCGAAGGCCGTGAGCAGAGTGACGGCGCCGTTGAGGGCGAAAGCGAGGATCGAGGCGGGCCCGGATACGCCGGCCGCTATCCCGGTGAGAACGAATATGCCTGCCCCGATCATGGCGCCGACGCCGATCATGGTGGCGTCGAACAGCCCCAGGTCGCGGGCGAACGTGACCTCGGAGGTTTGGTGGGTCTGGCTGTTGTTGGGCACCCGAGTCACTACGCGTCCGCCAACCGGTCGTCAATAGGCTCGGGCGACAATCCGGGTGGAGGGCCATGGCCGGCGCCGTCAGGTTCCCGCTAGAATCCCCCCACGACGGTGTCTATGGAGCCCCGCACGAGAGAGGAAGGAGAGCAATGGACAACCGACTCGACCCCAGCCACATCATGCAGACCGCGACCGCGTTCTGGGCCTCCAAGGTGCTGCTCACGGCGGTGGAGCTCGAGCTGTTCACGACGCTCGGGAATGGGGAGATGACGGCTGCAGAGCTCGGCGACGCGCTGGAGCTTCACCCGCGCGGGACGTTCGACTTCTTCGACGCGCTCGTGGCGCTCGGCTTTCTGCAGCGCGACGGCGACGGACCCGACGGTCGGTACCGGAACACCCCGGAGACGGCAGCCTTCCTGGACAAGAACAACCCACTGTACATCGGCGGCTTGCCGGAGATGCTGAACGCCCGGCAGTTCGGATTCTGGAACCACCTGGGCGACGCATTAAAGACCGGACAGCCGCAAAACGAAACGAAGATCCACGGCAAGCCGATCTTCGAGGAGCTGTACTCGAGCGAGGCCAAGCTGGGTCAGTTCCTCGACGCGATGACCGGGTTCCAGGCGGAGAACTTCCGTCAGCTGGCCAAGAAGTTTGACTTCTCCAAGTACCGAACCGTGACCGACGTCGGAGGCGCCCTCGCGCTCTTGTCCCGGCTCGTGGGCGCGCGTCACGAGCACCTCTCCTTCAGAAGCTTCGACCTCCCGCCTGTGTCACCCCATGCGCAGAGGCAAGTCGACGACGCCGGCATGGCCGAACGCATCACGGTCCTCTCCGGCGACTTCTTCGAGGACGACCTGCCCAAGGCCGACGTCGTGACGATGGGCAACATCCTTCACGACTGGAACCTGGAGAACAAGAAGATCCTGATCGGAAAGGCTTACGAGGCGCTGCCCGAGGACGGCGCCTTTATCGCCATCGAGAACCTCATCGACGATGCGCGGCGGGAGAACGTCTTCGGCCTGCTGATGTCGCTCAACATGCTCATCGAGTTCGGCGACGCCTTCGACTACACCGGCGCGGACTTCCGTGACTGGTGCGGCGAGGCGGGCTTCCGGCGATTCGACATCATCCCCCTGGCTGGGCCTACGTGCGCGGCCGTCGCCTACAAGTAGGGACCGGCAATCCGAGCGGGCCGATGGATACTCGGCCCGTCTGGCACGATGGAGACCGGCCGGTCAATGTAAGGACGGTCAACTAGGCCGGGGGCTCCACGATCCCGAACGCCAGCGCGGTCAGCAGGAGCCACTGCAGGAACAGCATGCCGACGTGGATGAACAGGCCGATCTTGACCGAGCGACGCCACCACACGACGTAGGCCCAAGGAAGGGTCATCAGAAAGAAGGCGGGCCAGCTCCACGGGGCCACGAGATGGAACATCGCGAAGAGGGCGGCGTTGAGCGCCGGCGCTCCCGCTCCCAGCCCCGCCATCCGTGGCAAGAGGAAGCCGCGGGAGTAAAGCTCCTGGGTCACCCCGCCGACCAGCACGAAGCTGACCAGCATCAGCGCCCAGATAACGTGCACCCGGCCGCGCGGCAGAGTCGCGAACAGCTCGGGGTCCGGCCGCATCGCGAACCACTCCGGCACCCAGCCGAAGGGTCCCGCGAGCAACGCCCGGTCGATCGCGGGCCCGACGGCGGCGATCATGATCATGCTTAAGAGGACGAGTGGCACGCCGACTACTAGGTAAACCCAAAACGGGATCCTCTCCCTCCAGGGGAAGGCATCGGCGAGTGTGAATCGCCGTTCGGACTCCCTGCGCACCTGCCGGACCATGATGGTCCAACTGACAGGCACCTCGGCCAAGAGGACGGCGAGCATCAGCGCGAGGATATTGGGCCACCCGCGCGGTACCAGGATCGCTGCGAGGACGACGTAGGCCAGCAACGTGGGGACGCCAGGCAGTACCTGCAGGAGGGCGGCTCGGCCGAGGGGCAGTTGCGAGGCGGCCTCGGGTAGAACGGTGGTGGCAGCGCTACTCTTCATGCTCTTGCTCCGGATGCTCGTTGGCGTCCAGACCGCCTGACTCTGGCGGCCGAGTGCTTGATTGTTTACCAGTTAACGTTACAATGATATAGTTAACTGGTAAACGATCTGTCAAGGGTGAACGGATGCGCGCGACGGCGCGGAGAGATGGGTATTGGCGATGACCGAGACGACCACCCACGATGTCATGCTGACCTGGGTCAGCCTCGTGCATGCGGGGACCTACCTGCCGACCGCGCTCTCGGGCCACCTTCAGGAACGCGTGGGCATCTCCCTGGCGGAGCAGGATTTGCTGTCACAGCTGGAAAAGGCCGGTGGACAGCTGAAGATGGTCGAGCTTGCACGGATCATCTACCTGAGCAAGGCCGGGGTCACCAAGATGGTCGATCGACTGGAGGGCGCCGGGCTTCTCGTGCGCGTGCCATCCGAGTCCGATCGCCGCGTCACCCATGCACGGCTGACGGGCAAAGGGACGCGCCGGCTGGCGAGGTCGCGCGAGCTGCTCCTCGCCTGGGTCGAAGCGAACTTCAGTGCTCATCTGTCGGACGACCAGGTACTGGCGCTCGGCGGTGCGCTCGAGTCCGTGCTGACGGGACACGGGCGCTGGGAGGGACAGGTGGCGCATCTGGGCCGGTTGCCAGGCGAGAGGTGAACGCCGGGGTGACGCCGGCTCGACTGTCCGCGCTCGCGGTTCGGTGGACGGCCAGAATCACGAGCCTCGGGGTGATCGTGATGGCCACCCTCGCTCTCGCCGAGGGAAACTGGCCCAACCCTGCAGCTGACACGGCGCTGGCGCCGCTTGGCATCTTCTTCTTCCTGTCGGCTTGTGCGGGGTTGATCCTGGCCTGGCTGCTGGAAGGGTCGGGAGGCATGCTCGCCGTGGTCAGCGTTGCGGCGCTCTACCTCACCTCTCTCGTCGCGACGGGTCGTCTGCCCGCGGGCTGGCTGCTCTCGGTCGCGGCGCTGAATGGCTTCCTCTTCATCCTGGCACGCGCGCTGCACGCGGTGCTGGCGCAGGATACTGTCCAGGAGCAAGACGCCGGCCCACGGCGTTCATGACTCACCCCGCATTAGCCGCGTCGCCGTGGCGGGCTGTCATGGCACGGGACGGCGCGACAAGTTGTCGTCTCCGTAACCACCGTCGCAGAGAGTCGGAGACGTGAGACAACACCATCTGACCATTAACCGGAACGTTCGCTACGCCACGCTCGGAGAGGTGAGCGACCGGCTCCGGCAGGTCTGGTTCGTCTGTCACGGCTACGGAGACCTGGCGCACCGGTTTCTGGGACCCTTCTCGGCTCTGGACGATGGGACGCGGCTCCTCGTCGCTCCCGAAGGGCTGTCTCGCTACTACGTGGATCATGACGCGCGAAGAGTGGGCGCCTCATGGATGACCGCCGAGGACCGCCTCACGGACATCGCGGACTACGTGGCGTACCTGGACCGTCTCTACGATGTGATCCTGGGGAACGTTGACCGAGCTTCAGTCCAGCTCTGCGTGCTCGGCTTCTCGCAGGGAGCGGCGACCGTCAGCCGATGGACGGCCCTCGGCAAGGCTGACCCGGATCGATTGATCCTGTGGGGCGGCCTCGTCCCGCCGGACCTGGACCTCGAAGCCCACGCCGGTCGGCTGCGCGGCGCGCGGCTCACGCTGGTCGCCGGCGAGAAGGACAAGGCCGTACAGGCCCCTGTGATCAAGAAGACCGGAGCCCGGCTCCGGGAAGCCGAGATTCCCTACGAGGTAGTGCGCTTTCCCGGTGGCCACGAATTGGACCGGGACGTGCTGGAGCGCCTGGCCGCGGACAGACTCGGAGATGATGCGGGGCTATGACCGACGAACGTCGATATCAGGAAGAGGAAATCAGGGAGATCTTCGAAGTTGCCACGACGGCGCGCGATTCGAGTCCGCGAACCCTTTCCCCCGGAAAGGGCCTCACGCTCGAGGAGTTGCAGGAGATCGGAATCGAGGTCGGGTTGGCCCCGGAGAGGATCGCCGAGGCGGCGTCGGCTCTCGATCTGCGCGGTAGCACCCTGCCTCGTCGCACCCACCTGGGCATGCCGATCTCGGTGAGCCGAACCGTCGATCTACCGCGGCCACCGACGGACCGTGAGTGGGCACTGCTCGTCGCGGAGCTGCGGGAGACGTTCCAAGCCCAGGGAAAGATCGGATCCAGTGGAAGTCTTCGTCAGTGGACCAACGGTAACCTGCACGCATACGTCGAGCCGACGGAGACCGGGCACCGCCTTCGCTTGGGGACCCTGAAGGGGAACGCCACGGAGATGAACCTGATGGGAATCGCCGGGATCCTGCTTGGACTGGTCATCCTGGTGGCTTCGTCGCTGACGGGAAAACTGGAGGAAGGTCTGTTCCTCTCCGCGCTCTTCGGCGCGACGGGCGTGGCGGCTATGACCTCCAACGTGCTCCGCCTCCCCCAGTGGGCCCGGGAGCGGGAGGAGCAGATGGAGTACATCGCGGCCCGTGCGCGGGCGCTTGTCGGGCCGGAGCCGGAGACGAACGGCTAGACGCAGAAACGGCTCATTACTCCAGGCTCGTCTTCATCTCGTCTTCATCTCGGCGAGGAGCGCCAGATACATGCTGTGACAGAACTCGCCGGCGGTCGCTCAGGTTTGGCGTTTGAGACGATACGAGAAGAGCCATACGCGCCCGAACTGGTTCGGTACTACGTCACGGCCGGTGGTCACGTAGTAGTCGAGCCCTCGAAGCACGGCGCCGAGGTAGCGGCGAAGCAGAGGCACCAGGAAGCAGCGATGCAGGGCCCACCTCAGGGCCGAGGGGTAGCCGACGAACGCGCTCGGCCAAATGCTGATGGTGAGCTCGCTTTCTTCCGCACCCGTTGCCACAAGCTCCCAACGGACGTGGCTGACCGGCCACGCAGCGTTGCCGATCTCGAGCTCGTACGCGTGTCCTTCATCCCAGACTGTGAACCGTCGGTGCAGGAGCAGACCGCTCAGATAGTGAATCGTGTCCTGCGCGCCGACACCGGGCCAGGCAGCGACCGGATTGCTCGAGCAGAAGGGATGATACCGTGCAACGGCTCCCGGAGTGGCCATGACTTCCCACACACGCTCGACGGCGGCCTGAAGCCGACGCGTCACCGCTGTGGGTTGCGTACCAGACGCTGCGGGAGTGGCGAGCCCGCGAGTCAGAAGGCCGCCGCCAGTAGCTCGGCGCCCGCGAGGATTGCCACGGCGGTCAATCCAACACCCCGTGACCGCGCCATCACGCCGATCAGCAACGCCACGAAGACGGTGCCCCCAGACACCGCTGGGTCCGCCGTATCGATGAAGCCTACGATGAAGACGGTGAGTGCCATAATGGCCGCCATCGTCAATGGAAGCCCTGGTACATGAGCATGTGCGTTGAGGAGCCAACCACCGAGCAAACCGGCTATCCCGATCAACGCGGCTCCCGTGAACTCGAGGCCCTCCCGCTGAAGGAACGCCTGCGCGATCACCGCCGCCGCGATCCCGAGCGCCGCCAGAATCAAGCGCCAGCCCGCCTGTCGGGACAACCGTCCAGATTCGCGATCTCCCGCCTGCATGCTCACCTCCAGATCTCGAACGTACGATTCAAGGTTGCTGCTCAGATCACGGCTTCACACCGTAGATCACCTCAGAGGGAAATGTCATCTGACTGACGACCTCTCGCCGGACACGGTGGAAGCCCGCTGACTGGACAAACGGAAGGAGCCGCACACCCCGACACCCTCCCACGAGTGAGGGACTCCATCGGTAGAGCTGCTCCCACAGAGCCTGATACCAGTGCTCCGGCGTCGTCATGTTCACCAATACCAGCCGGCCGCCAGGCCGAAGGACACGCTTGAACTCTTCGAGGATCGTCGCGAAATCGGATTCTGGCAGCAGATCGAACATGTAGTTGTTGATCAGCAGGTCGAATCGACCAGCCGGATAGTCCAGGTGGCGTGCATCTCCCACCAGCAGACGATAGTTGCGGGCACCCTGACGTGCCGCCCTGTCCCGTGCCTTCATCAACATCGCCTCGGTCAGATCAACGCCCTCCGTCACACCGTCCGGGTTCAGCTTGAGAAGCTCCACAAAGAGGAGGCCGGTCCCGGCGGCCACTTCGAGGATCGTCTCGCCGTTCTGTATGGCTGCGAGTTCCAGACACCGGCGGCGCGCCGTTGACTCGGCGAGGGCGGCCCATGAATCGTAGCGCACTGCAAGTCGGCTGTACGTGGGCACAACCTCGGATTCGCCCAGCCGAGCCGGCTGCATGTCACCGCTGGATCGCGGCACGTCTCCTCCAGGCGCCAAAGGTCGAGCCGGGTCTCAAGCTCCGCTCAGCGGGAACCCTCCTCAGAACCGCCCCCTCTACGGTCCATCACTCATAGTAGCAGGGCTGACACCGGCTCGTTTCCATGTTGCACCGATTGGGCACGCGTTCGCCGGGAATGAACTGGGCTCCCGTGAATGACCGACACCAGCAGTCATCATCCGATTCGCATACGGTCGCCTCGCCGGTCTCGGCCGGTCCGACATCGACACAGAACGCGATCAACGCGTCACAGGCAGGACCGCATGAATAGCGAGCTCTGTCTACGCGGCACGACTCCGGATACGCGGAACAGCTTTCCTCATCGCACGCCCTGCAGTTTTGCGGTCCGCACGTCTCCGAGTCGATTCTCCCCTCTATCTGCGCAACCCAATCCGGAGGCGGATACGATGAGGGATCGCCACACGCCTCCAGCAAGACGAATACGAATAGAAACGACGCAGCTCTTGCGACCATTGCGTGCCCTCCATTCAGGTCCAGAGTAGTTCCGCGACACGTTCACGCAAATAGACTCCGTTGCCCGCGTCGGCTTCCGCGGCCTAGGATGGCCCGAACCCTGAACCGGGAGCGCACGATGAGCGACCCCACCCGACATCCCGACCGCCGCGACTTTCTCCGTGCTTCGCTCGCAGCCGGCGCGGGCGCGGTGGCGCTCGGACGCGTACCGGACCTCCACGCGGCGAGGCGGCATTCCGGCGAGGGGCTCCCGTTGGTCCTCACCAGCCACAAGAACGAAACCGGCCAGGAGGCCATGCGGCAGGCCTGGAACATCCTCTCGGCGGGCGGCTCGGCGCTCGACACCGTCGAGCGAGGCGCCAACGTCATCGAGGTAGATCCCGAGGACCGAAGCGTGGGGGTGGCGGGCCTACCCAACGCCGACGGTGTGGTGCAGCTCGACGCGTCCATCATGGACGGCGCCACCTACAACGCCGGCTCCGTCGCGTCTCTGGAGCGGATCGCGACGCCGTCGTCCGTGGCCCGCCTGGTGATGGAGCGCACCGACCACGTCATGCTCGTGGGGCCAGGCGCGCTGGAGTTCGCTCGCTCCTTCGGCTTCAAGGAACAGGAGCTCCTCACCGAGGAGTCCAGGGAGATGTGGCTCCGGTGGCGCGAGCACACCTCCGAGACCGACGACTGGGGCCCGCCGGACCACCTCCGCGGCCGTCGGGTCGGGGGCTCGGACGGATACTGGTATCGGTGTCGAAGGCGCGTCGGCGAACGGCCTCGCGTTCCTCCGGCAGGAGGTAGGTGCTCATCCGATTGAGGCCGCCGGGGGTCACCGTGGTGAGTCCTCCACGCGGTCCGAGCCGGTGGGCGCCGCCGGAGCGACCGGGAGAGGCGAAGACGTGATCAAGTCGTGCGCCTCCTACTTCGTCGTCATGCGCATGCGCGACGGACGCTCGCCGCAGCAGGCGTGCGAAGACGCCGTCGAGATGATCGTCGACCGCTACCGCGCCATCGGCATCGACTACGTGCCCGAGGAGAAGTTCGTGGCGCTCAACAAGGAGGGGGATTACGGGTGCGCCTGGATGGGGATCCCCGGCCTCCCCGAGATGTCCGTGCACAATCCGGGCGGCCTCGAGGTCGTGACGGGGACGGCGCTCTACGAACCCGCGGGGTGACGGAAACGAGGCTCTCGGAGCTCCTCCACCGACTAGTGAGCGTGCTCACCGCGCGGGCTGGCATGAAGCCACCGCACCGCCGCTGATAGGACGATCAGCGAGGCTCCCGTGCCTCCGTAGAACCCCGCGTCCCACCACCACTCCGCACGAAGCGCGCACAGGCTCGCCCCGATGTAGACGCCGCCGATGATCATCGCTACGTAGGCCCCGGCCGGGTTCCCGCGCCAGACGAGAATCGCCGACAGGATCAGCAGGGCTGCGACGCCGAGCATCCCGACACCGACCAATCCCACCAGCGTCACCGTGAGGTTGTCCACCACGGTCGGCTTCTCGTATCCGAACTCCCTCACCCCACCCTCGGGATCGATGACGAATCCGATCCCATAGCCCAGGGCCTGTAGGACCAGCAGCCCGATCAAGACGATCAGGGCCGCGGTTAGGATTCTACGGATGATGTTCGAGCGTCGGGCCATGGCCACTCCTGCTACTATACGCGTGTGCGAGAGATCAGCGGAGCGCCGCGCCTAAGTAGTAGGGCCAGATGAAGATCGCCAAGATGGCCTTGCCGAAGCCTAGTTGGGCGAACGCCACCGTGAATAGCCAGAAGACGAACCAGCCTGCGCCGGTGAAGATCGAGGATGCTGCCGCGCCGCTTCCGTTTCCTCCCATGTGTGCCTCCAGGTTGCGCAACTGGTCTCAGAGCGACCGCTCGAGCCCTAGAACCCGAACGCCGTAGACTTGGGACCAACATGGTGACCTGTGCCCGGTCTTCGCCCCCTCTTGGCACAAAAGTGCGTGAACGACCTGCCGGGTTGACCAGTCCGAAACTCCACAACCTCGGTCAGACGGGCCAACTCTCGTACTCCGCTCGCACGTGCCTCCTGGAAAGCCAGGTCAGTAGAAAGACTGGGTAGGCCAGCAGAATCACTAGCGCCAGCGCAATACCGAACGCTGCGTATCCCTGCCAGGTGGCTTGAGCGACTCCCATGATCTCACCCGTGAACCGGGAGAGCCACCAGATCGCCCATCCTATTTCCACCGCGACCCATCCGATTGCGAGCGTGGCCCAGACCCGACACTTGTCAACCGCCGAGCGGCGGCGACCTCGCAGCGCCAAAGACCCGGTGAAGAGGAGGATCGCAAGCGCCATATGCACCACGCTGGAGACCAATCGTACTCCGCGAGGGGGTAGCGAACGGACAATGACATCCGCGAGGTCTGCTCCAACGAACCTGGACCACTGCTCCTCCGTCCAGGTCAGCGTCACGAGGTCGTTGAGCTTATCGAAGAACATGATGGCGCTCAGGATGAGCCCGATGATCCCTATGACATCAGGCCACCTGGAGCGCGGGAGGCTGGCTTCGTGGTCGTCGAACTCTTGGGCGTCGTTCACGGCCCACCCTGGGGACTCAGCGGTAACAGACCTAAGATAGGGGACAATCCGGGTTCTGAGCGAGCTTCGAGATGTCCCTATGTTCCGGTGGTTCCCGTTCAGTAAGGCAAGGTAACGGCAAGGTCAGATGAGCGAAGGGCGGCCCGGAAGGAACCGCCCCTCGTTCCTAGCTGAATCCCCTATTCGATTCAAAAGCTCAGCGAGAAGGCCAGCCGCACCGACCCCTAACCTCCGAACAGCGCCGCGTGCGGCATAGCCGGTCCCGTCGGCCCGTGCGGCCATTCGTCCCGGGTCATCGAGAAGCCCGGTCCGAGGCCGTCCGCCTGCCCGAATGCCTCGTCGAGGGTGAGTTCGCCCGTGACCGGGTCGACCCAGTACATAAGCACCTGTCCAGCGTCCGGACCGATGCCGGTCACCGCGACCCGGTAGGTGCCGGGGTCGACCTGCGCCAAATGCGGTATGAATCCCTCGTCGAACGTCAGGCTCGCCACCTCGACCGGGCTCGTCGGATCGGACACGTCGAGCGTCACGATCTCGTTCGCGAACATGATCGGGAGTACCTCGAACTTTCCGACTATGGTTGGCACGGCGCACCCGGCCTTCTCCGGCCAGTTCATGAGCACGTCAACCCGAGGCTCGTCCGTGTCCATTGCGTGGATCCTGTAGAAGCCGCACGCGAACGTGTTCAGGATCGCCGACCCGCCGGGGAGCGGACGGATTTCGAACGGGCGGTTGTGACCGGCGATCCCGGACGGAGTGCAGTCTTCTCCGGTCATTAGGTGTTCGACAAAGCACTCCGGCCCTTCGGCGGGAGGCAGTAGCGGGAGCGTCAAGGTGGCAAGCAGGCTGAGATCGGAGAGCCGCCAAAGCTGAACCACGTTCTCCGATCGCTCAAACACGTAACGACCCGTTTCGGGATCGAGCAGCATCATGGCGTTACTTGTCGTCAGAATGCGATCGACTTCGGGAAACACCTCGAGCGCGTACGGACGAATCATCGCACCCGCGAAGTCGGAGTCGACGGCGGAAGTCACTCGCACCAAGTTGCCGTCGGCGTCGAACTCGGCCAGTCCCCCGGCATCGCCCGGTCGGCTGCCGTCCCCGCGCTGGAACGTCGCGAGCACGTGGCCGTTCTCAAGGCGGTAGAAGCTGTGCGGGTACTCAAGTCCCGGAATCTTGTCGAGCTCCCTCACGAACGCCGGCTCGCCGGGAGACGACAGGTCGAAGAGGAAGGTCCGGTTCGCATTGAATCCGTTGGCGAAGAGCAGACCGTCGGTCGGGGCGATCGGCTCGGCATGATGGGGATCGTTGCCCGCCGAGCCCACCGGGGTGGTTCCCAAAACGGATCCGTACGTCGGACTCTCAGGGTCGGCGTCTACCACGGCCAGAAAGTCCGAGTCACCTTCCCCTGCGTCGGCGTCTCCCGCCCAGAGGTAAAGGTGGAGGCTGGGTGTCGCCGGTGCGTCGGGGGTGTCCGGGGCGTCGAGAGAGGCCTTGTCGTCCGTTGCGCCGCAAGACACGAGAGCGAGGGCGAGGCCGGACAGGGTGAAAAGCCGAACGTGGAGTGGGATCCGCATAGTCTTCCTCTCTGAATCCAGGTTTGCTCGAACCCACCCGGCCCATCTCCTGATCCAGCGAGGAGCAGCCGCCGGAAGGCGGGAGAACCCTCTATTCTTCCAACGTATGGACGTGACACCACGAGGACGAGATCACCGCCGCTGAGACTCGGCGAAGTCGCCGACTATGGTGGCGAGTTGGAAGCTTGTTCCCAAATCTGTTCCCATCCAGAGGAAGTGCTGCAGGGGAAAACGCCGTAACTCCTTATGCCGGGGGTGGGAATCGAACCCACACGGGCCGAAGCCCAAGGGATTTTAAGTCCCTCGCGTCTGCCTTTCCGCCACCCCGGCTAACTATTGGTAGTTAATCTACTTAGAGTCGTGGCTCTCGGCGACTCACCCCCAACTGGGCGAACTTCTGGGCGAGGTCTGCGCGCGAATCCGGTAGGATTATAAGGTATAGACCACGCGATCGCGGTCCGTCTCAGGTGGTCTCAGCTGCTTCGCGCCCTGCCCCACTATCTGGAGTGTGGGAAGCGGGCGAAGCGCGTCGTTCGCGCTGGGACTTCGCCCACCCGATGAGAAGAGCTCGCTAGGCGAGCGAGCTCCTTGGGTTCGGTGCGGATTCCTAGGAGGAACTTGCGTCTGGCCGACCAGACTTATGGTGTACACGAGATCGCGAGGCACAGAAGTTGGCGCTAGCGAATCGTAGCCGTAATGTGATCGACCACCTCAGCACCCGCGATCGCCCCAGACAGCACGCGATCGAGCGTTAGCCAATCCTCAGAGTTCAAGTCGAACGAGATCACCGCGCCGGAAGCGTCGTTGATCTCGAAGGGCCCGACCTCGATCGGGACCGCTATCTCTTCGTTAGCGGCCAATTCAACGGTCTGCTCTTCGTCGAACGTCGTGCCACCGATCGTGCTGCCCGCCGCCACCTTTATCTGGACGTCGCGAAAGGAAAGCCGCACCCACCGATACGTGCCGTCGGGCACGCTCTGGGTTCCATGTACGGTACTAGCGTCCGCGCTCTGCAGCTGAATGGTGATCCCGTTCGGGGAGCCTAGGTCCAACCACGTTTGGTTGTCGGTTGAGATCGAAGCGTAATAATCGCCAGCGGCCGTGCCAGCGTAGGTGGATCCAGCCGGTGGATCGTCGTGAACGACGGCATCGGCGGCTCCCGCGTCCGGGCCAAGGGCGTCGCTGGCACACCCCGGAAGCAACAAGGCAGCGATCAGCATGAATCTCAAGTGTGAGGTGCGCATGGCAGGTCGACTCAACCCCCGCGTACGGGATCGGTTCCAATGCCAGGTGTCGATACTACCGCTCGACTATGGCGACCGGGGGCCGCTGCCGGCTAGGTCCAGACAGAATCTGCCTTGCTGACCGTCTGCTGTGGTTGGCCGGAAGCCCATCCGCCTGAGGTATTCGATGGTCCGCGGATTGACGGAGTCGGCCGCGATGGTCCCCGGGCCCGTTCCGCCTTCAACGCTTCGCGGAGCGCGTTCACGTCGTGCTCGTTGAGGCCGGTTCACTCGGAAAGCGACCGGATGACGCCCGCAAGCACTCGTTAGCTCGCCAAGGCCGTCGCTCCTCGCGATCCAACACCTACAGCGGCCACACCCACAGGATCATCGGCGTGGCGACAGCCACGATGAGAAGCTCCAGGGGCAAACCCATGCGCCAGTAATCGCCGAAATCGTAACCGCCAGGGCCCAGTATCAGCGTGTTGTTCTTGTGGCCTATGGGGGTCAAGAAGGCGCAGGAAGCGGCGACGGCGACCCCCATCAGAAACGGGTCCGGGTTCGTGCCAAGGCGCTCGGAAATGTCGAGGGCGACAGGTGCGGCGATCACCGCGGTCGCCACGTTGCTCATCACATCCGATAACGTCATGGTCACGATGATGAGCAGCACAAGCACCAAGACCGGAGAGAACCCCTGAGCCAAACCAACGAGACCGTTCGCCAGTAGCGTGGTGCCGCCGCTTGCTTCAAGTGCAGACCCGATGGGTATCATGCAACCCAGGAGGACGATAACGGGCCATTCCACCGCATCGTACACCTGACGCAGTGGCACGATGTTGAGCAGCACCAGGAGGCCAACCGCCGCGGCCAGGGCCACCGGCAGATACAGCACGCCGACGCTTGCGAGCAACACGGCCACGCTGAAGATCCCGATGGTCGGCCATGCCTTCTGACGCTGTACCACCTGCAGGCCGCGCTCTGCCAGGGGGAGACCTCCAAGCCATTCGGCGATCTCCCGTAAGCGTTCGCTAGGGCCCAGCAGGAGAAGAACGTCACCGGCACGGATGGCCAGCTTGCGGACGCGCTCGGCAAACCGTTTCCCGCTTCGCGACACTCCCAGCAACGTGACTCCGTGTCGATACAGGAGGCGTAGCGATAACGCGGAGCGTCCCTCGATGCGGGCGCCCTCGGGAATCACCACCTCTAGCAGCGACAGGTCTTCTCCGGCTAGCGTGCGCTTCTCGTTGGTCGAGCGCAGGTATTCGAGGCCCAGCGCGCCCACTAGCTTGTCGATACGATCCGGATGGGCCTCCACGACCAGCACGTCGCCGGCGCGAATCTCCACGCGACGTGCCATGCCGGGCATGCGCTGGCCGCGGCGCACCAGCCCAACGATGGCGCTCTCGTGCTCCTCAGTGATGTCATCGAGCTCCCGCACTTTCTTGCCGACGCACGGCGCGTCCTCCGGCACCTGAAGCTCGGCAACGTATTCGGCCAGCTCGAACAGCTCCTCGCTGGCGTTGTGCTCCCGGCGAGCCTTGGGAACGAACCGCCAGCCGAGGCTTGCCACGAATGCGACGCCCACCAGGGCGCACGCAAGGCCCACCGGCGCGAAATCGAACATCAGGTACGGGGATCCCAGAGCATCGTTGCGATACTCCGCGACCACGACGTTGGAAGGCGTTCCAATGAGCGTGATCATGCCGCCCAGAATCGAGGCGAAGGACAGGGGCATGAGGCTCAACGACGGGCTGCGCTTCGCTTTCGCTGCCGCCTCCATATCCACTGGCATCAACAATGCCAGCGCCGCCACGTTGTTCATCACTGCGGAGAGCATCGCCGCGAAGCCCGACATGAGGGCTATGTGGGCACCCAGGCTCCGGGAGCGATCCACCAGGAAACGGGCCACAAGCTCGACGGAGCCGGAGTTGGCCAGCGCCCGGCTGACGATCAGCACGAGCGCGATGATCACCGTAGCCGGATGTCCGAAGCCCGCGAACGCCCGATCTGCCGGCACGACTCCCGTAAGCAAGGCGGTCACCAGCGCCAGGAATGCCACCAGATCGTATCGCCAGCGACCCCAAATCAGGAGTACGAAGACGACGCCGAGTAGCGTAAACAGAATGCGCTGGTCAACAGTCATACGAGAGCCTCAGGCCTGAAACTGCACTCAGCGAAGAAACTGGGCGAACTTGGGTGGTGAGAACAGCGAATCGGCAGCTCTGAAGTTATCTGGAATAGATAAGAAAACCGCGAAGATGAGCGGAAACCGTCAACTTCGCGGTGAGAGGCTCCATCTTTTAAGTCCCTCGCGTCTGCCTTTTCGCCACCCCGGCTAACTATTTGTAACTAATCTACTTAGAGTCGTGGTTCTCGGCGACTCGCGTCCAACTGGGCGAACTTTCTGGGCGAGGTCTCAGAGCGACCCGGGTAGGATTATAAGGTATAGACCACGCGATCGCGGTCGAGTGTCTGTGCGCGAGAGCGGTAGGTTACTAAGGTATAGACGACGCGATCGCAGTCCTAGGTTGGAGCAGGCCACGAGAGATTTAGGAGAATCATGACCAATCCCCGAGTCGCCCATCTGATGGAAGACCTGTTCCTGGCCGTCAACGACCTCGTCGCGAAGCACGAGGTTACCCATGAGGAGTACCGTGCCGCTGTGGCCTTCTTGAACGAGGCGGCCGAGGCCGGGGAGACGATGCTCCTCTTGGACGTGTTCCTCGAGGGAGGCGTCGTTGACGCCAGCAGTCGCGAATGGCGCGGAACGCCCAAACAGGCGGTTGGGCCCTACTACTTGGAAGATGCACCCTGGATCGAGGACGGACAACTCGCCGGCCCCGACGAAGAGGGGGATCGCCTTCTCCTTACCGGCACGGTTCGGGACGTGGACGGAAATCCGATCTCCGACGCGGTTCTCGACTGGTGGCAAGCGGACGCTAAAGGCCGTTACGGCGCGTTCGACATTCCTCCCCGCACCAACATGAACCTGCGCGGTCGGATGCACAGCAAGGAGGACGGCAGCTACGCTCTCCATACCGTGGTGCCGGCGGCCTACCCAATTCCCCACGAGGGCCCGACCGGACGGCTGGTCGAGGCGCTCGGTTGGCACCCTTGGCGACCCGCCCACATCCACCTGATCGCGGGCGGCGATGGCTACCAGCCCCTGATCACTCAGATCTACTTCGAAGGCGACGAGTACCTCGACTCCGATGTGGGACGCATGGCGCGACATGACCTGGCATTGCAGCTAACGACCAATGGCGACAGCCGGCGCGCGGACTTCGACATAGTCTTGGAAGCCAGCGTCTAGTACCCGATCGCAAGATCGCGGTCCTTGTCAGCTGGTCTCAGCTGCTCCGCCGGCTACCCCGGTATCTGGAGCGCGGGTTGTAGGACGAAGCGCTCGTTCGCCCTCTGAGTTCGCCCGCCCGATGAAAAGAGCCCGCTGCGAGAGCGGGCTCCGTGCGTTCGGTGCGGGTTCCTATGAGGAAGTTGTGTCTGCCCGAATGCACCGTTCAAACGCCGCCGGTCGTCCACACCCCGTACTGCCGTCGTTACTGATCCGTGCGGTCACCAATGATGGCATGAATTCCTGAGGGACTGCGACACCATCCAGCTACGGATCAGGAGGTTGGGGATTCGAATTCTCCCGGGCGCATTCCCTAACGCCTTGGCAACTCACTCGTTACCGGCCCTGCGCCCCCCCAACCGAGAGATCAGAGGCATCGCCGCAACCATCACCGCTTACCGGTTGGGTCTCATCCCGGCGATCCTCCTCACGGCCTGAGGGTCGCGGTGGTCAAAGAACACGCTCGTCCCGGTCTCCAGCTTGGCGATCTCGGCCAGGTCCTCGGGGCTGAGCTCGAAGTCAAGGACATTGAAGTTCTCAACGATGTGCGCCTTCTGAGATGACTTGGGGATGGCGACCACGCCCCGTTGCGTATGCCATCGCAGGGCGACCTGCGCCACAGTCTTCCCATGTTTCTCGCCGATGGACCGCAGCACCTCGTTCTGGAAAAAGTTTTTCCTCCCCTGAGCAAACGGCGACCAGGCCTCCATCTGGACATCCTCTTCCTGCAGGAACTCCAACGCGGCAGTCCGTTGATGGAAGACATGTGCCTCGATCTGATTCACGGCCGGCCTGACCTCGTTGTGGATGATGAGGTCCATGACGCGGTCCGGGTGGAAGTTGCTCACACCGATCGCCTTGATGCGGCCCTCCCGGTACAACTCCTCCATCGCGCGCCACGCGCCGTACACATCGTTGTACGGCTGGTGGATGAGGTACAGGTCCAGGTACTCCAGTCCGAGCAGTTCCAGCGAGCGTTCGAACGCGGTCCTCGCCCTGTCATACCCAGCATCCGAGACCCAGAGCTTGGTTGTCACGAAGAGCTCATTGCGAGGCACGCCACTCCGCCTCACCGCGTTGCCAACGGCCTCTTCATTGTCATAGGCGGAAGCCGAATCGATCAGGCGATAGCCCGTCTGAATCGCCTCGAGGACACTTCGTTCGCACTCCTCCCCGGTCATCTGGAAGGTTCCGAGTCCCAGGATCGGCATCTCCACGCCGTTATTCAGGGTGACTGTTTGCGTGCCCTCGCTCGGCTGAAACCGCGCCGAGCGGGCGGCAGTCGAGCCACCCCCCCGCACGACGCCGCGAGCCTCAGCGTTGACCATGAGCATCGGCGCGGCGATCAGGCCGGCTCCCGCGGCAAGGAACTGACGGCGGTCCGGCACTGCGTCCGTAGCGGGCCCAGAATCAGTAGTAGGCAAGCACCTTCTCATCGGCTTCCTCCTCGTGAGCAGCAATCGTGGAGCGGGACTGACTCGTCGATGCGGACCAAACGCGTTCGCAATTCACAGTAGTGATTTGAAATGAAGACACAGGCTCGCTGTGAGAGCGGGCTCCATGTGTTTGCTACGGGCCATCGAGCAGGCGTTCGGGGCGACTGAACCGTGACTAGGCGACCTCGCTCTTAGCTGGCTCCCACTCTTCAGGCTCGACCTCGTGCAGCACTTCGTACAGTACACGAGGATTGTGCCCAAGTACGGCAAGCAGGAGACGGGTGGGGCCTCGCGGCTTACGCCGACCCTGCTCCCAGTTCTGTAGGGTCCTGACGTTCACACCGAAGAAATCGGCAAACGCCCGCTGAGACAATCCGTACTCAGCGCGGATCGCCTTTACGTCCGGGTCGGGAATCACCGTCACCCGGGCTGGCTTCATCTCCCCAGCCTCGATCGCCTTCATCTGCTTGATGCTCTCCACAAGCTCAGCAAAAGCCTTGTCGTCCACCGCCTGCCTCCTTTTCACACCCCAGAGCCACTCTAGTCGAGCAGCCTCCTGAGGTACTTTAACTGTTGTGGCGTCAGATCCGCCTGTTCACCTTTACCGTACACGAACAGCATGTAGAGCCGCTCCGTGGTCTTCAGATAGTAGATGACGCGAGCGCCCCCGCTCTTGCCCTTACCACCTGAAGCCCACCTCACCTTCCGAAGACCGCCGCTGCCGCGTAAGACCGCCCCTGCGCTTGGCCGTGCAACCAAGTGGTTCTGAAGCTCCCTGTACTCCTCATCGCTGAAGAACCTCTCGAGCTTGCTCTCAAATAGCGGGGTTTCTATGATCTCCACGTTCTGTCTCTATCCGCCAATGGCGTATCTGTTGACTGATACTAACTACGCCAATGGCGTATGTCAAGGGCGGAGGTGAAGGGTGGATTCACGGAGGCTCTGCCGTATCTGGGCCGGACAGGACTGGGCGAGGAATCAGGTGGGCTCAGGTGCTTCGGGCGTGACCCCGGTATCCAAAGCGCAGAATGCATCCTTCGGGAACGATCCTTGCTTGACCCGTGTAACGTGACGGGATACACTGCCGCATGATCAAGAGCCTTCGTCACAAGGGCTTGAAGCGCTATTACGAAAAGGGCGACGCGAAGAGGCTTCCGGCGACCATGGTGGGACGCCTCCGTCTCATTCTCGCGGACCTGGATGCGGCCGAGAAGCCACAGGATCTCAAGCTTCCCGGCTATCGCTTGCATCGTTTGAAGGGTGACCTCAAGGGATTCTGGGCGATCGACGTCACAGGGAACTGGCGAGTCGTATTCCGTCTCGACGCCGGAGACGTCTACGACGTTGACCTGACCGACTATCACTGAGGGAGTGACAATCATGCCCATGTTCGACCCACCGCATCCCGGTGAGCATGTGAGGGCCAACTGTCTCGAGCCACTCGGCCTTTCGATTACGGCGGCCGCGAAGGCTCTCGGAGTGGCTCGAAAGACCCTTTCAGAGCTCGTAAACGGGAAGTCCGGCATCTCGCCCGAGATGGCGATCCGCCTGGAGAAAGCCTTCGGGAGTTCCGCCCGGCACTGGATGCAGCTCCAGTTGAATTACGACCTGTGGCACGCCGAGCAGCGTGCCGGAGATCTCCGCGTCGAGCGGCTTCAGCCGGCGTGAGCGTCGTTCGCCCTCTTAGTTCACCCAGCCGATGAAAAGAGCCCGCTGCGATAGCAGGCTCCTTGTGTTTGGCCCGATTTCCTAGGGGGAACACGCGTCTGCGGAAGTCTAGCTAGTCTTCGAGTCCGGATCGGATCGCTCGGTAGAACAACGATCCTAAGTCGTTTAGCTGCTCTGCTGTAATGACGCTGCGATTATCGGATTCGGCAGCGAACGCCTCCGCGCTGTCCCTGGAAGCGAAGTGGTTCACATGGCGACAGAAGGCAGCGCCCACGTTTGCCGCGATGTCGGGTGCACTCGCCACGGCCATGGTCGCAGCTGCACCCACAGGCTCTAGGGACTCGATTCCAACGGGTGAGACCGACAAACGCACGAGGTCGTTGGTCACCGGATCCGTCGATTCAACCACGATCGATCGATTGATGAGCTTCGGAATGACTTGGGCCCATAGCGCACAGCAACTGAATAGGACTTTCGATCCGATTTCGAGCCGGTGCGGCGTCGGTTCGAGGGTCATGCCGAAGAGGTCAACGAGACGACCCTCTTCATCGAACCGTGAGCGGACCGAAACAAGCAGCTCCCTGAGACGATCGACCTCGATCCCCGTCTCGGCCGCTAGCCGGTCGATCGGAAGAGGCCTGCCCTCGGCGAGCATCCCGAACCCAGGCAACAGAGAACCCGCCGCCCTCCATCGGTCGGCCAGCAGATCGATCGTCTCGGTGAACACGGCGGGGTCCCTCATCCGGCTCCCTCGGCATTCCTCTCCTCTGTCCGCTGCAAGGCCGTGGTGATAACAGATTCGGGTGGCGCACCGGTGAGGCGTCCATCCTCTGTCCGGTACAGGCGGCAGGCTTCGGCGTCCACCTCGACAACATCTGTCGACACATCCTTCCCGTTGATCAGGATGGTCGGCGATGCGTGGTCGCGCGCGTAGTCCGGACTCTCTCCATCTGCCTGATCCCATTCCTGCCACTCGGCCCCCAGCCCTGCCGATCGGAGAGCTCTCGACAAACGGTCGCGGGCGAGCTCTAGATGGGGACAATCCGGGCCATAGATCAATTCGATATGAGCACTCACACTTCCAGCGCCTCCAGGATCGGGCAGTCGCTCGTGGTACGACGGTCGCGACAGGCGCCGGCCAGCGACTTCAGAGATCGCCTCATACGTCGCAGAGCTTCGATTCTCTCGTCGATATCGCGAAGCTTGATCTCTGCACGGTGAAGTACTTCTTCGCAGTTCGTTGTAGGGGCGACGCGCAAAGCGAGCAGCTCGGAGATGTCGTCGAGCGAGAAGCCGAGGGCCTGCGCACGTTTGATGAAGCGGATGCGCTCCACGTTGTCGGCGCTGTATTGGCGGTAGCCGCTCGCCGAGCGTCGTGGCGTGGGCAGCAGCCCGCGCCGCTCGTAGTATCGGATCGTCTGCACGTTGACGTTCGATCGATCCGCTGCCTCCCCGATCGTCATATCAGTGGCCACGGTCTGCCTCCCAACGATCGATCCTGTCGATGAAGCCGGGGCAGTGGTGCTCCTTGGTCGCGCGGCCGGTCGCGAGTGTCCACAAGTGCGGAATCGCCCGCATCTCACAGCCCGGCGTCGCGAGCAGCGCGGACAAGACGAACGAGAAGCCCAGATGTGCTGTGAAGTAGACAAGCCACGCCAAGACGAAGAGGCCGAGCGGCGGCGCCCACCACGTGCCGTAGATAGCCAGGTCAAGTACGATGGCGACAGCAATCAGCACCGAGAGCACGACCTGCGGCGCTCTCCGCCAGTTCTTCGTAAAGCCGATGTTGACCACAGGAGGCATTAGCCAGAAGGCGACGATGATAAGGAGCCACCATTCGATCTGGCTTGGCGCGGTCGTATCGACCAGGACCAACCAGCCGTATCGCAGAAGCGAGTAAAGCGCCCAAAGTAGCCACGCCCCGATGATGAACCGGACGGTGCGCCCGATGAAGCCGGGTTTTCTCAACCACCCCGGCTCGTCGAAAGATGCCTCGATCCTACCTGTCGTGTGATCGGCCATGCCCGAGCTCCTGCCCGCGTGTCTTACTCCTGCTCTATAACCTAAACCCTGTACCTAAGTATAGAGTCAAGACTGGGCGAAAGAACTGGTCGGACTACGGGCGAGGTCTGCGCGTCCAAATCACTCCTGCGCCTGCTGGCTCAGCTGGCGCTGTAGGCTGAGGATGTCCGGATAGACCCACTGCTCAGCGATCTTGCCGTCACTCAGTCTAAAAATGGCAACTTCTGAGATTTCAACTCGGTTCCCCGTCGGTGGATTGCCGAGAGAATCGCCTAGATTGGTGCCGCGTGATGTGAATCGCACCGCGACTAGGTCCCGATCGACAATCGTATCCTCGACTTCCTCTGTCCAGTCTGGAAAGGCCTGGCGATGGGCAGTGACCTGGGCCAGCAAGCCTTCTCGACCGTGAACAGTTCCTTCGGGAAAGTGGCCCACGAAGTTCTCTGCGAATAGACCGTCGATCAGCTCGACGCTCCCCTTGCTCCATATGTCGGAAAACACGACGTGAACCACTTCGATGTTGCCGACTTCGACCGGGTCATCGGAAGAAGTGCAGCTTGCCATGATCACGGCGACGGCTGCCAGGAGGAAAGCGATTCGGTTCATGGGCCGTCTCCTCATAAGAGCCCGCTGTGAGAGCGGGCCTTTCGGTCAGCACGGATGCTCTGGCCGCTGGGGTTAGCGATACTCACCTGCCGACCTCGAACGTCACGGTCGCCCAATTGGATTCGTAGTCGACGTCAGGGTCCTCCGTCATCTCCACCATATGAATCGTCCGCACATACCACACGCCCGCCTGGCTCAGTCGAACGCGAGCCACCCCATCGGCATCCGTTCGGGTGTGCGCCGCCTCTCGGTGCGCCACGGCGTCCTCGGGGCTGTGGGCGTTGTAACCGTCGTGGCTCGCGTAGATGAGCTGGTTTGCCACGGGCTGGCCGCGATGGAGGAATCGTAGCTCCAGCATGTCGCCCACCATCAGCGCGTATGGGTTCTGCAGAGGAACGAACTCCGCAGGGTAGTCGAGCTCGTGCCTGAAGGTCCCGGTCCGGAGATCACCTACCTGGACGATGGCCTTGACGTGCTTGCTGTAGCGCTCCCTCACGGGCTGATCCGTCAGGCCATGCCTCTTGCGAGCGGCGAGGATATCCAAGACGCCGTCGTGCTCCAGGTACGCGTTGAAATCTTCAGCTGACAGGGTCAGCGCCCGCGCCTTGTTGGAGACGCCGATCACGTACGTGCCCGCCTCGCCCGTTCGAAACGTCAGGATCGACGTGTCCACGCTGTCCGGATTCTCGTGATGAACCGCGCTATCTCTCCACGCCGAGGAAGGCGGATGGATCACCTCGCCACCCGGGTTGACGACGCCCACGTCCCTCATCCGGTCTCGGGTGATCACGTTCTCACTCCGGTCAAACGTCCCGTTGACCAGTGCGACCTCGGCCTCGGCGTTCGGCTCCAGGAAATACGTCGGGAGCTTCAGAAACATGTCGTGAGCGGCCAGGGTCCCAACCACGGCCAGTAAGGAGACGGCAAGTACAGTCGCAGACCTTCGCTTTACGCTCATTCCACTCTCTCTTTTTGGCCACCACGGACCTCGGTACTGACCTCCGGCTTAAACGCCGAGCTCATTCTCCCGCTGCCGGGCCTGTCACTCCCCCGCTCCTGCCATAGCGGAGAAAGAGCGCCGGAACGACGACCATGTTCAGCGCCGTCGAGGTAAGGAGTCCGCCGATCACGACCACGGCCAGCGGCGCTTGGATCTCTTTGCCGGGCTCGCCCATGCCCAAAGCCAGAGGGATCAGCGCGAGCCCGGCAGTCAGGGCCGTCATGAGTATCGGGCTGAGCCGCTCGATCGAGCCTCTCAGAACCGCATCCTCGAGCGACGCTCCGGTTGCATGGAGGTCCTGATACCGGCTCACCAAGAGGATCCCGTTCCGGACAGCGATACCGAAGAGCGTGATGAATCCGACGAGCGTGGCCACGTTGACCGTGCCGCCGATGAGCAGAACGGCGAAGACTCCGCCTGTCAGGGCAAGCGGCAGATTCACCATGAGCAGGCCAGCCGTGCGTGCGCTCCTGAACTCCCTGAACATGATCAGGAAGATCGCTGCTATTGAGAAGAGGGACAGGATGGTGATCCGGCGAGCCGCCTCCTGTCCGCTCTCGAATTGGCCGCCGTATTCGATGTAGTAGCCCGCGGGGAGTTCGACGTCGTCGGCCACCCGATCGCGGAGCTCCTCGACGACGCTCCCGACATCTCGGCCGGCCACGTTGGCGCTCACGACGATCTTGCGCTGCACGTTCTCTCGACTGATCGCGTTGGGACCTCGGCCGGGCTCCACGGAGGCCAGAAGCGAAAGCGGCACCGGGGGGCCGAGCGGCGTACTGACCAAGGCGGAGCCGATGGCGTCCGCGTTCCCATGGTGGTCGGCTCCGTAGCGCACGACCAGCTCGAAGGCCTGTTGACCCTCTCGGATCAGCGAAACCTCCTCGCCCCGGAAGGCCACGTCGACGATGTCACCCAGCTGGTTCGGCGTGACACCGTAGCGCGCCATGGCTTGACGGTCCGCGCGGATCTGCAGTTGGGGCACGTCGGCCTGCTGCTCCACCGATAGGTCCACGAGACCATCAACGCCTTCCACGGCAGACTCGATCTCGCGAGCCAGCGCGCGTAGCCGCAGCAGGTCCGTTCCGAAGATCTTTACGGCGATGGCTGCCCTCGTGCCGGAGAGCATGTGGTCGATTCGATGGCCGATCGGCTGCCCCACCGTGATCGCCGTTCCGGGGATCCCGGTCAGCCGGGAGCGGATCTCCGCCATCGTCTCCTCGAGCCCCCGATTCGTCAGGTCGAGCTGCACGTCGATCTCCGACGCGTTGACGCCCTGTGCGTGCTCATCCAGTTCCGCTCGCCCGGTACGGCGAGCCGTCGATACCACGGCTGGATGTTGCAGCAATCGGCTCTCGATACGCGCGCCAATCCGGTCGGTCTCGTCCAGCGACGTTCCCGGAACGGTAACAGCCGAGATGGTGAGGGTGCCCTCCTGGAACTCGGGCAGGAAACCGCTTCCGAGGAACGGGATCGTTCCCAAGGTCGTAAGGAACAGGATGAGCGCTGCGCTCAAGACGGCTCGGCTGTGCTGGGTCACCCAGACGAGAGTGGGCCGGTACCAGGACTGCAGCCGCTCGACAAGCCAGCTCTCCCGCTGTCGGTCGAGGAACGAGGCACTGGGAAGCAGATAGCTGCAGAGCGCGGGCGTCACTGTTACGGCCACCAGTAGCGAAGACAGGATGCTTACGATGTAGGCGAGACCGAGCGGCCTGAGCATCCTGCCCTCCACGCCCGACAGGAAGAAAAGCGGCACGAATACGATCGAGATGACGAGCGTGGCGTTCAGGATCGGTGCCCGAATTTCGCGCGCCGCCGCATAGATCACCTTGATCGGCGCTCGTCGATCGACGGACGGTGCTCGGTGATTCTCTCTGAGCCGGCGGTAGACGTTCTCTACGAAGATGATGGCGTCGTCTACCAGCGCGCCGATCGCGATCGCCATCCCGCCGAGCGTCATGGTGTTGATGGTGCCGCCAAGTGCTCGAAGGACGAGTACGGCCAGAGCGAGAGAAAGGGGAATGGCAAGCACCGAGATCGCCGTCGTCCGAAAGTTCCACAGGAAGACGAAGAGGACGATAATCACCAGGATCGCGCCGTCCCTGAGCGCAGCGACCACGTTCTCTACGGCCACCGCTATGAAGTCCGCCTGGCGAAAGATCTCGCGCTCGAACCGAATGCCCTCGGGAAGCACGGACTCTATGGCGGCCAGCTCGGCGTCGATCCGCTCTGTGAGCTCCAGTGTATTGGCGCCAGGCTGCTTCTGGATGGAGAGAACGACGGCCGGTTCGGCGTTTACAGAGGCGACCCCGAAGCGGAGCTTGGGTCCGACACGCACTTCCGCCACGTCCCGTAGAAGCACCGGAGTACCGCCGCGCGTCGCCACGACGGTCTCTCCTATGTCATCAAGATCGTGGGCGCGGCCGAGAGCACGGATCATCACCTCGCGGCCGTTCGAACGGTACACACCTCCTGATGCGTTGCGGTTCGACGCAGCGGCAGCCTGGACCACCTCCGTCAGGCTCACTCCGAACGCCCGCAGTCGCTCGGGATGGGCCAGCACCTGGTATTGTCGCACCTGGCCGCCGATCGGGATCACCTGCGCGACGCCGGGGATGGCCAACAGACGTCTCCGAACGGTCCAGTCGGCCGCGGTGCGCGCATCCATGAGGAGCGAGTCAGGCGCCGTGACTCCCACGAGCAGGATCTCGCCCATGATGGAGGTAATGGGGGCCAGAACGGGTGCGTCCACGCCCTCTGGCAGCTGGTTGACCGACAGCTGCAGCTTCTCGTTCACGACCTGGCGCGCCCGAAAGATGTCGATGCCCCATTCGAAGTCCACCCAGACGATGCTGATTCCTTGAGCCGAGCTCGAACGGACGCGGCGAACTCCGGCCGCGCCGTTTACGGCCGTCTCGATGGGGAACGTGACGAGGCTCTCTACCTCCTCCGGGGCCATCCCATGGGCATCGGTCAGGACCGTCACGGTGGGCGCCGTGAGATCCGGGAAGACGTCGATCGGCATGGTGTAGGCCACCCAGCCACCGGCTGCGAGGACAAGAACGGTCGTTACGACGACGAGCAGACGGTTCTCCAGGGACCAGCCGACAAGCCGGTCGAGCGCTCCTTCTCTCATGGCATCCGAGGTCAATGGGGGTGACCGTGATCGGTTGGAGCCGCTTCCCCCAGTGAAGCCAGATGTACCTGGTAGGCACCGGCAGTCACGACTCTCTCGCCTTCTGAAACGCCGGATCGGACGATGGTCCACTCGCCGTCCGTCGGTCCGGGCTCGATCACCCTCCGCTCGAACGTCTCGCCAGCCAGTTCCACGAAGACGACCGCGAGACCTTCCTCATCCTGAATGGCCGAGGCCGGGACAGCGACGCCCGCCTCCGGAGCGCCTACGAACAACGACCCTTCCGCCAGCATCCCTACCTTGAGGCTGAGCTCCGGGTTGGGAACCGATAGAAGCACGGGAAGCGTGCGGGTCGCCGGATCGATGACGCTCGCGACCGAGATCACCTGTTCCGCTCTGTGGAAGCGGGCTCCACCCTCTACCGTGAACACGGCGCCCGTCGCCCCTTCTGCGCTTTCAGCCAGTCTCGCCGGCAGATGCAACCGCAGCCACAGTGTGCCGGGATTCACGACCGTGAACCCCCGTGCGCCCGCTTCGACCCTCTGTCCGGGTGTCAGCCAGCGCTCCGAAAGGACGCCCGAGATCGGGCTCCGAAGCCGATACCTGTAGGCTCTCGGATCCGACGGGTCCTGGCCCGCTTCGAGGGCGGGGCCGCCCAGAGCTTCCAACGCCGCCCGTGCTACGGCCAGGTCATGCCGGACCTCGACGAGCCGCTTTTGCGGAATCGCTTCAACCGCAGCGAGGCGCTCTGCCCGTGCCACCTCTCGCTGCAACCGCTCGACGCTGGCGACGAGAGCGGCGTAGGAGCTCTCGCCGCTCACTGGTGCCAGCACGGCCAGCGTCTGGCCGGTGCTCACGGGGTCTCCCGGAGCAGGCATCGGTCCATCAGCAACGACGATCCCTGTCACCGGCGCCGAGACCTCGGCCAAAGCTCCCGGAGGCGCCTCCAAAGATCCGGCGACAGGTACGGAGGGCCGGATTTCGCGCGTTCGAGCGGAAGCGGCACCGAACGGGATCTCCCACTGCTGTTCCTTCAAAAACGCGATTCCGGCGCTCGATTCCTCGTCGGCCGCTCGCGGCAGAGCCTCGTGGCTCTCGAAGACCTCTATCTGGCCGACGGAGATAGGGTATTCTCGTCCTCGGGCGGTGAGGACCATATCGACCGCCCACGCCCCGTGAGCTGGAAAATCAGGAGCGGGCGTGAAGATTCCGGGACGGGTGGGCGCGCTTTCCTCGACCTCGATCGACGCCCCATCGCGCCCTGTCAGCCGAAGCGAGAGCGTGCCTTCCCGGACGGGTTGCCAATCGTCCAGCCAGGTCAGGTGAACCGCCCAGGGTTCGCTGGGCTGCCCGGCGACCTGCGGCGGATACTCCATGAACAGCTCCAGGGAATCGGACCACAGCGTGACCATCTCTCCCCCGCCATGTGCGTGACCCGACTCCAGCGTCGGATCGCCTCCCGAGCCGTTGCAGGCGGCCCCCAAAGAGCCGATCAGAAGGACGCCGAGCGGACGTGCTAGGCGGCTAGGCCAGTTTCGTCTACGGTAGCTCGCGGACGGCTTCGTCATCGGTCCTCCGCATCGTTCGGGAGCGACTCGAGAGAAGCCAGCCGCCCCTCCGGAGTGCCCATCGCCCTCAGGAGATCGAAGTAACCGATCCACGCATCGGCACGCGTTTCGATCCCGATGATCCGGGCATCGCGAAACGCCGCCGCAGCGTCCAGCACCTCGACGACGCTGAACTCGCCTTCGCGGTAGGCGATGCCGGCGACTTGCAGAAGATCCTCTGCCCCGTCGAGCAGCCCGTCTGTCATCATCTCCAGCCTTTCACGGATCGATTCATATCGGCCGAGCGCCGCGAGCACGTCGTTTCTCGCCTGCGTACGGTGGAGGTCGAGCCGTTTCGCCGCGGCCACGGCTCGAGCGTTGGCCGCATCCGCGAGGCCGCCTTTCTGATCGAAGACCGGAATCGGCAGCGCCACGCCGAAGAACGGACCAGAGAACCCGTCGCGCTGATCCTTGTAGCCGAGCGTCAGGGTCGCCTCGGGAATCCAGGCCTGACTCGCCGCCGACGCGGTGGCGCTGGCCGCTGCGTAGTCCTCCTCCGCCGCCCGTAGACTCGGTCGGTGCGCCACTGCGGCCAGGGCCACATCCCGCGCCACCATCGGGGGGCTGTCCGTGACCGGCTCTGCCGGTCCCACCTCGGCCGACCCTGCCTCCACGGCGCAGCTCGTAGCCCGAGATATCGTCCTCTCCGTACCTCCGCTCAGCGGCGGTCGTCGCGCGGCGGATCGCGGCGGCGGTGACCTCGAGCACCGCCTCTCGCTCCTCCAACGCCCAGGCCTGGACGTACGACCTCCGGACTTCGAAACCCAACCGCACACTGTCTGCAGCGAAAGCGGCCGATGCGGCATCCATCCTCCTGCCTGCGGCCTCGATTCTCGCCGAGGTGCGCCCCGGCCACTCGATGGTCTGCTCGAGTCCGAAAAGCGATTCCCAGTACTCGAGCTCGTTTCTGTTCAGGTTTTCCCGGTAGTAGAACGGCACGGGATTGAAGTAGGCTCGAGACTGCCGGGCCACCCCGCGCACGGCATCCCTTCGGGCCCCGGCGATCCGGAGCTCCAGGTTGTTCTCGGCGAACAGGCGGACCGCTTCTTCCATCGAGACCCGTCGATCGGGCTCCTGAGAAACGGCCGGTACCGGCAGAGAGCAGATAGCCGTGGCTGCTGTCACGGCCGCAAGTATTGTCGCGCGCACCAATCCTCCATGCGAGATGGCAGTCGTCCCCCGAGCTGGCGGGAACGATGCGTACTTGTCTGAGTCAGCCTGCGGGCGATCGGGGAGCGAAGTCCGGTCTATCGGGCGACCGGAGCGATGGCCGCAAGCCGCGTTCTGGGAGGCTTAGTGGGCGGGAGGAGCGCGAGGTCGATTTGTCGGAGGAGCGCGACTGTCGAACCCGAGCGTCTCGCAGGTCGACGGCGGTAGCGGACGGAGCCGCGGAAACAGCCGGAACGACACGCCCAGCTCGGCCGGCAGAATAACCGGCACGATGGGCCGCTCGGCCCGCATGTCCTGCTGGACGATCGCGGCTCCGTGGCCGTGATCCAGGGGACCAACGTGGGCCGAGTCCCCCTCGTGCTCGGCATGCGCGTGCACTGGCACGCCTGCGCCAAGCACAATGAACAAGAGCCCGAGAGCCGCGCGTTGGAGAGCGCGTAACCGCTGCATCGATTTCACGCCGACATCGTGCAGTGTTCTAGCCATTGAGCGCAAGCAGTCTTTGTGTCTGAGACCGCGCCTCCGCCTCGTGGATCTCACCACACTTCGAGTGGACTACGCAGCCAATCTTACTGCTGTCCCGTAGACCAAGAGTTCGGAAGCCGTGCCCACCACGCCCGTCGTCATGTAGCGTATGTTGATGATGGCGTCTGCGCCCTTCTCCTCAGCACGGGCGACCATCCGGTCGGTCGCTAATTCTCGGGCACGCCCCATCATCTCGGTGTATTCAGTCAATTCCCCACCGAGGATGAGCCGCATGAGTGCGGACAGGTCGTTACCCAGCCAGATAGCGAAGACTGTATGTCCCTGGACCAGTCCCAAGATCTCGCTGACCGCCCTCCCCGGAACGGCGTCCGAGTTCAAGAGCAGGACTCGGGAATCCTCGCTGGAGAGGCGCGGTACCTCCCCTGGCTTGCTGCCTATCCCCTGCTCCAGCGCCACGGTCAGCAGTACGAGGAGTAGGCCCCCAAGCACGCCAAAAACAGCTGCCCTGAGCCACAGCGGAACCAACGGGTCGTCCTCCACCACGATGGCCCACGGAACTCCGACAAACACGACCGTGAACAGCCCGAGCACGAACGACAACGAACCCAAGCGCCGAAGAGCCTTTACCATTGGTGAATCCTCCCCCCTGCAAGTTGCTGTCGGCCAAACCGGCCGTCGCGTAGATGCGGTCGGTGATCATGACCCCCACGACAGCGCCCAATCCCTGATTCGGGACGGGGATCGACGCACTCCCCGTGCTGCAGACGAAGTTCATGAAGTGGAGCCAGGGGCTGGCGAGGGCATAGACGTCCACGTAATCAGTGGCGTCCACCCAGCCTGCGTAGAAGCCGACCTTCCCCCCGGCCAGCTTCTGACGCCAATAGAAGTTCCCGAGAACAAAGCCGGCATCGCTGAACGGTGGGGAGCGCCCAAGCAAGAATAGGAATGAGCGGCACCGGCAGGTGGATAGTCTCGCTCGATCAACTCAGCGAAGAAACTGGGCGAATCTCCTGGGCGAGGTCTGCGCGCGATCCGGGTAGGATTATAACGTATAGGCCACGCGATCGCGGTCCCCAACAAGGGCTTGAAACGCTAAGGCGATCTGTCAGGGAGAACCGCACATGACCAACTTCATCTTGCCGATCAGCATCGCTCTCGGCCTGCTCACTTACGGCCTCATCGCGAAGTGGTATCTGGTGCCGTGGATGGACTCGGTGCCACGAGCCACGGCTCTCACACCAATCTTGCTGCTTCACGGGTTCCGTTACATAGGGCTCGCGTTCCTGCTTCCAGGCGTCACGGCGAACGCGTTGGATCCTGCGTTCGCAAATCCAGCCGCCTACGGAGACCTGATCGCCGCTCTACTCGCCCTGGGTGCGGTCCTTGTTCTTCGTCAAGGCCTGCTCGGTGCCCTCGCACTCGTGTGGGTTTTCAACCTCGTGGGTACGTTAGACCTGCTCAACGCGGTCTACACGGGCTTCCGTCTCGTACCTGATGCCGACTTCGGCGCCACGTACTTCATCCCCGCGGTCATCGTGCCGTTGTTGCTCGTCACGCACTTCTTGGTCTTTAGAGACCTACTCAAGACAAGATCGCCGGCGTAGGAGGCATTCCGGTCCCTGCTCGGCTTGCAGATGGCGACGCACCTCGGCATGGTACGCTTTCGCCGGATCGCGATCTCGTCGGACCGCTATCTCTTCGGGCGACGGGTGCGGGGGACGGCCGTGAACACCCTCAGGCTTGCAGCGGGGAGAGGCCGAACATGGACACGCTGGCAATGGTCAGTCAGATCATCATCGCTCTCGGACTGCTGAACGTATGGCTGCTGCGCGCCAGGAAGCCGACGGCATACCGTGGAAGGGATGCCCAGAACATGAAGGAGGAGTTCGAAGCCTACGGTCTCCCCGCCTGGTTCATGGGGGTCGTCGGGGTCCTGAAGGTCTCCCTCGCAATCCTACTGCTGGTGGGGCTATGGTACCCACAAGTGACGAAGCCCGCGGCGATCGGGATCGCCATTCTGATGCTGGGCGCCGTATCCATGCATCTGAAGGTGAGGGATCCGGTGATGAAGGCGCTTCCGGCGACCACGCTTCTCGTCCTGTCGTTGATCGTCATTCTCGCCTGAGCAGCGGCTCGAGGACCTCCCACACCGTCCTCGCGACCACCATGTGGCCACGAAGCTGCGCGTCGATGACGTATCGCGACTCACGAGACATTCCTCCTGACGCTTGATTCTGGTCAACCTCCACGCATGCTACATAATGACATGGACCCGACTCTGCCGCCTCGGAGATATCCCACCATACCTAGAGCGAAGCTTAAAGCGTCCCGTCATTCTTCACCCTTGCCGATCATCCCTTCTTGCGATTTCTGACTATGCGGGGCCCCGCTGGCACGCTGGGCTGACGGGCCGACCAGGGATTGATTGGAGGCTGCGGGCTCTCCATCGTGCTCCATGGGCAAGAAAGCCGTTTCGGAAGAACAGCTGGCAGCGTACGACCGGCTGCTGGACTCGCACCCGAAGATCGAACGCAAGGGCAAGAACCTGCTCTACACATCGGTCAACGGTCACATGTTCACGGTCTTCTCGACCGAAGCGAAACTAGGGATCCGGCTCCCCAAGGCCGAGCGCGAAGCCTTCCTGACCGAATTCGACACCACTATTCTCGAGTCGTATGGGCACAACATGCCGGAGTACGTCACCGTGCCCGACGACCTGCTCGAGGATACGAGGACGCTCGCGCCCTATCTGGCCATGAGCTACGACTACGTGACGTCGCTCAAGCCAAAGCCCACCAAGAAGCCCAAGAAGAAAAAGAAGTAGACGGCTTACTACCGGCTGCACCTCGTGCCGCAGGTGGCGATCACACCGCAGGCTTCGGCGGCCCCAGGGCGGCCTGCGTGTCGGCGCCCCAGTTGAAGTACCAGCCCACCGCATCCATGAACGCCGTGTCGAGGGGCTGTACTTTGTCGGAGTCCACGATCTTCAGCGTCCCCATGGTCGGCAGCGCCGTGAGCGGCTGGAATACCGTCAGGCGATCGCCCTCCAGCTCCTCGACGATGAACGCGACGGTGCTGACTCCGGGCCCCAGGTCGAGCAGCGCCGGCTTCATGCTCTTCAACTCCTCGCCGCCCAGCTGCCGCGTGATGTCGCGGACGACCCGGTAGGGCGGGAAGCGATTGAAGTACTCGCGCTCGATCCATCCACCCAGCCGCTGAGCCGGCGCGGTGTCCTTCAGCATTCCGATCAGAACGAAGATCAGAAACAGCAAACCGAGGATGGCGAGCTGACGTCCCGTGGGGCTCAGTATCCCGAATTGCGGAATCACGTCTTGCAGCGGTGCTGTGAGCAAGACCGTGAGGTCGTAGAACCCGCCGATAAGCAGGTAGGCAAGGAGGAAGGGCAACAGGATTAGGAAGCCGCTCACGAATTTCCGGCCCAACGTCTTTAGCAGTTTACCCATGGTCATTATCCCTCTCGGTTAGGGCCGGTCGTCATGCCCCGCACCCACTCGAGCTCGCTCTGCTCGCGGGCGAGGTCTGCGCACGAGTACGCTAACTTAACTGTGGTATGGCTCCCAGGGGCAGCTTAGTCTGTTCTAGCGTCAAAACGCGGAGGCAGACGTACGATGAGGATCAAAGCAGCCGTGGTTGAGTCGGCAGGACAGCCGTTCGTGATTGACGAGATCGATCTCGACGAGCCCAGAGCGAACGAAGTTGTCGTGCGCGTCGTCTCCTCGGGAATCTGCCACACGGATCTCGCCACCCGGGATGGCGACTACAAGGTGCCCATGCCTTGCGTCCTCGGACACGAAGGGGCCGGGATCGTCGAGCAAGTCGGGTCCCTCTGCACGACCGTCCAGCCAGGCGACCACGTCGTGATCGGCTTCAACACCTGCGGCCAGTGCCCGGCCTGTCTATTGCGGACGCCGTACTGTGAAGACGTCATGCGTATTCGCCTCGGGCTCGACCGGCCCGACGGCAGCCCCACTATGCGCAAGGGACAACACGCCATTCACGGAAACTTTTTCGGACAATCGTCGTTCGCCACGCACGCGCTCTGTGAGGAAGCAAGCCTCGTGAAGGTGCGCCGTGATGTTCCGCTGGACATCCTCGGGCCCTTTGCTTGCAGCGTTGAAACGGGCGCCGGGGCAATCTTCGCGTCACTTCGCTGCGCGCCCGGCTCGAGTCTCGCCGTCTTCGGCGCGGGAGCCGTCGGGATGTGTGCCGTCATGGCGGCACACGTCGCGGGCTGCACCACCATCATCGCGGTCGACATGAAGGCCAACCGGCTCCGTGTCGCTCAGGAGCTCGGCGCCACGCACATCATCAACGCGGCCGAGACAGATCCCGTGGAAGAGATACAGCACATCACCACGGGCGGCGTGAACTACTCGTTCGAGAGCACGGGCGTGACAAAGGTCATCCGGCAGGCGGTGGATGCGCTACGGCCCTTGGGTGTGTGCGGCATGGTTGGGCAGGTTCCGCCTGGGGACGAGGTGTCACTCGATCCCTGGACGATTCTCCTCGGTCGCACGCTTCGCGGGATCATCCAAGGCGACGCAATCCCACAGATCTTGATTCCACAGATCCTCGAGCTCTACCTGCAAGGCCGCTTCCCGATCGATCGTTTGATCGAATACTACCGACTCGAAGAGATCAACCAGGCCGCAGCCGATAGCGAGCAGGGGACAGTGATCAAGGCCGTGCTTCGCCCGAACACGAACTAGACCGCGGGAGTAGGACGAAGCGCGTCGTTCGCCCTCCGAGTTCGCCCGCCCGATGAGAAGAGCCCGCTGGTGAGCGGGCTCCTCACGTTCCGTGCGGGATCCTAATTGGAACTTGTGTCTGTCGACCAGAGTGGTTCTTAGCCTACGGCGTGTACCAGATCGGCGACGTGTAGGCGCGGTCCTGTACGGTCGCCGGCACGTTGTCCGGAAGAGGGATCCCGAAGAACGCGGCGTCGTAGGTGGTCCAGCGCGGCGTTGGAATCTCGAGCACGCGCACGTAGTAGAACGCTGGCTCGCTCGGATCGAAGTCCGGGTCCACCCAGTGCGCCGCGAGCAGCGGATCGCCGATTGTGTTCGTAAAGGTCGCGGTCGCGATGTCCACTGTGCTGCCTACGGGCTCCCGCGTCCGGCCGTCGGCTCCGACCTGGCGACCGTCCGAGACGGCAATGTCGTAGATCCGCTCGTGCGTCTCACCATTGGCATCGAGCCAACCCTTGATGACCTGCATCCTATCCAGGTTCGCGCCATCCGGATCGCGCAGCGCCCGGATCATGAAGCTCGGCGCCCCTCCGGCGGGGGCGTCGCGCAGGTCGCCGCCCATCGGCACGCCGCGTCGGTAGCCCTGGGAGATGAAGTCAGGCCGAGACACCTCGCCCGCCTCGAAGTCCCACCCGGCGAAGACGCGCACCCGAATCCGGGTTCCGGTGGTAGCGTAGACCTCCTTCCGCTTCATGGCACCGAAGATCTCCCCGCGGGTGTTTTCGCGGGCCCACACGGCCACCAGCCCGGCCGCCGCCTCCTGAGAGGTCATAATCCTCAGCGCGGGGTCGTCCGCGGGAATGACTTCGTTGTTGTGCCTATCCGGAGAGGGCTCGGTGCTCTGGTACTTCCCGAAGTAGTTCTCTTCTCGTGTCGTAGAGAGCGCGGTATGACTGTCGGACGCACCGGTCATCCCGAACTTGTACGGGTTGGCGCCGAGCTCCGCACCGAGCTTGAGTCCCAACTTGAGCGCCGACCGGGCGTACTCGTATTGGAGCATCCAATCTTCCTTCGCCCCGGACCCGTCGAGGTTGGCGACGTCCCAGCTCTCGAAGTCCGCGAACTCATCTTCCGGGGAGAGCAACGGATGCGTCTCTTCGTCGCCCTTGATCTGGGTCATCTCGTGGAGCGGCTCCCAGCGGATCCGCTGCTCGGCGTACGCTCGGGTCATCGGGTCGCCACCGAACATTGTCTCGCCGAACATGAGGCCGTTGCTCAGGTTTCCGTTGTGCGGAATCACGATGGCCTGGCCGGCCGTCCTCTCCTCGTAGGTGGCCAGGTATCGCCACAGGTCCTGCGGATCGAAGCTGTCGAACGACGAAAACGGCAGGGTCTGGCTGGTCCTGTCGGCGCCGTCTCGAAAGATGACGACGCGGTGCAGGTTGTCCCCGTCCGGCGTGGACGTCCACTCGAATCCCGTCATCGCCGTGAAGCGGCCCGGCTCGTTGTAGGTGTCCGCCTTTGTAACGAAGTCGAGCCAGATGCTCCGCGCCGCCTCATCGTTGCTGAAGGGATTGTCGCCCTTGACGCCAAGTTCGAGGATGTTCGCGAATGCCTCCATCCGCCCTTCAGGTCCCGCGTTGAACCGCTCGTGAATCCACTTGCCCCACGGATCAGCCAGAAGGAGCGGATCTGATCGCTGTACCATCGGCGCCAGGCCGATCAGCTCGGAGTGATCTGTGATCACGAGGAAGTCGAGCGGACGGATCAGCTGCACGGGCTGACCGGTGTTCGAGATCACCATCTCTCCCCTGGCAAACCGGTAGCCCTCGTCCATGGTGAGGCGGGTCCCCACCAGTCCCGCGTCGAACGACAGGTTCGTGTGGAAGTGCGTATCGCCGAACAGGACCTGGTCGGGGTAGTCCCGGCCGGCATACGGGGAGTAGATCCTCTCCTGAGTCAGATCTTCCGCGGTAACCTCGGTCTCTACTTGAGCTGACAAATGAGCTGGGGCTGCGGCGAGCCCGAGCGCCATCCACGCCAGGAAGCCGATTACCAGAGTGCGCAACTTCATCTCTCGTCCCCTCCTGTTGGGTCGGGACCGTCGGAACTCACACCGTGGCTGCCGAGGCCCGTTGCTTCGAATCTTCTGGGCGTGGTCTGCGCTCAGTCCGACGGGCTGCGCGAGAACCCGAAAGCGTGGCTTCCGAAGATGGCTCCCATGTTCATTCCGTCTACTGCCTGCTTCAATTCGTCCGGCACGTCGCCACAGAAGAGAAACGGACCGGGTACCGCGATTTCAGCCAATTGGGGGAAGTGATGAGCTGCCGTTCCGCCGAGATGAGTGCCCAATGCTGCGGCGTCCTTGAACACGTCGTGCACAATGATGGCGTTTGACTCGTCGGCGAAGTAGCACTCCATCTTGAGCGTGTCGGGTTCGTTTGCTTTCATCTCCGCAAGAACTTCTTCGTAAATGGCCTTGAGCTCGTCGAGTTTTCCAGGCTTGGCTGTCCATTGGTAGACTACGGTGACTTCCTGACTGTTCATCGGGCGTGACTCCCTTCTCTTGGTGATTGCCGAGGGCAGGAGTAGACCACGCGATCGCGGTCCAAAGCGCATTGGCCGGTAGGCCTGCAATTGCCGCTCGCACACCAGGCCCGTACGGCGTCGTACGGAGTCTGGTAGGCTACCACAGTTGGCATCCGTCTACAACCGGCCGTCTCCGACCAAGCAGCAAGACCAGAGGTCACATCCAGGCGGGATGCACGGACAGAGCGATCAGCCAGATCGATGCGTAGTACGTGCTGAGGACCAAGAGATCAGCCGATCGGAACTTTGCCCGGAAGCGATTGAGCGCGAGTGCGGAATCGGAAAACAGGAAGAGAACCGATCCCAGGGCAGCCAGTGCCGCGCTCGTCGAGCCCTGCAGATGCCACCGCTCAAGGGCAGACCAGGCCATCGCCGCGATCACGGTGATGTAGACGACCACGGGGACCTTCATGTGGCCGAGGTGAGGGGCCAGCGCAGAGTACATGACTACGCCCGCGGCGACAGGAAGAAGCGACCACCACGAAAGGCCGGTGGCTTGAAGCGCGAATGCCACGATGAGCACCACGTGTGCGGCCAGGAAGCTCAGCAGCCCGTTGATGAAACGATCCTTCGGGAGCATCAGGAAGATGTCTCCCGCGAGCGAGAAGAGGATCGCCAGAGCGACTAGCCGCCCATATGTCGTAGCAAACGCCCCTGCAGCCACGGCCACGCCCAGTATCAACAACGTGGTGAGTGGCTTGAAGACATAGAGAAGTACCTTGGAGTCAGAGTACTTCCCGTGAACGCAGAGAGCGCCCGACAAGAATGCGGCAACCGACAGAGCTGGGACTAGCAATCGACCCTCTTCGCGTCTGCCGTTCCGCTAGCCCGGCTCATTGACCGTGGGCGGCAATCAGGGAGCGATCTTGGCCGATTTCTTCAGGGGCTTCCAAGACATCCGCAGACGGATCGTGACCCGCCTCTTCAAACGCTTTGCATACGGGTTCCGTCGTGCTTTCGAAAAATCGTAATCCTCTCTCAAGTATCCCACCTCATGATGAACTTCTCGGTGACCGCCTGGGGATCCATTCCCTGCTCTCTTGCCTGGGTTTCCAGGGTCTGGACGAACTCGCGGTACCCTTTCATGGCCTCCTCTTCGAGGGATTCCATGACACGAAACCCAAGCCCTTCCCACCAGTCTCGGCCGGCATTGCCCGTTATCTCATAGACAAGGGGGAGGTCCTGATAGGCCGTCGCTTCAATGGCCTCCCATCCTTCCTCCCTCGCCCACGATTTGAGCCTTTCAACCATGGCATGGCCTACCCCCTTCCGTTGCCGGTCGGAAAGTAGCTGCATGCACGTGACCACCAGGGTCCTGTCCTCGATCCTCTCCTTGGAGGGAAAGACCGCTAGAGGGAAATCTCCCTTGGGACCTGCCGGGTGGGACATAAGGAGACAACACCCCCCAGCACCCTCCATTTCGGAGACCACCTTCGGTACAAAGCGGAGAAGCCCCACCACCTCGTCCCCCTCCCAGGCCAGAATGGCCGCACTTCCGTAGAGCTCCGTAAGTCTCTCAAGAAGCGGAACGGCCGTTTTTCGAAATGGGAGAAGGGACTCATCAGGTGGAGCGTCCAGGTTTTTCCGGGTCACAGAGCCGTCATGGAGACACCGCCAAAGGAGAAAAGAACCATCCATGGGCTTCAGGATGAGGGATGCCATGGGCCCATGGTATGACCTCCCCAAGAAGAAGGGAATGGAGTTGATGACCTGCTTCACCCCGGCCCCGCCCTCTGGATTCCGGTCAAAACGGAAAGACCACAGGCGCCAATAGCAGAGTGACCGCCCCGACGAGCAGGGTCAGCGGCACACCCATCTTCACGAAGTCCATGAAGGCGTATCCACCCGGCTCATAGACCATCAGGTTGGTCTGGTAGGCGGCCGGCGTGATCGAAGCCCCGACAGTACCGGTCATGAGTGCGATCGCGAAGGGCATGAAGCTCACCCCGAGCTGGTCAGCCATCGACAGCGCGATCGGGAACATGAAGACCGCCGATGCGGAGTTGGTGATCAGATTCGCCATGACCACTCGGCCCAGGAACACCGCGGCGAGCGCGGCGAGCGGAACGCCGGCCCCGATACGGGTCAACGCGGAGGCGATGACGTCGGCAAGCCCGCTCTCGCTCACGGCCGCTGCCACGCCGATCGCCGCCGCCAGCACGCCGAGCGTCCCGTAGTCGATGCTGCGGGCTGCAACCCTCAGCGTCAGGCAACCGGTGAGCAACATGAGCCCGCTGGCGAGCAGGGCCGCGTTCAGCATGGTCATCCAACCCGTCGCAGCCGCCGTGACCATGGCGGCCGTGATCCCCGCCGCGACAGCCGCCCGGTGCCAGCGCCGAATCCGGAAGCCGGCCACCCGCCGCACGAGCGACAGCTCGGTCTCCTGGCTGTTGACGTAGAAGAAGCTCTCGTCGACCTCGAGCACCGCAACATCACCCACCTCCACGCGCACGTCCCGGAGGCGGCCATCGACCGGCCGGTCGTGTCGGGAGAGGGCCACCAGCGTGAGCTCGTAGGGGCTGTCGGGCAGTGGAAACTCCGAGACCCGCCGGCCGATGGCACGGCTGCCGGGGGCGATCACGGCCTCGACCAGCCGGTGGTCGTAACGCTCGGTCTCCATGGGCCGCATGGTGTGAAGCGGCTCGAGGCCTTGCATCGTCCACAGGTCTCCCAGGGCGTCCAGCCCGACGGACAGCACCAGGACGTCGCCGGCGGCCAGCCGGGTGTCTGCATCGAGCCCGACGCGTGAGCCGTCGGTCCGGATGATGTCGACGATGTCGAATCCCACCGGATTGGCGAGACCGGCGGCTTCGAGGGTCCGACCCGCGAGCGGCGAGCCTTCCGGGATCACGAACTCCGCACCGTAGCGGCGCTTCGCAATGAGTGCCGAGTCCTCTCCCTCTCGTGCCCTCAGCAGCCATCTGGACGTAACCATCAGCAGCAACACACCGAGGATGGCCGCAGGCACCGCCACCCACGACGGATCGAACAGCTCGATCTCCCGCAACACCGCATTGCCCGCTTGTCCACCGGCTATCGCGTCAGCTACCAGCCCCGCGATGATCAGGTTGGTCGCCGTGCCGATCAGGGTGCAGGTACCGCCGAGAATCGAAGCGTACGACAGCGGAATGTAGAGCTTGGACTTGTCGAGCCCGGTGCTCCGGCTCAGGTCCCGGATGACCGGAATCATCATCGCGACCAGAGGCGTGTTGTTGAGAAACGCGCTGCCGAAGGTCACCGGCCCAAGGATCTTGAGCTGAGCGGCCGTCATGGTCTTCGGCCGTCCGATCAGCTTCTCGCTCAACAGGCTGATCGCGCCGGTGGAGTACATGCCCGCCGCAACGATGAAAAGCGCCCCGATGGTCAGCACCGCGGAGTTCGCGAAGCCGGCGAGGCTGCGGTCGAGCGGAGCGAGACGGAAGGTGATGCACAGCGTCAGCGCACCCAGAAAGACCGTCACCGGCGGGATCTTCGTCCACAACAGTGCGGCGAAGGTCGCGGCGAGGATGGCGACGGTCAACCAGGCTTCCGGGGTCATTGCATTCTCAGCTCGTGACACTCCTTAGGATCGACGATGCTCCCATCCCACCCCACGCCTCCGTCCGGCATCGTTATCGTCTCACTCACCGCCTGACGGGATCCGATGCTGAGGATCCCGTTCCACTCCATCGCTAAGCCTGGCCTTTGCGTTCCGGGTACCAGACCCACAACACGACTGCCATCGCGACGAGCACCGGAACGTCCGACCACAGGTGGGCGTGTTCGTTCGGGTAGTACAAGGACTGGGGAATCATCACAAGAGCGTGCAACACGCTGGACAGGATGCCGAAATCGAACAGGGCAACGTTGCGACGAGGGTCTCTTGCGCCCCGGATCAACAGGACGCCATAGGCGACATACATCGCCAGCAGCATGTAAAGGTAGGGATGCAGGCCGTCGTAAGGCGAAGGCGGGTGGGCCGGTCCGATATTCGGAAAGCCCTCCGGCTGGGCGCCCCACATGAATCCCGGGGGATAGACAAACAACAGTAATAGGAGGCCGACTACCAACAGCCAGCCCAGGATGCGCATCAGGCTGGCCGATTGCCGGAGGTGTATTTCTTGGTCCGTCATGCGATCCTACGGCGTGTACCAGATCGGGGAGGTGTAGGCGCGATCCGTGACCGTCATCGGGATCTCGTCCGGCATCGTGATCCCGAACCGTTTCGCGTCGTAGGCCGTCCAGCGCGGTGTGGGGATCTGGATGACCCGCACGTAGTAGAAGGCGCGCTGCCCTGGATCGAAGTCAGGATCCTTCCAGTAGGCCATGAGCATCGCATCGCCGATGGAGTTGGTGTAGCTCGCGTCGTCGACGTCGACGGTGCTGCCCACCGGGGTCCGGCTGCGGCCGTCTGAATCGATCTCGCGGCCGTCGGAGACCGCCACGTCGTAGATGCGCTCCTGGGTCTCCCCGTCTGCGCCCAGCCAACCCTTGATGATCTGCACCCGATCGAGATTGGCACCGTCCGGGTCGCGAAGCGCCCGAACCATGAAGGTCGGTGCCGCACCCGCAGGGGCGCTCGTGAGATCTCCTCCCATCGGGACCCCTCGGGCGTAGCCCTGAGCGGCGAAGTCGGGGCGCTGGACCTCATCGGCCTCAAAATCCCAGCCGGCGAAGACGCGCACGATGATGCGGCTACCGCTGGTGGCGTAGACCTCCTTGCGCCGCATCGCGTCGAAGATCTCGTCGCGTGTGTTCTCGCGCGCCCAGACGCCGACCCTTCCGGAGGCGCCCAACTGCCAGGCGTAAAGGACGGGCTTCTTGTCCCTGTCGCGCAGAAACACCTCTGAGTACCGCGTGGGCGAGGGCTCCTCATTGGGAAGCTTGCCGAAATAGTTGTCTTCGCGGGTGGTGGTGAGCGAGCTGTGACTATCGGTGCTTCCAATCATCCCGAACTTGAAGGGATTGGCTCCAAGCTTGTCCTCCAGCCGGATCCCTATCTTGAGCGCCGAACGGGCATACTCGTATTGAAGCATATCGGGTGTCTTGGGGTCCCCATTCGCATTGACCGTG
>CAMYMV010000031.1:37426-40124 GCA_947259585.1 uncultured Gemmatimonadales bacterium | reverse complement strand
CAACGATGTGGACGAGCGCGATCACCGGTTCCTCACCGGTGAGCGCACGGCCGAAGGTTTCTTCCGGGTCGAGACCGGGCAGGTGTGCCGTGCCCGGCGGGTTACTTCGGATGTACAGAATCTTCAGCGGGCGTCGTGCGGGAGGCGGATTGGTGGCCGTCCCGAGGTCGAGCGACCGGACGATCGGGGTCTCCAGCGACAGGCCGAAGAACTCCTTGTCCCGGCACAGCAGCTCCCACGGGACCGCCGTGAGGTGCTGGCCTTCATGGTCCAGGTTGAGCTCGAAGCGGAGTCGAAGCCCGACGCGCGAATCGTCCTCGCGGCTCTCGAGCGCGCTCCGTCTCCGGTCCAGCAGCTTCTGGATGTTCGAGGCGAACAGCGCTTCGAACAGCTCGTTGCCGATTTCCTTCGCCGTGACCTCGACATCGACTCCGGCCGGGACATCATCGTCTTCCCGAAGACCGCGGCTCGCCTGCAACGCCGCATGCGCTGTGAGTACGCGGAGATCGTGGCGGAGTCGATCGGGCAGCTTGAATTCGGCGATCGGCTTGGAGCGCGTGACCGCGTCCTCGGCCGTTACGCGAAATACCCAGTCATCCTCCGTCGCCTTTACGTCGGCGATCTGGATCCTCAGGTCGGTGTACTCCATCAGCTGCTCCTGCGACTGCGGGATGCCGGCGGCCGCGGTTCTCCAACATCGGGCTCGAGGGTCCGCTCGCCCCCTTGCTCGGAGGCGGACACGAGCGATGTCTGCGCGAAACACTCAACCAGGAACTGCACGGTCGTCGTCCCGATCGCTCCGACGACGGCCGTCCGGTAGAGAGCTCGGAGCTCATGAGAAGAGCGCTCGAGTACTCGCAGCACTTCGGCCTGGTAGTGATTCAACACGCCGAGGATCTCGACCTGGGTGCCGGAGGCGTCATGCACGAAGGCGAATTCTCGACCCGGACGGGCCTGCCCGGGCTGCCGGGAGCCGCCGAGGGCCAGATACCCACGGTCCAGGACGCGCGGCTCCCGCGGGGCGGGGAGTTCTGGTTCGAGCTCACGCCATCGCTCGGCTTCTGGAGCAGCCAGTTCGCGCTCGACTCGGAGCTCGCGGCCGACGGGGCGAAGGAGCCTCTGACCGCCGACTTCACCGGCCCGCTGATCGACCGGCTTTACCCCAACGCGCTTCCCTTTCTAACCGACATCAACTCGGACGCCGACGCCCTGGGCTACGATCCGCTCGCGCCCGATGACCTCTCCTTCGGAAGCCTCGACTACCGTGAGATAGCCAACCGGTCGGTCGTCCTCCCGCTGGGACTCGAGATCGGAATTCTGGATAGACTCTCGCTGGACGTTACGGTCCCTCTCGTCCAAACCCGCTCGGAGTCCTTTTTCGGCTACGACACGACCTTGGCGACGGTGACCGCCGGCATGAGCGCCGTCCCGGATCCGGTCGCCTTTTTCGGCGGGATCGAGGCGGCCGAGACGCAGCTGACCGAGCTGATCGACGGGGGAACGCTCACGCCCGAAGAGACGGCTCAGGCCCTCGCGCTTCTCGCGAACACGACGACGTACAGCGATGCGCTCGAGCGACGCGTGATGGAGAACCTCTTCCTGCCCGTCGGATCCACCACGGCCGGCATGCAGATGCTGGGCGCCTACGACGTCCTCGCGGCGGAGTACACGGCGTTCGGGCTGGAGCTGCCGGCCTTCGAGCTGCCGCTGGGAGCGACGGCGTCCGACCTGGACGCCCTGTTCGCGAGCGCCCAGCTGGACGGCGACCCGCCGGGGACGGTGAGTCGGGGCTATTCGGTCGGGGAGCTGGAGGTGGGACTCCGGTTCGGCCTCATCAACACGTTCACGCCGATCACCGCGTTCGAGGAGCCTCCGCCCACCCCGCTAGAGCCCGAAGAGGGCCCGCCGACTCCGCCCGAAGAGGGCCAGCCGGAGGCGGAGGAGCGACGCCCCGTGGAGCTGAGCGAGACCGTGCGCCGGCTGTCCCGACGGCCGCCGAACGTCCAGTTCCGGACGACAATCGGAGGGAAGTACCGCTTTCCACTCGGCAAGGTGAACGGAGTCCCCTACCTGGACCCGTCCAACTTCCTCGCCATCCCGATCGGCGACGGGACGACCGACATCGAGATCTCCCTCTTCCAGGACATCCGCGTGGGACCGCGGTTCCTCTTCCTGGTAAGCGGATACTTCGGCCTCCAGATGGAGGACGAAGTCGACCTGCGCGTGAACCCTCCCGATCAGCGGTTCGGCCTCGCGTCCACCCTCGGCACGCTGCAGCGGAAGCTGGGCGACTACATCGCGGCCCGCGTGGCCCCCCAGTTCAACATCAACAACGCGCTGTCGATCGGCGCCGAGTACAGCTACTGGCACAAGGGGAATGACGAGTACCAGCTTCTCGCCGGCTCGGTGCCTACGGCGGAGCCGCTCGAGGTGGAGACGTCCCAGACCCGCCACATGCTCGGCTTCGGAATATTCTACCGCACCCAGGATCTATGGGAGGTCGGGCGGACGAGCCTGCCGGTCGAGGTCTCGCTCATCTACCAGACCTCGATCGCCGGCTCGGGCGGACAAACGCCTGCCGGCGACCGGGTGAGCGTCTACCTCCGGCTACCGTTCAAGGTCTTTTAGCCCCCGCGCCCTTCCCGCCGACTTCCGGCGGACGCACGTCGCCCCATCTGAGCTTCCGGCGGAGAACCGA
>CAMYMV010000031.1:0-37371 GCA_947259585.1 uncultured Gemmatimonadales bacterium | reverse complement strand
GGATGGTCGGACCGCTGCGCGATCACGCGGTCGCCGTCGTGAAGCCGGCTGCCGACCTGTCCGTCGACGGTGAGAACCACGTCGTCGGAACCGACGTCGATCTCGACCGTGATGCGGGCTGTGGCGGGCAGCACGACCGGGCGAACCGCCATGGTGTGCGGGCAGATCGGTGTGGCGATGATCGCATCGAGGCCCGGCACGAGGATCGGCCCGCCCGCCGAGAGGCTGTACGCCGTCGAGCCGGTCGCGGTGGAGATGATGATCCCGTCCGCGCTGTATTGACCCAGCTCGTCGTCATCCGCCCACACCCGGAGCTGGACGAGCCGGGCGAACCCGCTCTTGTGGATGACGGCGTCATTCAGCGCGTAGAAGGCGTCTCCATCCCCCCCCGTCTCAGCAGCCGCGTGCGGCGTTCGTGAGCTCCGCTGCAGGCCGACGTCGAGGGCGAGCCGCACATCCAGCTCGTAGTCCCCTGCCGCGACCCGTTGGACGGCCGCTTCGAGCTCGTCGAGCGGAATCGAGGTCAGGAAGCCCAGGCGGCCCACGTTGCAGCCCAGGATCGGGACGCCGCTCGGGCCCGCCAACCGGGCGCCGCGCAGCAGCGTGCCGTCGCCGCCGAGAGTGAGCAGGCAGCCGATCTCGGGCCAAGCCGCATCCAGGTCCCCGAGATGGTCCACCTCGCCCGCCGCGGCGACGAGATCCTCGTGGAGGTAGAGGCCGATGCCGTGGGACTCGGCAACCCGGCCGAGGCGGGCAAGAACATCGGCCAGGTGCGGGTAACCGGGATTGCCCAATACGCCGAGCTTCATGACCCGACGCACCCGCACGCGAGAAAGAGCCGCTCAATCGGCATTCGCGTTCTCCTCGTCCGATACCTCGACAGCCAACTCTACGGTGCGCACCTCTTCGGAGGATGCCTCGATCAGCTCCTCGATGCGACCCCGGACGTCCTCGAGCAGCCGATTTGCCCTCCGCACGTGGCCTACGCCGTCCTCGAAGAGACGGAGCGCTTCGTCCAGATCCAACTCCTCTCGATCCAGGGCGCCCACGATGCGCTCCAGCTCGGCCATTGTGGCCTCGAAATCCAGCTCTTCGCTCATATGACTATGTCTCCCGTCCCTCCTCGTCTCCCGCCGCCGTGCCACCCGTGGCCTCCACCCTCGCCGCGACCTCGCCGTCTACCACGCGAAGGCGGAACGGGTCGCCGGGCTCGAACATCTGGGTTCGGCGGAGAACGCGCCCCTCGGCGTTCAGTGGAACCGCGTAGCCGCGCTCCAGCGTGGCGAGCGGACTGAGCGTCTCGAGCCGTCCGCCGAGCCCATCGAGCCAGACGCCGCATCGTTCCGTGAAGCGGACGACACCGTCGCTCAAGCGCTCGGAGGCACGCGACGCCCGCTCTTCGGCCCTGCCGGCCCGCGAACGAAGGGCGGCCGCCAGAGCAGACGATCCACGCCGCACGGCGACTCTCAAATCGGCGGCATCGGGCACGATGAGCTCTCCCGCGACCGATGGCGTGGGCGCTCTCAGATCGGCCACGAGATCCACGATCGTCACGTCGACCTCGTGACCCACGGCCGTCACGATCGGCACCGGACACCCGGCGACGGCGCGGGCGACGACCTCTTCGTTGAAGCACCAGAGGTCCTCCACCGAGCCGCCGCCCCGGGTGAGCACGACCACATCCACTTCCGGATGCCGGCAGACGGCGATCAGCGCGGCGCAGATCTCCCGGGCGGCCCCCTCTCCCTGAACCCGACACGCGGAAAGGAGGATGTGGGTCCACGGCGCCCGGCGCCGTATCACCGACACCACGTCGCGGAGCGCCGCTCCCTCCCTGGACGTCACGATGCCGACGCGGCGCGGCAGCGCGGGAAGCGGCCGACGGAGGGCCGGATCCGTGAGGCCCTCGGCTTCCAGACGGCGGCGCGTGCGCTCGAAGGCCAGCCTCCACAGGCCCTCCCCCTTCGCCTCCAGCTTCTGGACGACCAGCTGGTACTGCCCCCGCGTCTCGTAGAGGGACAGGCTGCCGTACGCGCATACTTCCATGCCCTCTTCCGGATCGGTCGGGAGCCGCGCGGCGTCACTGCGCCAGATCACGCAGGAGATCTGGGCCGATTCGTCTCGAAGGCTGAAGTAGCAGTGGCCGGAGCTTAGCCGGCGCCAATTGGCGACTTCCCCGACCACCCAGAGCGGGGCGAAGGAGGCTTCGAGCACGACCCGGACGGCGGCGTTGACCTCGGAGACCGGCAGGGCCGTTTCGGCGGAGCTCCCCGGAGCCACCTCGCCGCCCCCGCCGTTCGGCTCGGCTTCCCCCGGAGCGAGCCCGCCGGCCTCGAAGAGCGAGAACTGGGAGAACTCGGTCACGGGTGTCCTGGCCGCCCCGGTTCCGCGCCTACGCGGCGAATCGCCCGGCCGCCTTGATCGTGTTCTTGAGCAGCATCGCGATCGTCATCGGACCGACCCCTCCCGGTACGGGGGTGATCCACGAGGCCACCTCCCGCACCCCGTCGAACTCCACGTCGCCGACAAGACGATATCCCTTCTCGCGTGTCGGGTCGTCCACCCGATTGACCCCGACATCGATCACCACGGCTCCCGGCTTCACCATGTCCGGCGTGACGAAGTCGGCACGGCCGATCGCCACGATCAGAATGTCTCCCAGACGCCCGATCTCACCCATGTCGTGGGTCCTGCTGTGGGCGAGCGTGACCGTGGCATTGGCCCACGGCTGCTTCTGGGAGAGGATCTCGGCCACGGGGCGCCCGACGATGTTGGATCGTCCCATGACGACGACGTGTTTTCCCTGCGGGTCGCAGTCGATCCGCTTCAGCAGCTCCTGGATGCCGGCCGGCGTCGCCGGACGAAACGCGTCCATGTCGCCGCTCACCATCCGACCGACGTTGACGGGATGAAACCCGTCCACGTCTTTCTCCGGCCTGACGCGCAGCATCACCTCGGCTTCGTCCAGGGGGTCGGGCAGAGGAAGTTGAACGAGGATCCCGTGGATCTTCGGGTCTTCGTTTAGCTGCTCCACCCTGTCCAGGAGTTCGCTCTGTGAGATGTCGGCGGGCAGATGCATGTCGGGAGCGTAGATACCCGCTTCCTCGCAGGCGCGTTTCTTCATGCGAACGTAGACCTGAGAGGCAGGGTCATCGCCGACCAGAACGGCGGCCAAACCCGGGCGCGTGCCCCGCTCGGTCAGATCGAGCGCGCTCTCCGCCACCTCGGCGCGGATCTCCGAGGCGATTTGCTTTCCGTCTATCAGTTCGGCTGTCATGCGCAGGCCTCGTTCTCGTGGGCGGCGGGCCGGACCGCAGGCTGGATCAGCGAGCGAAGTCCACGGCCCTGGTCTCCCGGACCACCACCACCTTGATCTGGCCCGGGTACTGAAGCTCCTCTTCGATTCGGCGAGCCGTCTCTTCACTCAGCTCCGCCATCTCTTTGTCGCCGACCCGGTCGGGCGTCACCATGACCCGGATCTCCCGGCCCGCCTGGATCGCGTAGACCTTCTCGACGCCTTCGAACGAGGACGCGATCTTCTCCAGCTTCTCCAGGCGCTTCACGTAGTGCTCAAACGACTCCCGTCGCGCCCCCGGTCTGGCGCCGGAGATCGCGTCTGCCGCGGTGACCAGGAAGGTCTCCGCGAACAGCGCCGGCTCCTCGTCGTGGTGGGCCCGGATGGCGTTGAGGACCGCCTCCTTCTCGCCGCAGCGCTTGCAGAGCTCGTAGCCGAGCTCCACGTGGCTTCCCTCGTGCTCGTGGGTGAGCGCCTTGCCGATATCGTGCAGCAACCCCATCCGCTTGGTTATCTGGCCATCCAGGCCGAGCTCCGTGGCCATGCTGGCGGCCAGCAGGGCTACTTCGCGCGCGTGCTGGAGCTGGTTCTGCCCGTAGCTGGTGCGGTAGCGCAGCACGCCCAACCGTTCGATGAGCTCGGAGTGCAGATCGTGAATTCCCAGCTCGTAGAGGACCTCTTCCGCGGCTTCCGTCATCGACTTCTGGACGTCCTCGCGAGCCTTCTCCACGACCTCCTCGATCCGGCCGGGATGGATGCGCCCGTCCGCCACCAGCCGGTCCATGGCCAGGCGCGCGATCTCGCGGCGTATCGGATCGAAGCTGGAGAGAATCACGGCCTCCGGCGTGTCGTCCACCACGACGTCCACGCCGGTAATGGCCTCGAAAGAGCGGATATTGCGGCCCTCTCGGCCGATGATCCGCCCCTTCATGTCATCGCTGGGCAGTGCAACGACCGAGACCGTGGTCTCCGAAGAGTGATCGACGGCCAACTTCTCTATGGCCATCGAGATGATCTTCTTGGCCTCCCGCTCCGCCTCACGGCGGGCACGCTCCTTGAGGTCGCGCACCCGGCGCGCCGTCTCGGCGCGTGCCTGATCCTCGAGATGCCTGATCAACTGCTTTCGAGCCTCATCCCGGGTGATGCCGGACAGCCTCTCGAGCTCCTTGTCCAGCTCGCTCGAGCGAAGATCGAGACGTTCGGCAGCCTTCTCCTGCTCGTCCGCCTGCGCCTTCATGTCGGAGCTCCGCCTCTCCTGCCGCTCTTCCCGCTCGTCCAGCAGCGCCAGCTTTCGGTCCAGGAGCTCTTCGCGTTCCGCCAGACGTGTCTCTATCCGCTCGAGATCCGAGCGCCGGCCGTCCGCTTCCTTCTCCCACTCCGCCTTGAGGCGGTAGGCCTCATCCTTCCCGGCAAGCTCTGCCGATTTGCGAATATTCGAGGCCTCTCGCTCCGCCTCCTTGACCACGCGCTCGCGCTCGCTGGCGAGATCCTCTCTCCCGCGCACCGCTCGGCGGCGCTCCAGCAGATGGCCCGCTCCGACTCCCAGCGCGAGAGCGAGCGCAACGACGACGACGGTGATCTCGAGTTCCATCGGGCTCCGAATATCTATGTCGGCAGGGTTCCCGGGACGCCCTGCAGAAGCAAAAAAAAAGCGGTCGAGCGCCTGCGCGCGCCGACCGTCAGCCGAGATGGGCAACCGGCGACGCGTCGTTGAGCGACACGCCGCATCTATGTACAGGAACGAGGAATATCAAAGCCCGGCAGCACACACTGGCAACATCAAGTTGGGCCGCCGCCGATAGCGTCGCAAGCGGCCAGGGATCAGTCGCCCGCGCCCAGCACCGCCTCGATCCGCCCGCGCATCTCGGTAACGCGATCGCCCAGTTCACGCTGCAGGTCTTCCGCGTCCGCGTACGCCCGGAAGAGTCGATCAGTGATCTGCATGGCAGCGAGGATCGCCGCCTTGTGCGGCTCAGCCACGTGGCCCCGCACGTGCGCTTCCTGGATCGCCGAGTCCACGTAGCGGGCGCAGCGCTCGGTATACGCCTCACCCATCTCCGACCGGATAAGGTAATCCTCGCCGAAAATGTTCACCCGCACGGCCTTGTGGTCGCCACCCTTGTCGTCGTTCTCAGTCATCGGCCAGCTCGTCCTCCATCAACATCAGGCGGCTCCGTATGCGGTCCGCTCGGCCTCGTGCCTCGTTCACGGCCGCCCTGAGGCGCCCGTTCTCCTCGGCCAGCTCCTCGAGCCGGGTCTGCAGCTCCGTCGGAGCCATCTCCTCCAGATCGGTGTCGCGCAACGCCTCGGCCAGCTTCCGATGGTTCTCCTCGGCGACGTTCGCGCGTTCCCTCATGACCCCGAAGCTGCTGGTGAGGGAGTCCACCGCCGCCTCGAGACTCGTGATCTCCTTGTCGATGTCGGGAGCGTCGGCCACGACCTCTTCCATCGCTTGGTCCCCTCCTTCGGAGTCAGGACGTTCGGATGCGGGCATCGCTCTTTTCCTCCAGTGCAAAGGTGACGGCGTTCATTGCAGCATCTACCTCCTCGTCGGTGAGTGTGCGATCGGCGGCCTGGAAGCGAAACCGCCAGGCGAGGCTGCGGCTTCCCTCCGGGATCTCCCCGCCCTCGTACACGTCGAACAGCCACACCGAGTCAAGGAACGGCGGGCACGCTTCCCGGATGACCTCCTCGAGCTCCGAGACCGTTCGCTTCTCCGACACGATGATCGCGAGGTCCCTGCCGACGCGAGGGTACGGCGAGAGCGGAGCGAAGGCGGCCTGCTCGTCAAGTCGAACGGCGGTGAGCCGAAACTCGCCGGCCCACACCGGAGCCGCCCAACGAGGGGCATCCACGGCGGAGGCCATGACCCTGCCGGCCAGGCCGACGACCCTCCCCTGCCCCTCGAGTTCGAACGCCTCGCCCTCGAGCCACCGGGCGACCGGCCCCAGGCCTGCCTCGGCGATTCGCTCGGCGGCGTCAGGGAGAATCGGCGTGACGCCGGCACCGAGAAGATCCTCGGCGACCTCCTCGGCCAGGCCCTTGAGATCCCAGAGGCCCACGTCGGCGGTCTCGCCGCCCCAGTGCTCGGGCTCACGACCTCCCGTCACCACGAAGGCGGCCCGCAGATCCTCGAGCGGCAGAGCCGGAGACTCCTCATCGTCTCTCCCCGCTGCGAAGGCCGTCCCGATCTCGAACAGCCTCACATCCCGGCGGCCGCGAGCCAGGTTGTATTCCAACCGGTCGAGCAGCGATGCGATCAGGTCGGTGCGCAACCGGGCCTCCTCGGCCGAGAGCGGATTTCGCAGCTCCACGGCGTCCGGACCGGCTCGCCGTCCCGTGGCGAAGCTCGCGCTCCGAGCCTCCAGGAAGCCTCTGGCCACGAAGAGCCGGCGGACGCGCTCGGCGCGATCCCACGCGGGATCGTCGGGCACGGAGCTCGGCCGCACCGCGAACGCGCCGCCCTCGAAGCGGTTGTACCCATGCCGGCGCGCCACTTCCTCCACGAGGTCGATCTCACGCGTGACGTCGTTTCGCCAACCCGGCACGTAGAGGCGAAGCGGCGTATCATCCGCCTTCCCGGACCCGTTGGCGGGCTCGAAGCCGATCGGGGCGAGAAGGCCGGTCAGCTCCTCCCGCTCGAAGCTCCGGCCGAGTACCTGACGCACGCGGGAGGGCCGAAGCCCCAGCACAATCCGCTCTCCGGGCGGAGGTCCGACCCGAACCGCCTGTTCCTCGGCTCGACCTCCCGCCGTCGCGAGAATCAGGCGGGCGCAGCGGGTGATCGCCTTCTCGACGTCCGTGCGATCCACGCCTCGCTCGAAGCGATAGGACGCATCGGTGGAGAGGCCGGCCCGACGTGCCGTCCGTCGCGTGCGAAGTGGGTCGAAGACGGCGCACTCGAGGAACACGTCGGTGGTCGTCGGGCTAACCTCTGTCCCCTCTCCGCCCATGACTCCGGCGAGGCCGATGGCGCCGTCTGCGTCCGCGATGACGGAAGAGACCTCGGATAGAACGTGCTCCTCACCATCCAGCGTGCGCAGCCGTTCCCCTCCCCTCCCGGCTCGCACCCTGACCTCGGGACCCCGCAGGGTCGCCAGGTCGTAGGCATGGAGGGGATGGTTGAGCTCGTGCATCGCGTAGTTCGTGGCATCAACGACGTTGTTGATCGGTCGGCCGCCGAGCGCCCAGAGCCGCGCGGCCAGCCAGGCCGGAGAGGGACCGACGCGTACCCCCCGAATCACGATTCCGAGGAAGCGACTGCACCGCTCCGGGTCCTCGATGATCACGCGCACTCCAGCCGCCGAAACGTCGCTGGCTCCATCGATCCACGTCGGCTTCCAGGCATCGGCAGACGATCCGAAAGACGGAAGCACGAGGCCGGCCCCACCCTCCGGTGCCAGCTCGCGCGCCACCGCGAGATGTCCGGCCAGATCGGCCCGGTTCGGGGTGAGATCCAGCTCCAGGACGTGGTCCGGGAAGCCCAACGCCTCCGCGAGCGGTTCGCCGGGCACCAGGTCGGGTGGAAGCTCGAGGATGCCCGAGTGGTCCCAGCCCAGCCCCAGCTCGCGCTCCGAGCAGAGCATCCCGTGGCTCGTCTCGCCGCGGATCTTGCGGGCCCCGATCTTCAGGCCGTCGGGCAGCGTCGTGCCGGGCGGTGCATGCGGATAGAGCGCTCCTGCTCGCACCGGCGCTCCGACGACGACTCCGATGGGCTCGTCCGTCCCGACCGTGATGGAAGCCAGGTTGAGTCGATCGGCGTCCGGATGCGCCGTCGTCTCCTCGACCCGCGCCACCACGACGCTCTCGATTCCGGCGCCGACGCGGTGGATTTCGTCGACGGCGACGGCGGTCATGGAGAGATGATCGGCAAGCTCCTCGGGCGATCCGTCGATCCCGGGCGCCAGCTCTCGAAGCCAGTTGACGGAGACTTTCACCGAGTCATCTCCCGGGGGACTCCATGAGGAGAACCAGCTCTCACTTGCAACACGTATATTTTAGTTGACTTTAAAGCGTCGATCGCAGAAACGGCTTTAGGTAGCCAAACATACGCGGCGATTCGCGACGCCGCCACCGCGATCCGTCCGGGGCGTCGTGACTAGCGAAACTGCGCCAGAAAACGGGCATCCCCCTCGTAGAAGAGCCGGATGTCCGGGATCCCGTACCTGAGCATGGCGATCCGGGCCGAGCCCATGCCGAACGCGTAGCCCGTGTACCGCTCCGGATCGTAGCCTACCGCCTCGAACACGGCCGGGTGGACCATTCCGGAGCCCATGATCTCGATCCAGCCCGTTCCCTTGCAGGTAGAGCACCCGGATCCCCCGCACATGTGACACGAGACGTCGACCTCGGCCGAAGGCTCGGTGAAGGGAAAGTAGGCCGGGCGGAATCGAGCTGTCGTCTCCCGGCCGAAGAAGCGATGAACGAAATGCTCGATGGTGGATCGGAACTCCACGAAGTCGATCCCCTCGTCCACCGCCAACCCCTCGATCTGCTCGAAGGCTGGCGCGTGCGTCGGATCGAACGGGTCCCGCCGGTAGCACAGGCCGGGAACGACGACCCTCACGGGCGGCTCGTGCGTCTCCATGATGCGGGCCTGCACCGGGGACGTGTGGCTGCGCAGGACGACCCCGTCGGCCAGGTAGAAGGTGTCCCACATGTCGGCCGCCGGGTGCTCGAGCGGGATGTTGAGGGCCTGGAAGTTGTACCACTCCGTCTCCGCCTCCGGACCTCGCACCTTCGAGAAGCCGAGCTCCCGGAAGATCTCGCAGATCTCATCGATCACCCGGGTTACCGGATGTACGCCCCCCTCCCAGGCGCGGCGGCCGGGCATCGTGAGGTCCGCCTGCGCGACGCCTGCCGACTCGGCGCTCTCCAGGGCCGCCAGACGAGAGGTGTGCGCCTCCTGCAGCCGGCGCTTGGCGGTGTTTGCGGCCTGGCCGATCGCCCGGCGGTCCTCGGGCGGCGCCTGGCCGATGCGGCTCAGCATGCCGGCCAAATCGCCGCTTCGACCCAGGAATCGCACCCTGAGCGCTTCGAGCGCTTCGAGCGAATCCGCCGCCTCGATCGAGGCGAGGCCGTCAGCCTCGATCCGCTTCAGAGCGTCGACGAGCTGAACCGGCTCGGTCATGCCAGCCTCAGCGCAGCTGGTCCTTGGCCACCTGTACCAGCTCGGCGAACGCCGCCGGCTCCCGGACGGCCAGATCCGCCAGCACCTTGCGGTTGAGGTCGATGCCGGCACCTCGCAGCCCGCTGATGAACCGCGAGTAGGAGAGGCCGTTCTCCCTCGAAGCCGCGTTGATCCGGCTGATCCACAGCGCCCGGAAATCCCGCTTGCGGCGGCGTCGGTCGCGATAGGCATACTCCCAACCACGCTCGACCGCGTCCTTGGCCGGCCGGTACAGCTTGGACCGCCCGCCGAAGTAGCCGCGGGCTTCCTTCATGAGCTTCTTCTTGCGCTTGTTTCGCGCGACGTTCGTCTTTACGCGAGGCATCGTCTCATCTCTTTATCTGGATCTGTCGCTTCGAAAGTCCATGCTCCGCTTGCTCTCTACGGTCCCGGGTCTACTGTCCCGGGTCCGCCGTGCCAGGTCTACTGCGCCAGCATCCGCTTGACCCGTTTCGTGTCCGCCCTCGAGACGCTCGTCGGCTTGCGCAGACGGCGCTTCCTCTTGCGGCTCTTCTTGGTGAGGATGTGGCTGGAGAACGCCCTCCTCCTTCGCAAACCTCCGGAGCCGCTCTTGCTGAACCGCTTCGCGGCCGACCGGCGCGTCTTCATCTTCGGCATCTGATCTAGACTCCTTTCCGGCACGTATGGCTCAGCCGGCGCGCATCACTCATTCCACCTCGACCCGGTGCGGCGCCATGACCATGGTCATCGTGCGCCCTTCGCGCGCGATCGCGGTCTCCACGGCGGCGACATCCTGCAGCTCTCCCTTCACCTGCTCCAGCAACCGGATGCCGAGCTCCGGGTGGGTGACCTCTCGACCACGGAACATCAGCGTGAACTTGACCTTGTCACCCTCTTCGAAGAATCGCCGCGCATGGCGCATCTTGAACTCGAGGTCGTGGGTCTCGATCCGGGGCCGCAGCTTGACTTCCTTCACATGTATGTTGTGCTGCTTCTTCTTCGCCTCGCGGAGCTTCCTCGCCAGCTCGTACTTGTGTTTCCCGTAGTCCATCAGCTTGCAGACCGGGGGGCGGGCGTTGGGCGCCACCTCTACGAGGTCCAGGCCGCGCTCCCGCGCCATGCGTCTCGCTTCGTCGGTCGGAACGATGCCCACCTGCTCTCCTTCGTCATCGATCAGGCGGATCGGGCTGATTCGGATTCGATCGTTGACTCTCAGTTCTTCCTGGCTCACGTCCCCTCTCTCGGACACTGGAACAATCCCGCCGCGCTACCTCGTCCTTGGCCGGACGGCGGATACGAAACAAAAAACCCGGTACGGCCTGGCCGTCCGGGTACGCGCGTTATCCGCGCGATGAGCAGGGGCGAGCCGACGGCTCGTCCGTGCTTCGGACCCGGCAGCTGTCTCCGGCCTCGAAGAGCCGGAACGCCGAAGGGTGGGAGCTGTGCTCCGCTTGCCTAGTTGTCAGGGCGGCGAAAGGTAGGCGGGGCCTGACGATCTGTCAACGCGGGCCCGTTCATGCTCGCGGGACGCCGCGGGAGTGGCGCGAGGCACCCTCGGGGGGACGGCTCAGGCAGCCTCCAGTGCCGGATCGAGCTCCTTCGCGCGGACCTTCTCCTGAACGGCAGCAACGAAGTCGTCCACCTGCATCACCACCTGCTTCTTCCGGGCTCCATGAGCTCGAACGGCGACCGTCGCGGCCTCGAGCTCCCGATCGCCAACGACCAGGAGATAGGGCACCTTCATGACCTCGCCGTCGCGGATTCGGTAGCTGAGGGTATCCGACCGGTCATCGAGCTCGACCCGCAGCCCGGCAGCCCGCAGGCGATCCACGATCGCGCGGGCGCCCTCGGAATGTCCATCCGTGATCGGAAGCACCCGGACCTGCTCCGGTGCGAGCCACACCGGAAACGCACCCGCGAAGTGCTCGATCAGAACGCCCGTGAAACGCTCCAGCGTCCCGAAGATGGCGCGGTGGATCATGGCCGGCCTGTGCGGCTTGTTGTCCGGACCGATGTACTCCAGATCGAACCGCTCGGGCAGATTGAAGTCGAGCTGAATCGTGGCGCCCTGCCACTCTCGGCCGATCGCATCCCGGAACTTGATGTCGATCTTCGGACCGTAGAACGCCCCACCTCCCTCGTCGAGTCCGTAGTCCACCGCCAGACGCTCGAGTGCCTGATACAAGGAGGCCTCGGCGTGATCCCAAACCTCGTCCTCGCCGATCCGCTTCTCGGGACGGGTCGCCAGGTCCAGACGATACTCGAGGCCCAGCGTGTTCATGACCTCATCGACCAGGTCCAGGGCGGTGAAGATCTCATCCTCCACCTGATCGGGCGTGCAGAAGATGTGACCGTCGTCCATCGTCAGCATCCGCACCCTCAACAGGCCGTGCAGGGTTCCGGATCGCTCGTACCGGTAGACGTTGGCGATCTCGCTCAGGCGCAGCGGCAGATCCCGATAGCTCCGCTGCCGCGCTGCGTAGATGAGCGTGTGGCCCGGGCAGTTCATCGGTTTGACCCGATAGGCCTCCTTCTCGCCTTCGCCTTGCATGCTCGGGTACATGTTCTCGGAGTACGCCTGCAGATGGCCGGAACGCTCGAACAGGGCCTCGCTGGAGAGATGCGGCGTGTAGACGAACTCGTAGCCGCGCTTCTCCAGCAGCGCCTCGATCCAGCGCCGAAGCTCGAGCTGCATCCTCGCTCCCTTGGGATGCCAGCAGACCAGGCCGGGCCCGATGTCCTCCTGGATGCTGAACAGATCCAGCTCCTGACCGAGCTTTCGGTGATCCCGCCGCCGTGCTTCCTCGAGGCGGTGCAGGTGCTCCCTCAGGGCATCCTGGCTGAAGAAGGCGGTCCCGTAGATGCGCTGGAGCATCTGACGTCTCTCGTCGCCTCTCCAGTACGCGCCCGCCGCGCTGAGGAGCTTGAAGTGTTCGATCTCGCCCGTGTCCGGCACGTGGGGTCCCCGGCAGAGATCGACGAAGGGACCGTCCCGATAGGCAGAGATCGTCTCACCCTCCGGGATCTCGGCCAGCCTCTCGAGCTTCAGGGGATCGTCCCCGAAGAGCTCCTCCGCCTCCTCGCGCTGGAGCTCGCTGCGCTCGAACGGGTGGCTCGCCGCGACGACCTCGGCCATCCTGGCCTCTATCCGCTCCAGGTCGTCGGGCGTGAAAGGCTCCTCGACATCGAAGTCGTAGTAGAAGCCATCCTCGATGGGCGGACCGAAGCCGATGCCGGCGTCCGGGTACAGCTCACGTACCGCCGTGGCGAGCACGTGGGCCGCGGAGTGCCTCAGTGCGTAGAGGGCGTCGGGGTCGGCGTCGCCGCGCGTCACGATCTCGACGCGCGCGCCGTCTGCCAGCGGCCGGCCCAGGTCCCATAGCTCTCCGTCGACACGTGCCGCCACCGCGGCGCGCGCCAGCCTGGGACCGATCGCGGCCGCCAGGTCGGCGGCCGACGCTCCAGCCGGCAGCTCCGTTCGCGAATCGTCGGGAAGAAGTGCGGAGATGGTATTCTGGCTCATCGCATACCCGTCGATGATCCGGGGTGACTAGCTTGCCGGCCTCAGCCGGCAGTTGGAAGTGTAGCTCTACTCGGTGGATTCCCTAAGGATCCCATAGCCTCGGACGTGCCCCCCCTCGGCAGCCGCCACCCAGAGCCTGGCTCCGGCGGCCTCCGCCAACTCCGGGGGCACCTGGGACAAGCGGTACTCGGCACCGCCGGACAGGCGGAGGTAGAAGCCCTCGTCGTCACGGCTCAAGATCCCCACCGCCACGGGATCCTCCTCGCTAGCCACAATCTCGTAGGAGGTCGCCAGAATGTGGCGGCCCGGCTGATCTCCATCCGTGAAGCTGCCCGTGACGATCACCGTCATGCCGGCGAGCCGGGTGATCTCGGTCTCGAGATCTCCGGTCACGAACACGTTGTCTCCTCCCTCTCCGTCCTCGTCGACCAACGTCCGGGCGAAGGGCAGGTTGCCCACCTGACGCACCGTCCCGGAGACGCTCTCCGGACCCGACTCGCCCCAGCCGGCTACGGGCATCGTCTGCGGGCTCGCGTTGCCCGAGCATCCGGCCAACGCCGCGCCGAGAGCGGCCGTCGCCAACCATGCGTCGTGAGATCTCGCCATTTCCCTCTCGTCCTCTCTATGTCCGGCACACGCCAGCGCCCTCGAGCACCGGTTAGCGTACCCGGAAGATGGTCAGCTGCGCCGCCGCGTCCCCCGTGATCGGAAGTCCCGCTGTATCCAACAGCCGGATCTCGTAGTCCGGCGCAGTCGCGTCGCTCACGAGCGAGAAGTACTTGGCCGTCGAAGAGCGAACGCTGAACTGCTCCTGCACCGTCGTGAAGCCGAGGGACTCGATCTCCAACGGGAAGGGCACGTCGAAGTTCTGCCTCGTTCCCTCGTCTACGTGCAACCCGAGGAACACATCCGGCAGGTCCCAGGTCAGGATCTGCGTACGCGGCGGCGCTCCCTCGGCCCTGTCGTCGGCAGCCGTGGCGATGAGGAAATCCGCCAGAAGGGCCTCCCAGCTCCTTCCGCTCCCAACCTCCGCCACCGCTCGCTCGATGTTGGGGATCCCGGTCATGAGCGTCGGGCCCCCTCCGACGATCTCGCGGAACAGCGCCGCTTCGCCGCTGCCCGGGACGACGCCGCTGCCCGCCGGACCCTCGTGGTCGCCGAGCCAGCGCATGAAGATCCAGGCGAAGCCGCGGTAGCGCAGTCCGGAGCAACCGCTGGGGTCCTCCAAGACGATGGTCTGCGTGTCCTCGGGGCTCTTCATCCAGCCCCCGCAGCCGCTCGTCTGGCCGAGCCGGGAGAAGTTGGCCAGGTGGAAACGGTTGAAGACCTCCGTGTTGGTAGCTATCTCAAAAAAGGAGAGATTGGAGCGGACAGAGAGTCCGGCCGCCGCCAGCCCGGTGAGTTCCTCGGCGACGTGCGAGAGCCCTTCGTCGACCCAGGTATCCTCGAGGTCGCCGAAGTCGCCCGAGCCAAAGATGAGCCTCCGCTCGGCGCCTATCAGATGCTGGAGCTCGTGCGCCGAGACGCCGATCACAGTCTTCTTGGTGAAGTCCACCGTGTGCGGGATCCCGTACGTGCCATCGGGGTCGGGCGCTATGAGGTAGAGGATCTCGGCCTCGTTGCTGGTCGCGCAAACGCCATCGGCACTCGTGCCGCTCCCCTCGGGATCGCCGGAATCGGAGAGGTCCGAGGGGACGAAGAAACCGGCGATGAACGTGAGCCCGCTCGCGCCCGAGAGCTTGTTGGTCTCCTCGGTGACCAGCACGACGATCCGCTCGTTGCCGTCGATGTCGGCCGGCTCCCCGAAGTAGGAGGTGTTGACGGGGTACACGAAGTCTTCGAGCGCGGCCAGAATCTCCGCGTAGTCAGCGGCCGTGAAGCCGCTGTTCTCCTGCAAGTCACGGTAGATCGCGAAGTGCTCGCCGACCGCCTTGGCGGAGGCGTTGATCACGGCCGCCGTGTCCTCACACGAGACGGTCAGATCCGGCTGTACCGAGAAGAGGAAATCCCGCCGCTCGCCGACCGCCGGCACCAGAACGCGTCGGGAGGTTCGGAAGCTGACGGCGAGGCCCGACCCTTCCGGGTCCGTCACCGGGCCGCGGGCCGGCCGCGCGCCGCGTCTTTGGAGCTCCCTCCGGGCGCTCGACCGCATCACGAGCTCGCTGATCTGGTGCAGGGCCGGAAGGTCGACGCTGGAGAGGTCCCGGGAAGCGAGGGAGCCACCCGGTTGATCAGCGGCCTGCGACGACCGGACCCGGCGGGCGGGCACCGCGGCCGCCTGAGCCGGCGCGGCAGACTCCCCCGCAAGGCTCATCGGCCAGTTTCCGGACGACAGTCGGCTCGCGCTCTGCACCGCAATCGCGTACTCGCGCGGTCCCGGCCCGCCCTTGATGGTCATCTCGCTCAACTGGGCACCGCCCACCACGACGGCCGATTCCCCGACAGCCAGGTCGAGGCTGGGCGGCGGCGGCGGGGGGGGCGGCGGCTCCGTGGGCCCCCCACACCCGGCCAGCGGCAGGACGGCCAACCCGAGGAGGGCGGCCAGACCCGTGGCGTATCGGGCGCTCACAGTGCTCCTCCCCCGACTAGCGGAGGCGGACGACGGTGACTTGAGGCCGCACGTTCGCCCTCAGCGGCTCACCAGCCTGATCGGTGATCCGGATCACGTAGTCCGGCGTCGTGGTCGTGGCGAGAAGCGTGAAGTACTTCGCCGAGGCCGAGCGAACAGAGAAGCTGAGGTCCACATCGTCGAACAGCACCGCCTCGACCTTCAGCGGGTAGGGCTGCGGGAAGGCCGGCCCGGTGCCGGTGTTCTCGTTCAAGCCGCGGAACAGGTCCCGCAGATCCCACGTACGAAGCTGGCTGCGGGCCGGGAGGTTCGCGCCGGTCAGATCGTCGACGGCCACCATCAGCAGGAAGTCCGCCAGGAGCTCCTCCCAGCTCTCGTCGCCCCCGAACGCCGCCACGGCCTGTTCGATGTTCGCCGGACCCGTGAGGTGTGTCGGCCCGCCGCGTGTGAGCTCTCGGAAGAACTCCTGCTCGTTGCTGCCCGGGATCACGCCGTTCCCGGCAGGGCCGAAGTGGTCGCCCAACCAGCGGAGGAAGAGGTAGGACCAGCCGCGCATCGTGAGCGAGCCGCACCCTGGCGGGTTGCCGATGGCGGGACTGTTGATCGCGATGCTGCTCTCCGGATCGACCATCCACCCATCGCAGCCCTCGTCGCTACTCGCCGTAGCCCCGATGTTGAAGAAGTTCTCGATCAGAAAGGTGTTGAAGGCATCGACGTCGGACACGGCGGCGTCGATGCCGAGATTAGCCCTTACCGAAAACCCCGTGACGGCGAGGCCGACCAGCTCTTCTGCGAGGTGCGAGAGCCCCTCGTTGAGCCAGACGTCGTCGCTGGCCGCGAACTGGGAGTTGCCGAGGATGAACCGCTGCACGGAGTTGATCAGGTGCTGAAACTCGTGGGACGTGGTCGATTTCAAGATGTCGATCGCGCGCTCGACCGACGTCTCCTCGCCGAATTCGCCGTCGGGATCCGGGGCGCGCAGGTAGACGATCTCGCCCGCGTTGCTGGCCGGACAATCGACCGGGTTGGCGAGATCGCTGGGCAGGAAGAAGCCGAGGAAGATCAGCGTGTCCGTGAGCTCCGTCAGCTTGTTTACCTCTTCCGTGATGAGGACGATCACCCTTTCGTTCTCATCGATGTCCGACGTCTCGCCGAAGTACTCCGTGTCCACCGGGTGGATGACGTCGTCCAGCACGGCCTGGATCGCGGCGTAGTCACCCGCCGAAAAGGAGTCCGTCCCCTGCATGTCCCGCGCGATCACGAAGTGCTCGCCCACGGAACGGATCTCCGCCTGCAGGATTTTCTCGGTGTTGGTGCAGCTCAGCGAGAGATCCTCGCCCACCGGCATGATGAACTCCAGCTCGTCGCCGGTGGAGGGGACGCCCGCCAGCCGAGCCTGGGCCGTACCGCTTCCCGCAGCTGCCCGGGCAGCAGCGGCGCCGGTTCGTGCGACCTTCGCCCCCATCGGAGCGACCCGTGCCCCGATCCGGCGAAGCTCATCCCAGGCCCGCTCTTGCAGCCGCACCACCTCGACCCCGCTCCGTTGCCGCTGGTGAACCGCCTGCGCCTCCTGCCTCAGCAGCTCGCTCTCACGGAGCCAGACGAAGCGGTCGCCGAGCACGCCTCTCCGGTGAGCTTGAACGGCCACAAGCCCCCTCCCAGCTTGCTGGCGCTCTGCACGATCACCCGATATTCGCGGGCCGTAGCCGCACCCGGCAGCTCGAAGGCCATCGAATCCGGATCGGTGATGACGAACACATCGTTCAATGCGAGGTCGAGGCGCACCTCCACGTCGCCGCTGGGGGGAGGGGGAGGCGGGGGAGCCGGCGGAGGCGGCGGGGGGGCCGGCGGAGGCGGCGCCGGGCCCGTGCTGTCTCCGGCGCAGGCCGTCAGAAGGAAAAGAGAGCCGAGCAAACCGATCCAAAGAAAGGACCGATGCCTCGCCGAGCCTCTAGCGATGACTGCCGCAGGGGTGTGCTTGCTCATCCTCGACTCTATGACCCTCGAATATGTGACCGAGTCGGCCGATGCCCGGGATCTCCACGATCGTCACACTTAGACGACCCCGATCGACTCTGCGTTACTTTCTTCCTCTGCGTTCGGCAGCTGTTAACCCGAAGCACCCCCGAATGTGCCCGCTCGAAGCCTGTCCTGGAATCCCTCGATGTGAGCATGATCGGTGCCATGACGGGGGAGGAGAGGTCAGGCGCCGGAGACCCGGGAGAAGAGCCAGGCGAGATAGCCGACATAGGAGGCCACCAGCACGCCGCCCTCCCATCGGTTGAGATCGAACCTCGTCCGGATCAGGACGAGAAGCAGGACCGAGATCGCTATCATCGCTCCCAGATCCTCTCCCTGTACCTCGCCCAATTTGAGAGGATGGACGATCGACGCGATTCCGAGGATCCCGAGCAGGTTGAAGAGGCTGGAGCCGATTGCGTTCCCGACGGCGATGTCCGGGTGCCCCTTCAGGGCCGCGACCACCGACGTAACCAACTCCGGCAGACTCGTCCCGAGCGCGACGACGGTAAGCCCGATCACGGCGGGGCTCACATGGAAGGCGTACGCCATCCGCACTCCTCCATCCACGAAGGCGCGTCCTCCGAGGATGAGCGCTCCGGTGCCCATCAGGATCAGCACGATCTGTCTGGCGAGCGTTACCGTGCCTGGCGGCAATGCACCCTCGAACTCCCGCCGGATCCCGTTCTTCTCTCGTCTCGCCAGATGAAGGCCGAAGCCGGTGTAGGCAACCAGACCGCCGAGGAGCAGCAGGCCCTCGCGCCAAGCAAGCCGGCTGTCGTCCAGGAGCGCCGCGACCAAGAAGGAGGCGGCGATCATGATCGGCACGTCCCACAGCACGAGCTTCGATTTCGCCTTGATCGGACTCAGCAGAGCACTGATGCCGAGGATCAAGCCGATGTTGGCGATGTTCGATCCGACCACGTTGCCGACGGCAACGCCGACCTGCCCTGACATCGACGCGCTTATGCTCACCGCGAGCTCTGGACTGCTGGTGCCGAACGAGACGATCGTGAGCCCCACGAAGAGAGGGGTCAGTCCGAAGCGAAGCGCCAGGGCGGCGGAACCGCGCACGAGCGCCTCTCCCCCAAGGAAGAGAAGCCCCAGCCCGGAGATCAGAAGCGCCGTCGTCAGCACGACGGGGCCTCCGATCTCAAAGCCACCCCACCCTCTTCGCCCAGAGCTCGGCCTCCCGCTCGCGGTTGGCATGATCGGTCGGCGGACCTTCGCCCGCCTGCCGCGCGCGCGCCCTCGCCGCCGCGAGAGCATCGGCCAGGACCGGCAGGCCGAGGGCGGCTCGCCGCGCGTCCAAGCCCTCGGGATCCTCGACCGGCCCCACGGCCAACTCGCCGTCCGGACCCCAGTCCATCACCGTGCCGTATCGTTGGGGCCTCCGTTCATTGAACCGAATCCGATCCTCAAGGCAGGCGCGTTGACGCGGCGGTGCATCGCCCCGTCGAACCGCCTCCTCGAGCGCCGCCAGAAAGGCCCGCTGCTGCGCCGGCCGGCTGATCGCGTGTTGCGCAACGAGCCAGGCCGCCTCGCATCCGTCCTCGCCGACGAGCCGCACCCCCGGCCAGTCGTGCTCGGCGATGATCTCCGCCAGGGAAGCGGCGTTGCGACAGTGCACATCCTCCATGGCCGGGGCATACCCGGCGAACAGCTCCCGGGTCTCCGCCAGCCGAGCACGCATGCGCTCGTCGAGCGCCTTCATCTCGAGCAGCCTACTACGTAGAACCCGGTCCAACGCTCGCTCGGACTCCTCCTTGTACATTGGTAGAACAGACACGCACGAGAACGTCGGAGGCAGAAGCATGAGCAGCAAGGGCACCATCATCTTGATCAGCAGCCTGGGCATCGTCGCGCTGACCGTGTTCGCGGCCGGCGCGGTACTCGCCGCGGCGTCGGCGCAGGACGCCCCTCCGGCCAGCGAAATCCCGCACTTCAACGATGCCGGAGAGCTGATCCGACCCGATGGCTGGCAGGCCTGGGTGATGGTCGGGGCCTCCATTGGTCTCTCCTACGCGGAGGACGGGGGCTTCGAACCGGTGATGGAGGGGAGCGCGCCGGGGATGTTCCACAACGTGTACATGCAGCCCTGGAGCTACCGACACTTCCGCGAGACGGGAGAGTTTCCCGAGGGGACGATGTTCATCCTCGCGATGTACGAAGCGTCACAGAACGCGGACCCCGCTCGGGGGGGTTGGTACGAGGACGAGGGATTCCTGGCGGAGATCCACCTGAAGCAGGAGGGCGTGCACGAGAGCGGGTGGGGCTTCTACGGCTTCGGTGGAGACGCCGAGAGCGCGTCCATCATCCCGGGCGAGGCGAACTGCTACTCGTGCCATGCCGAGGAGACGGCACTCGACAACGTCTTCGTCCAGTTCTATCCGGCGCTGAGAGACAAGTTGCCGACCGAGAATGGTCACTGACGCTTCAACCGCGCTGTAGCGCCGAGCGCCGACGACTCAGCGCAGCTCGACCATGCCAAACGGCGTGCGGATCGTCGCGATGAGCGTGGGCCTGGGGCCGGGCTCCAAATGAAGATCCAGTTCCAGGCCGTCCAGCATGTCCCGCACACGGCCGAATTCGGGATGCTCGGCGCGAAGATCGACCAAGTCGCAACCCACGGGCGCCGTCTCGGATGGATGCGGCGTCTCCCCCCAGTCGATGAAGAAGGGGACGACACCTCCTTCGCGCGGCATGAACGGGTCGGTCACCTCCCACGCCAGATAACTCCCGTCCGGCTGCCTCCGTCCTCCTGAGTGGACGGCGCCCAGCTCGGCACCGTACCTGGCCGCGCGGCGCACCAAGCCCGCCAGATGGCTGCCCTTCGCCACCCAGGTCACGAGCCGCGGTGCCCCCAGCTCGTCGACCCCGAAGAGGCGCGCGCCCTCGGGACCCGGCTGATCCGGATCAGGCCCGACGATCTCGAGGTACCGTCCCCTGCCCAGCGTGATGAGTGCGTTGCGCGTGCCAAAACCCGGGTGCTGTCCTCCCGGCGCCGCCTCGACACCGAGAAGCTCCCCGGTTCGCGCGATGCCCTCCTCGAGGTCCGGCGTCGCGACGATCAGATGATCGATCCGGGACATGAGGTCGGCGGCCCTCAAAGCAGCCACGCTAGCAGGCTGGGCATCAGCCCATCCAGAAGCCTTTTCGGTGGCTGATGCCGAGCACTTTTCGGCAGGTCGGGCAGAAGTAGATGTACCGCTTCCCGAGTGGATTCTTGAGTCGCTGAAACCAGACCTTCGGCAACTCATTGGCACAGTGCGGACAGACGGGCCTTGCCTCGTCGTGCTTCTCGAGCTCGATCATGGCTCCTGGGTCGACCCTCCCTCCGGAAAGAACTCGTCGTCGAGGACCTCGTTCAGCCGGACCTCTTGGTACTCGTATTCGAAGCTGCCGGACCGGTCCCGGAACTCGGCAGACCAGAAGAGCCGGAGCCCGTCGAGTACGCGCCAATCCGAGACTTCGACCTCCACCTCCCCGACGGCGGTCTCCAGTCGCATGCCGGCGGGCAGCGTGTCGCGGCCGTCGTAGTACAGGAGGACAGACCGTCCCTCTTGGCCGCGCACGCGGACCGGCAGAACCGGCCTATCCCTGAATGTCGACGGTTCCAGGGACACGGGATCCGAATACCGGCTCTCGGGGTCGATGAAGATCATGTGCAGCTCGTGACCGATAACGACCTCGCGTATCTCGGCCGGCAAGGGCCGGCGGCCCTCCTCGGCTGACGGCAGGATCCAGTCGCCGGCAGGACTGAGGCCGGCGTGGAAGCCGGTCGTCTGCATCATCCGCACGCGGCCGTCGCGGGCCGAGTAGAGCACCGTTTCGAAGGATCCCGTGGGGCTCTGCACGTCGGCCCGAGTCTCGACGGTTCTAACGTTCGCGACCGCCTCGCCGCCCATCGCCCGCGCCGCACCTTCCAGGATCTGCGGCGCATCGGTCGCCGAGCCCGTGGCAGCCTCATCGCTCGAACGATCGAGCGTGGGGGCATCGCCGCCGCGAGAGTCACGGACGCCGGGTCCTCGAAGCCCTGGTAGGTGGCGTTCTCGAGCTCCTCCAGCGTCGGCGGCCCGACGCTTGGAGCGGCCCCTTCGGCAGCGATACTCTCGCTCGGATCATCACCGGCGGCCTGACAGGCAGCGAGCCATGCGATAGAGACCATCCCGACGAGACCCGCCATGCCGACTCGGTTCACGGAAGCCCTCCTACTCCAGAACGTGGATGTTGCGCGCGGCGCAGATCTCCTTGAGCTGCCGAGGCCAGACGGTGACGCTCACCTCGCCGAGGTGCGCTGTGCGCAACAGATACATGAAGGTGCGCGACTGGCCGATGCCACCGCCGATGCTCAGCGGGATCTCGTCGTTCAGGATCGCCTGATGGTAGGGCAGCTCCAGGAAATCCTCCTGTCCCGACATGGCGAGCTGTACCTTCAGCGTCTCCTTGGTCACCCGGATGCCCATGCTCGTCAGCTCGTGGCGCTGCCGGGTCACCGGGTTCCACACCAGGATGTCTCCGTTCAGCCCATGCATGGTCTTGCCGTTCACCTGCACCGTCTCGGTCACCCAGTCGTCGTACCGGGGCCGGCCAGATCGGCTGTCTTATCTGTCATCACTTCACCTGGTTTCGTGGAGATTCGAGGCTGACGTCGGCGCACGGCCGACATAGCACGGGTGCGAAGTTAACACGTCCTATACGGCTCTGAGAGCCGCCCCGGGGTGCCGTATCGGCTCTCCGGCGCGCGCCTCTGCCTTCGCCGGCTCTCCTCCCCGTCACGGCGAGCGAAACACCGCACCCCTGAAATCCTGGGTGCGCGTGCGCCGTCGGCTGATCAGCACCAGGGGAACGCTCGTTCCACGGGCAACGGCCAGCGCCAGCCGTCCCAGCACGCGCCTACCGCGGCCGCCCCGCTCGATCCCCATGACCACCAGGTCAGCGTCGGCGGCCCGCCGAACGAGCGCGTCGTCGCGCTCCTCCGTGTACTCGACGACGACCTCGTGGGGGCCCGCCGCCTCGTCACGCGCCAGCGCACGGAGGTCGCGCTCCAACCGGCGACGCGCGTCGGGAGACGCCGAGGAAGGACAGGTGTGCAGAAAGGTCACCGACCGTTCGCCGGACCGCGACAGGCTGGAGAGCAGTCGGGCCCTCAGGTGGCTGTGGTCGCGTTGCCCGCCCAACGGTACGAGGACGCGCTTGGCGTCCGCCATGTGCCAGCGATGCGGCGCACGGACGATCACGACATCGGCGTCCAGCTCGGCGATGAGGCCGCCGAGCCGCGGCTCGACGCCCGGCTCCGTCAGGCTCGGGAGGCCCAGCAGAACGGTCTCGCAGCCATAGCCACTCGCGACACGGGCGATCTCGCTCCACACGTCCGATGCGATCGTGAACAGCGTCTCCGGAACCAGCGAGCTCTCGAGACTGCGGTGGAGAGATTCGCCGAGCACCCTCCGCGCGGCCCGCAGCGTCGGGTGGTCTTCGTCCAGAGGCTCGTCTGGTGCGCGGACGATCGACAGAAGGAGGACGCGGCCGACCGCTGGTGTACGCACGGTGGCGGCCACGTCGACCAGGCTCGCCGCACTGGCGGGGTTGGCGATGGGAACCAGCACCAGAGGGCTGCGCCCCCTAAGGCGGGCCAGGTCCGGATCGCGCGCTTCCTCCCTCACATCGACCAGCCGGGCACCGGGAGCCAGAAGCGTCAGGTAGAGCAGGAGGCCTATCCCCAGCCACGAGACCGCGACGATCCCCGCCTCGCGCACGGCGAACGCCTGAAAGATCGCGAGCCCCACACAAAGGGCGGCACCCAGTACGGGAACGATGGCGAGCCGCCGCTGCCCGGAGCGGCGTCGGGCCAGGATCGCCGCGCAATGCACAATGGCGAACGAGATCAGGAAGATCAGGCTGGATGCGGCGCCGGCGGCCGCCACCCCGCGGATCGCGAGAGCGATCCCGGCCACCAACGCCCCCGTGATCCAGACCGCCACCGCCGGAACACCGCTCGAGCCATCGACTCGACCCAGTTGGCGGGGGAGCGTGCGATCGCGCGCCATCGCGAAAGCTACCCGAGAGGCCCCAAGGAGGTTGGCGCGCAGCGCGGAAAGCATCGAGAGTATGCCCGCTCCGATGACGAGCCAATAGCCGGTCACGCCCAGGAAGCGCTCCGCCGCCTCCGCCACTAGTCCTTCCGGGTTCGCCGCTGCCGCCGCCGCGATGCCGGTGTCCGGCGCGCCGACCGTGGCCATCAGGAAGAGCAACGGCAGGTAGATGGCCAGCGCGATCGCCAGGGACAGATACATCGAACGCGGCAGGTTGCGGACGGGATCGCGGACCTCGCCACCCACCGCCGCGATCAGATCGAAACCCTGAAGGGCGATGAAGGTGTAGCCCATCGCCTGCACCAGGCCCACCGGACCTGCCGACAGGAACGGAGTGAGGCGGTCGATGAGCTCGGGCGGCGAGGCTCCGGCCCATGCCCACGCTCCCCCGACGATTAGGATCGCGAATACGATCACCTTGCCGATCGTGGCCAGGTTGCCCCCGCCGGCGGCGCGCCTCACGAGGCCCAGAGTGTAGAGAGCGATCGCAGCAATCGCGATCCACACGCGCAGGGCGGATCCTCCCAGCCACTCCGGCGCGCTCCCCATGGCCCCCAGCGTCCTCTCGAGCCCCTCCGATGCGAAGGCGGAGAAGCCGATGGCATACAGCACGCCAGCCACGATCGACGCGAACCACACGATCCATCCCACCATGAAGGCCACCTCGATCGAGACGACCTTCTTCGCATACGTGTAGATGCCTCCGGACTCCGGGAAACGCCGCGCCAGCTCGGCGAAGCTCACAGCGGTCAGGCCTGCGATCACTCCGTTCAACGCGAAGGCGATCATGGCGCTCGGCCCCGTCGCCGCGAACGCGACACCGGCCAGCGCGAGGATGCCTCCACCCACGATCGCGCCCACGCCGAGCGCCGTGGCGCCGAATAGGCCCAGGTGCCGTTCGCCTTCCATCGGATATCCTGTCTAAGCGGGGCTTGGAGCCGCCCTAATCTCGCCGAGCACGGCCAGGATGGTTCCGCGGTGAGCGATCGGCAACAAGGGACTCGGACCCGGGCCTTCGCTGCGGCCGACGGGACCTTCCGAGAGCTCGGGCGATGTACGCGGCATCACACCGAGCGGTCATCTAGACGCCCGAGGCGCCGCGAGAAAGAGGACCAAGAGAGAGTCGCTCGCGCGTCGGGGCATCTGCCCTCAGCCAGCTCGAGCACCGTCGGAAACCTGCCGTTCCGGGATGGCGAGGCAGAGCTCGAGGCCATCCTCGTAGCCGACGTCGAAGAGCATCCCCTCAGAGGTTTCCCCGAACATCTCTTTCGGCTCCAGGTTGACAACGAACAGGGCTTGCATCCCGACAAGCTCCTCGAGATTCCGCCCCGCACCCTTGAGGCCAGCCAGGATTGTCCGCTCGTGGTCGCCGAATCCTACCGTCAGACGCACAAGCGAGCGGGACCTTTCGATGTCGTCCACGGAGCGGATTGTACCGACCCGAATGTCCACCCTCTTGAGGAGGTCGAGGTCGATCATCGGCTTGATAGGCGCGCACTCCATCTTCTTCTCATCGTTCATCTGAAGGCCTCTTCATCTCTTCGGCTTGGGCGAACCGCCCGGCAGACCGTAGGCGAGTTGAACGAGCCCGCTGGGGTAGGACTTCGCTTCGACCAGTTTCCGGGGCGTTATCCGTCAGGCTCGGGAGCGCCCTTCCGCTCCGAGAGCCAGATCCACGTCGCCGCCGTCGTGGCACCGATCAGGTTCGAGACCAGGTCCCAGCCCGTATTCCGGTAGCCGCCGACGTTCGTCTCCGGGATCAGGAGCGTCGCCACGAACTCCACGACCTCGTTCACCGCTCCGAATCCCAACCCCGCCGCGGCGCACAGGACCATGAGGCCGACGCTCGGATCCGCCTTTCCGCCACGACGCCGAATCGCCGACCGCAGCGCCTGCCAGCACACCCAGGTCGTCATCCCGAACCCGTACGCGTGAACGACCTGGTCGTACTTCAGTCGACCGGGGATCAGCCAGAGGGTGTAGAGCACGCGGCTCTCCGCGCTCACCGGCCACCCCTCGGGCACGACGAGCAGGCCGCCGGCCATATGCAGCAGGCCCCAGACGCTCAGGCCCCAAAGCGCGCCCGAGCTGAGGCCCACCGAGCGGTGCACGGTCAACACGACGCCGATCAAAACCAGCATGACGGCGATGTAGAAGAGGAACTCCAGGTTGCCGCGCAGGATGGCACCGATCAAGGCGACCGTGAGATATCCGATCGTGAAGACAGCGACCGGCCAGTGCTCACGGAAGCCCCCGGAGGCGCCCGCCGTAGAGGCGCCGGACTCCCTACTCTCCAAGTCCGGGCCTCGCTCTCGAACGTTCAGCTGCCGACGCTTCGTCAGCTCTCGCCGTTACCGGCGAGCCAGCGGTAGACGGGGCCAGCGGCCACGGCTCCGAGCATCGGGGCCAGCCAGAAGAGCCACAACTGGGCCAGTGCCCAACCTCCCACGAAGAGAGCGGGAGCGGTGCTCCGGGCCGGGTTGACCGACGTGTTCGTCACCGGAATGGAGATGAGGTGGATCAGTGTCAGGCAGAGTCCGATCGCCAGCGGAGCGAAGCCGGCCGGCGCGCGGCCGTCGGTGGCCCCTAGGATCACCATCAGGAACGCGAACGTGAGGACGACCTCCGCAACGAGCGCAGCCGCCATAGAGTAGCCGCCGGGCGAGTGCTCCGCGTAGCCGTTGGCCGCGAAGCCGCTGCCCACCAGGTCGAAGCCCGGCTGCCCGCTCGCGATCATGTAGAGGACGGTCGCTCCCGCCACGGCACCCAGCACCTGGGCGACGATGTAAGGCACGATCTCTCCCGCCGCGAAACGCCCGCCGGACCAGAGCCCGATCGAGACCGCGGGGTTGAAGTGGCCTCCGGAGATGTGGCCAACGGCATAGACCATCGTCAGCACGGTGAGGCCGAAGGCCAGAGCCACGCCCAGAAAGCCGATTCCGAGCTCCGGATATCCGGCCGCCAGAACGGCGCTGCCGCAACCGCCGAACACCAGCCAGCCCGTGCCCAGGAACTCGGCGCCGAGTTTCTTCGTCATGAGTCTCCTCCAGGTCTGAGACGCGCCGCGATCGAAGCCCGGTGGATCGGGCCTCGGATTCGCATGGGAGTAGAGGATAAGAGGATCGGCGACTGCCAGCCATGGAGCCGGGGTCCGCAGCGATCGAGCTCAATCCACCCGTTGAAGCGCCTCCAGGAAGACATCCCCGTACTGGTCCAGCTTCGCGGGTCCGACGCCGGACACCTCCAGCATCTCCGAACGGGTGGTCGGCCGCCGGTCGATCATGTCCCAGAGCGCCTGATCGCTGAACACGATGTACGCCGGAACGCCTCGCTCGTCGGCGAGACGCTTCCGGAGCGTACGCAATCGCTGGAACGTGGGGTCCGAGGGGGATCGCTCCACGGCGGATACGGGCGAGCGGCCGCGGCCGGCTCCGCCGAGAGCCGGGGTGGCGACGAGCCCCGCCCCGGCCGGCGAGCGGGCTACCAGTTCCTTGACCCCCACGCCGGTGCAGATGTCGCACGATTCACCGCAGGGCTCGATCTCCTCACCGAAGTGCGCGAGGAGCGCCTGGTGGCGGCACACGTCGCGCTCGGCGAGCTGAAACAGGTTTACCGCAGCTTGCCTCTTGGCTCGGCGGAGATCCCGCTCTGCTATCTCGTCCAGGAAACGCTCCCGCACCTTCACATCGGCCCAGGAATGGAAGAGAAAGCACTCGCTGGGCAGCCCGTCCCGGCCGGCACGTCCTACCTCCTGATACCATGACTCGATGTCGGCCGGCATGTCGCGGTGGATTACGAACCGCACGTTCGATTTGTCGATCCCCATCCCGAACGCGATCGTCGCGACCACGACATCGATCTCATCCCGGGCGAACTCATCCTGGTGGGCCGTCCGCTCATCATCGGCGAGGCCGGCGTGGTACGGCACCGCGCGAATCCCCTCTCGGCGGAGGAACGCCGCCATACCCTCTACCGAGCGGCGCGACAGACAATACACGATGCCGCTCTCGCCCGCGTGTCGGCGGATCAACGCCAGGATCTCGCTGCGCGTGTCCCCCTCGCCCTTCTTGCGGCAGTGCAGACGGAGGTTGGGACGGAAGAAGGACCCCTTGTAGCCTGCCGGTTTCTGCATGCCGAGCTGGCGGACGATGTCGAGCGCCACCCGGCGAGTCGCCGTTGCGGTGAGAGCGAGCACCGGCACGCCGGACAGCTCGCTCTTGAGACTCTGAAGCCGGCGGTACGACGGGCGAAAATCGTGTCCCCACTGCGAGATGCAATGCGCCTCGTCCACGACGAGAAGAGAGAGCGGGATGGCATGCAGCCGCTCGCGCATCTGGCTCCCCAGCGCCTCGGGCGCCAGGTAGACGAGCTCGTACTCGCCTCGCTCCAAACCACGCAGCCGATTCGCACGCTCGGCCGGATCGAGCGACGAGTTGATCGCGGTGGCTGCAAAGCCGAGCTCGCGGAGCGCGTCCACCTGGTCCTTCATGAGGCTGATGAGCGGAGAGAGCACGACGACCGTCCCCGGAAGCAGCCGAGCCGGAATCTGGAAGGTGAGAGACTTTCCCGCTCCGGTCGGCATCACCGCGATGCAGTCATGTCCCGCGAGCACCGCCTCGATCACGCGGAGCTGGCCCGGCCGGAACGCCTCGTAGCCGAACACGTCGCGGAGCACGTCCAGCGGATCGTCGCTCGACGAGCTTCCTCGGATCGTCACCATGCGGCCGAGTCGGGTCGAGGGCTCATTGGGAGTCGGGCGAGCCGAGGGCGGCGGGCAGAACGAAGCGGCGGAGAATCTCCTCGGGCTGCCGGGTCTTGCCCGTCCGGAAGTTGCCTGAGGTGATCACCACCACCAGCTCCAGAGAAGGGACGACGAAGATGTACTGGCCGCCGTTGCCCCGGGCCTCCAGCGTATCGATGATCTTATCTCCCACCGGATACGCGTGGTGCCACCAGAGATAGCCGTACTGGTGCCCGTTGCGGTCGAGCGGAGCGAGCCTCCCGTATCGACCCCACGACTCCTGGATCCACTCTTCAGAGAGGATGCGCCGTCCCTGCCACACGCCCCCATCCAGGTAGAGCTGGCCGAACTTCGCCATGTCCCGGGGCCGCATGTGAAGGCCGCCACCCATGTAGACCCCGCCGGTGGGATCGAGGAAGAACTTGTAGCGCTCGATCCCGAGGGGCTCGAACAGCGTTCGGTGCGCGAACCACTCGACCGGCTCGTCGAGGGCCTCCTCCAGGATGCCTCCGACTATCAAAGGATTCGCTCCGCCGTAAAGCGGCTGGGAGCCGGGATCCGCGATCATCGGCGCGTCCAGCGCGAGCTTGATCCAATCGGGCCGCTCGGTCTGCGACTGATAGGCGCCTTCAGAGGCGACCGACCGGGGATCCGAGTCGTTCGCGTCCAGGCCGGAGCTCATGGTCAGGAGGTCCCGAACGGTTATTCGTGCCTTCCGGGCATCCCAGTTGGCGTAAACCCGGTACTTCGAGAAGAACGGGAGCGCGAGCGCCTCGGGCCCCGTGATCCGCCCTTCCTGCACGGCCAGGCCGACCAGCGTCGAGGCCAGCGTCTTCGAAGCCGAGCGCATGTCGTGCCACGTCTCAAGCTCGAAGCCGTAGAAGTACTCCTCCACGACCAGCTCCCCCCGGCGCGCCACCAGCACGCTGTGCGTGAGCGCCATCTCTTCGTCGACTACAGCCCGGACCATGTCGGCGATCAGCCCGGCGTCCACCCCGGCGTGCGAGGGCTCGGCGGTCGGCCAGCCGTCGTCGAGCGCCTCGGGCGCGTGCTCCACGTAGTCCCCGCTCCCGGGCTCACGGGGCGGTGCCTCCGGGGCATCCGGCAGCGGCGGCACGAGCTCCGGCGTCATTCGCTCGAACGTGATCGGGACGGATCCGCCGAGACCCGTCACGGTCATCGTCAGGAGACCCTTCGCCAGATCGAGCCGTCCCTCGAACCACAGGCCCAGGGTTTTCTCCCCGGCGACGACGAGCCCCTCACGGCACTGAAGGCCGTATCCCCATAGCCCTGGGAGTCGCTGGTCGCGGAAGAAGAAGTAGCCGCCGAGGCCGCCGGCGCCATCATCATCGATGTAGAGGTCGAATGACAGGGCCTCCTCCACCACCTCCAGCGGGCTCCATGTGGCCGCCCAACTCGGCTTTGCCGATCCCGCTTCCGCCGACAACTCCATCCGGGTAAGGATCGAACCCTGATGAACGAAGCCGGCCACCCGAGTGCCGTCCTCGAAGAGCATGCCGTCGAACGCGATCGGCAGCCGGGTCGACTGAAACCGGAGTCGTCCGCCATCGCGCCACACCGGGACCTCTTCATCCTGCGCACCCGACGCTCCGGACCGGATGGTGGCCACGTAGTCGCCCGGCGCTCGCTCCTGGAGGCCCAGCCGAACCTCGAGCAGCTCACCGATGGCCAGCGTCCCGGACCAGGCTCCGCGCAACTCGGTTGGGCACTCCTGGCTGCGCAGAGCAGCACCGGAGCCTCCGAGCAAGAGCAAGCCGATGCCGAGTATCAGCCGAGATGACGTGATGGCCGCACTCATTCTCTATATCTATGGGCCAATCTATGGGCCGCCGTCATCAACTAATGCTCAACGTAGGCCACCTCGGGCGGCAGCTGCGCCCGAACCCAAGCCCGAAGCTCCGCGACCTCTTCGGGGTTCGGCAGCGCCCGCTTTGGCAGGTAATACGCCAATCGGCTGCTGTAATAGACCATGAACAGGTCGGGAGTCTCTCGGACCTTGTGCAGACCGTCCCACTTGAGATCGACGTCGGTCGTTCGGGAGGAGACGTGATAGCCAGATTCGTCCAGGGAATGGGTGATCGGGTGAGCGACGTTGGGATCGTGACGCTTCAGCTGCCAGGCTTGAATCCAGCCGGCCAGTCTTCCGAACGCCAGCACGAGCGCGGCAACCGCGATCACCAGAGCGCCGAGCGGCATCGCCTCGGCCAGGCCAGCCGATAGGGCAGTCGCAACCGCCACGATGGCCCCCGACACCAGGACCACGACGACGCCCCACTTCATGGCCCGCCGGACGCCGGAGCCGAACTGCTCGCGCACCAGCAGGCTCGTGACGCGGGCGTGCTCGTCGGCACGCCAATCGAACGTGTAGGCCCTCGCCTCCGAGCTACTACTCCCGCTCATAGTCACACTCGAAGAACGTCGCCCATTCCGCGCCGTCTTGGGACAGGTCCATCCGCGAGCGCAGGACCCCTTCTCGGGTCAAATCGTACGTCAGGCGCGCATGCATGCCGGGGCCACCGTGCCCCACGGTCAGGACATCCCCGTCGAAGGTGCCCGTGAAGACCTCCGGGGGCGATCCCAGGCTGTCGAACCAGTGGAGCACGTAGCGCGATTCGTTCGAGTCGTAGGTCATGACCCCGTGTCCCTCGAACGTGATCACCCCGCCACGCTCCTGCGCATACTCGGTGATGAGGGCGAAACCGTTCAGCGTCAGCCGGATGTCGTTTCGCCCCGTCGCGGTACCCCCCTGACGATCCCACGGCGACGGGTGCATCGTCTCGGTTCCTCTCCAGCTGCCCACCAGCATTTCGAGCTTCTGATGATGATTCGTCGGCTTCGGCATTTCCGTAGGCGTTTCCATCTGTCCCACCTCTTTTCGGTGCCGCCCGGCGCCTGCTCACCCGGCTGCCGCGTTACCTTGTCGCTCGTTAGAAGCGCCAAATAAAGATCGGCTTCGATGGCCGTCTGACGGAACGGAGCCACGGAGAACATGCTCGAAGCAGTCGTCGTCGTGCCTCATGATGTGCGATGGAAGGAGGAGTTCGCCAGCGAATCCCTGCGCGTTGCACACTGCCTCGGCGGGGATGTCATCGCGACGCACCACATCGGTAGCACCTCGATCCCGGGGATCTTCGCGAAGCCGATCATCGACATCCTGGTTGAGGTCGCCGACGTCGGGGCGGTCGACTCGTGCAACGAGGCGATGGAGCTCGGCGGGTACGAGTCGATGGGAGAATTCGGGATCCCCGGTCGCCGCTACTTTCGAAAGGACGATGCGAACGGAGCCCGGACCCACCAGGTACACGTTTTCCAGTCCGGAGACCCCGAGGTGGAGCGCCACCTGACGTTCCGCGATTTCATGCTGGCTCATCCAGATATCGCGCGGGAGTACTCCGACCTGAAGCGGGCCCTCGCCCTGGCCCACCCCGATGACTATGACGCCTACATCGACGGCAAGGACGCCTTCATCAAACGGGTAGACCAGAAGGCTGCGCTCTGGCGACGAGGCGCCTGAGGCCGCGGACGGCGATCACGAATCGCGGATGTCGTATCACCTCTCAGCGCTCCTGTACTCCGACTGCGAACAACTCCGCTTCCGCCGCTCGAAGCGCGGCGTCCTTGCCGTGCTTGAAGTCCAGGAAGGCCTTATGAAAACGGACAGCCTTGATCCGGCCTCGCGGGCAGAACACCAAAGCCAGTGGGTTGAACTCGCGATCTCCGGCGAACCGGCGAAAGAATCGCGCCTCCCACGGTGACGTCGATGACCAAAGCCGACGTTGCGACCAATTGAGGATGACAGCGCGGTCGCCGATGAGGGGCAGGATATTCTGCTCGATGTACGCTTGCCAGTTGGGGCTCTCGGAATAGACGAAGAGGACCGGGCGCCCTCGAGCAGCGTGAGCGCGCCAGAACCAGAAACGTAAAACCGTTCCCCAGATGGCGCGCCAAAGGAGGTACACGGCCGCATAAAGCAGAATTAGAGGAAGAGACAGCGCAAGGAGCGCCAGAATGCCAACGGTCTTGAGACGATCCATGACGATCAAGTGCTGCTCGTCAGCTCGCTTATCTCGAGAAGGTGTCCATCCGGGTCCCGGAAAAAGCAGCGGATCTCGCCGCCTCGATCCACGGGAGGGGTAAGGAACTCCGCGCCCCGAGACCTCAGGACCTCATACGCCGCACGGCAATCGGGCACGCGCATGGTAAGCTGATGGCTCACGCGGTTGGGGTCTAAGGGTGGCTCGAACACGACGTCCGGCTTGTCCTCGGTGGGCCCACCGCCGGTCACGAGCAGAAGCCAGTTGCCCTGAAACTCGAGGACCGCCGAAGTCCCACCGTACTCCCTGAACAGCTTGGCGCCCAGAACATCGACGTAGAACCCTCTCGCCCGCTCGATATCTGCCACCACGAGCAAGAGCGTGAGCTCGACACCCTCTACCGGAAACTCAGTTGTCATCGGAATTCTCCCGACTCTCGGCACTGGATCTTCATGCTGAATGTCTCGGATTGGACGAACTCCCCGTCGTCATCGATATAGGCAGGTTGAGCCCACCTGATGACGCAGAGCACGGAACCCTTCTCGATGCCGAAGACGCCGGATCCAGGTCCATCAGCCGTGATTCCGTGACTCATCCGCCAACCCAGGCGGTACATCTCGGTATCCTGGATCGCGTCGAAACTCGGGATGGGCACGCCTGCGCTGAGAGAGTCGTTCGTCTCGAACTCGACCTCACAGCCGCGGTACTCCATCTCGTCCCAGATGGACACGAAGGCTCCGGTACTCATGGATAGCGCGACGTGCGGCACGCTATCCAGCGCGGTGAAGAAAGGCTCACAGGGGCTCGCGGATTGGGTCCGAGCGCAGGCACTCAGGAAGCCCGCCAAACACCAACAACTGAGAGACTTGCTCATTCCTGGGGCGGCTGCCGGGCGAGTGAGCGAAAGACGACGCGATACGCGGGCGAGTAGCGCATCCTGTAGCTGTCCGAGTGGTGCACGGCCGGCAGCCCATCGGCCACGCGGGCGACGACGAACGCCCGCCAGGTGTCCTCATCGAAAGGCAGCTTCAGCCTCTCCAGGTGACCCCCCACGCTGTCGAGCTCACGCACGAAGCTCTGGCTGTCTGGCACGATCGTCTCGGCCGTGATCACGAACGCCGAGGCCAGCATGTCATCCCTCTCCGCGGGCCACGCCTGAAGGTGAACGCGCACCAAACCGTGCGGGCCGGGAAGGTCCTCCAACCCTGGTTCCGGATTCCTGGAGGAGGCGAGCCGCGACCGCTCCTCGTCCAGGTAACGGCGCGCGGTCTCGACCGAGGGAGCCATGTGGCCTGGACCGAGCCAGCCCTGGTGCAGGAGCTTGTACAGGTCGGCCGGCTCCATCTCGGGTGTGCGGGCGACCGCGCCCTCCAGGGCCGCATCGAGCCCTTCTGTGGGCGGAAGCTCCGCCTGACGGCACGAGGTCAGAGCGAGCGCGATGGAGAGAAACGCTCGGGAGCCGGGCCTCACCCGTCGACTCTCAGGACGGAGACCGAGTCGCCGATGATCTCCAGCACCTCTACCGGTCCCCCGTAGTGGGCCGCCATGCCCACGTCGATGAGCCAGGCTCGGCCTTCGCAGGCGCTGGAAACCCCGTCGTTCTGGACCGAATGGCCCATGACGATTCGCGTCGCCTCGAGGCTGTTCAGTACCTCCGTGAGGACCGCACACGCCTCAGAGTCCGGCTCGTCGGAAAACAGCCGTGTCCACTGGGGGCTGTCCGATCCCTGCAGGACGGCCGGACGATCTGTCTCGCCTCGAAGCCACGCCTGCGTTTCCCGGTTGATGAGATCGATTCCGTACGTGACGTGGTCGGGAAGCACTCCACCGTGGACAAACAAGATGTCGCCGACTCGTAGGATCACCTGTCGTTGAGCCAACAGCTGCGCGTAGGGTCCGCCCGGCAGCAGGGCCGCCATTCGAGCTCGTTCGTGGGGCTCGAACTCGGCCAACCGGGGGTCGCTCGGGTCGTACTCGACGGCATCGGCAAAGTCGGCAAATCCTCCTTCGGTCACATAACGAAGATCGCCCTTGGCGTTCATGAGCTCGTGATTGCCGAGCAGGGCGTGGAAAGCCCCGCCTGCGGCCACCGACTCGACGCGTAGCCTCTCGAAGAGTTCCAGGATCGCTTGCTCATCGTCGCCTCGGTCGAGCTGATCGCCCGTCTGCACGACGATCAGCTCACCACCGACCCAGCGGTTCTCTTCGTCGATGGCGCCTGCCAGGCGGAGCGCGTTTCGCGTGGCCTCGAGGTCGCCATGCACGTCCCCGAAGGCCACGATCCGCGTCTCATCTCCCCTCGAGCATCCGCAAACCGTCGCCAACAGGGCGATCGCCAACATGGCTTTCCCGCTGCTGTAGCGCTCCAGATACGATTCACACATCGCGTGCTGGCTCCGAGCGCCGACGCTCCCCCTGGAGGATGCCGTCTTCCATGGCCGACTCCCGCCAACGTGACGCGTGCTCCTTGCCGGCCTCCCCCGCGCTTTCGCCCGTCGCATAGAGCACCTCGTAGAGTTGATACTGATCCCGGGCGCCGGTCTCCGGATCCCTCGGTGTCGCATCACCCGCCTCGCAATCTTCGACCCGATCGGCGATCCCGAGCAGTTGCTGGCGCGCCATGACGGAATCGATAAGCCGAAACACCAATAGGGCAAAGTGGGCGGCCGGTCCGGCGGCATCGGCGGACATCCGAGTGACCAAGCGTGTCCCTTGCCCCTCGGAGCCGAGTCCCAGGTAAGTCACAAGGCGGGCCTCAGAGCCGAAGAACCCTACGCCATCCACCCACCAGACCATCTCTCGCCCCGGGCGCATGTCTCGCAGGTAACCGATTGCCGTTGCGTCACCCAATCGAGGCTCCGGAATCCACGAGACGACGTGCCGTGCGGAGTCCTTTCTCCCGTTGTCGAGCCAGTCGACGCTGTACCAACCGGCGCCGCGCCCCAGCTGAGCGATCCACGGCCAGACGCGCTCCGGCGCCGCGCTGATCGAGATGGCACGCGTCATGGCCACGCGGGCACGCGGACCGCCCTCGAGGTACTCGTCGCCGGGCAGCCGGCGTGCACGCTCTTCGGGCGTCGATCCCCACCGTGTTCCCCAGCGCAGGAAGGCCGATCCTCCGACGACGGCCAGAGCCAGCAGCGTTGCTACCCAGATCATGGATGCTCGGGCCGACTCCTGCGAGCCAGCTCATTGGCATAGCGTGCGCCGAGCGTGTCGGCATGCCTTCGGGCCCACTCGGTGAGGGGCGTCGAGCCTGCGGGCGGGGCGTCCACGTAGAGCCGTTCTTCCATCAGTCCGCGAATCTCCTCCCAGGTAATGACGACGTCACCCTTCACCGCTCCAAACACCCGACCCGCCCAATACGCGGCCCTCGGGGGGACGGATACCAGCGGACGGGGATAACCGATAGTCTCGCCTATCGTTTGGACCAACTCTCGATATGTGAAGGTCTCGGGACCGATCGCTTCAACGATCACGTCGCCAGCCCGGGCGCCTTCCGCAACCGCGAGCGCCGCCAGATCATCCACATAGATGGGTTGAAGACGATACTCCCCATCGCCGAACACCCCGAAGACGGGAAACCGCCGGAGCATCCACGCGATGTTGTTGATGAGGATGTCTTCCTTCCCGAACAGGACCGTAGGCCGGAGGATCGCAAAGGACAAGCCGGAGGACCTCACCGCCGCCTCGAGCTCGGCCTTGCCGCTGAAATAGGGCAGGTCCGACCCAGCGGACGGGTTGGTGATGCTCACGTGGACGACTCGCCGCACGCCCGCTTCACGCGCCGCCTCGAAGAGCCTCAGCGTATTGGCGACGGCTTCGCTGTGATTGAAGTCCTTGTAGTCGAATCGAACCCAGTAGGTGTTGTAGAGGACTGCCGCGCCACGGAGGGCCTCGGCCAGGGCGCCGGGATCCTGGAACCGCAGGGGATACTTCGAAACGCGTCCACCGAACGGATCCGGCCCACGCGAGTTCGTGAGGGTGACGACGCTGCGTCCGGCGTCCAGCAGCCGGTGGGCGATATAGCGACCCGAATACCCGAACGCGCCGGTAACCGCGTGGATCTCTTCGTTCACGTGCGCCCCAGTGCGTCGGGCGTCTATCCCGAACGTCTGCTCATTCCCTTCAAGTGCCTGCTCAACTGTCGCCGGCCTCGAGTGCTCCTTATTCGAAAGCTGCTAGCAGCCTCGGGAGTGGTACCAGACCCATGGCCCCTGGTCCGCCGACCGCCATCTCACCCACCCTCTCTTGACGACGGGCTGGACGTCGAGCGCGCAGGAGTCCGAGGGCTGCTTCACGATCACCCGCATCCAATCGCCCTCGACCTCGAGCGGCTCCAGGTGATAGTCACCTGCTATCACGCCAAGCCCCTCACCGTCGTCGCCCGGGACGCTCCTGAGAACGTGAGGGACGTCGGAGCGGAAGAAGAGCGGGGAGATTCGATCCGACAAGAAGAGGTCTCGCCACATTTCCAGATGCAGATCCACATTCTCGCCGGCCAGCGCGCACTCCGGCACCCAAGCGGTCCCGGCGTCGCTCTCCGAGCCCTCCGGTGCGAACCGAATCCTCAGCCACCCGTCATCGGCCCTTTCCATAACGATGAACGTCGCGTCTTCATACCCGGTCTCGAGCAAGCCCGACACCGTCAGGGGGGCGATGAGACCCGTGCCCGAGTCAATGATCCAACCCCGGGCGATCCATCCCCAGGGCGCCGCAGCGGGAGCCGCGGACAATGGAAGAGCGATCTCGGTCAACCACTCCCACATCCAGGTCTCATCAGTGGGTCGCAGGTGCCCCACGCCAAGTGAAAGCTCCGAAAAAGGAACGCCCTGATCCCGAATGGTCACATACGGCACCGGCGAGGGAACGCTGTCGGGTACGGCCGACCCTACCGAATCGGGAAGCGCGCAGACCTGGCCGGCTGCTGCCATCGGTTGCCAA
>CAMYMV010000030.1 GCA_947259585.1 uncultured Gemmatimonadales bacterium | reverse complement strand
GCGTCCTCGACGGGAATATTGGCTAGACATGCGGTTTGCCGACTCCCGTAACACCCCACCCCGTGCCGTGATCGTACGTCGAGCGCCTTTCTGGGTGAATGGAGAAATCCCCGTAGCAGAGCTGCCGGAGAATGGCATCAGGACGCAGGTGCCAACTAGCCCATGCGAGTGGAGAATCGCCATTCATGTCCTTGGCGTCGATGACTGCACCCGCATCCAACAGGAGTTGGATGGCTTCTTCAGTGCCGAATGCGGCCGCGCGGTGAAGGGGCGTCTCGGCCTTCGTTCTGCAGTCGCGCATGAAAGCCCCGGTTTCAACGTTGGGCCTCGTCACGCAATTAGGGTTCGCGCCGTTTGTGAGCAGGACATGAACGACGAGGTTGAAGGCCGGGCGATTCGCTTTGCACAACGCCGCGTGCAGGGGCGTCTCTCCGGTGTTCTCTAGAGGTTGATTAGCGTCAGCGCCGTTCTCGATGAGGAACTGGCAGAGCTGCCAGTGCCCGTGAAAAGCAGCGCCGTTGAGATCGAAATTGTCTCCGAGTGAATCGAGCGACTCGCCGTGGGCGACCAAGAATCGCATCGCGCTGACATCGCCGTAGTGCGCGCACCAGCGGATGAGAGACACTCCGTCCCTGTCTGTGGACTTCGCATCATGGCCCTCGGCCAAGTAGTCGAACACCAAGTCGGTGCGCCCATCGGAGATTCGATCAAGCATGGCGTGGCTCGTCTGGTATCGTGTTCATCAGTCAATTCGGCCTAATAGAACTCCCGTCAAGCTGAGGACACAGCTCAATCAGGTGCAAGCGCGAGCCTCGGACTCGTCTGTTTGTCCGACGGCCGCCCCCGGCACCATAGGCGGCCTGCCCCATAAAGAAAGAGCCCGACCAAAAGGTCGGGCTCCTCCCACCGCACTGAGCGGCTCGGAACGGCGTTGCAGCTTGGGCTAGTACATGCCGCCCATGTCGCCGCCCATGCCACCACCGGGCATCGGCGGGCCGCCCGCGTTCTCCTCGGGCTTGTCCACGACCACCGCTTCCGTCGTGAGCAGCAGCCCCGAGATCGACGCCGCGTTCTGCAGCGCCGTGCGCGTGACCTTGGTCGGGTCGATGACCCCGGCCTTCACCAGGTTCTCGTACTCGCCGGTCGCGGCATTGAAGCCCCAGTTGAGCTCGTTCTTCTCACGAACGCGCTCGACGACGATCGAGCCCTCGGCCCCGGCGTTCTGCGTGATCTGCCGGATCGGCTCCTCCAGGGCACGGCGCACGATGTTCACCGGCGCACGATGTTCACGCCGATGTCCTCGTCGTGGTCGCCGGTCTTGAACTCCGAGATCGCCTGCTGGCACCAGAGGAGCGCCACGCCGCCTCCGGGCACGATGCCCTCCTCGACCGCGGCACGCGTCGCGTGGAGTGCATCTTCCACCCGCGCCTTCTTCTCCTTCATCTCGGTCTCGGTGGCCGCGCCCACGTTGATCACCGCCACGCCGCCGGCCAGCTTCGCGAGCCGCTCCTGCAGCTTCTCGGTGTCGTAGTCCGACGTGGACTTGTCGATCGCGACCTTGATCTCGCTGATGCGGCCCTGGATCTTGTCCGCCTCGCCGGCACCGTCGACGATCGTCGTGTCGTCCTTGTCGATCACGATCCTCTTCGCCTCGCCGAGGTCGCTGACCACGGCGTTCTCCAGCTTGAAGCCGAGCTCCTCGCTGATCACCTGGCCGCCGGTCAGGATGGCGACGTCCTGGAGCATCATCTTGCGCCGGTCGCCGAAGCCGGGAGCCTTGACGGCCGCTACCTTGAGCGTGCCGCGCAGCTTGTTCACCACCAGCGTCGCGAGCGCCTCGCCCTCGATATCCTCGGCGATGATGAGCAAGGGCTTGCCCATCTGAGCGACCTTCTCCAGCACCGGGAGCAGGTCCTTCATCGAGGAGATCTTCTTGTCGTGGATCAGGATGATGGGCTCATCCAGGACAACCTCCATCTTCTCCGGATCCGTCACGAAGTAGGGAGACAGGTAACCACGGTCGAACTGCATGCCGTCGACCGTCTCGAGCGTGGTCTCGAGCCCCTTCGCTTCCTCGACCGTGATGACGCCGTCCTTACCGACCTTCTCCATCGCGTCCGCGATCAGGTCGCCGATCACCTGATCGGCGTTGGCCGAGATCGTGGCGACCTGGGCGATCTCCTTCTTGCCGGTCGTATCGACGGAGATCTCCTTCAGCACCGCGACTACCTTCTCGACCGAGGCCTCGATGCCTCGCTTGAGAGCCATCGGGTTCACGCCGGCCGTGACGCTCTTGAGACCTTCGGTGAAGATGGCCTGCGCGAGCACCGTGGCGGTCGTCGTGCCGTCACCGGCCGCATCGGACGTCTTCGTGGCGACCTCCTTGACCATCTTGGCGCCGAGATCCTCGACCGGATCATCGAGCTCCACTTCCTTGGCTACCGTCACGCCGTCCTTTGTGATTGTCGGGCTCCCGAACTTCTTCTCGAGAACCACGTTCCGACCCTTCGGGCCCAGCGTCACCTTGACGGCTTTCGACAGCTTGTCGATGCCGGCCTTCAGCCGCTGGCGTGCGGTTGTATCGAATTCCAGTTCCTTCGCCATCGCTATATGCTCCCTTCAGGTGTTCGTTCTTGATTCTCTTGGTCTATCAAGGCGATCGGTGGTCGACCGTCAGTCGATGATCGCCAGTACGTCGCTCTCCTTGATGATGAGCAGGTCGTGCCCATCGATGTTCACCTCGGTGCCCGAGTACTTGCCGTACAGGATCCTCTGACCCTCCTCGAGCTCCACCGGGAGCCTCTCGCCCTCGTCCGAGATCCTGCCCGGACCGACCGCGATCACCGTTCCCTGCTGAGGCTTTTCCTTCGCAGTGTCAGGGATGTACAGCCCGCCACGCATCTCCTCGGTCTCCTCGAGCGGCTCGACCACGACGCGATCGGCAAGCGGCTGCACCTTCACCTTGGACGCTGTCGCCATTTGACCTCCTGCATTCTGATGTGAATACCTTCGAAACGATCTGCTGAAGTCCCGCTGATTCGAGCTCCGACGCACTCGAGCGCCCTGAAGCTCGGATTATCTAGCGTTGTTAGCACTCTAATGTGGCGAGTGCCAGTGTGTTTGGCAATTGCACGTGTCGTGCCGAAACAGAACCGCCGTTTTGACCCGTAAACGGCGCTATCGCGCTGTCTCCGAAGGAAGGAGGCGGGGAGATGAATGCCAGCCCTGCAGGCCTCCTGTCAGGTTGGCAAATCGAGGCGCCGCGTGAAACCTGGGTGGCCCGAGACCCGTAGAGGGAGACGAGTCAGAAATGAAGTCGTTCGAGTCCGTCAGCGAGTGGTGGCGGGCGGAAACGAAATAGTATGACGGAGGATTCGATGTTTCGTTCGCTTCTCATGCTGTTCGCGGTCGGCGTCGGCGGGTTTGTCGCGCTCGGGCTCGTGACGGCGATCATCGGCCCGCTGCTGGCCCTGGCCATCAAGATCGCGTTCATCATACTCATCGGGTACCTGATCCTGCGCCTGATCAAGCCCGACAAGGCCGAGGAGATGAGGAACCGCTTCAAGAGCACCTGAGGCCGGCCGGGAATCAGCGATCCGTGTCGGACGCGCTCCCCAGCGCCCGGCGTGCGGCCGCGATGAAGTCCGTGGCCGCAGCGACGCGCTCGCCGAGCTCTTCGATCCTCCAACCGGCCTCCCTCAGATCCTCGTGCCGTAGCGCGAGCCGAATGCCCGGAAGGGCGAGGGTCGCGTATCCGTTATCCGGGTCGGTCGCGTAGAGGATCTGTCGAAGTCCGGGTCGCCCCGGGAGCTCTCGCTCCGATATGAAGGCTCGTGCCGCACGCCGGATGTAATGGTTCGCCTCCTCCAGGGCGCCGGCGTCGATGCCCTCCTCGAGGGCTGCCGACGCGGCTGAATCGAAGCGGCCCGCCTCCTCACCGAGACGGAAGATCTTCGCGCGCACGGTCTCAAGCGCCCCTTCCAGCGTGGGAACCTCCTGTTCCCCCACGGAGCGCCGCACTTCGCCTATCACCTCTCCGACCCGCTTTTCCAGATCCGCGGCCAGTCCAGGGAAGTCGTAGGGCAGCAGCTCCGCGTTAGCCAGCCGCGCGGCCAGGATCGTCAGCATCGATGCGGCCGCCGCGTGGCGGCGGTATCCGGGATCCCCGAAACGCTCCATCCAATCGGCCGCATCGTACGCCGAATGGTACACGCCGCCGCGCCCGCCGAAACCGAAGCCGGCTCCCGGGACCCCGAGCATCTGCACGAAGGGCACGTGGTCGGATCCGCCACCGAGGTCGCCCACCCTCGGCCGGCTGTTCTGCGCATCGCCGGCAGCGCGTGCGGCCCACCTCTCCAGGACCGAACCTCCGCCATCCGGACTCTCGACCGCGGCGGCGGCACTCCGGATGAGGAGCTTGAGCTCCGGCGTCGAGGAGGCATAGAAGTTCGGACCGCTGACGGGAGAGTCCTGGTTGAGGTATGCCACGGCTGCGCCACCGACCTGATCGGCATGTGACTCGACCCACTCCGTCGATCCCACGAGCCCCCACTCCTCGGCGTCCCATGTGGCGAAGACGATCGTGCGACGGGGTCGCCACCCCTCGAGAGCTGCGGCGGCAAAGGCATGGGCCGCCGCGATGACGGCGGCCGTGCCGCTTACGTTATCCAGCGCTCCGGGTCCCCATGCATCTCGATGGGCGCCCAGTATGACCCACTCATCGGGCAGCTCCGAACCACGTAGCACGCCGATGGTGTTGTGGATCGGGTGCAGGGCCTCCCTTCCCCGCTCGGTCTCCGTCGTGAGGCCGGCCCGCACGGGGCCCGGGCCGGTGCGATAGTAGAACGGCAGCGCGCCCTGCCACGCCCGAGGTGCGGAAGGACCGTCGAGACCCGAGAGCAGTTCGGCGGCCGCCTCGTAGGAGACCGGCAGCACGGGGATGCGCGCGATGCCGACCATCTCCTCCTCCGGGATGCGCTTCGCTCCCGGTACAGACGGCCATCCCGGCGTCGATGGGTCACCGGACGAGTTCAGAACGCTGCCACGCTGCACGCCGAAGCCGGGCCGCATCGGGCCGCCCGGGTATACGTCGCCCGCCCGGTAGCCGTCATCGGCCGGGTCCGAGTAGAGGATGAGCCCGGCAGCTCCCCGTCGTTCCGCCTCGCGAACCTTGATGCCTCGGAAGGAACGTCCGTACCGGGCCACGACGATCGCGCCCTCCACGTCCACCCCGAGCGAGTCCAGAACCGCGTAGTCGCTCGGAAGCCCGTGGTTGGCGAACACCACGTCCCCCTCCACCCGCCCTGAACCGGTGTGGGCGTTGAAGGCGCGGAACGGATCACGGGCGGGGTCGCCGGCCTCCGGGAGCCCGGGCTCCTCGAGCGAGATCGGCCGCGGTGCCGGGTGGAGTCGCTCGAGGGAGATCAGCCGTGGGTGCGGGAGGTAGACCACGAGTGTGTCCGAGTGAACGTCGAGGCCGTCCCGGGCCATCCACGCGAGAACGGAATCCCTCGTGATCGCCTGCGCCGCGGTACCGGCCACGTGGGGCCGCGCTCCGAGTACCCTCGCCCACCGCTTGATCGAATCAGGCTCGATCGCCTGCAGGAGCATCGCCTCGTAGCGCGCCTGGATGCGGCTCGCCTCCGTCCCGAAACCGGTGACGTCGGCCTCCTGAGCCACCGCGTTCGTCGGCGACAGCCCCACCGCCGGGCCGATGAGCCAGCCCGCCGCCCACCAGGCGCGGCGGCGCGGGATGTTCACGGAAGGAGGTGCCGGCCCGCGATCGCCAGACCCTGCAGGGTAAGGTGCGGCTCGATCTGCGCGATCGTCTCGCAGTGCGGCGCGATGAGATCCGCCAGGCCACCGGTCCCGATGACGAGAGGAGCTTCCGGCTTCCACTCGGCGAGGATCCTCTTCACGATGCCGTCGATCGCATCCACGACCGAGTAGAAGACCCCCGAGCCGAGGCAGGCGATGGTGTTCCGTCCTATGACCCGGTCGGGAGGCGCGACGTCCACCTGCATGAGCTTGGATGCCGCCTGTGAGAGGCGCTCCATTCCCGCCAGCGGCCCCGGTGCGATCACGCCCCCCAGGAACACGCCTTCGGCCGTTATGCAGTCGAACGTCGTGGCGGTTCCCACGTCCACGACGACGGCGTTCCGGCTTCGCTCCGCGATGGCCAACGTGTTGGCCAATCGGTCCGCTCCGACCTCGAACGGCTCATCCACGTCGAGGCGGATGGGGATGCGATCGGCCGAGGTTGCGGTCAGGAAGACGGCCTCGATGCCCAGCGAGGAGCACACACCCTCCCACGCTCGGTCCAGGACCGGGACGACCGATGCGACGACCGCCCCCGCGGGCCGCGCTTCCGGAAGGCCGTCGTCGTCGAGGAAGCCCCGGACGAGGAGTGCGAGCTCGTCCGACGTCCGGCCCCGCTCCGTGGCCAAACGCCAGGACCGGACCGTCTCCAGTCCGTCGAGGACGCCGAGCACGGTCTCGGTGTTGCCGACGTCGATAGCCAGGATCACGCTCTACCCGGATGCCTTTCGGGAGGAGGCCTTTTCCGGGACCACGACAGCGTTCTCGATTCGGCGCAAAGCGCCGCGGTCCGGACGGAACAGAAGCGCTCCATCCGGCGCGATCCCCACGGCCACGCCCGTCGTCGCTGACTCTGCGCCGTGGACGAGCACGCTGACTCGGCGATCCCGCAGCCAGTCGTAGTGATCCAGGAGATCGAGGGCGCCGTGATCCAGCGCCGAGGTCGACTCACCCAGGAAGGCCTCGAGTCCATTCACTATCGCGTCGGCAACCTCCGCGAGATCCACCTTTGCGTCGATCTCGTCCTCGAGCGACGTGGCGGCGGTGCGCACGGCCGCGGGCACGGAGGGTGGCAGTGGCTTGGCGTTGATGCCCACCCCGACGATCACCTGTCGCGGCGCCCCCTTCGACCAGGACGCCTCCGCGAGGATGCCACCGCACTTCCGCTCGCCCGCGTAGATGTCGTTCGGCCACTTGAGGGCGGGCGCGAGGCCGGAGAAGGCGAGGTCGAGTGCGCGAACGACTCCGAGGCCCGCCATCACCGGGAGAAGCCCGGGACTCTCCAGCTCGGCCGGGCGAAAGATCATGCTCAGATAGACACCGGTGTTGGGAGGCGAGTGCCAGACGCGCCCACCCCTGCCTCGGCCCCCCGTCTGCTCGCGGCCGATCACGATCGTGCCGGCCGGCGCCTCCTCCTCGGCGAGCAGCCTGGCCTGGTCGTTGGTGGAGCCGACCTTGCCGAAGAGATGCACGTCGGGACGCCCCCATCTCTGGCGCAGCTCGGCTTCCGTGCGACCGGCCCACCTGGAGATTCGCCTCGCGCTCATGCCTGCCTTTCGCGTGTGGGGCGACGCCTGCTCAGGGTGTCACGAGCAGCGACAGATCGAGCGTCGCCGCCGAGTGCGTGAGCGCTCCGACCGAGACGAGATCGACACCCGTGTCGGCGATCGAGCGCACGGACTCAAGGGTGACGCCTCCCGATGCCTCGAGCAAGGGGACCGGCGGGTCGACTTCCCGAACCGTCCGAACGGCCTCTCGGAGCATCCCGACGGTCATGTTGTCCAGAAGTATGCGGTCCGGGCGGACGTCGGGCGGCCGTTCCAGGGCCGTCTTCAACTCGGCGAGATCCGTCACCTCCACCTCGACCTCGAGGCCTGCCGCCCGGGCGCGCTCGCTCACTCGATCCAGCGCCGGACCCACCCCACCGGCGTGCCGCAGGTGGTTCTCCTTGAGAAGGACCATGTCGTACAGCCCGGAGCGGTGGTTCTGGCCGCCTCCGGCGGCGACTGCTTCCTTCTCCAGCCGCCGCCAACCGGGCGTCGTCTTCCGGGTGTCCACGACGAGACAGCCGGTCCCTTCGACCGCCCGCACGTAACGGGAGGTGAGCGTTGCGACTCCGGACAGATGGCCCAGGAAGTTGAGGGCGGTGCGCTCGGCGGTCAGGATCGCATGCAGCCTCCCGCTCAGCTCGGCAACCACCGAATCCGCCTGGACCTGTTGGCCGTCCACACGCCGCCAGTCGAGCAGGACCTCGGAGTCGAGCTTGCGGAAAACTTCTTCCGCGGGCCTCGTGCCCGAGATCACCCCGGTCGCCCGCGCCACGATCCGGGCCGAACCCCGCACCTCCCCGGAGATGGTCCAGCGGGTGGTCCAGTCAGCCTCGCCGATGTCCTCGGCGAGAGCCGCCTCGATCAACGCCAACTCGGATTCCGACGGTCGCTCTCTCATCCCGTCCTCACCGGAGCCCCGGGGCCACGGCCGCCGCCAGCAGATAGGCTCCGCCGACCAGCCAGCAGTAATAGGCGAACCAGCGGAAGTGTTGCGACCGTAGCATCCGAACGAAGAGGTGGATGGCCAGGATCCCCGCGACCGTGGCAGCGGCGAAGCCGACGACCAGCGGCAACACTTCCCCGCCGTTCGAGGCCCCGTTCCGCTCGACGAGCATCAAGAGCGCTGGTCCGGCGATCGCGGGCACCGAGAGGAGAAAGGAGAACTCGGCCATGCGGACCACATCGACGCCGGTGCCCGCACCCACCGCCACGGTGCTTCCTGAGCGTGATATCCCCGGCAGAATGGCGAGCGCCTGTGCGAGCCCGACGGCCACCGCGCCGAGGAGGCTGGGCCGCTCACGTACGGCACCGGCCGCCGCCTGCCGGCGCGTCGCCAGATCGATCGTCCAGCACAGGACGCCGCTGAGAAGGAGGAAGCCGGCTGCCAGAGCAGGCCGCTCGAAGGTGCCCTCGAAGAAGGGGCGCGCCGTAAGGCCGACCGCCGCGGCCGGCACCGAGGCGACGACGAGGAGACCCACGTAGGCCGCCGAATCCCGATCGCCGGTCAGCAGGCCTCGCATGAGGTCGACGATTCGCCTTCGGTATACGACGAGCACCGCGAGCAGGGTGGCCACGTGGACCGCCACCTCGAACGCCACGCCCGGCACCTGAATGCCGAGCAGCGCCTGGGCAAGCACCAGATGACCGCTGCTGGAGACGGGCAGGAACTCGGTGAGCCCCTGCAGTAGACCGAGCAACGCCGCTTCCAGCGGATTCATGAGACCTTCGGGATCGTTCCGGCGCCGGATCCGGCCCCTGGTGCGGTACTATGCGCGGTCAACCGCCAGCACTTCCTCGTAGTAGCTCTCGTACATGGGCACGATGCGGTCTGAGGAGAACCGCTCGACCGCCGACTGGCGAGCCGCGGCCGAGACCCGCCTCCAACGCTCGGTGTCGCCAAGCAGCTCGACGGCGCTCTCGGCCATCGCCTCCACATCGCCCACCGGGTGGAGACGGCCGGTGATCCCGTCGGTCACGACCTCGGAGAGGCCCGAGCCTGAGCTGCCGATGACGGGAACGCCGCTCGCCATGGCCTCGAGAGCGACCAGACCGAAGGACTCCTCTTCGCTGGGGAGTAGAAAGAGGTCGGCGCACGCCAGCAGCTCCGCCACCGACTCCAGCTTGCCCAGGAAGGTCACCCGGTCCTCCCGCCCCAGCTCCCGCGACAGATCCTCCGCCGCCTGCCGCTCCGGCCCGTCACCCACGAGGATCAACCTCGACGGCACCGAACGAGCGAGCCGATCGAAGACCCGGACGACGTCCTCGATGCGCTTGACCGCGCGGAAGTTCGAGATGTGCATGACGATCTTCTCGTCCTCCGGGGCCAAAGCGCCACGCTGGCATTCGTAACGCTCCCGCTGGTAGACGGCCGGGTCGATGAAGTTCGGGATCACCCGGATCGAACACTCCGGGCACTTGAACGCCTCGTAGGTCTCGCGCTGCAGGTAGTCGGAGACCGCCGTCAGACCGTCGGAACGCTCGATCGAGAACTTCGTGATCGACCAGTAGGACGGGTCCTGTCCGACCAGCGTTATGTCCGTGCCGTGCAGGGTGGTGACCAGCTTCACGTCGCTGCCTTCGCTTCGCAGCATCTCCCGGGCGATCCAGGCGGTGGTGGCGTGCGGGATCGCGTAGTGCACGTGCAGCAGGTCCAGGCCGTGGTCCCGCGTGATCTCGTGCATCGAGACGGCCAACGCGAGGGAGTACGGAGGATACACGAAGAGCGGGTAACGGTTGACCTCCACCTCGTGGAAGAAGAGGCCCTCGTGGAAGTGGATGAGCCGGAACGGCTGGGCGTAGGAGATGAAATGGATCTCGTGGCCGCGGTCCGCGAGCTGAAGCCCCAGCTCGGTCGCCACGGCCCCGGAGCCGCCGAACGTCGGGTAACAGGTGATTCCGATCTTCATCGCCTTCTCCACTCCAATTCCACCAGCTCAGCAAGGTGCTCGATCGGTTCGGTGGCGTCCAGCCAGCGCAGGCCCGGCAGTTGATGTCGAAACCACGTCCTCTGGCGGCGCGCGTATCCCCACGACTGGCTCGCGATCGACCCGATCGCCTCCTCGCGATCTGCATCGCCGTCCAGATAAGCGGCGACCTCCCGATATCCGACCGCGTTCATCGCCGGGGCGTCGGGCGGCACGCCGGCGGCCCTGAGTGCCTCGACCTCGGCCGGCCAGCCCATCTCGAACTGGCTCTCGATGCGGGCGCGGATCCGTTCCCGGTGGAGCTCCGGCGGAAGGGCCAACCCGAACGCCAGGAGAGACACCGGCTCGGCCGCGGGCTCGGCCCGCTCCTGCCACCAGCTGAGCTGACGCCCCGAGAGCAGCGCCACCTCGATGGCACGCGCCGCACGCTGCCTGTCCAGCACGGCCAGGTTGCCGCTCCACTCGGGGTCCAACCTCGCCGACCAGTCTCTCGCCGTCTCGACCGGCAGGGACCCCAACCAGCTGCGGAGCTCGGCCCGCCGCGCGGGATCCATGGGTGGTTCCGCGAAGACGGGATGCGTCAGGGCATGGAGAAAGAAGCCGGTGCCACCGGCGAGGATCGGGACTCGGTCCTTCCCGGCGATCTCGCGCATCCACCCTCTGGCCCGTCTCGCGAAGTCGCCCGCGCTGTAGGGCTGGACGGCCTCCAGGAAGCCGACCCCGTGGTGCGGCACGGCCGCGAGCTCGGCGGCGTCAGGCGCGGCCGTTCCCACCTCCATGCCGCGGTAGGCCTGTCTGCTGTCGACGCCGATGATCTCGCCATCCAGGCGGCGGGCCACGGCTATCGCCAGCCCCGTCTTCCCGGTGGCCGTGGCTCCCACGATCGCCAGGCCGACGGGCGGGCCGGCGCTCACGTCCTCCCGAACCTCCGGGCGAGCTCTTCCAGGGTCAGCCGAACGATCGTCGGCCGGCCATGGACGTCGTGACCCGGAAGCTCCGTGGCGAAGAGCCGATCGAAGAGATCGGCCATCTCATCCTGCGAGAGGGATTGGCCGGCCTTGATCGCACCCTTGCAGGCGAGGCTCTTGGCGATCCGCTCGTGCTGGTTGCGGGCGGCATCGACCAGCGGCGAGCCATCGGCGAGCTCGTGGATCATGTCGCGGAAGCAGCGCTCGGCGTCGAAGTGCTCGTGAGGGTTTGGACTCGAACGCACGATCACGGTCCGATCGCCGAACGGCTCGATCTCGAAACCCACCCTGCCCAGCATCTGAGCCAGCTCTTCCGCGGCGGAGTACTCGGAGGGCGACAGCTTCAGCGTGAGGGGAAAGAGCAGCCTCTGGGCCTCGCCGCCCGACTCCCGGAAGCGCCGCATCGTCTCCTCGAAGAGCACCCGCTCGTGCGCCGAGTGCTGGTCGATGATCAGCAGCCCCCTGCGGGTGGCCGCGAGGATATACGAGTCATGCAGCTGCCAGAGCTCCGGCCGAAGCTGTGCCGCGAGAGGCTCGATCTCGCCGGCCTCGGACGGCTCCTCGTCGCCGCCCGCCTCCGTCATGAAGAGCGCGAACTGGTCCGGAGTCGAGCCCTCGCGCACCAGCGCGGGCGCTCCGTCTCCCGCCGCGGCGGCCGCGCGAGGCGCTTCGGCCGGCGCCGTTGGGCGAACCACCGCGGCCGGCTCGGGTGCGCGGTCCAGGGGTGGCGTGCTGCTGATCCTGGCCAGCCTTCGCCGCACGGCCTCGACGAGCATCCGCTCGACCCGCTCCCGATCGCGAAACCGGATCTCCGTCTTGGCCGGGTGCACGTTCACGTCCATGGACTCGGCGGGCAGGTTCAGGAAGAGGAAATAGTCGGGGCGGAGCCCCGGGACGACCGTCGTTCGGTAGGCCTCGTCGACCAGACGCCCCAGGCCCCGGTCGACGAAAGGTCTCGCGTTGGCGAACGTGAAGCGGCGGCGACCCGTCCGGGCCTCGTCCGGCCGCTGGATCAACCCCGTCACGCCGAGCTCGCCATCCGGTCCGTCCAGGTCGATGAGCGACGAGGCCTCCTCCTCGCCCCAGATCTGACCGATCCGTTGGCGCAGCGTGGCCGGACCCAGGGAGAGCAACTCCCGGTCGTTGGACCTCAGGCTGAATCCCACTTGCAGGTTGCACAGAGCCAGCAGGATCACCGCCTCGCTCGCGGCTCGAGTCTCCGCAGCCGCGCTTCGGAGAAACTTGGCTCGCGCCGGCACGTTGCCGAACAGTCCGGCGGCGGTTACGGTCGTTCCCCTGCGCCGGGCGATCTCGTCGGCCGCCTGCAGACGCCCTCCAGCCACCCGAACCCCGGTGCCGACCCCGTCCTCCGAGGCCGTCTCCAGAGAGAACCGGCTCACCGCCGCGATCGACGGGAGCGCCTCGCCCCGGAAGCCGAGCGACGAGATACGCGCCAGATCCTCGGCCTGACGGATCTTGCTCGTCGCGTGACGATCCAGAGCCAGAAGTGCGTCCTCCCGGTCCATCCCGCAGCCGTCGTCGGCCACGCGGATCTCCGTCTTGCCCCCGTTGCGAAGAGACACATCGATGCGGCTCGCGCCCGCGTCGAGCGCGTTCTCGACCAGCTCCTTCACGACCGAAGCGGGCCGCTCGACGACCTCTCCGGCAGCGATCTGGTTGGCGACGTGGTCAGGAAGGATCTGGATTCGCGGGGTCATCGACGGTGCCGGGTCTATGTATGTAAGTTATAAAATATTATTGCGTTATCACGTGTGATCTCGGCTGTGGTCTCAGGCTGTTCTCCCCGGATCTCCGCTACCCGCCGGCAGGTGTGGATCAGGTTCGACGGCTCGTTTCTCCGCCCTCTCCGGGGGACGGGGGAGAGGTAGGGGCTGTCCGTCTCGATGAGCAGACGATCGGCCGGTACCCGCCGGACCGCTTCCGCGCCATCGAACCTCTTGAACGTAACGATACCCGAGAAGGAGACGAACCACCCGGCGTCGAGCCCCGCGGTCAGCAACTCGTTCCCGCCGGAAAAGCAGTGGAGGACCCCGCGGACGCGTCCGGAGAACTCCGAGATCAACGCCGCCGTCTCCTCGTCTGCAGCGCGCGAATGGACGACCGCCGGCAGATCGGTGCGCTCCGCCAGCTGCAGCTGGCTTCGGAAGGCCTGCCGCTGCTCCTCTCTCGGCGAGTTGTCGTAGTGGTAATCGAGACCCGTCTCGCCGATCGCCACCACCTCGGGGAGTGCGGCCAGATCTTCCAGCTCGGCCAGGAGATCGATGCTGAAGGCAGCCGCCTCGTGCGGATGAAGCCCCGCCGTTGCCCACACGCCGCGAGAGGCGCTGGCGAGATCGATCGCCCGACGCGCGTCCGCAGGATCGCTGGCGATGGTCACGAGCTCCGCGACGCCGGCGTCACGCGCTCGCTGGAGGACCGCGCCGCGGTCTTCCGCGAACGCCTGGTCGGAGAGATGGAGATGGGAGTCGAAGAGGCGGATCTCAGTCATCGGCCACCGCCGCGAGCGTCACCCGCAACGCACTCACTGCCGGGCAATCCTCCGGGCGAAGCTCAGGCTCCAGCCGCTTGCGCCCTCTGGGCCTTGGCTCGTCGACGGCTGTATTCCTCGATCTCGAGCAGCGCCGGCGAGGCGACGAAGATCGACGAGTACGTCCCGACCAGGACTCCGAGGATCAGCACCAACGCGAACGGCCGGATCACCGACCCGCCGAAGATGAAGAGGGCCAGCAGGGTAACCAGGGTGGTTCCGCTGGTCAGCACCGTCCGCGGCAGCGTCTCGTTGATGCTCCGGTTCAGCGTCGTCTCGTACGGCTCCTTGCGCTTCTTCCGGAGGTTCTCACGGATGCGGTCGAACACGACGATCGTGTCGTTGAGCGAGTAACCGACGATCGTGAGGATGGCCGCGACGGTTCCGAGCGTGATCTCGATCCCCATCAGCGAGATAAAGCCGAAGGTGATCATGATGTCGTGGATCGTGGCGACCACCGCCGCCACGCCAAACCGCCACTCGAAGCGGAAGGCGAGATAGATCAAGGTCAACACGAAGGACATGAGAATGGCCAGCACGGCCTTGCGCTGAAGCTCGCTCCCGACCTTCGGACCCACGGCTTCCACTCGCAGCACCGTGTAGCCGTCTTCGCCATACGCTGCCGAGAGAGCATCCAGCATCCGCTCGACCTCGCCCTCGCCGCCAACCTCCTCGAAGGTCTGCAAGCGAACGAGGTACTCCCGCTCGCCGCCGAAGCCCTGGATCGCCGCTCCCGCGAAGCCGGCGTCCTCCACGACGGAGCGCAGAGCCGCCGCGTCCACCTGCTCGTTGAACTCCACCTGAACGAGCGTGCCGCCGGTGAAGTCGACGCCGTACTTGAGCCCTCCGTGCAGCGCGATCGACGCGATCCCGATCGCGATCAGCACGGCGGATGCGATGTAGGCGCGGCGGCGCCAGGTCATGAACGGGTAGTGCGCGTCTTTGAATAATCTCATCGTCAGATCTTTATCGGCGCGCCCGCGGCCCGCCTGTCCAGATAGATCATGAACAGGGTGCGCGTCACGTAGATCGCGGTGAAGAAGGAGGCCAGGATCCCGATCACCAGCGTCACGGCGAACCCGCGGACCGGTCCCGTTCCGAACTGGAAGAGGATGATCGCCGTGATCAGCGTCGTGAGATTGGCGTCGACGATCGCCGAGAGCGCCGCCTCGAACCCGGTATCCACGGCCGTCCGGGGCGTCTTGCCGGCTTCGACCTCTTCCCGGATGCGTTCGAAGATGAGGACGTTCGCGTCGACGGCCATGCCGATCGACAGGATGATGCCGGCGATGCCCGGCAGGGTCAGCGTGGCACCGAGGCCGGCGAGCCCTCCGAGCAGCAGCACGACGTAGACGCCGAGGGCGATGACGGCCATGATGCCCGCCACCCGGTAGTAGGCCACCATCAGGAGCAGGACCAGGATGATGCCTATGACGAACGCGATCTTCCCCTGCCTGACGGAGTCTGCGCCCAGCGATGGTCCGACCGAGCGCTCCTCCACGATGCGGATCGGTTGCGGGAGAGCGCCGGCGCGAAGAACGAGGGCCAGGTCCTGCGCCTCCTGGAGGCTCGATCCCGTGCCCATCTCGATCTGGGCCCGCCGGCCCAGCGTTTGGCGGATCACCGGGGCGCTCTGGACCTTGTTGTCGAGGACGATCGCCATCAAGTCGCCCACGTGACGGCTCGTGCCTCGCTCGAACTTCCGCGCCCCTCGCCGAGTGGTCTCGAACGGCACGTAGGGCTGGTTGAACGTCGGATCCCGTGCCGCCGGTCCGGCGTCGGCCAAGTCCTCACCGGTCAGGAGTGCCTCATCCTCGAGGACGAAGAGCGTGCGGTAGGAATCGGCTCCGCCGGCGATCGGCTCGACACCCCACTTGAGCTCGGCGCCGCGAGGAATGGCCTCCGTCACGGCCTCGAGCGCCAGATAGCGTTCCGCCGTCGGAATGTCCTGCTCGCGCACGAGGAACTGGCCGACCTGGCCGCTCTCGAGAAGCAGCGCCGTGAGAGGACGAAGCTCCTGCTCCCCCGCCCCGCCGGGCGCCGTGTCCGTCCCGGCTCCGGCGGCCGCGGTATCCGCGCCTGCTCCCGTGGTATCCGTGCCGGCTCCGGCCGCAGCGGTGTCGGGCCCGGTTCCGGATGTGGCCGTGTCGATCGCGGCATCGGCGCCCGGCTCGGCGGCGGCCGAGTCGGCGCCCTGGAGGAGCTCCGGTAGGCCGGTGGGCGCCTCGACCTCGACGATCGGGACCGTCTCGAGGTTCTCGGCACCGATCTCCCGGACGATGATCCGGTCCATCCGAGGCAGCGCGCGCCGGAACTCCTCACCGCCGCGCACGATCTTGAACTCGAGGAAGGCGGTACGCTCGACGATCGACTTGGCGCGTTCCGGATCGTCGATCCCCGCAAGCTCGACGACGATCCTCTCGTCGCCGACTCTCTGGATCGTGGGCTCGCGTACGCCGAACTCATCGATCCGGTTGCGGATGGTGGTCAGCGTCCGGTCGATCGCGTCGGCCTTGGCCGCGGCATCGAGGCTGCCGTCGGGATCATCGATCTCCACGGCCAGGTGCATGCCGCCCTGGAGATCCAGACCGAGCTTGAGCGCCGACTCCCGCTCGCCGGTCGGGCCCTCCTTCGGAAGCAAGGCCCAACCGCAGAGGAGCAGCAGCACTGCGATCAGGATTATGCGTGCTCTAACTGTGCTGAACATCCGTATCTATTCAGATCTGTTCAGGGCGCAGGGTTGGTCGATCAAAAGCCTCGGAAAGTAGTTTTCGCGTCCATCTTCCGAAAGGTTGCGCAGGCATTGTTGTCCGCTCGCCTACATCGTGCTCGATTAGGCTTCCATGACCGCAGAACGCCGACGTCCGGACCCGCTCGGTGACATCGAGCTCCTGCTTCGCTCCAGATACCCCCTCATCCTCCTGGACACCGAGGAGGAAGAAAGGGCGGAGAGCCTCCTCACCTACCTGGCGGACCGGCTGGACATCCCGCTGTTCGTGTGGACGAGAACCAGGGGCCTTCGGCGCGCGGATTTGGAGGAAGCCGTCTACGGCACATCCAAGCCGTTGTCCGCCATCACTCATATAGAGAGCGCCCGCTTCCCCGCGGTCTATCTCTTCAAGGGGCTGGGACCCGACCTCTCGGATGCCTCTCTCTCACGCTCCCTTCGGGAGGCCGCGGCTCCGTTCGAGAAGCTGGACGGTGCGATCGTCCTCGTGGGCGCCGGACTGGAGCCCGCCGACGAGATCCGGCAGATCGCAGCCAGCGTTGCCCTGCCGCCGCCCACGCGCTCCGAATATCGAGGTCTCCTCGGCCGCGTACTCAGAGACGTCCGGGAGAAGATGGACGTGGAGATGGAGCAGACGGCGGAAGACACCAACCGCATGCTCGAGAACCTTACCGGGCTGACGCTGCTGGAGGCGGAGAAGGTCCTCACGAAGGCGATCATCGAAGACGGGAAGCTGGCGGCCGCCGACGTCGCCCGAGTGGCGGAGGCGAAGCGACAGCTGATCGAGCGGGACGGGCTGCTCGAGTACTATCCGATGGAAGAGAGCATGTCCGAGATCGCCGACATGGGCACGCTCAAGGAATGGCTGCAGAAGAGAAAGTCGATCCTGTCGGAGCCGGATCGGGCTCGGGAGTACGGTCTCAGCTTCCCGAAGGGTCTTCTCCTGCTCGGCGTTCCCGGCTGCGGCAAGAGCCTGTGCGCCAAGGCGGTGGCGACGGAGTGGAGGCTGCCGCTTCTTCGGCTGGATCCGGCCGGTCTCTACCACAAGTACATCGGCGAGACGGAGAAGAACCTCCGCAGGGCCACCTCGACCGCCGAGCGGATGGCTCCCGTCGTGCTCTGGATCGACGAGATCGAGAAGGCGCTCGCCTCGGGCAGCGGAGAGGAAGACGCGGGTGTGTCGGCCCGGGTTCAGGGTAGCTTTCTGGCCTGGCTGCAGGAGAGGAAGGGTGACGTGTTCGTGGTGGCGACCGCAAACGACATCTCGCGCCTCAGGCCGGAGCTCCTCCGTAAGGGCCGCTTCGACGAGATCTTCTTCGTCGACCTGCCCGACGCGGAGACCCGGAGCGAGATCTTCAGGATCCATCTCGCGAAGCGCGGCCATGAAGCGGATGACTTCGATCTCGCCGCCCTCGCCGCCGCGACCGACGGCTTCAGCGGGTCCGAGATCGAGCAGGTGGTCGTCGCCGCTCTCTACACCTCGTTCGCGAATGAATCGACCCTCACGACGGAGCTACTGGCGGACGAGGTCTCCCTCACCCATCCGCTGTCGCAGACGATGGCCGAGAAGATCACCGCCCTGCGCCATTGGGCGCGGGGTCGGACGGTGAGCGCTCAATGATCGCCGTGGCGTCCAGCTGTGCGCTCGCCGCCGATGCGGGGGCTCTCCTCGCCGAGAACGGAGGCAACGCCGTGGACGCGGCGTTGGCGGGAGCGCTCGTCTCGGCCGTCACCGAGCCCGGCGTCGTATCACTGGGCGGCGGCGCCTTCGTGATGATCTGTCCGCCCGACGAAGCGCCGATTCTGATCGACGGCCACGTGGAGATGCCGGGCCGGGGCCTGCCTGCCGAGCGCCTCGGTGGCGGCCGGATCGACATCTGGATGGAGTACGGCGGAGGGGTGTCGACGACGGTCGGGCCCGGCTCGGTGGGCACCCCCGGATTGCTCTCCGCCTTCGATGTCGCCTCGAGCCGGTACGGGAAGGTCGACTGGAAGCGACTCTTCGGCCCGGCCCACGAGTACGCCCGGGACGGCTTTCCCCTCTCGCAGCCCTCCTACGACTACCTCATCTACTCGGGGGGGCCGGTGTTCGGTTGGGACCCACCGAGCTACGCGGCGCTTCACGACGCCAGCGGCGACCCTCTTCCGCGAGGCGCGCCCGTCAGGATCGAGGGACTGGCCGACAGCATCGCGGCGATCGCGGCGGAGGGGGCGGCCGCGCTCTACGGCGGAGAGGTGGGCCGCCTCGTGGTGGACGGGCTGGCGGAGGCGGGCGGCGTGCTCACCATGGCGGACCTGGAGGCGTACGAGGCCGTCATGCGCGCTCCCCTGCACGTGGCGGTGGATGGATGGGACATTGCCACGACGCCCATGCCCTCGCGGGGCGGGGCCGCGCTGGCCGCGATGCTCATCCTGCTGGAGGGCCACCCGAAGAAGGGATGGGACGTAGACGAGCTCAAGCGACTGATCCGCGCTCAGGAGGTCGTATTTCGCCACGAGTCCGAGCTCGTGGGCTCCTTCTCGGACCGCGAGGTGAGGGCCAGGGAGCTGCTCGGCGCCGCGCACGGCGTCCTGCGGGCCGCTCTGGAGAGCCCTTCCACCGTCCACACCTCGGCGATCGACTCCGACGGGCTCGCCTGCTCGGTGACCATCTCGGCAGGCTATGGCTCGGGCGCCATGCCCGGCGGTACCGGGATCTGGATGAACAACTGTCTGGGAGAGATCGAGCTGAGCCCGGAGGGCTACCACGCTCTGGCACCCGGCACGCGCCTCCACTCCAACATGGCGCCCACCATTGCCCGCCGTGACGACGGAGCCGTGCTTGCGATCGGCTCTCCGGGAGCCAGCCGGATCCCGACGGCGATTCTTCTCGCCCTGCTCTACGACCTGCGTCTGGACCTGCCGCTGCAGGAAGCGGTAGACAGCCCGAGACTGCACGTGGTGGTCGAGGAGGACGGGCTCCGGGTCGACTACGAGGAAGGCCTCTGCGTGGACGAACTGGATGTGCGGCAGCGACGGTTCGACCGCTCCATGTACTTTGGCGGCGTCGCGGCCGTCCGCCTGGACCCGGATGGGACGTTTTCCTTAGCGGCGGATCCGCGACGAAGCGGCTCCACCGCCCTGGCCAAATAGCGAATAAACCATGAAGGACGACGATACCGGGATGACGACGGCTCTCTCCGTGAGAACGACGCGAGCTCGCCCCATTGGCACCGCGGTGCTCGCGACCACACTGGCGCTGACGACCCTAGGCGGCTGCTCGGTCGGCTTCCGCTCGAACGAGCCGGCCGAAGCGCAGGCGGCCTCCGACGAGGAGAAGCCGGAGAAGGAGAAGATCAAGCCGTACGCCGAGGTCGTCACGGAGGAAGCGGTCTCGGACTCCGGGATGTTCGTCGTGCACCGCATCGACGAGAAGGTGCTGTTCGAGATCCCCGACACGATGCTCGAACGCCAGATGCTGCTCGTGTCCCGTCGCGCGAAGACGGCGGAGCGGCTCGGCTTCGGCGGCATGAAGAACAACACGCAGACGATCCGCTGGCAGCGGCACGATGACCGGATCCTGCTCCGGGTGTCCTCCCACGAGCTCGTAGCGGCGGATTCCCTGCCGATCTACGAGGCCGTGGTCAACGCGACCTTCGAGCCGATCGTCAAGGCGTTCGAGATCGGGGCGCTCAACGAGGACTCGAGCGCTGTCGTGATCGACGTGACGAAGCTCTACGCCAGCGACGTCAAGATGCTCGGCGTCAGCAAGCCGCTTCGCGAGCGCTTCAAGGTGACCTCGCTGGACGAGAGCCGGAGCTTCGTCGACTGGGTAAAGAGCTTCCCGCGCAACATCGAAGTCCGCGTCGCCCTCACCTACTCGGCGGGCGAGCCACCCACCAACGTCTCCACCGGAACGGTCTCGCTCGAGATGAACCACTCGATGATCCTGCTTCCGGAGGAGCCGATGCGGTCGCGGCTCTGGGATGAGAGGGTCGGCTTCTTCCGCGTCTCCCAGGTCGACTATGGCCTGAGCGACCAGAAGACCGAGACGCGCCGTTACATCACGCGCTGGCGCCTCGAGCCGAGCGACACCGCCGCGTTTCTGAGAGGCGAGCTCGTCGAGCCGATCAAGCCGATCGTCTATTACCTCGATCCGGCGACACCGAAGAAGTGGAGGCCATACCTGAAGCAGGGGGTCGTGGACTGGCAACCGGCCTTCGAGGCGGCGGGGTTCAAGAACGCCATTCGGGCCGAGGATCCGCCCACCCCGGAGGAAGACCCCGAGTTCAGTCCGGAGGATGTCCGCTACTCGGTGATCCGCTGGTTCCCGTCACAGACGCAGAACGCGTTCGGGCCCCACGTGCACGACCCGCGCAGCGGCGAGATCCTCGAATCGGACATCGGCTGGTACCACAACGTCGCGAACCTCATCCGCAACTGGTTCTTCGTGCAAACGGCGGCGGCAAACCCCGAGGCCAGGAAGGTGAAGTTCGACGACGAGCTGATGGGCCAGCTGATGCGCTTCGTCGCGGCCCACGAGGTCGGCCATACCCTGGGACTGCCGCACAACATGAAGGCCAGCGCCGCCTACCCGGTGGACTCGTTGAGGTCCGCGAGCTTCACGTGCCGCATGGGCACCGCGCCGTCGATCATGGACTACGCCCGCTTCAACTACGTCGCGCAGCCGGAAGATGAGGGCGTCTGCTTCATGCCCAATATCGGACCGTATGACGAGCACTCGATCCGCTGGGGGTATAGGCCGATCCTCGAGGCGGATACGCCGGACGAGGAGCAGCCGACGTTGAACGGCTGGATCCTGGAGCATGCGGACGACCCGATGTACCGCTTCGGAGACCCGAGTCTGGTCGATCCGACATCGATGTGGGAGGCGATAGGAGATGACGCGATGCGGGCCGGCGCCTACGGCATCGCCAACCTGCAGCGGATTCTGGATGGCCTCATCGAGTGGACGTACGAGGAGGGCGAAGAGTACGCCGAGCTGGCGGAGCTGTACGGCGAGATCGTCGATCAGTGGAACCGCTACATCGACCACGTAGCCGCGAACATCGGCGGGGCGATCCAAACGCGAAAGACGTACGACCAGGAGGGCCCCGTCTACGAGTTCGTGCCGGCCGAGACGCAGCGGCGCGCGTTGGAATTCCTCGGGACGCAGGCCTTCGATCCTCCGACCTGGCTGGTGCCAGAAGCGATCGTGAGCCGGATCGAGAACGTGGGCGCCGTCGAGCGGCTCCGCATCCTCCAGGTACGCACGCTGGGGCTCGTGATGCAGGCCGGACGCATGCAACGGCTGATCGAATCGGAGGCACGGCTCGGCAGCGACGCCTACGGCCTGGGCGACATGCTGGAGGATCTGCGCGAGAGCGTGTGGCGCGAGCTGCGAACCGCGGAGCCGGTGGGCCTCTACCGGCGCGGCCTGCAGCGGGGCTACTTGAGCCGCGCCGCCGGCCTCATGACGGAGGACTTCACCCAGCCGGAGGGCTCCCGGGCCGCCGCTTCCTTCTTTACTCCGGTCAACGTCGCACAGTCGGACATCCGGCCGCACATCCGCGCCGAGCTGGAGACCATCCAGCGCCAGGCCCGGGCCGCGCTCTCCCGCGGCGTGGACCGTGACACGAGGCTTCACCTGCAGGACGTGCTGGTCCGCATCGAGGAGATCCTGGACCCGAAGGACTAGCTCGTCCCGCGACGTCCCGCCTTGGGGGCCGCCGGGGTTCCCTCGCGCTCGCTCCCGATGCTTTTCTTCGGAGCCTCCGCGCTTCGCTGCGGGGTCTCCTCAGAGCATCTCAAGGCTCGCTCCGGGAATCCCCGCCGGCCTGGGGCGGGACTTACGGCGTCGAGGGCTCCACGAGCTCAGCTACCACGGTGCATCACCGCGGCTGCGGCCGGACGGGCTGAGGAGACCATGCTGGGGGCCGGCCTCCTCTACCTGTACACCTGTACATGTAGAGGGCGCGTGACCTCTCCATGCCCAGGGTACGCGGCAGGCCCGGGACACCTCCTCTTCGACGCCTCTACGGGAGTTGGGCGCGGCCGAGGTAGTTGGTGTCGGTGCCGAACCAGACGGACTGTGTGCGCTGATCGTAGTACATGTGGCGCACGCTCCCGCCGCCGCTACCGATCTCGGTCGCGGCAAAGAAC
>CAMYMV010000029.1:9109-30564 GCA_947259585.1 uncultured Gemmatimonadales bacterium | reverse complement strand
AGCCGGGAGGAAGCTCGATCCCGCCGTTCCCCGGGTCACACCTGGAGTCCTGGGCGGCGGCGCCCTCGACTCCCGGCCCCAAGAGCAACAGGGACCCCACGATCGAAACCTGAAACGGCGTTCCGCGCATTACCGGCACCTCTTTGGGGTTGGCCGCCCAATATGAGCGCTCTACGTTGCACGCGCATTACATGCCTTGCACGCGCATTACAGAGGAGCGTGCCGGCTCACAACCCGCAAGCGAAGGAGCTCGATGAAGACGCGAACGGTTCTCTGGCTGTCGGTCCTGCTGACAGGCGCGAGCCTGGTCGGTACCGCGGCCGGTCCGGTCAGCGCCCAGGTACCGACACCGGAGTCGGTGATCGGCTGGGAGCCCGGGGAAGACTACAAGCTCGCCGACTACACGCAGATCCAGGCGTACTTCGAAGTCCTGGATGCCGCGTCCGATCGCATTCGCGTCGAGACAATCGGCGAATCGGCGGAGGGCCGCCCGCTTCTTCTGGCGATCATCTCGAGCGAGGCGAACATGCGGTCCCTGGAGCGCTATCGGGAGATCTCGAGACGGTTGGCCTCGGCAGCCGATCTGACCGACTCCGAGGCACGCGCCCTCGCTGCAGAGGGGAAGACGATCGTCTGGATCGACGCCGGCATCCACGCGACCGAAGTGGCCGGCCCCCAGTTCTCGCCCGACTTCGCCTACCGGATGGTCACGGGCGAGGAGCCCGAGCTGCGCCGGATTCGCGACGAGGTCGTCATCCTCCAAATGCCGGTGATGAACCCGGACGGCCTGGAGATCGTCGTCGACTGGTATCGGCGAAACCTAGGCACGCCCTACGAGACCGTCGGGCTCCCCGTTCTTTATCAGAAATACGCGGGCCACGACAACAACCGGGACTGGTTCATGATCCTGCAGCCGGAGACCCGGGCCGTCGTGCGTCAGCTCTGGGAGGAGTGGGTCCCGCAGATCATCGTGAACCACCATCAGACGGCGCCGTTCCCGGCCCGGATCTTCATCCCACCCTTCGCGGACCCGGTGAACCCGCATATCCCGCCGCTGGTGATCGCGGGCGTCAACCTGGTAGGCACGGCGATGCAGCGACGGTTCGCCGAGGAGGGGAAGCCCGGCGCCGTCTCGCGTCTCCGCTTCACCCAGTGGTGGAACGGAGGAGTGCGCACCGCGCCCTACTTCCATAATCAGGTCGGCATCCTCACCGAGGTGGCCCTGCACCGATACGCGACCCCCAAGTACTACGAGCCCGATTCGCTCCCGAAGGCATTCAGAGGAGGGAAGGCTGCCGATCGAGCCAGCGTCTGGTACCCGGATCCGTGGAAAGGGGGGTGGTGGCGGATCGGCGACGCGGTCGACTACTTCCTCACCGCGTCGATGGGGGCACTCGAGGCCGCTGCCGGCATGCGGGAGAGCTGGCTGTTCAACATCTACCAGATGGGGCGCGACGCGATCGAAGAGGGAGCCGAGAGCCCGTTCGCCTATCTGGTGCCACTGGATCGCCAGCGAGATCCGGGCGAGGCCCTGGAGCTGTTGCGCGTCCTGAAGCTGGGAGGCATTCGGGTCGAGCGGGCCACGGCCGCCTTCACCGCCGACGGGGAGAGCTTCCCGGCGGGCACGTTCGTGATGCGCGCCGCCCAGCCCTACCGGGCGCACCTGGTGGATCTCCTGGAGCCGCAGGAGTACCCGGACCGCCGGCAGTATCCGGGCGGACCACCGCTGATGCCCTACGACCTGACCGGTTGGACGCTTCCGCTCCAGATGGGCGTGAGCGTCACCCGCATCGACGAGCCGTTGGAGATCCCGCTGGAGGAGGTCGCCGAGCTGCTGTCGTCGCCGGGGAGCGTCGTCGGGGAAGCCTCCGAGTTCCTTCTCGACCCCGGATCGAATCTCGCCTACGTGGCGGTGAATCGGCTGGTGGACGAGGGGATCAGGGTCGGCCGACTCGCTCGCCCGCACGCGTCACGAGACGGTCATCTTCCACCGGGGACCTTTGTCGTGCGGGCCGCGGCGGCCGATCTGCGCCCCCTGGCGGACGAGCTTGGCGTTGATTTCCAGGCGGCGGATAGCGGCCTGCTCGACTCCCCGGACGTGATTCGCCTTCGGGCGCCGTCCGTCGGACTCTATCGCAGCTGGGTGCCCAGCATGGACGAGGGATGGGCGCGATGGGTGCTGGAGCGATACGACTTCGCCTACACCACCCTGAGCGACGCCGAGGTACGGAACGGCGGTCTGGAAGGTCTCGATGCGATCCTCCTCCCGCACCAGTCGGCCGAAGACATCCTCCATGGGCACGCGTCGGGCACGATGCCCGAGGAGTACACGGGAGGCCTGGGTCTCGAGGGCGCTCTTCAGCTCAAGCGTTGGGTGGAGGCGGGAGGCACGCTGATCGCGGTAGACGGCGCGAGCGACTTCGTGATCGATGGCTTCGGGCTGCCGGTCCGCAACATCGTCAAGGACGTATCGACGGAATCGCTCGCCGTCCCCGGCAGCCTGCTCCGTCTCGATGTGGACTCCGCCGACCCGATCGGCTTCGGGATTCCCGAGGAGACGGCCGCGTTCTTCGTGCGCAGCCGGGCCTTCGAGACCGTGGCAATGGCGGGTGACGACGGCGAAGCGCCCGTCGAGCGTGAGGAGGTGGATGTAGCGGCCTGGTACGGCCAGGAGGATCTACTCCTCAGCGGCTGGGAACTGGGCGCCGAGAAACACCTAGCCGGCCGACCCGCCGTGATGCGAGTGCGCGTCGGGCAGGGCCAGGTCGTGCTGATCGGCTTCAGAAGCCACTTCCGGGCGCAGCCTCGCGCCACCTTCAAGCTGCTGTTCAACTCGATTCTCGCCGCGAGCTCGGAAGAAACCCCCTCCGAGAACATCGCGGAGAGCGAATAGTGGCGGAGAGCGAATAGTGCCGGAGCTCAGCAGGACGTTCGACCAGATCTCGATCTGGGCGCTACCCCTCACGTTCATCGTGGCCGGCGCCCTGTTCGGATACATGATCGAGCGGATCTTCCTCCACCGGCTCCGGGAGCTGAGCAAGGCCTCGCGCACTCACTGGGACGACATTATCGTCGACTCGCTCCGGCATGCGCCCATGCTCTGGTTCGGAGCGCTCGGCGCGTACGCGGCCCTTCAGATGCTCCCGTTGTCGCCGCAGGCGAGCCGTCTCCTCCGCCAGCTGCTCGTCGTCCTGGTTCTGCTCTCCATCACGGTGGTCGCGGCCCGAATCGTCGGAGAGGTGGTGAGCCAATACGCCCAACGGACACGCAGTCCGCTTCCGGCGTCCTCGCTCGTCACCAACATCTCCAAGCTCGTGATCATGATTGCGGGTGTGCTCCTAATCCTGCAGAACCTGGGCATATCGATCACGCCTCTCGTGACGGGCCTCGGCATCGGCGGTTTGGCGGTGGCCCTGGCGATTCAGCCCACGCTGGCCAACCTGTTCTCGGGTTTCCAGGTGATCGCCAGCGGACAGGTGAGGCGAGGCGACTACATCCGGCTCGACTCGGGTGAGGAAGGCCACGTCGTGGATGTGCACTGGAGGAACACGACGATCAGGGCGTTGCTCGACGATCACCAGATCATCGTCCCCAACAGCCGACTGGGCGATTCGATCCTCACGAACTTCACGCTTCCGCACTCGTACCTGTGGACGCGGATCGACGTCGGCGTGCACTATGACAGCGACCTGCAGCACGTGGAGAGGGTCGCCATGGAGGTCGCCCGCGAGATGGCGTCGCAGGTTCCGGGGGCACGTGCGGACCAGGAGCCGCTGATCCGGTTTCGGGCGTTCGGCGACTCGAGCATCGATTTCACCGTGTTCGTCCCGACGAACGAGTTCGCCGAGCTTCTCCCGGTGCAGCACGAGTTCATCAAGCGGCTGCACGCCCGTTTCTCAGAGGAGGGCATCGTCATTCCGTTTCCGATCCGGACGCTGCACCTGCCGGAGACGCTGCAGATCGCTGATCGCGCCGCTTGCGAGGGCGAGACATGAGCGAGTTTTTCGAGACCGTCGTCTGGGGGAACACGGTCGGTCGCTGGTTGACGGCGGCGGGAGTCGCGGTCGTCGTCTACGCCGCCATCCGGCTGCTCATAGGATTCGCCGCTCGCCGCCTGGCAGGACTCTCCAAGCGCACCAAGACGGAGATCGACGACCTCGTGGTGGCGATCCTCGGAAAGACCCGCCGAAGCATGCTGCTGGTGGTCGCGGTCTACGCCGGTACTCTGTCGCTCGACCTCCCGACCAGGCTCAACGCCGGCTTCCGGCACGCGGCGTTCATCGCTGCTGCGATCCAGGTCGGGATCTGGCTCTCCGCCGCTCTCTCTCTGACCATCGAAAGCTATCGGAAGAGGGTCATCGCGGAGGATCCGGGAAGCGCGACCGGGATGAACGCCATCGGCTACATCGGCAGGGGGGTCATCTGGGTCCTCGTCCTGCTGAGCGTGGCCGACAATGTCGGCGTGGACGTGACCGCGCTCGTGGCCAGCCTCGGCGTCGGCGGAATCGCCATCGCGCTCGCCGTGCAGAGCATCCTGGGAGACGTCTTCGCCTCGCTGTCCATCATCTTCGACAAGCCCTTTCTAATCGGCGACTTCGTCCGCGTGGGTGACAGCACCGGATCCGTCGAGAACATCGGGATCAAGACGACGCGGCTGCGGAGTCTGTCCGGAGAGCAGCTGGTGATCTCGAACAGTGACATGCTCGGAAGTCGGATCCAGAACTACGGCCGGATGTACGAGAGGCGCGCCACTTTCACGCTCGGCGTCACCTACGACACGCCGCGCGAGAAGCTCGCGCGCATCCCCGACATGGTACGAGAGGCGATCGAGGCGGAGGAGGGGGTCCGCTTCGACCGGGCGCATTTCAAGGAGTTCGGTGCGTACTCCCTGAACATCGACGCCGTGTACTACGTCCTGAGTCCCGAGTACGCGGTCTATATGGACATTCAGCAGAGCATCAACCTCGAGATCTCCCGGCGCTTCGAGGAGGAGGGGATCGAGTTCGCCTTCCCGACTCAGGTCGTGCACGTGAACCCCGCTCAGGGAGGGTCGGAGGCGCCGGCAGGTTGACCCTTTCCAGATCGCCGTTTATCCTAATGGGCTCGATCATTTTTGCCCTCCGCCGATCCGGGCGGGCGGGCGGTTTCCAACGCTGAACTGACGGGAAAGATGCCGGAGCTTTCGGCCACCGCGAGCCCGCTGATGCTCCTTTCCGGGACCGCCAACCGCGAGTTGGCAGAGCGGATCTCGGGGGAGCTGAACAGGCCGCTCTGCGACGTGACGATCAAGCGGTTCGCCGACGGGGAGATCTTCGTCGGCATCAACGAGAACGTCCGGGGCAGGGACGTCTTCCTGATCCAGCCGACCAACCCGCCGGCTGCGAACATCCTGGAGTTGCTGCTTCTGATCGACGCGGCGAAACGGGCGTCGGCCGCCAGGATTACGGCCGTCGTGCCCTATTACGGCTACGGCCGGCAGGACCGTAAGGATCAGCCGCGCGTATCCATCGCGGCGAAGCTGATGGCGAACCTGATCACGGCGGCCGGGGCGGACCGACTGCTGGGCATCGACTTTCACCAACACCAGATTCAGGGGTTCTTCGATATCCCCGTCGACCACCTGTATGCGGCCCCGGTGTTCATGGAGTGGTACAAGGATCTAGCGGGGGACGCGGTGCTCGTGGCCCCCGATGTCGGAGCCGCCAAGATGACGCGCGGGTACGCGAAGCGGCTCGGCGTCGACATGGCGGTGATCGACAAGAGACGGCCAGGCCCCAACCTGGCGGAGGTCGTGAACGTGGTCGGTGACGTGGCGGGCAAGCGTTGCCTGATCGCCGACGACATGATCGACACGGCCGGCACGACGGTCGGCGCGGTGCAGGCGCTCCAGGAGCGCGGAGCGAAGCAGATCTACGTGCTGGCGACGCATGCCCTGTTCTCGGGCCCCGCGGTCGAGCGCCTTCGCTCGCTCGAGATCGAGGAGATCGCGGTCACGGATACGATCCGGGTCTCCGATGGTGCCCGCGAGGCGCTGAGCAACTTGAAGATTCTCTCGGTGGCCAGCCTGCTGGCACGCGCGATCGAGAGCACGCACTACAACCGCTCGGTGAGCTCGCTGTTCGTCTGAGGACGATCGACGAGCTCGCACACGCAGTCATAGAAGAGGACCCGATGACGAAGCAGATCAAACTGAAGGCGCAGCACAGAGACGAGCGAGGGAAGGCAAGAGCCCGCAAGCTGCGTCGAGAGGGCTCCGTGCCGGCGACCATGTACGGCCGCGGCTTCGAGCCGGAGAGCCTGCGGCTCGACGAGCGGGAGTTCTCGGTGCTTCTGGGCCGGATCAGCGCCGGAAGCACGCTCATCGACCTCGAGGTCGACGGCGCGCCCGCCCGGAAGGTCCTGATCCGAGAGGTCCAGCGGCACCCCTGGCGGCCCTCCATCCTCCACGTCGACTTCTTCCGCATCAACGTGGACGAAGAGATCAAGGTCGCGGTACCGCTACAGCTGATGGGCGAGGCGACTGGCGTGAAGAACGAGGGCGGGATCCTCCAGCAGCATCGCTACGAGATCCAGATCTCCTGTCTCCCCACGGAGATACCTGGTGGATTCGAGATTGACGTCTCCGAGTTGGAGATCGGAGACTCCCTCCTGGTCTCCGACGTGGACGCGGGAGGCATCACCGTGCTTGACGACCCGGACTCGTTCGTGGCCGCGGTGATTCCGCCGACCATCCTCGTCGTCGAGGAAGAGGAGGAAGAAGAGCTGGAGGGCGAGCTCGAGCCCGAGGTCATCGGCGAGGAGAGAGAGGGCGAGGACGGGGAAGCCGAGCCCGAGGCCGAGGGATCCTAGGCCCGTCGATCCAGCAGCCAGTTGAAGATCCTTCTCGCCTTGGGGAACCCCGGGGCCCGCTACCGCGACACTCGCCACAACGCCGGCTGGTGGTTGGCCGACCGTCTGTGCGTGTCGTGGTCCCTTCCGCCCTTCGGTCCGCGCGATCTCGTCGCCTCGACGGATGGAATCGTCGGCGGGGAGGCGGTACGGATCCTCAAGCCACTCACGTACGTGAACAGAAGCGGCTCCGTTCTCGAGGAGCTCCTGGCAGGCGCTGCCTTCCGGGTCGAGGACCTCATGGTGCTCGTGGACGATGTCTCCCTGGAGCCCGGCAGATTCCGGCTACGGGCGCAGGGCTCGGCGGGAGGGCACAACGGGCTCGCCTCGATCGAGGAGGCGCTCGAGACGCGCGAGTACGCCAGGCTTCGCATCGGCGTCGGCCGGCCGCACGATTCGCGCATCGATCTCTCCGAGTGGGTGCTGGCACCCATGGGTGACGCGGAGGAGGAGTCCGTTCTGCTCGCCTTCGCCGAGATGGAGGACGCGCTCGAGTGCTGGATGACCGAGGGGATCGAATCCACGATGAGTCGGTTTAACCGGGCCGCGGAACCGGCGTTGTGACGCCGGCCCTCTTGGGGCGCGACATACGACGCTTGCTTCGGCCGGTGTGGGCCGGTTGATCTGTTGAGAGATTGAGAAAGGAGCACGTAAGGTGATCGAATACACCGGGTGGGCGCTCGGGCTGGGGCTGATCGGCCTGATCTGCGCGTGGGCGCTGTTCGCCTACGTTCGTCAGCAGCCGGACGGGAACGACACGATGCGTGAACTGGGCGAGTCCATCTATGCCGGCTCTATGGCGTTCCTGAGGCGGGAATACTCGGTGTTGATACCCTTCGTTCTGCTCATCGCGCTGCTGCTCTACTTCGTCATCGGATCCCGGACCGCGGCCGCGTACGTCTTCGGCGCCGCCAGCTCGATCCTCGCCGGCTTTTTCGGCATGCAGGCAGCCACGCGAGCGAACGTCCGAACGACCGAGGCCGCCCGAGCCGAGGGCCGGGGGAAGGCCCTGCGAGTCGCCTTCAGCGGCGGGGCCGTCATGGGTCTTTCCGTCGCCAGCTTGGGCCTCGTAGGCATCGGCGCCGTGCTCCTGATCTTCCCGCCGGCAGACAACGGCTTCGCGCCGTTCGCCGAAATCATCAGCGGCTTCGCCATGGGCGCCTCGTCGATCGCGCTGTTCGCGCGGGTCGGCGGCGGCATCTACACGAAGGCGGCGGATGTCGGTGCCGACCTCGTGGGCAAGGTGGAGGCTGGGATTCCGGAGGATGATCCCCGCAACCCGGCCACGATCGCCGACAATGTCGGCGACAACGTCGGGGATGTGGCCGGGATGGGGGCGGATATCTTCGAGTCGTACGTCGGTTCCGTCGTCGCGACGATCGTGATCGGCGCCACCAGTCCGATCATCCTGGATGCCCAGCGGCTCTCCGCGATCTCGCTCCCGATCCTGCTAATCATGGCGGGGCTCTTGGCCAGCGTCATCGGGGTGCTCGCCATGCGGGTGCTTGAGCGTATCGGTCCGGCGGCCGCCCTCCGCAACACGACCTTTATCGCCGCCATCCTCTTCTGGGTGATCGCCTGGTTCATCACCGTGGAACTGGACGTGTTCGCCGGCTCGTCCGCGACGTTCTGGACGTTCATCGACGGGCGGGCCGGGCCCTTCTGGGCCATGCTCCTCGGCTCCCTTGTCGGGATCCTCATCGGCCTGTCGACCGAGTACTACACGGCCGGACGGCCGGTCCGGAGCATCGCGGATGCCTCCCAGACCGGATCGGCGACCAACATCATCCGAGGCCTCGCCGTGGGGATGGAATCAACGGCGATTCCGCTGCTGCTGATCGCCACGTCGATCTATCTCGCCTACGGCTTCTCCGGCCTGTACGGGATCGGGATCGCCGCCGTCGGCATGCTCGCCACCGTGGGCGTGACGATGGCCGTCGACGCGTACGGCCCGATCGCCGACAACGCCGGCGGGATCAGCGAGATGAGCGGTCTCGGACCTTCGGTTCGCGCGATCACCGACGAGCTGGATGCCCTCGGCAACACGACGGCGGCCATCGGCAAGGGCTTCGCGATCGGCTCCGCGGCGCTCACGGCGCTGGCGCTCTATTCGGCGTACGCCAACACCGTCGGCCTCCAGGACGTGGGGATCAACCTGCTGGATCCGCTGGTCGTGATCGGTCTGTTCATCGGCGGCGTGACCCCCTACCTGATCGCGGCCTTGACGATGACCGCGGTCGGCCGTGCTGCGGCCGGCATGGTCGAGGAGGTTCGGCGGCAGTTCCGCGAGATCGCGGGGCTCATGGAGGGTACCGCGAAGCCCGACTCTGCCCGTTGCGTGGACATCTCCACGCGCGCCGCATTGCGGGAGATGATCTTGCCGGGACTTACCGCGATCATGGTGCCGATCGTCGTCGGCTACTTCCTCGGACCCGCCGCGCTCGGAGGCCTGCTGGCCGGCGCCACGGTCAGCGGTGTGCTCCTGGCGCTCTTCATGGCGAACGCCGGGGGGGCGTGGGACAACGCCAAGAAGCTCATCGAAGCGGGTGCCTATGGGGGGAAAGGCTCCGAGCCGCACAAGGCGGCGGTCGTCGGGGACACCGTGGGTGATCCTTTCAAGGACACCTCCGGCCCGTCCATGAACATCGTGATCAAGCTGATCAGCGTCGTGGCGCTCGTGCTGGCGCCATGGTTCGCGAGGGTGCACGGCTCCCTGGGCTCGGCGGCGGAATCGAACGATGCTCTCGGCTGGCTCATGGAGGCGATCAGGCTGTTCGGCTAGGGGTCTGCGGGAGCCCTGTCGGAGTAACGGGATGGCGCGGGCGGGACCTGCCGCTCGGCTTGATGTAGAAGAGGAGTCGCGATAGGTTGGCCGCCCCGCCGACACGGCGGGACCGGATCGAGCGACCGTCCAGTCCTCCTGCCCCGGAAACCGGGGCCGAACGAGACCGAAGGAGAGACAGAATGAACAAGTACGAGATCGTATACATCTTCCGCTCCTCGCTCGCCTCCGAGGAGCTCGAATCCAAGCTCCAGAACTTCCACTCGCTGCTCACGCGGGGTGCGGGCCAGATCTCCGCCGTCGAGCACTGGGGCAAGCGCCAGCTCGCGTATCCGGTCGATAAGGAGCGCAACGGCAATTACGTCGTCGCCCAGTTCGAGACCGAGCCCGGCTCGCTCCCGGACTTCGAGAGGATCCTCAAGCTGGATGACCAGATCCTCAGGTACCTTATCGTGCTCTCCGAGGGTGAGCTGCCGATCCCGCCCTCCATGCGTCGAGAGTCGGATGATAGACCCGGCTACGGAGCCGCCCCGCGGAAGTCGTCCGAGGAGGCCGATGGTAAGGACGCCGAGAGCAAGGCCGCCGACGGTGAGCCGGTCGCCGACGCAGAGCCGGACGCCGATGCAGAGGACGAATCGGAGTCCGGAGTCACGGCCGAGGAAGAGGACGAATCGGCGTCCGGAGTCACGGCCGAGGAAGCGACCGAAGAGGAGCGACCGCCGACCGACGTGGCTTCCGATTCGGAGGAGCCTGTTGCTCCGGTAGGTGAGGCCGGCGAAGCCGAAGAGGCCGAAGAGAGGAGCTCGTCCGATGCCTAGATTGAAGAAGGTGTGTAAGCTCTGCGAGCGTCAGATCTCGCAGGTGGATTACAAGGACGAGCACTTGCTCAGCCGCTTCATCACGGACCGTGGGAAGATCCTGCCCCGCCGGGCGACGGGGTCCTGTGCTCGCCATCAGCGTCAGATCGCCCTGGCAATCAAGAGGGCGCGTTACCTCGCCCTCCTTCCCTACATCCGCGACTACCACTGAGCCTCACTGGGGATCGTGGAGTCTTCGCGGGGCCGGTGGGCGCTCGCGCGTGTCGCGGCGCTTCTACTGGCGGTGGCGCTGCTCTCACCGGTGAGCCCGTTTCTTCTGGTGTCCGTTCCGCTGGCCGTGCTGCTCCTGGCATTTCGGTCCGGACGACTGTCGTCGGCGCTCCTCGCGGCTGGGCTGGCATGGCTGGCGTTCACTCCGCCGGCCGGGTCGATGACGCCTCTCTGGTACGGAGAGCGCGCCTGGGCCCTGATCACGGCCGGCGGGTTCGTCGGGGCCACGATTCTGTGGCCCCAGGCGCGCCTGGCGCTACGGTCGATAGCCGCTGTCGCCTCCGGCTTCGTCGCATTCGGCCTGTTCGGGCTCCTTCGGCCGGGGGCGCTGGCGAGGCTCGACTGGTGGATGGCCTCGGAGCTGCGCTGGACGTCGCGCGTTGTCTCGAGTTGGCTGGTGGGAGCCGAGGCCGACAGCTTTCTGGGAGCGATCTCGGCCAGGCTCGGGGAGATGGTCGAGCTTCAGGTCTCTCTCTACCCATCGCTGCTCGCCCTGGCGACGGTGGCGGCGTTGGGCGTGGCCTGGTCCGTTTCGGTGCGACTGGCCGGATCCGAGGGGGCGGTCGGTCCTTTGCGGGAGTTCGGATTCAGCGATCACTTCATCTGGCTAGCGATCGCCGGGTTGCTCCTCTTCCTGCTACCGATCGGGCAGCTCGCATCGCGTATCGGCCAGAACGCGCTGGCCTTCATGGGAGGACTGTATGTGCTTCGCGGCGTAGCCGTGCTCGCCTGGATCGTGCCCGCAGCGGCAGTCTCCTCCTGGTTCGGCCTTTTCTTGGCGTTGGCGGCGCTGCTCTTCTATCCGATCCTTGTAGGTTTCGCCCTGGTCCTGGGTGTGAGCGACACGTGGCTCCATCTCAGGCAGAGGTTCCACGGATCGGAAAGCTCTCACGGTAGTAAGTAAGCAAACAGGCAAAACGGTGTTGATACCATGACTCAAGTGATACTCAGGACGGATGTCGCGGACCTCGGCGGAGCCGGAGAGGTCGTCGTCGTGAAGCCCGGCTACGCCCGGAACTACCTGATCCCGCAGGGGCTCGCCTACTTGGCCTCCGAGGGCAGCGTGCGCAGGCTCGAGAGCGAGCGCCAACAAGTCCAGGTGAGCATGGACCGGCAGAAGGACAGGGCGGAGGGCCTGGCGGCGGAGCTCGAGGGGCGATCCGTGTCGTTCAAGGTCAAAGCTGGCGAGGAGGGAAAGCTGTTCGGCTCGGTCACGACCGTCGACATCGCCGAGCAGCTCGCCAGCGAAGGCGTCACGATCGACCGTCGGGACATCGTACTGGAAGAGCCGATCAAGGAGCTGGGCGTCTTCCGCGTGCCCGTGCGCCTGCACGCAGACGTACGGCCCGAGTTGACGGTCTGGGTGGTCGCCGAGGAGTGATGCAGCGGATGGCCCGGGCTTGGTAGCTCCCACGCCCGTTCCGGTGCCGCTCGAGGAGCGCCTCGCCACTCTGGTTGGCAGCGAGGGAGCGGTTCCGGCCGAGTTGTCTCAGCTGACGGTGGCCGCGCTCGAGCGAAACGCTCGCGCAGGACTCGTTCTGGATCTCCGCCAGCTGTCCGACGCGACCGACTTCTTCGTCATCGTTTCAGGGGACTCGGACGTGCATACCCGAGCCATCGCCGAGAACGTGCTCCAGCATACCCGCCAGCACGGGGTCCGGCCGGTGGGCGTCGAAGGACAGGCCGCCGGGCGCTGGATCCTGATCGATTTCATCAACGTCGTGCTCCACATCTTCCTGCCCGCCGTACGTGATTTCTATCAGCTCGAACGCTTGTGGGGAGACGCGCCGCAGGTCTCCCTCGAGGACCTTTGAGGATGCCACGGCGCTCCAGTCGACACGTCCCTGCTTGGGCCGTCTCGGCTTGTCTGGGAACCCTGACGATCTCGGCCTGCGGAGCCTCCGATGACGATGCGGCAACGGACCGGGCCTACGCGGCCGAGAGCCTCGTCGTCGGGGACTGGCTGGCCGAGGCCGGATTGCTCGTGCTGAGCCGGTCGGGCGACCGTCCCGAGCTCCGTGCGGCAGCCGATCCCTCGCTGATGGTTTGGAAGCGGGAGGAAAGTCTTCCGGCGATCGAGACGGTTGGCGAGATCGGTGCCCGATCGCTCGTCTTCAGCACTCCACGCGGGGCGACCTATCGCTGGGATCTGGAAGAGGAGCGAGCGGACGCACTGGGCGATGTGGAGCCAGGTGCCGATTGGAGCGCGGTCGATGGGGCCGCCGCCTTCTGGGCCGAGGACCGCATCATCGTCTCGGATGAGGCCGGTGAGCGGACCTACACGGCGCCCGCTCCCGTGATCTGGGCGGCTCCCGCACCGGACGAAGGCGTGGTGGCGCTCGCTCAGAGCGAGAGGGGACCCGTTCTCCTTGCCTTGAACGAGAGCTCCGAGATCGTGTCGGAGAGCGACATGACGGTTCGGACGCCCGGCCACCTGACGGCGTGGGGAAGGAACGTCCTGTTTCCTACCGCCGATGGGCGGGAGGTCGTGGTCGTCCGCATCCCCGAGCTCGAGGAGGTGGCACGGCACGAGTTCCGGCGCCCCGTGAGTGCGATCGCGATCTCCGGCTCTTCGCACGAGTTCTACGTGGCGCACTCGGGCGGCCGGATCGAGGCGGTGAATCGGATCAACGGGAACCGGCGGGAGTTGGCCCGGCTGCCGGGCGAGGTCAGCGAGCTCCGTCCGGGCATCTATGGCCAGCAGCTACTGGCGGCCGGATCGGAGGGCGTCTACCGGGTCTCGCTGAGCGGCGCCCAGCCCGCACGGTTGCCGGTCGACTGGAGAGCCGACCTCCCGCTAGGCCTGCCGAGCGGCGATGTCCTGGCTGCTCGTGGCGACTCGCTCTACGTGGCTCGGGCGCGTAGCGGCGCGCCCGGAGAGGTGACTCTCGAGGCCACCGACGGTCCGGCCGAGGCCTGGTGGTTGCCGGTGCGCTGGATCCCGTCCTCGACGCGCCTCGCCTCGGAGCGGGGTCAGGAGGACGAGGGCGGCCAAGGGTCCGATTCACCGGCCGACTCGGCGACACCCGGAAGCGAATCGGAGGACGAGGGCACGCCCGCGGACGGCCTGACGGATGCCTCTGGAGACACGATCGGAGCTGGAGAGGGCGAAGCCGGAATGGCCGGAGAGGCTCCGGCCGACTCGATCGGCTTCTCCTTTACCGCTCCCGCTGCGGGGTACTATGCGGTCGCCGTGGCGTCGCGAACGGCGGGCGGCGTGATCGAGCTCGTGGGGGTGTTGGCGCGAAGCGGCTACCCGACGGCCGTCCAGAGACGACGCGATGACGGCGGCGAGATGTGGTACCGAGCTCTCGTCGGACCGTATCCGGTCAGGGAGAGGGCCGAAGCCTCGGCCCGTCAGCTCCGCCGTGAGCGCGAGCTGGATGCCTGGGTCATCGAGGTGACCGCCGGGACAGAGGGAGAACTGCAGCCCGAATCGCGTTAAGTTGAATCCGTGGCTTCCGAGCGAGAGGATGGGTTGAGAACGGAGACGCGGCTTCCGGCCGATGCACGGATCGTAGCCCTTCTGGCAGGCGCAGTACCGGAGCTGTCCCGGGCCGTTGTGGACGTCGCGACGGGAATCGCGGAGCAGAGGGGCCGGACCCTGGTGCTCGGGCTCTCCACCGCCGGTGAGGCGATGGACGAGGGGTTGGGCACCGCCGACTCGCCCGGCCTGGCCGAGGTTCTCTCCGGAGAGGCGAAGCTCACCGACGTTACGCACCGGTCCCCCGAGCGACGCTTTCTGTACCTACCCCTCGGCGACTCATCGAAGCCCCTATCTTCCTCCGGCATCCGCTCGCTGATGGAGCGTGTAAGGGCAGCCGGAGGGACGCTCCTCGTGGTCATGCCAACCGACCGCGGCGGCTTGCCGGCCGAGTGGTTCGACATGGATCTGGAGATTCCCGGTCCGGCCGCGGCGATTCCGTCGGACGACATTCCGGCCGCGGCCATTCCGTCGACTGGGATGCCGGCGGTAGCAATGCCGGCGGAGGAGATGCCGGAGCGGGGCCGTTGGAGACGGCACAGGCTGAAGCAGCGCCTGCCGCTGCCGCGGTTCGCGGTCGCGGGCGCCGCTCTGGTCGCGCTCCTGGCCGGTTGGTGGGTCCTTGCCCGCGTCGTGACCCGTTCCTCGACAGAGGGCTCCCTGCCTGCGGCCGCGGTATCGACGGAGGCGATCGATGTGGGGGTCGCCACAGGGGACGGTGGCGCGTCCGCGGAGCCCCGGGGCGAGGCGTCGGCGGAGAGAGAGGACGACCCGTCGGTCGACGCGATGGCGACCCTGGCGGACGCCGTCGCTGCGGGGACCGGGCCCGAGCTGCCGTTCTCGGTACTCGTAGCCAGCTACACCAGGCCCGGGGACGCCTTCGCGCGGGCCCGAAGCATCTCCGACGGCTCGATCCTCTTCTTCGTCGTCCCGACGCAGGTGCGGGGAAGGACCTATCACCGGCTCTTTGCGGGCGCGCTTCCGACGCGCGATTCGGCCCGCGTGCTCATGGGCGAGCTGATGGGACGTGGGATCAAGGAGGCCATCAGCAACTGGGACATACGACCGGCTTCGCTGGGCTACCTTCTGTCGGTGCACGCGAGCCGCGAGGCGGCCCGGGCCGCCTCGCGCGAGTTGCTCGAAAGCCAGATCTGGGCATACACGATCCCGCTGGTGGCGGAAGGCGATACCGTCCATCAGGTTTACGCCGGCGCGTACGAGCGGGGCGAAGCTGCCGCGGCGCTGCGTGCGCAGCTCATGGAAGCCGGCGTGGATGCCGAACTTGTGCCTAGACGAGGAGAGCCGCGTTGAAGATCAAGTCCCTCACCCTCCACGGCTTCAAGTCCTTCGCAGACCAGACCAAGCTCGATTTCCACGACGGGATCACCGCGATCGTCGGCCCGAACGGGTGCGGCAAGTCGAACATCTCGGATTCGATCCGCTGGGTGCTGGGAGAACAGCGTCCCACGGTGATCCGTGGCAGCCGCATGGACGAGGCGATCTTCGTGGGTACCGAGCAGCGACGTCCGATCCACCGGGCGGAGGTTTCCCTGCTCCTCTCCAACGAGGAGGGCAAGCTCGCCGTGCCCTACTCGGAGGTGGAGATCGGGCGGACGGTCTACCGGGGCGGCGAGAGCGACTACCGGCTCAACGGGGCGTCCTGCCGGCTTCGCGACATCCTGGACCTCTGCCGTGACACGGGACTCGGGGCGAATGCCTATTCGATCATCGAGGCGGGGATGATCGACACGATCCTGAGCGATCGTGCGGAGGAGCGGCGAGCGCTCTTCGAGGAAGCGGCCGGGATCGGCAGGTACAAGGACCGCCGCCGCACGGCTCTCCGCCGTCTCGAGGCCGCGACGACCGATCTGCAGCGGCTCGAGGACTTGATCGGAGAGGTAGCGTCCAAGGTGCGCTCGCTGGCTCGGCAGCGTGGACGAGCCGACCGGTACGTCCACTATCGGGAGCGTCTCCTGCAGCTCGAGATCGCCGTCGCCGACGGTCGGCTGACGGAGATCGAGGCCCGCATCGGTCGCGCCACCAAGGAGCTCGACGGCCTTCGCGGTGAGGCCCCGACCGAGGAAGCTCAGCTTCATGCGCGAGAGGCGGAGCTCGAGACGCTCCGCTTGCGCGTCGCCGAGGAGGGAAGCCGCCGCAGCAAGCTCGCCGATCAGCTGTCGGAGGCGCGCGACCGGCTCAACCGGTTGGAGTCCGAGGGCCTCGTGGATGCCGAGCGAACGGGTACCAACCGACAGCGTCTCGAGACCATCGAGGAGGAGCTGGCCCAGCAGGCCGGCAGGCGTGCGTCCCTGAGCTCCGAGGTGGACCGTCTCGGCGGAGAGAGCGAGGCCTCGACGCTCCGGTTGGAGGAGACTCGCGAGGTGGAGGTCGGGCTGGTTGCCGAGGTCGAGCGCCTCGAGGCGGACAGGGAGCGCGAGGCGACCGCCGTGGAAGACGCCCGCAGCCGTCATGGCGAGGTGATCCAGCGAATCGGCGCCCTCTCTTCGGAGCGTGCCGGCGCCGAGCAGCGTGACGAAGAAAGACAGAAGGAGCTGGAGAGGCGACAGGCGCTGCTCCGGGCGCTCGAGGAGCGGAGATCCCTGACACAGGAGCAGCTGGAGGCGGCCACCGCCGGGGCCGAACAGGCGGCCGGCATCCGTGCCCGGCTCGAATCCGAGCTCGAGGAGGCCCGCAGCGAGCTCGCCGCCGCCCGCGATGCATGGCGGGAGCGTCGGAATCTGGCCGCCGAGGTGGAGGGGAGCCGGTCGGCCGAGCGGGCGCGACTCTCGAGCCTCCAGGCGGTGCTGACGTCGGGCGGCAGCCAGCCCGCCGTCGTGACGCGTCTTCTCGAGGCAGGGGATGGCCCGAAGGGCGTCCTGGGTCCGCTCGTCGACCACCTGGACGTGCCCTCGCACCTGGCGGGTGCCGTCGAGGCACACCTCGGCCCCTACCTCAACGCGGTCCTCGTGAAAGACTGGGAGAGCGTCGAATCCGTTCGTGGGTGGCTCGAGGCCGGCGATGACGAGGGCGGGCTCGTGCTGCTTCCGCTTCGACCGGGACCCTCCGGACAGGTCACGGCGCAAGGCGATCTGCTCGGCGAGATCGAGGTGGAGGAGCGCGCCGCCCCGTGGGCCGCCGCCCTGCTCGGCGACCTGATGACCTCGGATCATTTCGCTCCCGGCGAGCAGCCATGGATCTGCGAAGATGGCAGCGGCCAGGACCGTTTCGGCGCCGTGCGTCTTGGAAAAGCCGGCGGGGCCGGCTCGCTCGATCTGCGTGCGAGGATGGAGGGCCTGGAAGAAGACCTCCGCCGCACGGAGGAGAATCTGACGGAGCTGCAAACAGCTCTCACGGCGGCGGAGGAAGACCTCTCGGAGCGGGAGGCTCGGGTCGAGTCCATTTCGCGCGAGCTGGATGAGGCCCGGGAGACCTTCCAGGCGGCTGACGGGCGGCGCGAGTCGGCGGCGGCGCGTCTGGAGAGCCTGCACGAGGAAGAGAAAGCGGGTTCGTCGCGCATAGCCGAGCTCACCGAAGCGATCGGAGGCTTCGATGGGCGGCAGACGGAACGCGATCGTGAGCTGACGGAGCTGCGGGAGAAGGAAGCGGCCGCGGAGGCCTCCGTGGCGGAAGCCCGCAAGCGGGCCCGCCGAGCAGCCGTCGAGTGGGAGTCGGGGCGTACCGAGCTACACGAGTTGCAGCTGGACCTGACCAGGCTCGAGTCCGAGGTGTCGGCCACGACGGACCGTCTCAAGCAGATGGAGCTGCGCCTCGAAGAGGTCGAAGCGCTGCGAGGCCGGCTCGAAGCGGAACGCGAAGAGCGGAAAGAGTTCGCCCTGGCGCTGACCCGGAGCGCGGAGGAGCGGGAGGAGAGCATGGTCTCGCTTCTCGAGGAGCGTTCCAGCCTCGAGGAGCAGCTCGGCCGGGCCGATGCTGAGCTCCGCGAGCTTCACCAGGCGGCGGACGCGGAGGAGGCGAAGGTTCGAGAGGTGAGGCGGGCGGAGCGGGAGCATTCGGAGCGCCGCCATGCTCTGGAGCTGGAACTCGCGGAGCAGCGGGCGCGCCGCTCGGGCATCCGCGAGAGGCTCGAGGCGGAGTGGGAGGACGAGTACGAAACCCTCGCCGGTCGCGTCGAGCTGCCGGAGGAGGGAACGCTGGATGAGTGGGCCGAGGAGCTCGAGGCGCTGCGCGGCCGGATCCGCAAGCTCGGCCCCGTCAATCCACTGGCCGCCCAGGAGTACGACGAGGAGAAGGAGAGGCTCACTTTTCTCGAAGAGCAGAAGGATGACCTGACAAAGGCCCGAGACGATCTCCAGGCTTCGATTCGCCGGATCAACCAGGCGGCGGCGGAGGCTTTTATCGAGTCCTTCCAGGAGATCCGCGAGAACTTCAAGCGCACCTTCGGTACCCTCTTCGAGGGCGGTGAGTGTGATCTCTGGCTGGATCCGGAGGACCCGCTGGATTCACCGATCGAGATCTCGGCTGCTCCGAGCGGCAAGCGAACGCAGCGGATCCACCTGCTCTCGGGTGGCGAGCGGGCCCTGACCGCCCTCGCCTTGCTGTTCGCCATCTACCTTGCCAAGCCGAGCCCGTTCTGCGTCATGGACGAGGTCGATGCCCCGCTCGATGAAGCCAACATCGGCCGGTTCATACGGATGCTGGAGGAGTTCAAGAGCGAAACGCAGTTCGTCGTGATCACCCACAACGCGCGTACAATCGAAGCGGCGGACTGGATATACGGCGTCACGATGCAGGAACCCGGAGTCTCCTCCATCGTGGGCGTCGAGTTCGCCGACCTACCCAGCGGCCAGGTCGCCTGAGCGTCGCGCCCCGAAGCCTGCCGTGCGACTGGTAGCCGTTGGCACCGGCACCGTCGTGCCAGAGGGCGACCGCGGCGGCACCTGCTTCTACCTGGAGGCGGATGGCTCCCGGCTGCTGATCGATTGCGGCCCCGGCACCCTACAGGGCCTCGCCAGGTGGGACATCCCGTGGAAGAGCATCACCGATCTCGTAATCACACACTTTCACGCAGACCACATCGGGGCGCTGCCGAGCCTCTTCTTCGCGCTCAGGTACGGGGCCGCGCTTGACCGCGACGAGCCTCTTACGGTGTGGGGGCCGCCGGGCACGCGTCGCCTCCTCTTGGGGCTGGCCGCCGCGGTGGGCGATTACGTTCTGCACCCGGGTTTCGACGTCCGGATTCAGGAGCTGGAAGAAGGCGTCGCGTCGGCCACCGAGGGTGGCCTGGAGCTTTCGGTACGCTCCACGGCTCACACGGAGGAGAGCCACGCCGTGCGGATTCAGGGACGAGATGCGGCGGTCGGGTACACCGGCGACACCGGGCTTCCGGAGGGCGATGCTCGGGGGCTCGGCTCCTTCCTGGGCGGATTGGACGTCCTGATCGCGGAGTGTTCACTCGCGGATGAGGAGGTCGGCGACAACCACCTTTCACCGAGGGGGCTCGCGTCGCTCGCTACGGAGGCAGGTCCGGGCCTCCTGTGGGTCACTCATGTCTACCCACACTTTCGTCGTCGCGACGACGTCGCGGAACTCCTGTCGGCGGCCGGCTACGAGGGTGCGGTCCGCGTTCTGAGCGACGGTGACGGCTGGAGCGGCGGGACCGGTGAGAGTTGACGCGCAGGTGAGACCCCGCCCGAGGTTTGTGCTCTTGGCCGTCTTGCGAGAAGTTGAGCGTGTCCAAACCAGGTGTTTCTGGTGGGATGCCGGTACCGAGGCGGAGTCCTGAGCAATGTTGATCGTCATGAAGCACGGCGCGAGCGAGGAACAGATCGCCGCCGTCGTGCGCACCATAGAAGAGATGGGCTACGGCGCTGAGCCGATTCCGGGGAGGCGACGCACGGCGGTCGCGCTGGTCGGGAACGACGGCCGCATCGATCCTGGTCGGCTCGACTCGCTGCCGGGGGTGTTTCGGGTGATCCACATCTCCCCGCCCTACCGGCGGGCGAGCCGCGACTGGCACCCTGACAACACGGTCATCCGGCTTCCCAACGGTGCGTGCTTCGGGGCGGGCGAAGTCGTGCTCATCGCCGGGCCATGCGCCGTCGAGTCCGAGGAGCAGCTTCTGGAGACGGCGCGTCGAGTACGGGCTGCCGGGGCCACGGTTCTGCGAGGCGGTGCGTTCAAGCCCAGGACTTCCCCCTACTCCTTCCAGGGGCTCGGGGAGGAGGGACTCCGCCTGCTGACGCTCGCCCGAGAGGAGACGGGGCTGGCAGTCGTGACCGAAGTACTGGATCCGGAGAGCGTCGAGGTCGTGGCCGAGCACGCCGACATCCTGCAGATCGGTGCCCGCAACATGCAGAACTACTCCCTCCTGAAGGCCGCCGGCCGTGCCGATCGGCCGGTCCTGCTGAAACGCGGTATGGGTGCGTCGGTCGAGGAGATGCTCCTCTCGGCCGAGTACGTTCTTCTCGAAGGCGAATCGCGCGTGATCCTCTGCGAGCGCGGCATCCGCTCCTTCGATACACACGCGCGGAACCTGCTCGACCTGACGGCGATCCCGACCGTGAAGGAGCTCTCCCACCTGCCGATCATAGCGGACCCGAGTCATGGAACCGGCAGCCGCCGCAAGGTCTCGCCGATGGCGCGCGCCGCGATCGCAGCCGGCGCGGACGGCGTGATGGTGGAGGTCCACCCGATGCCGGCCGAGGCGGTGTCGGACGGAGCCCAGTCGCTCACGCCCGATCAGTTCGAGGTGCTCAGCTCGGAGCTGCGGTTGATCGCCCGGGCGATCGGTCGCGATCTAGCCGAACCCGTGCGGCCCGCGGCCGTGGCCGGAGCCTGAAGCGACGGCGTCGTCGACCCCTCCATCGAAGTCCCTCCCTGAAGCCGCCCGCCTGGCCTGGCGAGGCGAGGATATCGCCGCTGGCTACTTGAGGTCGCACGGCCTCGAGATCCTGGATCGGAACTGGCGCGCGGGACATCGGGAGCTGGACATCGTGGCACTGGATGGTAGGGTGGTAGCCTTCGTCGAGGTAAAGACTCGCCGGGGCGGGCCGCAGCATCCGCTGGAAGCGATAACCCGGGCGAAGCGACGGGAGGTCCGCCGGGCCGCTGCCTCCTGGATCCGTGCACATCCCCGGGTGGGCGTCGAGTTTCGCTTCGACGCGGTGGCGGTGAGATTCGAGGAGGGACGCCAGCCCACGGTCGAGCACATCCGGGATGCCTTCTTCGGCGAAGACACCTGACCAGGCCATTT
>CAMYMV010000029.1:0-9078 GCA_947259585.1 uncultured Gemmatimonadales bacterium | reverse complement strand
CCCCAGGCCCGTGGGGCGCGAGCGCGTGAACTCCGTCAGGGCCGCGAAGGCAGCAGCGGTAAGCGCGGGAGCGTCGCCACGGTCCGCCTGGGGCTTTGCTCTGGTAAATGGGGCTCGCCCCGTCTTTCGACCCGCTCCCCACGATCGTAGCTTGGGGCCGATGCACCACACCGCACTCGCCAGAAAGCACCGACCTCGCCAGTTCACCGAGCTTGTAGGCCAGCAGCACGTCAGCGCCACGATCCGGTCTGCCGTGGAGGGCGGCCGGGTAGCTCACGCCTATCTGTTCTGCGGACCGCGGGGCGTTGGCAAGACGACCGCCGCCCGGCTCCTCGCGATGGCCCTCAACTGCGAGTCGGCGCAGGACGGAGAGCCCTGCGGGGAGTGCGCTTCCTGCCAGCGGATCTGGGCGGGACAAGCCTCGCTCGACGTGGTCGAGATCGACGCCGCCTCCCACCGTGGCGTCGACGATGCCAGAGATCTGCGGGAACGGGCGATGTATGCGCCGTCCGATGAGCATCGCTTCAAGGTGTACATCGTCGACGAGGCGCACATGCTCACGCGCGAAGCCTGGAACGCGCTGCTGAAGATTCTGGAGGAGCCTCCGCCGCGCGTGATCTTCGTGTTCGCCACGACGGAGCCGCAGAAGATCAGGAATACCGCCGCGCCGGTCCTCTCCCGCTGTCAGAGGTTCGACTTCCGCCGCGTACCGGTCTCGGAGATCGTCGAGAGGCTCCGCGAGGTGGTGGGTCGCGAAGGCGTCAACGCCGAGGATGCCGCGCTCATCTCCATCGCTCGCCGGGCGGAAGGAGGGGTGCGGGACGCGCTCTCTCTTCTCGACCAGGTGCTCTCTCTCGGTGAGAGGGTGGAGGTCGATGAAGTCCGCCGCATGCTGGGGCTCGTTGACGAGGAGCGATATCTGGATCTCATGAGCTTCGTGTCGAATCGAGACCGAGCCGCCATCTTCCCATTCGTCCGCGCGCTGTTGGACGACGGGTACGACGCGTCCGAGTTCGTTCGCGGCCTGGCCGAGACCCTGAGGACGCTCCTCATTCTGCGTGCCGGCCCCGAGAGCGCTTCGCTGGAGATCCTTCCCGAGAGCCGGGAGCGATTCGCCGAGATGGCTGCCCGCTTCGAGGAAGTCGACCTCCTGAGGCTCCTGGTCGCGGTCACCGACTTCGAAGCGCGTGGCGGGCTGGGTCGGAGCGGTCACGAGCGGGTACAGCTCGAGGTACTGCTGCTTCGGCTCGTCGCCATGGACTCGACGGTCGAGCTCCAGGCGTTGCTCGAGGCGGCCGGCGCCGACCCGCCCCCTCGGCCGGACACGAAGGGTAGCTCCGGCGAGCGCATCGAGCCCGAGGTGGGGCCTCGTTCCGAGACCCGGCCGGCGCCGGGAAGCCGCTCTGCTTCGGCGTCGCCCGCGCCCCGGAAGACCCGACCCCGGCCCAAGTCCGAGCCACCGCCGGCAGCGGAAGCGACCGGTGCCCGGACGAGTCCCGGCGGCACGGGCACCGCGTTGCGTGACGTATGGAAGGAGGTCCTCGAGGGGACGACCGGGTTGGGGGGAGGGCAGGCCCTGGCGTTGCGCGGCGTACGCCCCGTGGAGGTCGACGGCCAGGTCCTGGTGCTCGAGGTCCCGCCCGGCCTGCGCGCGGATCTCGAGGCGTTTCTCTCGGATGTGGCGCGCTCAGGGGCCTTTCGGGGCACGCTGGCGACCCGCCTCGGGCAGGACGCCGACGCGTTCTCGATTCGGCTCGACGAGAACCGGAGGACGGAGCGATTCACCGCTAGGAATACCCGCCAGCAGCGCGTAGATGAGATGGTGGCCTTGGATCCCGCACTGCGCGATGCGGTAGAAAAGCTTGATCTCACCTTGAAGGAGTAACCCGGTGGATAGTCTGGGAAACCTGCAACAGCTGTTTCAACTCGGCCAGCAGATGCAAACGCGGATGGCCGACCTGAACGATCGACTTGAGAAGGAGACCCTCAGCGCCACGAGCGGTGGGGGCATGGTGGAGGTCAGCGCGGATGGCCGAGGGAACGTGCGCCGGCTGAAACTCGATCCGGCCGTGGTGGACCCCGAGGACGTCGAGATGCTGGAAGACCTCATCCTGGCGGCGGTCTCCGAGGTCCAGCGACGGGCCAAGGAAACGATGGAGAAGGAGATGAAGGAGGCCGCCGGAGGCCTTCCGATCCCGAACGTCGCAGGCCTGTTCGGCGGCTGAAGCACCGATGCCCGCCATCGACGAGCTGATCACCGAGTTCAGCCGCCTGCCCGGCATCGGCCGCAAGACCGCCCAACGCCTGACGTATCACTTGCTGAAGAGCTCGCCGACCGAGACACGCCGGTTGGCCGGGGCTCTGGTCCGCGTGGCCGACGAGGTGAAATCCTGCAGCCGCTGCGCCAACCTCAGCGATCAGGATCCGTGCGAGTACTGCGGCGACGAGAGACGGGCTTCCGAACAGGTGTGCGTCGTGGAGGAAGCCTCCGACATCGCGGCTATCGAGAACTCGGGCAACTACCGTGGCCTCTACCATGTGTTGGGCGGGAGGCTCTCGCCGCTCGACGGGATCGGGCCCGAACAGCTGAACATCTCGGAGCTGCTCGCGCGTCTGCGCGACGGGGTGAGGGAGCTGATCGTGGCCACGAATCCGAGTGTCGAAGGAGAGGCGACGGCGACCTACCTGCACCGGATCGTGTCGCCGCTGGAGAACATCCGGGTCACGCGGCTGGCCCGGGGCTTGCCGGTGGGTGGAGACCTGGAATACGCGGACGGGGTTACGATAGCCGAAGCGTTCGCAGGACGGAGGGAGATGTGACGTGCTGGTCGTGAGGACGGAGCGGGTGCCATCGCGCGCGCTGAAGGTGACGGGTTTCGTATTGCTCGGAGCGGCGACGGCCGCCCTGATCGGCGTGGTGCTGGCAAGAGACCAGATGGTCAGACACAGGCGGGGCCTGTTCAGCCCTCATCCGCTCCGCCGACTGGCCGCGCTGGGCTACCTGAGGTCGTACCCGAACGTCGACAACGTCCTCCTGCTGCGCGACTATCTCGCGTGGGAGCAGCGGCCCATGCTGCGGAAGAGGGCCTCGGCGGTTCTGGAAGGTATGGAGCGGGAGCTGACCGGATCTCGGCTGGCGGAAGGGACCTAGCAAATCGACGCGACGACCGATCGGCCGACTGGGTTCTGATGTCGGTCAATCTTCCGAACGCTATCACGTCCATCCGCGTCGCGCTCGCGCCGGTGGTGGCGTTCCTCCTGCTCCAACCTACGTCTCATCCCCGACTGCTGGCGTTCCTCGTCTTCCTGCTCGCGGCTATCTCGGACCTCTGGGACGGGCAGTTGGCGCGTCGTCGCGGGCAGATCACGGACTTCGGCAAGATCGTCGATCCGGTCGCCGACAAGCTCCTCGTCCTCGCGACGCTTCTGCCGTTGTACTGGATCGGTCTCGCGGACCCCGATCTGCTTCCGATCCCCTTGTACGGAGGACTGCCGCTCTGGGCGATAATCGTCCTGCTCGGCCGCGAGGTCGTGATCACGACCTTGAGGTTCGCCGCCGCCAAGCGCGGCACCGTGGTCTCGGCCAGCTCCGTTGGAAAGCGGAAAGCGTTGGCTCAGAACATCTTCGTAGGCTCGGCCATCCTCCTCGTCGCGTTGCGCACCGGCGCTCGGACCGGTGGCTGGTCCGGCCCGTTTTGGGAGGGCTTCCAGCACGTTCACCAGTGGTTCACTACGGTGAGTCTGACGGTGGCACTCGCTCTCACGCTCTTCTCTCTCGTCACGTATCTTGCGGCGTTCGGCCGGGTCTTCGCCGGTCAGGAGGCGTGACCGGGCCGCGCGGCAGGGCGTCGCACGTGCGGCGTCCGGACAGGTGATGTCCCCTCCACGAATCATCCGCCTCGCCGACGTGACGGCGGCCGAGGTGCACGAGGCTCTTGATGAGGTCGAACCTGTCGACGGATCGGTGGATCTGCGACCGCGTGGATACCTCCTCGACCTCAGCATCCGCGCGCCCGACGAGACCCTCGACCGGATCGTTCGGCAGGTGCGGCGGAGGTTCGGGGACCGGGTGTACGAGGTGGGACAGCGCTCCCTCCCGGCGGTCGTAATCGGCCTACTCGGCGCGCATGGTCTCACCCTGTCGACCGCCGAGAGCTGCACCGGGGGCGGGGTGGCCACCGCGCTGACGTCGGTTCCGGGGGCTTCCGAGGTCTATTGGGGCGGCGTCGTCGCGTACGATGACGTGGCGAAGATCGCGGAGCTGGAGGTGCAAGCGAGCACCCTCGAGCGCTGCGGAGCGGTTTCGAAGGAGGTGGTGCAGGAGATGGCGCGCGGCATCCGCCGCAGATCGGGGACGAATCTCTCGGTGGCCGTCACCGGGATCGCCGGCCCAGGTGGTGGAACGGCGGAGAAGCCGGTGGGAACGGTGTGGATCGCGTCGGCCGGGCCGCAGGAGAGAGCACGCGCGTTCCGCTTCCCGGGAGACCGGCGGGAGGTTCGGCGGCGTTCGGTGAGAGCGGCGCTGGACATGATCCGCCTGGCTGGCCTGGCCGGCCTGGCCGGGAGTGTGTGACCTTCTTGAACCGGACCTGCGTATTGCCCCATAATCTGCCGCGACGGGAAGCGCTGGGCGGTGCGGGCCCGACTGGTAGGCGATCGGGAGAGGCTTACGACCTGGAACGCAAACATCGGTGGTGCGAGCAACGATGAAGGATAAAAAGAGCAAGCAGAACGCGAGGTGATCGCTCAGGACGCAGGCACGATCGAGCAGGAAGCCGCCGCGCTGGAGCACGAGGAGGTGTTGGTCGCCGAAGAGCCGGTCGCCGAGGAGCCTTCCGCCGAGGATGGGCTGCTTCAAGATCTGGCGGAGCTCCAGGACCGCCACCTGCGACTCGCTGCCGAGTTCGAGAACTACAGGAAGCGCACGCGCCGGGAGCTGGCCGAAATGAGGAGGCGGTCCCAGGCGGACCTGGTGGCCGGTCTCCTCGATGTCCTCGACGATCTCACCCGCGTGGCTCACGCCGCACCACCGGCTCCCGACGCGACCGTGCAGTCGCTGATGGATGGAGTCGGCCTCGTTGAGGCGAAGATGCGCAAGGCGCTCGGCGACGCCGGGCTGATGCGGATCGAAGCGGCCGGCCAGCCGTTCGATCCGAATCTCCATGAAGCTCTGGCGACGCGGCCCACGACCGATCCGAGCGAGGACGACATCATCTGCAACGTGATCGTCGACGGGTACACGTTCGACGAGATCCTCGTCCGACCGGCTCGCGTCCAGGTCGCGAAGTACGGGCCGCCGAGCTCGCCTCCCGAGGAAGAAGCGGTCGAGGGCGACGACGCCTGATGGCGACAAGAACCAAGGACTACTACGAGATCCTCGGCGTCGGCGAGAAAGCCGGAGCCGACGAGCTCAAGAAGGCCTACCGCAAGCTCGCCAAGCAATACCATCCCGATACCCACCCGGATGATCCCCAGGCGGCCGAGCGGTTCAAGGAGATCTCCGAGGCCTACCGCGTCCTGTCGGACGACGATCAGCGCAAGAAGTACGATCATATGCGGCGGTTCGGAGGCCTCGGCTTCGGGGGGGGCGGTGCACAGCGTGGCGGACCCCAGCCGGGGGGATTCCGCTTCGAGGATCTGGGCGACAGCGGGGGGCTGGGCGACCTCTTCAGCTCGATCTTCGATTTCGGTAAGCGCGCGGCGAAGAAGCCGAAGCCCCAGAGCCGCGGCCAGAACGTCGAGTACCTGGTCGAGGTCCCGTTCAGGACGGCCGCGCGGGGCGGGAAGGTCAACGTCACCATACCGATCGTAGAGTCGTGCGCGACTTGCGACGGGAGCGGGGTCGCGCCGGGTGGACGGCTTCACAACTGCGCCGAGTGCGGGGGGACGGGTCGGGTGACCTTCGGACAGGGCACTTTCTCTGTCCAGAGACCCTGTCCCAACTGCCTGGCTCGCGGCACGATACCGGATCCGCCCTGCCCTACATGTGAGGGACGCGGCGAGGTGCGCTCCCGGCGAAAGATCAGCGTGGCGGTGCCGCCCGGCGTGGAGACGGGATCGAAGGTTCGGATTCCGGGTCAGGGCGAGCGGGGTCCGGCCGGCGGCAAATCGGGCGATCTCCTCATCCAGTTCCGAGTGAAGGACGACCGGTTCTTCAAGCGGGAGGGTCTCAACGTCGTTTGCGAGGTGCCGATCAACATCGCGCAGGCGATGCTGGGGTCACGGATCCGCGTTCGCACGGTGGACAACAAGAAGATCGTGCTGAAGATCCCCCCCGGAACGCAGGGCGGGACGACGTTTCGGGTGCGGGGACACGGCATCGAGAAGGGCGGCGCGCACGGCGACCAGCTCGTGCGGGTTCGCATCGAGGCACCGAAGGACCTCTCCGACCGTGGCAAGGAGGCGGCCGAGCAGCTGGCCGTGGCGGAAGGCCTGGCCTACTAGGAGACGATCACCCCTCCACCGAGCACGACATCGTCCCGGTAGAGCACGGCGCTCTGGCCGGGCGTGATCGCCTCCTGGGGAAGCCCCAGCTCGACCGCAAAACCGTCCTCGGCGCTCGCCACGATGTGTCCCTCGATGATCGGCGCGCCGTGTCTGACCCTCGCTCCGACCGCTTCGCCCGGCTCGGGTCGCGGAGCGAGCCAGTTCGCCTTGGCCGCCTCGACGCGCGTCCGGGCCAGCGAAGAACCTCGGCCGATGACCACAGCCCTCTCATCGGGGCGGATCTCGACGACGTACATCGGCTCGGCGAAGCCACCGGGCAGACCTCGGCGCTGTCCGATAGTGAAACGCGCGTAGCCGTCGTGCTCCCCCACCTGGCGGCCGTCCTCGAGTAGCACGGGGCCGCGTCCCAGGGCAGGGTGGTCGTCGCCCAGGTATTGGCGCAGCACGCCCGCGTAGTCGTTGTCCGGCACGAAACAGATCTCGAACGACTCCGGCTTGTCGGCGGTCGACAGCCCGAGATCACGCGCCTTCCGCCGCACCGCGCTCTTGTCCATCTCCCCGATCGGCAGGAACAGCCGCTCCAGCACCTCGCGAGGGATCCCCCACAGGAAGTACGTCTGATCCTTGCGGTCGTCTTCGGCCCGGCAAAGACGGGCCGTCCCGTTCATCCGCTCCACGCGTGCGTAGTGACCGGTGGCCAGGTACTCGCAGCCGAGCAGGTCGGCGCGGACGACCAGATCGCGGAACTTGGTGAAGCTGTTGCAGCGGACGCACGGGATAGGTGTCCGACCCGCCGCGTACTCGGAGACGAAGTCGTCGATCACGTCCCGCGCGAAGCTCTCCTCGACGTCGAAGACGGTGTGGGCGACGCCGAGTCGGGCGGCGACGGACTTGGCATCGGAGATTCCCTCGAGTCCGCAGCAGGTCCGAGTCGGGCCGGAAACGTCTCCGTAGCAGAAGGTCTTCATGGTGACGCCGACGACCCGGTACCCTCGCTCGCTCAGGAGAGCGGCGGCGACGCTGGAATCCACGCCTCCCGACATGGCGGTCAGAACCGAGAGAGTCGACATGGGCCTCCTGGGGCTCCCTGTCTCAGACCTGCGCGGCGATTCGCGACGTCGCCCGGACCATGGCCTCCGCGGCGGTATCCACCTCATCCGAAGTCGTTTCCGGACCGAAGCTGAGTCGCACGGTCGCGTACTCCTCCTCCTGCCCCAGACCCATCGCCGCCAGCACGTGCGAGCCGGCCGCAGAGCCGCTGCTGCAAGCCGAGCCTCCGGAGACCGCCACGCCCTCGAGGTCGAGCGAGAGCAGGAGCGCGCCGGCATCGCAGCCGGGCACCCCCAAGCTCAGCACGTGTGGTAGCCGCCGGTCGGCGCCGGCCGCGTGCACGCTGAGGTTCGGGACGCGGTCGCGGAGTCGAGACTCGAGGCGATCACGCATCTCGCGCCAGGCCGGGGCCTTCTCCTCGCGATGCTCGGCGGCCAGACGCGCTGCACAGGCGAAACCCACCGCCGCCAACGGGTTCTGCGTGCCCGGCCACAACGCCCTCTCCTGGCTTCCGCCGAACGTCAGGGGCTGCAGATCCACGCCCTCGCGGCAGAACAGCAGGCCGATGCCGACGGGGCCGCCGAGCTTGTGGGCCGTGGCCGTCAACAGATCGACGGGTATCCGGTCGAGCGACACGTCCTCCTTCCCGTAGGCCTGCACGGCGTCCGTATGCAGAAGGGCGTCGCCCTCGTGAACGAGCCGCTCGATCTCGGCCATCGGCTGGACCGTCCCGACCTCGTTGTTCGCCCACATGATCGAGACGAGCGTGGGCCGCCCCGCCGCCTCGGCGAGCGCCCGCTCGAGGTCCGCGAGCCGCACCGCGCCGGAGACGTCCACCGGCAGAAGTCGGACCTCCGCGCCCTCGGCGCCGGCTCGCCTCGCCGCCTCGAGACACGCCTTGTGCTCCACTTCGGAGAGGATCAGGAACGGCGCCCGCTCGATGTTGGCACGCGCGAAACCCAGGACCGCCAGGTTGTCGGATTCCGTTCCGCCGCCCGTGAAGCAGATTTCCCGCGGCCGGCACCCGAGCAGCTCGGCGAACTCCGCCCGGGCATCCTCGAGACGCTCGTGAGCCCTTCGGCCGTACGCGTGCGCGCTGACGGGGTTGTAGCCGCAGTCGCGAGCAGCCTCCATGGCGGCCCAGACCTCGGCGCGCATCGGCGACGTGGCCGCGTGATCGAGATAGATCGCGTCGGATTCCTGCCGTGTGTTCGTCATGGGCTACGATATCCGTGGCGCCGCCCGGGGTTCCGGCGGTCCGCCCCGCCGATTCGCCGCACCGAGATTTCGAATCCCGGGTTTCCGACGCGGTTCGGGCGTTCTAGGTTAGGAGGTGTAGGTCGAAAGAAGTCCGCAACTCGATCGCTCGTAGAGGATTATGCCCGGAATCCCCGTTCCAGAATCGGCGTTTCCCCCTCGTGCCGCCCGCGTGTTTCGCGCCACCGTGCACGGGCTCCCCTTCGGCGACCGGACTCGCCACCTCACCCGGATTCGCTCCGGTGAGTCGCTCATGCTCCTGCCGGATCCTCCGGGCTCCCCGATCGAGCGCGTGTGGGTACACCTGATGGCGGGAGACGTCGT
>CAMYMV010000028.1 GCA_947259585.1 uncultured Gemmatimonadales bacterium | reverse complement strand
GACCACCCTCTACACGATTTATCGCGAGACCGGCAGCGTGAGGTGGACGACGGTCTCGGCTCTTCTGCCCCTCGCGATGGGGTTCTCGGTCTGCTTCGCGGTCGCCCGGCTTTGGACGCTGTTCACCTGATCGCGAGTCCTGAATGCCCGAGAGTCCCATCTGAGAAGAGGGAGGATCCGTGGAGCAGGATGAGGCATTAAGCCCGTTTTCCACGAGGCGATCTGGTGGGCCTTCAACGAGGCGGGGATCAAGATCGCCTTCCCGCAGCTGGACGTGCACTTCGACAAGCCGGTCGTGCAGTCGCTGGAGGGCCTGAGAAGCGTGAGCTAGGAGGCGCGCATGAAGCTGATTCCGGGAAGCAAGCGCAAGAAGCGGCGCGCCCATCTCGACACGGGCGCCTACCTGGCGCCCGGCACGGCGCCCGGCACGCTCACCTTCGACCCGGACGCTGCGCGGCCGTCGATCCGGCTGATCGCCTACAGTCCCGACGATTTCGTCGAGCGGGAGATTGAGGATCTGGAGGAGATCCGCGTGGAACGGGGAGAGTGGCCGGTCATCTGGGTGAACGTGGACGGCGTGGGACACGGCGAGGTGCTGAGCCAGATCGCCGAGATCTTTCAGCTGCACATGCTGGCCGTGGAGGACGTGGTGAACGTCGGCCAGCGGGCCAAGGTCGAGCCGTACGACGAGGACCTGTTCATCGTCGCCCGGATGCCCATGGGCGAGCCGCCGGCCACGGAGCAGCTCTCCATCTTCGTCGGGCCGGGATACGTGCTCACGCTGCAGGAAAAGCCGGGCGACGTGTTCGATGCAGTGAGGGAGCGGATCCGCACCGGCAGGCTGCGGATCCGCAGCTCCGACCCGGACTACCTGACGTACGCCCTGCTGGATGCCGTGATCGACTCATACTTCCCGGTGCTCGATGCCCTCGCGGAACAGCTAGAGGACTTGGAGGAGCGAGTGCTGGACTCGCCGGACAAGTCACTCGTCTCCGACATCCATCGAATCCGCCGAACGCTGGTGGGCCTGCGGAGGGCGGTCGGACCGCATCGCGAGGCGCTGAACACGCTGCTCCGGGACACGAGATACATCCGGGCGGAGACGGCCGTGTTCCTGCGGGATTCCTACGATCACACGATCCGGATCCTCGACCTTCTGGATTCACAGCGGGAGATCGCCAGCGATCTGATGTCGACCTATCTGTCGGCCCTGAGCAACAAGATGAACGAGGTCATGAAGGTGCTGACGATCGTGGCTACCATCTTCATCCCCCTCGGCTTCGTGGCGGGGCTGTACGGGATGAACTTTAACCCGGAGGTCTCGCCCTGGAACATGCCGGAGTTAAACTGGTTCTTCGGCTACCCGTTCGCGCTCGGCCTGATGGCGGCGGTCGCCGCCGCCTTCCTCGGCCTCGTCTGGCGCAAGGGCTGGTTCCGGTAGGGCTCGAGACGAATCGGAGGGCCACATGAGGATCGACCTCGCCTCAGCGACCGCAGTTCTGGAGCGGACTCCCCGGACGTTGCGTACCCTTCTGACGAATCTTCCCGAACCGCTCGAGCGCGGGAACGAGGGCGGCGAGAGCTGGAGCCCGTACGACATCCTTGGCCACCTGATTCATGGAGAGCGGACGGACTGGATTCCGCGGATGCGGATCATCCTCGAGCATGGCGAGAGCCAGACGTTCGAGCCGTTCGACCGGTTTGCGCAGTTCGAGGAGTCGCGAGGCAAGGGCCTGGATGATCTGCTCGCGGAGTTCGAAGCTCAGCGGACGCGGAGCCTGACAGCCCTCGGGGCGTTCGACCTCCAGCCAGCGGATTTTGAGAAGACCGGACGTCACCCCGAGCTTGGCGCGGTGACGCTCGGCGAGCTGCTCGCGACATGGGCGGTGCACGATCTATCGCATATCTCACAGACTGCGCGCGTAATGGCCAGACAGCTCGACACCGAGGTCGGGCCTTGGCGGGCGTATTTGCCTATCTTGGCAGGCAGGCCGACCGACTAGTCAGACAGGACGAGAGCACGGCCATGCTACTCCGAGCGATGATTATCTGGTTCCTCCTCGCGTTTCTCGCCATTCTGAACGGGACGGTGCGGGAGGTGTTCATCACGCCCGCCGTCGGCGAGCAGGCGGGCCACGTGACCGGCACCGTGGTCTTCTGCATCGTGATCCTGGCCGTCGCGGTCGTCAGTCTCGGCTGGATCGGTCCGGCTTCGCGCCGCGACGCCCTGACAGTAGGGATCGTGTGGGTATTCCTCGCCTTCGCCTTTGAGTTTATCGCCGGTCATTTCCTGTTCGGCAATTCCTGGGAGATGCTGCTCGCCGATTACGACATCCTCCGGGGTCGGATCTGGCTTCTCGTGCCGTTCACGACCCTGCTGGCGCCGTTATGGGCGTACCGTATCCGCCGACGCTGACCGTTCTTGCGGGGACCTCCCCCCGGCCGAGGCATCCTGCGGGAGATTCCACCACATCTCGTCGCGAAACCCGCCCTACAGACCTATCCCGCAGCCCTTCCTAGCTTTGTAGCAAGTTGCCGGAGCCGTTCCGCAGGCAAGGAGATCCACTCGATGGTTGAGATTCGAATACACGGGCGCGGAGGCCAGGGGGGCGTAACGCTGGCGAAGATCATCGCCACCTCCCGCTTCCTGCAGGGCCAGTCCGTGCAGGCGTTCGGATTGTACGCCGCGGAGCGGTCCGGCGCCCCGTTGCAGGCGTTCTGCCGTTACGACGACGAGGCGATCGCCAACCGGAACCTCATCTACGCGCCGGATCACGTAATCGTCCTCGATCCGACCCTCATCGGCCCGGCGGTCGCGGACGGGCTCGAGCCGGGCGGCTGGATCCTCATCAACACGGACGAGCGGCCGGAGAGCTTCGCCGACCGATACCCGCAGAACCGCGTCGCGACGGTGGACGCCACGTCGATCGCGCGCGACAACAAGTTGGGGACCCGGAGCGTGCCAATCGTGAACACCGCGCTCGCGGGCGCCGTCGGTTCGGTGCTGGCGATTCCGCTGGACGAGATCCAGGCCGCTCTGGAGCACCTGGGCTTCGGGGGCGGGAACGAGACCGCGGCCGCCGAGGCCTTCGAGCGCGTGCGCTGCGCGGAGCTGCCCGGCGTGACGGAAGCGGCGCATGAGAAGGAGGACGGCGCGGCGGCCTCGCCGTTCGTAGCCACCGAGCGCGGGCCCAGCTTCCTGGAGGGCGCAGGCGGCGGGTTGCCGGGGATCAAGACCGGCCAGTGGGCCACGCAGCAGCCGAAGCGGCAGCAGTACGTCCCGCCGTGCAATCACGTGTGCCCGGCAGGCAACGACGTGCAGGGATTCCTGCACGCGCTGGCCGGGGATGACACGGACGGCGCTCTGGAGATCCTGCTTCGGACCACGCCGTTTCCGTCGACCTGCGGGCGGGTCTGCCCGGCGCCGTGCATGGATTCCTGCAACCGCGTGGAGCTGGACGGCGCCGTGAACGTGCGCCAGCTCGAGCGCTTCGCGGGCGATACGGGAGAGGCCGCCATCGAGCCGCTGGCGAGCAGGGGGGAACAGGTCGCCGTCGTCGGCTCGGGGCCGGCCGGACTCTCGGCGGCCTATCAGCTGGCCCGGCTGGGCTACGGGGTGACGATCTACGAGTCGGGCCCGGAAATCGGCGGACTTCTGCGAACAGGTATCCCACAGTTCAGGCTTCCCGAGGATGTGCTGGACCGGGAGATAGGCCGCGTCCTCGGTCTCGGTGTCCGGGTGGTGACGGAGCATCCGATCGATCGCCCCACACTCCTCGACCTGACGCGTGGCGTCGACGCCGTGCTCGTGGCCACCGGGCTCCAGGAGCTCCGCGGGCTGCGGCTGGGGGTCGGGGACAGCGAGGCGGTGGAGCAGGGAATCGACTTCCTCGATCGTACGCACCGGAACGAGGTGCGCGTGGATGGGGAGGATGTGGTCGTCGTGGGCGGGGGAAACACGGCGATGGACGCCGCGCGGTCGGCGCTCCGGCTCGGAGCCGGCAGCGTCAAGGTCGTATACCGGCGGACCCGGAACGAGATGCCGGCGATCCGCGAGGAGATCGACGAGGCGCTGGAGGAAGGGGTGCCGATCGACTTCCTCACCCAGCCGATCGTGCTTCGGCCGGACCGTACTCGAGGGGGCAACGGCGCCAACGGGTCAGGCGGTACGGGTGGAAGCCGCCGTCGCGTCTATCAGCTCGTCTGCCGCCGTATGGAGCTGGGTGAGCCGGATGAATCGGGGCGGCGGCGGCCCGTCGAGATCGAGGGCGCCGACTTCGAGCTCCCCTGCCACCGCGTGATCCTGGCGCTGGGGCAGTCACCCGACATGAGCGTCTTTCCGGAAGGCACCGAGGTGCGCGAGGGGGAGCGGCTGCTCGGCCTGCTCGAGACGCCGGTCTTCGCGGTGGGCGATCTGGCCACGAACGACGGGACGGTGGCGGGCGCCATCGGAAGCGGGCGGCGATCCGCCTTCCAGATGCACACGGCTCTCAGCGGCGAGCACCTGACGATTACTGAGCACGCGGCGGCTCGGCGGGACGTCGATGTCTGGCACGACGATGTCATTCGAGCCGACGCCATGCGGCTTCACCTGTTCGAGAGGCTGGCCGTCTCGGAGGGAGATGCCGTCGCGCCGGAGGTCCGCCGGTCCACCTTCGACGAGATCCACACGGGCCTGACGGACGCGGCGGAAGCGGCGCGCTGCCTCTCCTGCGGCGTCTGCAACGAGTGCGATCTCTGCGTGACTTACTGCCCCGAGGGGGTCCTCAAGCGGGTCGGCCACGAGCTCGTGTTCGACTACTCCTTCTGCAAGGGCTGCGGCGTCTGCGTCACGGAGTGCCCGCGAAACGTGATCCTGATGAGCCACCTCTGAGCCAGCTGTGAGTCACCTGTGAGTCCCCAATAGGAGCATCGATGCCTGCCGAACTGGTTACGGGCAACCACGCCGCCGGATACGCCCTCAGCGCAGCCGCCGAGGCCAACCGGCACGCGCGCGGCGCGACCTGCGGGATCTACCCGATCACGCCGCAGACGGAGATCGTCGAGTACGTCGCGAGGTTTCCGTTCTCGAAGACACGCGTGGTTCCGGTGGAGAGCGAGCACAGCGCCATGGGCGTGTCGATCGGTGCCTCGCTGGCCGGCGCACGCGCGTTCACGGCCAGCTCTTCGAACGGGATCGCCTACATGGTGGAGAACATCATGGTGGCCGGCTTCTACCGGCTGCCGATCGTCATGGTGGCGGTCAACCGGACCCTCGGTCCGCCCTGGAACATCTGGGCGGACCAGGGCGACACCCTGATGCTTCGCGACTTCCCCTGGATCCAGTTCTACTGCGAGGACAACCAGGAGGTGCTGGACACGACGCTGCTTTCCTTCCGGCTGGCGGAAGACCGCCGCATCCTGCTGCCCGCCCTGGTCGCGCTGGACGCGTTCATCCTGTCGCACACGCAGATGGGGACCGAGCTGCCCGAGCAGGAGGAGGTGGATCGCTACCTCCCGGATCTCGATCTCCCGCACCGCCTGAGGCACGAGGCTCCGACGACGCTCGGAGGCCTCGTTTGGCCCAACGTCGCGATGTCGCAGAGGCTCGAGATCGACGAGGCGATGGAGCGGGTGCCGGAAGCCTTCGAGGAATGCCGGTACGCGTTCATCGAGGAGATGGGACGGGACCCCGGGAACGCGATTCAGACCTTCTTCACGGATGACGCGGAAGAGGTGCTCGTCGTCTCCGGCACGATTGCCACGACGGCGCGGGAGGTCGTCCGCCGCCGCCGGGATGACGGCGAGAATATCGGCCTGATCAAGATCAAGATGTTCCGGCCGTTCCCCGAAGCGGCCGTGAGAGAAGCCTGCCGAAGCGCGAAGAAGGTGGCGGTGCTGGACCGCAACTACGCCGCCGGCGTGGGCGGCATCTTCTGGCAGGAGTTGCGATCCGTCTTCCAGGGAGACGGTGACGAGCTGCTGATCCAGGGCTACCTGACGGGCCTGTGCGGGGGCGACGTGACCCCCTCGATGATCGACGAAGTGGTCGTCGATCTTCGCGAACGGGACGCCATGGACAAGCCGGTCTGGCTGGGAATCGGCAACGGAAAGGGGGCGGAAGGATGACCGCCGGACAGGGATCCGGAGCGCCGGATGGCGCGCTCGGACGCGAGGGCCGTGAGCCAGGCCAACAGGACCGCGAGCTCAGCCGGGAAGAGGAGATCGGCCTGGGCAGGCTGGAGGGGTTCGCGACGGCGCCGATCCCCTGCACCGAAGAGTGCCTGCTCCGCGCCGGCAATACGAACTGCGGCGGCTGCGGCATGAGCGTGGGTCTTACAATGCTCGGCCGCGCCCTGGCTGACGTCGGGGATACCTGCACGCTCGCCATCCCGGCCTGCTGCGGCGCCGTGACGGCGGGAGCCTTCCCGACGACGAGCTACGGCGTGCCGACGGTGTGCACCACCTTCGCCTCGGCGGCGGCGGTCGCCTCCGGGCTGGCCTGCATCCGCGACCTGAACGAAGAGCCCGGCCAGGTGATCTGCTGGGCAGGCGATGGCGGCACGTACGACATCGGGATGGCCACCCTCTCCGCGGCGGCCGAGCGCGACGACAACATCATCTACATCTGCTACGACAACGAGATCTACGGGAACACGGGAGGTCAGCGCTCCTCGGCCACGCCGCCCGGCGCTCGTACGTCGACGACGCCGGAGGGGAAGAGCGAAGACAAGAAGGACATCCTGGCGATCATGGCGGCGCACCGGATCCCGTATGCGGCAACCCTGTCGATCGCGCACCCGGAGGACTTCAGCCGCAAGCTCAAGACGGCGTTCTCTATCAGCGGGACGCGCTTCCTGCTCATGCACTCGCCCTGTCCGACCGGATGGAAGTCGGAGCCGGCCGAGTCCGTGGAGCTGGTTCGCGTCGCCGTGGCGAGCGGCCTCTTCCCGCTCTACGAGGTGTGGGGCGGGCACGCCTACCGGATCAATGTGGAGCCGGACTGGACCGATCCGGCGATGTACTTCCAGCATCAACGCCGCTTCAGGGACGACGAGCTCGACCTGGAGACGACGCGCCGGGTCTGCCGGGAGCGCTTCGCTCGCCTGAAGGTGCTGGCCGAGGAGTTCCCCTACGAGGAGGCGGTCGCCGCCGGATAGCCGTGATCCCGCCTCGCGTCCACCTGCCGAGCGCCTGCGCGTTCGCCGCCGCCATCGTGACGGCCGGCGCGGCCGCCTGCGGCGGGAGCGTCGAAGCCGAGGAGATGCGTCGCCGGAGCATGAAGGGGGAGACGAAAGGGGAGACGATCGTGCTGAAGTCGACCCTGCCTCAGGAGTGGGCGCTTCCCGATCCCCAAAGGGTCGGCGAGATATCCCTCGAGGAGGCGCTGCAGAGGCGACGCTCGGTTCGAGCGTTCGCGAACACCCCGCTGACCGAGGCCGAGATCGGCCAGCTTCTGTGGGCGGCGCAGGGGGTGACCGACGAGGCGGGCCACCGGACGGCGCCATCCGCCGGGGCGCTCTATCCTCTCGAGCTCTACGTGGGCACTCCCGACGGGTTCTTTCACTACGACCCGGCTCGGCACGGTCTCACCCTCCACAAACCGGGCGACCCGCGGCCCGCCATGCAGGCGGCCGGACTGTACCAGGAGGCGCTCGGCGATGCTCCGGCCATCTTCGCCATCGCCGCGGTCCAAGAGCGAACCGAGGTGAAGTACGGGGCGCGGGCACCCCGCTACGTCCACATGGAGGCCGGCCACGCGGGCCAGAACATCCTGCTGGAGGCCGTCGCGCTCGGTCTCGCGGCCGTCCCGATGGGCGCCTTCGACGATGCCCGGCTGAGCGAAGCCCTGGCCCTTCCGGAAGACCAGCGGCCACTCTACCTCATCCCGGTGGGACGGGCGGCCACGGAGCCACCTCCGTAACCTCGCCGAACGCCAGAAGTGCCACAGGCCGGGCGCAACGCCTGTCTGGTGGAGAGTGGCGATCGGCATTCCCGGCTTCGCTGGCTCGATCCGCGCTTTCCGCATGGGCCCGAACGCCCAGGTTGCCAGGCTGAGTCGTAACGGTATAACATCATACGATACAGTCTCTTAGCAGCGTGGTATCGTCCATTTTCTAGGCATCTCGCCTCAAGCGGTGCGAATACTCCGGGTCCGCCGGCCGATAGTGGCACGGCGCCTGCCAATTCGGGCTTCCCGAGAGGCACGATCTCCAATCGTGACGCGATGAGGATAAATCGGTGAACCGCAATCGATCCACGCCCTCGCCAACCGAGGAGCTCCTGACCGCTACGTCCTACGAATCCGATGCCGAGCCCCCCCTGGAGGACTCTGATGGGGAGGCTTCGTCGACTCACGTGCGCGGCCGACCGCTTGCCCCGGAGGCCCGCGCCCGGTTTCTGGACCTCATCATGGCCATAGGTGCCCCCGACATGGCGCTGGATGAGGCGCTCGAGTCGGTCCTCGCAGAGCTCGGGGATCTGCTTCGTTCGCCGGTCGGGCGCATCCACCGGCCCGGCTCCGCGTCCGATCGATGGCGGATCGAGCCCGGTCTGGAGATCGATCAAGCCCGCGACCGGCTCGACGGGAAGCTCGAGATCCCCGACACGCTCGAGCTGAAGGCCGTGGCGGATCTTCCTGACTGGAAGGTCATGGACGCCTTCCGGTCGGCGGAGCTTCACGGCGTCGCGACGTTGCCCGTCCTCGCGGAAGGGCAGTCCGTGGCCGCCGTGCAGCTCTTTACCGAAAGGGTGATTATCGGCGGAGAGGTGCCCGAGCTTCTGAGAATCCTCACGGCGCAGCTCTCATACAACGCATCGCTCGGGCGCATGCGCGGAGCGGTGCAGAACGTCGCCCAGCACGCACGGACGATGATCGCCTCGATGGAGGAGCTGCGGGAACAGTCGGAGCTTTACGACCCGCTCACAGGTCTCCCGGGCACACCGATCCTCAAGGATCGAATCCGGCAGTCCATCCGCGGCCGCCGCCGCTCCTCACGCCGAGTATTCGCCGTCCTGCTCGTTCAGGCGGAGGGCCTGCAGCGCGTGCGTGACGCAGCGGGCGCCGAGCGCGCAGACGAGGTCTTGCTGGCCGCGGCTCGGAGACTGGCCGGACTCCTTCGGCCCGCCGATACCGTGGCACGGAGCGGTGACCGTCTGATCACGGTGCTGGAAGAGATTCAGGTGGTCGAGGAGGCGAAGGAGGCGGCCGACCGCATCCTGGCGGCGCTCCAGCGGCCGTTCCCGCTAGGCTCGACGGAGGTGAAGCTCGACCCGGCCATCGGGCTGGTGTTCGGGGGGCCCGCGTACGACACGGTCGATGCGATCCTCGGCGACGCCGAGATCGCCCTGAGTCGGGCTCGGGAGTCCAAGCAGCGCGTTCAGTTCTTCGATGCCGTATCGGACGGAAGCGAGGAGCGCCGCAGGCAGATCGAGGGCGAGCTGGCCGGAGCCCTTCAGCGGAAAGACTTCTTCCTCGAGTACCAACCGATCGTCTGCCTCGAAGACGGCAGAATCACCGGACTCGAGGCCTTCATCCGGTGGCGCCACGCCGAGATGGGCATCGTGCCGCCCAACGTCTTCATCCCGGTGGCCGTCGCGTCTCCGCTCATCCACCAGCTCGGATATTGGGTGATCGAGAGAACCTGCCAGCAGATCAGGCTGTGGCAGGACAACCTGGCGCCCGAGACGCCTCCGCCCGTCGCCATCAACGTGGCCGGTCGCCAGCTCTTCCATAAGGAGTTCGCCGGTCGGGTGCGCGACATCCTGGAGCGAAACGGAATCCTCGGCGAGCAGGTCAGGTTCGACATCAGCGAGACGGATCTGATGAAGGACCCGGCGAACGCGGAGCGCGTCCTGGGTCTCATTCAGGAGATCGGCATCAAGGTAGCCATCGACGACTTCGGCACCGGTTACTCGTCCCTGAGCCTGCTTCACGCCATCCCGGTGCACGCGCTGAAGATCGACCGGACCTTCGTGAGCCGCGCTCAACACGAGCTCCGTCGCGGCGGCGTCGCGCGCACGATCGTGATGCTGGCGAACAACCTCGATGTCGACGTGATCGCCGAGGGGATCGAGACGAGGCAGCAGTTCGTGCACCTGCGCGCCACGGGCTGCTCGCAGGCACAGGGCTTCTACTTCTCCGGTCCCGTCGGGCCTCCGGAGGCGGAGGGGCTCATTCGCGAGGGTTATCCTCTGAACCTCGAAGCGGCGGGCTGAGTCCCGCCCGGAAGCCTACTCGCCCCGCCACCTAGTCGCCCGGCCCGAGGGGCAGCCGAAGAAGGCGGTCACCTCCGACCCTGATGCGGATGCCGCTCCAGTCGTCGCCGAAGGCGTAGCCGAATCCGATCATCGGCACCGGGATGAACCAGAGCTTCGGCGGCTTCTTGAAGCTGAACAGCGCGCCGACCTGGAACTCGTACTCCACCGCGGCTCCTTCGCCGTCCAGGGACCTGAAGTCCAGCGGCGAAAAGAGGTAGCTCCCCTTGAAGTAGACCCCGAGCTCGGGTCGCCGGCCGCCTATCCGGAACGGGAGCGGATGCCGCGCGTCCGTGTAGGCGCTGAGAGCCCCGAAATCGTCGTCTCTGGCGCCGCTCACGAACGCCCTCGTGTACTCCAGCTTCGGTTCGAGGCTCAGCTCGAAGCGGCCAGCCGGAAAGACGAACTCCTGCTGTGCTCCGACGGCCGCGATCAGCGCGGGGTTGTCGAGCCCGGTGCTCGAGCCGACGCCGACGTCCAGGAACGGGCGAAAGAGCGAGCGGCGGCCGGTGGGGACGACGAACTCGACGCCGGGCACGATCGCGGCAAGCGACACCTTCTCCAGATCGACGCCCTCGGCGGAACGGAAGTCCAGTCCGGCGAACTGAACGGCGAGACGGGCCCGCAGACCCCACGGGTTGGTCTCCCACGAGCGGATCGTGAAGGCGGGCCGAATCCCGAAGAGCGAGGCACGCTGCTGCGCGACGTTGTCCTGCTGGAAGCCGTCTGGAATCGGGAGACCTCGGTCCACGATGTCGATCGGGTCCGGCGGGGGCGTCTCCTGCCCGGCGGCCGACGCGGCAGAGAGTGCCCATAGAATCAACAGCACTGGCAGGATCGGGCGTCGATCACGCATCCTCAGAGATTCTGCTTTCGGCTCGGGGTCCCTCCCCGCGCGGCGAAACCAACAAAGGGGCAGCTCATGGACAGCGCCAGCTTCGGTTCCCGGTTCATCGCTTATATCATCGACGAGGTCGCCCTGAGCGTCCTCGCCTGGGTGATCCTGATACCCTTCGGCATGATGGCCGGCCTGGCCTCGGCGACCGAGAGCAATGTGTTGGGACTGCTTACCGGCCTGAGTTTCCTCATCATGATACCTATCCTCATTCTGCTCCAGTTCGTCTACTTCGGCTACCTGTGGAGCAGCAGCGGGCAGTCGGTGGGCATGAAGCTGCTCGAGATCCGGGTGGACGACAGCGCGGGTGGGGCGATCTCCTTCCTGCGCGCCGGCCTTCGCGGCACGCTGGGCTACGCGGTGAGCGGCTTCATCTTCGGTCTGGGCTTCATCTGGGCGGCGTTCGACCCGAAGGGCGAGGCGTGGCACGACAAGATCTTCGCCACGCGCGTCGTGCGTGCATAAGGGACTAATCTACGATGTAGACGACAGGCCTCCCGTCAGGGAGGGGCTCGCGCTCGGTGCTCAACACCTCGTGGCGATGCTGCTCGGCAACATCACGCCGCCCCTTCTCATCGCCGGGGCGCTGGGACTGGCCGCCGGACAGACCGGCGTCCTCGTTCAGGCGGTCCTCCTCGTCGCCGGTCTCTCCACGCTCGTCCAGGCATATCCGATCGGTCCGGTGGGAGGCCGGATACCTATCGTCATGGGCACCAGCATCGCCTTCGTTGGTGGAAGCATCGCCGTCGGGAGCCGCGCCGGCCTGGCCGCGGTGTTCGGAGCATGCCTGGCGGCGGCCGTCGTCGAAGTCGTCATCGGCTTTTCCTTCTCCCGCGTGAGGCGGTGGTTTCCACCCCTCGTGACGAGCGTCGTGGTGATGCTCATCGGCCTGACGCTGATTCCGGTCGGCGTCGACTACGCGGCCGGCGGGATCGGAGCGGAGGGCTACGGATCCCTTCGGAATCTGGGGATCGCATCCGTCGTCCTTCTCGTGACGCTGATCCTCAACCAGTACGCGAGCGGTTTTCTGGCGTATGCGAGCGTTCTGGCCGGAGTGGTCGTCGGGTACGTGCTGTCGGTGATCCTCGGGGCCGTGGATTTCACGGCGGTGTCGAGCGCCGCTTGGCTGGCGGTGCCGAGACCGCTGCCGTTCGGCCTGACCTTCGAGTGGAGCGCCATCCTCATCATGGCCTTCATCTACGTGATCAGCGCGATCGAGACGATCGGCGACATCACGGGCGTGATCGCGGCGGCCGGTCGCGAGCCCACCGATCGCGAGCTCAAAGGGGGCCTCGTGGCAGACGGGGCGAGCAGCGGGTTGGCCGCACTCTTCGGCGCGTTTCCCACGACCTCCTACTCGCAGAACGTCGGGCTCGTGAACTTCACCGGCGTCGTGAGCCGCCACGTGACCGCCGTGACGGGAGGGCTCCTCGTCCTCCTCGGACTCGTGCCGAAGATCTCCGCGGCGCTGGCCACGATTCCGCCCGCTGTGATCGGCGGAGCCGGCCTCGTCATGTTCTCGATGATATTCGCGAGCGGCGCGGCCATCTTCCGTCGCAGCGTCCCCCTTACGCAGCGTAGCCTGGTGATCCTGGCGATCGCCGTTGGCCTGGGCCTGGGGGTCGAGCTGAGGCCGGAGGCGCTTCAGCACCTCCCGGAGGGCCTCCGCAACTTCATCGGCACGGGGCTGATCACGGGCGGGCTGGCCGCCCTCCTGCTGAACGCGATCCTTCCCGATCCGGCTCCCGACGACTAGAGACCGCGGCGCGGCTTCAGGCGGGCGGCGCCGGGACGAACGGCACCATCTCCACGTCTCCGCCTTCCACCAGCACCGCCGTGCTCTCCGGGATCTGGACCCAATAGTCCGACAGATCCGTCAACGGCTCCGAGACGACGACCCGAGCGTCGTCGGAGAAACGCTGGGTCGCGGGGTCGAGCTCGTGCAGAGCCTCCATGCTCATGCTGTGATACAGGGTGTACGACTTCCCCTCCGAGGAGTAGCGAAACGCGTAAATCCGCCGGCCGTCGGTGATGCCCACCGTCATCTGCATGGGATGTTCGATCCCGTGGCGCCCTCCGACCTCCTCCACGAGACCCACCGTCCGCTCCATCGCCGCCACCGGATCGGCCTCCAACCCGAACGTCCAGGCCAAGTAGAACATGATCTCGGAATCCGTCGTCCCTTCGATCTCTTGGAAGAGGGAGGGCTCGACCTCCATCACGATCTCGCGCTTGATATCGCGGAAGCCGCGGATCTCGCCGTTGTGCATGAAGAGCCAGGAGCCGTGCTGGAAGGGGTGGCAGTTGCTGCGCTGGATGGTCGTTCCGGTCGTCGCTCTCACGTGAGCCACGAAGAGCGGAGAAGAGAGGTGGGCCGCCATGCTCACGAGGTTCGAGTCGTTCCAGGCGGGCCTCACCGACTTGTAGAGCCCCGGTGTCTCCGCGGCGCCGTACCAGCCAACGCCGAATCCATCTCCGTTCGTGGTCGTGCCGCCGCGGGCCTGGAGACTCTGCTCGATCAGAGACCTCTCCGGCTTGAGCAGCAACTCCTCCAGGTGGATCGATTCTCCCGAGTATGCAAGCCATCGGCACATTTGTTCATCCCTTCGGGTGGAGGTCGGTCCTCGTGCGCTCCTCACGCAGTAGCGATGTCGGATTCGCTGTGCAACCCGGCGCGTCGGGCGGCTCGCGTGGCGCACCGTATTTCGCGCATTTGATGTGGGGCGGTGCCGGCGATAGGATCCGGCCGACGGAAACCGACCGGGCTCGCAGGGCCCGCGATCGACTGAACGGGAGACCGGGATGCCACGCGCGCGCACGCTCTTGCTGGTCGGGTTGTTCACCCTCGCCCTGGGGGCCTCGGCATCGGCCCAGGTGGTGGAGCTGATCGTTCCACAGTTCGGCGTCACGTTCGTGAACTACTCGGGAGACGACATCGACTCCGACACCGGGATCGGGTTCGAGGCCGGAGGCAGGGTCCGCGCCGGTGGCCGCCTCTACGTCGAAGCGGGCGTCTTCTGGTCGACGGCAGGCGCGGATGTGACGGTTCCGGCCGGCGGGGCCACGACCGACGATCTTAGGACTCAGGACGTCAGCGTTCCGGTCGGCATCGGCGTCAAGCTGATCAAGACCCGACCGCTGGCCCTCCGGCTATTCGGCGGGGTCACGCCGTCCTTCCCGACGGCCGTCTCGGATAACGACCTGGGCGTCGTCAAAGAGGACCTGAAGGGCACGCTGTGGTCTGGTCGGGCCGGATTGGGCTTCGACTTCGTGATCCTGTCGATCGATGGGGGCTACGAGTTCGGGCTCGGGAACATCTTCGAAGTGGGCAGCGAGAGCGTAAAAAGGAACGAGTGGTTCATCGAGCTGGGAGCGCGGTTCGGGTTCTGATCCGGATCGTCGTGACAGCATGCGGTGGCGCCCGCGTCTGCTCGGCGCCAGACTGCACGCACGCAAGCGAACACGACAAGCAAAGGAGATAGAATTGGCTAATCTACGGAACCTCTTCCTGGGCCTGGCGCTCGGGACCGGCCTGCTGGCGGCGAGCGCCACGGTCGAGGCGCAGGAGTCGCCGGTTCTGGACCGCATCGTCCAGAGCGGAACGCTTCGCGTGGGCATGTCGGCTACGCAGCCTCCGTTCAACGTGCGCGGCCGCGGCGGCCAGATGCTCGGCCTCGAGGTGGACCTCGCCAACCTGATTGCCGGGGCGATGGGCGTGGAGCTCGAGATCGTGAACCGTCCGTTCGGGGAGTTGCTCGGCGCGATGGGCGAGGGGGCGGTGGACATGGTGATGTCCGGCATGGCGATCACGCCTCGGCGGGCGCAGACGTCCGCGTTCGTGGGGCCGTACATGCTCTCGGGCAAGTCGATCCTCACGAAGTCCACGACCCTGGCCGCCGCGAGCAACACGGAGGACCTCAACACGCCCGAGATCCGGCTGGCCGCTCTGTCGAACTCGACGAGTCAGGAGTTCGCCGAGAGGTACACGCCCAACGCGCAGCTGATCACGGTGTCGGATTACGACGAGGCCGTGAACATGCTGATGGCGGGAGCGATCGACGCGCTCGTGGCGGACATGCCGATCTGTCTGCTCTCTCTGATGCGCTTCCCGAACGAGGGCCTGGCGACGTTGCGGGAGCCGCTCACGATCGAGCCCATCGGCATCGCGATGCCTGGCAACGATCCGATGCTCCACAACCTCATGGACAACTATCTCGACGCTTTCGAGAAGACGGGGCTCCTCGAGCAGCTGCGCAAGAAGTGGTTGGAGGACGGCGCCTGGATCGCCGCTCTTCCCTGAACGCGGGCTTCGAGCCCTCATCGACGCTCTCTGAGCGCGGGGAGCCCTCCCGGCGAGGGTTCCCCGCGTAAGACTTTCCACCACACGCGGATATGAGAACTTCCCGACTCCCTCATATCCTCCTTTCGTGACATCGTTGTGTCGCCGAGGGATTCCGTCGTTTTCGCCTCGTTCACCCGGGCGCCAGCGGCGGTTTCAGAAGTGAATAGATCGTCGTAGATCACCCGGCGGGCGTGGCTCGAGCCTCGTCCGACCCGCGGGTGGGAAAGTCGAAACACCGTGTCTCCTGCGCGTGCGGCGTCAGCGGCAGCTGCGTACCTCTGCTCCGCGCTCCTTCTCTCCGCCCTCTCGGTCACCCCGCTCAGGGCACAGGACGATCCGAGCGACCAACTCGGAACCTGGCTCCAGTACTTCGGGGACAACCGGATCAGCGACCGTTTCAGCATCCATACGGAGGTGGAGTACTGGACGTGGGAGGCCGCCTCCAATCCCCATGTGCTGATCCTCAGGCCGGCCGTCAACTTCCACCTGAGGGACGGCCCGTTCTTCAGCTTGGGCTACACGTACGTGAAGAGCTGGCCGTTCGAGGAGGAGGGCATCGGCACCAAGCAGAACCACTTCTTCCAGCAGCTGATCCTTCGAAGCCCCGTGTGGCGAGTCCGGCTCTTCCACAGGTATCGGTTCGAGGAGAGGTGGATCCGGTTCGACGAAGTCGAGGAGACCGACTTCTCGACCCGGCTCAGGTATATGCTCCTGCTGCAGTTCCCGCTGACCCGGAAGGCGATCGAGCCGAACACCCTTTTTCTCGCCTCCTACAACGAGCTTTTCATCAACACGGGCGGGCGCGAGAGGGCGTTCGACCAGAATCGGGTCTACGTCGCGCTGGCCTATCAGATCACCCGCACCATGTGCTTCCATACGGGTTTTCTGTGGCAGATCTTCCAGGATCGAACCTTCCGTCGGCTCCAGTTCGCCTTTTTCTTCAATCCGGACCTCCGCTGAGCGATCCACCCGCCCGAGGCCGGCTCATATAGCGCTTGGCGCCTGGCGCCGAGCGATGGCGGAGTGAAGATTGCCACCCGCGTGCTCCCGGTTTGAACGGGACTCAGGGGTCCGAGCTGAAAGGATGTGATCCATGCAAGACCGGCGTAGCGCCCGAATCGTCATGGGCTCGCTGCTCATCCTGCTCGCCCTGGCGGCGTCGCCGGGCGCGGCGCAGGCGCAGTTCGCCGGGCGGCTGCAGGGCGGATACGGCTTCGGCGACGGGTACGGCGGCATGGTCGGCGGCTCGGTCGGGATCGAGTTCCCGCTGCTCTTCGGCCAGCCGGCCTACGTAGGCGCGTGGGCCATGTACAACGGCGGCGGAACGTTTGTGCGCGACGACGAGTTCTTTGATCAGAAGTCCACCTTCCTGGGCATCGAGGGCGGCGGAGCGTTTCTGGACAAGCCCTTCATGATCAGGGGGGCCGGGAACATCGCGGCGGCCTTCATCACTACGGAGCGCGGGAGCATCGAGGGCAAGATCAGCGAGACCGCGCTGGATCTGTCGGGCGGCGTGGCGTTCGGTTACCAGCTGGGGCACTGGTACGTCGCGGCCGAGCCCTACACCTTCCTCATCGTCGGCTCCGACAACATGGGCGCTTCCTTCAACCTGTTCCTCACCGTCGGGTTCCGGCCCCGGGTAAAGAAAAAGGAAGAGTAGATGGCCATTCGAGTGGTCGCCCACCTGCAGGCTCATCCCGAGAAGGCGAGTGAGCTTCGGGAGCTGCTGGAGGGGCTCGTCGTTCCGACCAGGCAGGAGGCCGGCTGCGTCAGCTACGAGATGCTCGAGAGCCTGGAGGACCCGGCCAAGTTCACCTTCGTCGAGGAGTGGACGAGCGAGGAGGCGCTCCAGGCCCATTTCGAGACCGAGCACATCCAGAACGCTCTCGCGAACTTCCCGGATCTCCTCGCCGCTGATCTGGATCTGCGGACGTACCGGATCGTGCGTTGAGCTGACGCCTCGGCGCGTCGGGCCGGCCGAGGCTGCTCGGCACGGCTCGCGTCCCGGGGATCAGTAGGCAGCATGCCGGGTAGCTGAAGGTTTCCCACCCTAGCCCCGCGCGGCCGGGGCCATCACGATCAGCAACTCCATCCGAGGAACCAACGATTATCGACCTCGAAACACATCACAACGACACAGATCAAGCCACATCCGCTGCCAACGCGGAAAACGAGCTGCCGGACGTGGCGTCCCCCGACGCGACGTTCGCCGAATTGGGGCTGGCGCCCAGGCTCCTCGACGCCGTCCTGCGAGCGGGCTACACCCGGCCCACGGAGATCCAGCGTCAGGCCGTTCCGGCGGCTCTCGAGGGCCGGGATCTGCTGGCGACAGCCAACACGGGAACGGGGAAGACCGCGGCGTTCACGCTTCCGATGATTCAGCGTCTGAGCGAGGACGCCGTTCACGGCCGACCCAGAGGACTCGTCATCACCCCGACGCGCGAGCTCGCGCAGCAGGTAGGCGCCGCGATCGAGACCTACGCGCTCACCTCCGATGTGGAGTGCGTGGTCGTGCACGGCGGGACGCACGTCGGTTCCGAGGCACGAGAGCTCGGGTACGGTTGCGACGTGCTCGTCGCCACACCTGGTAGGCTCCTCGACCACATACGCCGGGGCTCGGCAGACCTCTCCGAGGTCGAGGTCCTGGTGCTGGACGAGGCCGACCGCATGCTGGACATGGGGTTCATCGACGATGTGAAAGCGATCGTCCGCGCCACCCCGCGGACCCGGCAGACGCTGCTCTTCTCGGCCACCATGCCGGGCGGGGTCCTCTGGCTCGCGCACGAGATGATGGAAGATCCCGTGCGTGTCGAGGTGGGGCTCGAGAGGGCGGCCGAGGGAATCCGGCAGGTCATTCACCCGGTGGACTGGCCCGCCAAACACCAGTTGCTGCTCCATCTGCTCGAGGAGAGGACTGCAGGCCAGGTGCTGATCTTTACCCGAAGACGGGACACCACGAGCTATCTCGCCGAGTACTTCGAGTCGAGCGGCGTCTCGGTCGATGACCTTCACGGCGGCAAGCCCCAGCGTCTGCGCGACCGGAGCCTGGAGAGCTTCCGCTCCGGAGCGACGCGGGTGCTGGTTGCCACGAACGTGGCGGCGCGAGGATTGGACATCTGCGGGATCAGGCACGTCATCAACTTCGACGTTCCCGACGATCCTCGGGACTACGTCCACCGCGTGGGCCGCACCGCCCGCGGGGACGACACCGGGGAAGCTGTGACCCTCATGTCGCCCAACGACTGGCACCTCGTCCGGGACATCGAGACCCTGATGGGGGAGACCATCGAGCGGGAGATCGTCCCGGAGTACGAGCCTTCGACGACGCCGCCGACACCGGGGCCGGGCCCCGCCGCGAAGAACGGCGCCGGCACGGACGACCGGCCGCGCTCGGCGCTGTCGAGAGGCGTTCGAAGAAGAAAGGGCCGCTAGCCGCCAAAGGGAGGCCCGCCAGCTCTGATAAGGGAGGCCCGCCAGCTCTGATAACAGCCCCCTGAATAGTCCGTCGGCCGCTGTCCGAGGTCAGTCGATCTCGGTCCCCCAGACCGTCTGGATCTTCTCCTCTCCGATCATCTGCTTCGGCGTGTACCCACCGAACTCGTGCCGGGGCCCCGGATACCCGATCAGCTTCCATCCCGCGTAGTCCCGGTTCCCCCCGTACGACGGGTCGGCCAGGAAGCCGATAATCGTGTGGGCGCAGATAATCTGAAAGAACTCGCTTGGCGATGCCCTGTCGGAAGACCAGCCGGGCACGTCACCCGACTCGAGCGCCAAGAGGATCTCGTCCTGCCGCTCCGTCGGCTGGTCGACGAAGGGTTGGCCGAAGCGGGCCTCCGCGAGGCCGTCTATGGCTCTCAGGGCGGCCTGATACAGCCTCCGCAGATCCGCTTCTTCGTAAGCCAGGGCCTTGTCGATGAAGTTGACGCAGCCTGCTTCGACGGCTCCGGGATCTTCGTCCGTGGGGATGATCCGGCCGCTGATCGCCTCGACGAGCTTCCATTCGGCCTCGGAGAAAACGAGACGCTCGGCGGACTGGCGCGCGGCTTTCAGGGCCAGGGGACGCGGCAGGCTCCAGAGCAGCCACAGGGTGCTCCCGCAGAGGGCGCTCCGGGCGAAGAACTCCCTCCGGCTCAGCCTGGAGCGGCGGGGCTGCGGGTCCAGCACCGGGAGGGGAAGCATCACAACGCTCCCTTCTTCGCTTCGGCGACGAAGTGGTCGGCCACCCGGTACGCGTTGGCGAGGATGGTGAGCGTGGGGTTGTAGCCGGCGGACGTGGGAAAAACGCTTCCGTCCACGATCCAGAGGTTGGGGACGTCGTGGCTCCGGCACCAACGGTCCACGACGGAGCGCTCCGGATCGGTCCCCATGCGGCATGTCCCCATGAGGTGCGAGCCTCCCTTCATGGGCTGCTCTGCGGTCACGGTGATCGGTATCCAACTCTCCTGGCCGCCGGCCGCGTCGGCGATCTCGAGGAGCCGCTTCTCGTACCAGGCGGCCATGGCCAGATCGTTCGGGTGCTGCCTGTGGGTGATCCGTGGGGCAGGGAGACCGTAGGCGTCCGTGACATGCGGGTTGAGATCGATCCGGTTCTCCTCCATCGGGAGGTCTTCGAGCAGGGCTGCCGCCCCGGCGATCCGGGGAAACTTCCGCAGGTAGTCCTTGAACTCGCTCCCCCACGCCGGCCCTCCGTTCCCGTATCCGGCGTGGCTGACCAGAGCGTAGGCCAGCGGTTGTTTCTGCGGGAAGTTCGCCTCGATGACCACACCGCCGCGGATGAAGCCGCGGCTCGGATCGCTGGGGTGGAGGTCGTCGATCGCCTTGTGGGTCTCGAGCCCGGCGAAGCCGTGCGCCGGTTCGTCGATCACGTAGGAGGCCTGGACCACCATGTGGAACATGAGGTTCCGGCCCACCAGTCCGCTGGAGTTCCCGAGCCCGTCCGGGAAGGCGCCGGACATGGACATCTGGAGCAGGTGGGGCGTACCGATCGCGTTTCCGGCCACGACGATGTGGCGCGCGAAGACCTCTCGCTCCCCTCCCGTCTCCTGATCCAGGTAGCGGACGCTACGCGCGTATCCGTGCTTCCCGAGCGTGATCTCGAAGGCGAGCGAGTGGGGCCGGAGGTCCAGCAGCCCCGAAGCCTCCGCCTTCGGAACCGACACGGACAGCGTGGTTGCCTTGGCGCCCATCGGACAGCCGAAACCGGAGCAGGCACCGCCATAAAGACAGCCCGCCCTCGAGCCGTAGGGCTGCGTGTTGATCGCCATCGGGGTGGGGAAGGGATGGTATCCCAGCCGCGCGCCGCCGATGCCGAACCGGCGGGCGGCCGTGCGCTCGGGTATCGGCGGGTTGGGAAAGCCGCGCTTCCTCGGCGGCCCGAACAGGTTGGCTCCGGCGTCGCCCGCCACCCCGAAGTCCCACTCGGCACGCTCGTAGTATGGCTCGAGCTCCTCGTATTGGACGGGCCAATCCGCCACGCTGGCACCCGGCACCGGGCCCTCGGTGGAGAGCACCCGGAACTCGTCCGGTCGAAACCGCCAGTTCCAGGCGCCCCAGATGGTCATGGTGCCGCCCACGCAGTGCGCGACGTAGTTGAAGCGCCCTCGTTCCGCGGGGCTGTTCTCGTCGGGGCGCCAGGTCTCGATCTGGTCGGGCGAGAAGAGCCGTGCGGTCGTCAGCTCGTCGTCGCTGACGAAATCCTGGTTGCGGAGATAGGGCCCCCGCTGGAGCGCGACGACCCGAAAGCCGGCCGCCGTCAGCTCCCGGATCATGGTGCCGCCGCCGGCCCCGGTGCCGATCACGCAGACATCGAAGGTGTCCGGCCTCTTCACGTCGAAGCTCGTTCCTGCTCTAGGCGCGTCCGGAGATGGAACCGATTCACTGATAAGACTCTGCAACAGGCTACGAGGATACGGCAGCCCGGCCTATCGGGAGGAGTCTGCGACCGGGTGTCGGGCATTCCCCCACATGGAAGGCGTTCGCCCGACGGCCCGCCGCCGCTACCTTGTCGAAGCCGGCGAGCGTCGGCCTCACTGCGGATAGGATCGGTATAGCGACATGAGACTCGGATCGATCTTCGCCCTCGGAGCCTCTCTATCTCTCCTGACGGCCCCCCCGGCGGATGCCCAGGGTGTGACGGCGGCGCCCGACACGGTTGCCGTCGTTCCCGGTCCGGACTACGCGGCAGCCGGCTTCCACCGTTTCCTGTGGGGCGCCCATTACCGGGACGCGTGGACCTCCTCCGTTCGGGTCCCGCTCCTGGACCTTTCGGTCTACGCCGGGGGGCTGACGCCGCTGAGCGCCGGTGGTGGGCTTCAGACCAAGTCCCTCTGGTTCGCGGGGGCGGACGGAAAGCCGTACGCCTTCCGCTCCGTCTACAAGAACGCGACGCCGCTGGTGCCCGAGCTCCTGCGCAACACGTTCGTCGAGAGCATCGCCCAGGATCAGATGAGCACCCAGTTCCCGGCTGGCGCCCTCGTCGCCGACTCGCTGCTGGTGGCTGCCGGCGTCCCCCACGCTCGCCCGACGCTCTGGGTGCTGCCCGATGACGATTCGCTGGGGGAGTTCCGGGAGGAGTTCGCGGGGGTCCTGGGGCTGCTCCAGGAGCGGCCGGTGGACGAAGAGGAGGCGATCGCCGCCTTTGCCGGCGCCGAGGACGTGATCGGCTCCGATGAGCTCATGGATCTGGTGCAGCGAGGCCCGGCCGAGCGCGTGGACTCACGCGCCTACCTCACCGCCCGCCTCCTGGACATGCTCGTCGGGGACTGGGACCGTCATGCGGATCAGTGGAAGTGGGCCAGCTTCGCCGACTCGACGCCCGGCTGGCGGCCGATCCCCCGAGATCGCGACCAGGCGTTCGCCAAGTTCGATGGACTGATCCCGAGCCTCGGCCGCCAACGCTTTCCGGCCGTCTCGACCTTCGGCGAGAAGTACGGAAACGTCCTCAACCTCCACTACAACGCGCGCTTCCAGGACCGCCGCTTCCTGACCGAGCTGGAACGAGCCGCCTGGGACAGCACGGCGGCGGTGCTCGCGT
>CAMYMV010000027.1:47493-48459 GCA_947259585.1 uncultured Gemmatimonadales bacterium | reverse complement strand
CGGGAGTGACGACCATGCAAATGGAGGCCGGGCTCGACACCGGGCCGGCGCTGTTGACCCGCGAGGTCGAGATCGGGGCGGTACTCACCGAGGTGGGCAACACGAATTGCCCCAACCCGGACTGCGGCGACGGAGAGGTCGTGAACGTCCAGACGACCGATCACGTCTTCCAGAATCTGGCCCGGTTCACGAACCCGGGTTCCGGCGGCATCGACAACATCGAGATCTGCAAGGACTTTCCGCCTCCGCCGGGTGGAGAGGGCTGCACGCCCGGCTACTGGAAGCAGCCGCACCACTTCGACTCCTGGGTCGGATTCTCGCCCGGAATGCAGTTCAGCGCCGTGTTCGATAACGCGTTTCCGGGGATGACGCTGCTCCAGGTGCTCAGGCAGGGTGGCGGCGGCCTCAAGGCGCTCGGTCGTCACACCGTGGCGGCGCTCCTGAACGCCTCGAACCCCGCGGTCGCCTACGACCTGACGACGGGCCAGGTCATCAACCTGTTCAACGCCACCTACCCGGGCTCGAAGAGCGACTACAACGCCCTGAAGGACTTCTTCGAGGCCTTCAACGAGCAGGGGTGCCCGCTCAACTAACCCCTGCCGCTGCGGATCCTTCATGGTTCCGCGAACTGGTCGAGAGGACCGGAAAGAGCCTGGGCCACACGGCCCAGGCTCTTTTTTCTCGTCAACCTTTCCAGTCCAACCTCAGCGTAAGGGTGACGGCGCGGCTACGGGCCGGTATATCTGCTGGACACGGCGGCAAACGGCAGGGGGCACGCTTGGTGACCGGAAAGAGAAAAGCCGCCGGACATCCCGGCGGCTCAATACCCCCTAGGGGAATCGAACCCCTGTCTCCTGGCTGAGAACCAGGTATCCTAGGCCACTAGACGAAGGGGGCTTGGTGGTCGAGTTCGCAATCCTACGACCGGCGGCGTCACTGTCAACCCCGGCCGTCTCGACAGGTTCC
>CAMYMV010000027.1:0-47375 GCA_947259585.1 uncultured Gemmatimonadales bacterium | reverse complement strand
TTCTCGGTCGTGTTCGCCCTTGCCGGCGTCGGTGCCGGCCTCGTCGGGTGGATCACCGACCGGGAAGCGCTGGAGCGATACGCCGTCGTCTCGCTGCTCCTGGCCGGCGTCTTCGCGATTCCGGCCTTCGTGACGGGTTTGGCGGCGGCCGATGTCGAGGAGGCACGCACCTTCGTCGGAGAATCACCGATCATGACTCACCGCCTCTGGTCCATCTGGGCGACCGTGCTACTCGTCATCTCCGCCACATTCGCCGGCTTCTCGCTTCTTCAGGCGAGCGACCGGAGGCTTCGGCGGTTCGTGATCGCCGTCTCGGTTCTGGCGGCCGTCGTCGTCGCGTATGCCGGCTGGCTGGGCCTGTTGATCCATCACGGCGATGCCGGCGACGCGCAGTCCCGTCGGGTGGATCTGGCCTCGGTCGCCGGCCTCACCGCCGGCGGCTTGAGCGCCGGCGGCTTGACCACATCCTGGGTCGCCGCGACGACCGATCCGACCAATCCCCGCGACACGACCTCCGATGAGGCTCGACGGATCCACCGCGACGCGATCGTCGTGGACGGGCACAACGACCTTCCCTGGAGGATCCGTCAGCAGGCGGCTCTGGACGTGGAACGCATGGGCGTCGGGACCGGGCGCCCCGATGGACACACCGACATCCCGCGGCTCCGGGAGGGCGGCGTGGACGTCCAATTCTGGGCAGCCTACGTCGAGTCGGAGTACATCGGGGACGGCGCCACCCCGATCGCCCTCGAGCAGATCGACCTCATCAAGCGCCTCGCCGCCGCCTACCCCGCCGACCTGGAGATGGCGTACTCGACGACGGATATTGAGCGCATCGTCGGCGAGGGCAAGATCGCCTCCTTGATCGGGATCGAGGGCGGGCACGCGATCTCCAACTCGCTGCCGGTGCTGCGGGAGTTGTATCGGGCGGGCGCCCGCTACATGACGCTCACGCACTCGAAGACGTTGGCCTGGGCGGACGCCGCGGGTGACACGGCGGTGCACGGAGGCCTCACCAGCTTCGGCCGGGAAGTGGTGGGTGAGATGAACCGCCTCGGGATGCTGGTCGACCTCTCGCACGTGACGGACGAGGCGATGCGTGACGCGCTCGAGACGGCGAGGGCGCCGGTCATCTACTCCCACTCCTCAGCACGGGCCATCGCGGACCACCCGCGGAACGTGCCCGATGACATCCTCCGCCTGGTCGCCCCAAACGGCGGGGTCGTGATGGTGAACTTCTTCTCCGGCTTCATCGTCCCCGAATCCGCCCGGAAGATCCAGGAGATCTTCCAGGTGCAGGAGCGGCTACGCGAGGAGCACCCGGATGACGCCGCCTTTCGGGAGGCGTTCACCGCCTGGATGTTCGAGAACATCGAACCCGGAGACGTCGAGCTCGTGGCGGACCACATCGAGCACATCATCCGGGTCGCGGGAATCGACCACGTCGGGCTGGGTTCGGACTTCGACGGGATCGCCGTGGCGCCGCGCGGCCTCGAGGACGTCTCCGACTATCCCGCGCTCACGGCCGTGCTTCTGGAGCGGGGCTACACGGAGGCGGAGCTTCGGAAGATCCTCGGGGGCAACCTGCTCCGCGTCTTCCGCGAGACGGAGGAAGCGGCGGCAAGGCTGCAGGAATCGGTGCCGCCGGGTTACTCCAGGCTGCCATTCACCGGCCTGGCCCCGGCGCCGTAGCCTAGCCGCCGAGCCGCGCCCGTAGCGTCCGGGCCTCGGCCGCGGGCTCGAAGCCCGGATCGGCGACCGCCCAAGCGTCCAGCGCCGCCTCCGCGAGTCTCGCTTCTGCCTCTCGCGGCCGCCCGCCGCCTCTCTGGCGTCTCCACACGTTACCTGGGTCGATCACGAGCGCAGTTAGGCGTGAGCTGGCCGCGGCCTGAGCCGATAGAGCGAAGGGATCAGTCCAAGAGCACGATCACGCCGCAGGCGTCCCGGCTGCCCCCGGCGCAGCCAGGCCGAAGCTCGTCTTCCTGATCGCAGTAGGTGTCAGGATCGGTGTGAATGATTAGCGCGCTGCCGTCTTCGTCGAGCAGACTCAACCGTCCCGATGACAGCGTGATCCGACTGGAAGTCGTCTCCAGCATTCCATACCCATCAGTCACTTCGAGATTGACCAGATCCCCGCCGTGGAACGGGTGATTGTAATCGGGTGCATCGGGGGTCGGCTTTCCAAACGGACCCGGGTCATGATGCCCCCCGGCGGCCGAGCACGGCTCGCAGCGGCCAGTCTCATGCAAGTGCACGGCATGTTTACCGTCCGAAAGACCACTGATCTCGATGGAGATATCGACGAGCTTCACGCCTTCCTCCGAAGGGCGTTCATGCAGAGTCGCCGTGCCCGTGATGTCCAGGTCGCCACACCCCTGGATCTCTGCCTTGGCCGCCACCCCGGTCGTTTCGCTTACCGCTGGCGCACCGCACGCTGCAAGAACGGCCAGCCCACCTACGAGGAGCAGAAGAGGTGCACTCACGTGCGTTCGAGTTCGATTCACCGCAGCCTTCTCCGTTTGATCCATTGGTCCGGCACGTGATGCGGCATCGTCAGCCGCTCATCTCGCCGGCGAGGATGGCCAGCTGATCGGCGATCCGAAAGCCGCTCATGAACGCTCCCTCCACTCGATCGCCGCGGGTCCAGTCTCCCGCCACTCCGATCCGACCGATCGGGTCAAGCAGGTTGCCATATGCCCGGGGCTCCGCCGAGCGGGCGAATCGCCACCGGTGGGCCACACGCGTTGTCGGCTCAGCCGACGAAGCACCGGAGATGTCAAGAAAGCGCTCGACCATGTCTCGCGAGATCAGGTCCGCGTCTTTCTCTAGGTGATCCCGTGACCACGCTGGGGCCGCGTGCAGCGTCCAGCATTCCGGTTGCGCGCTCCGCCCGGGTTTGGTGGACTCGTTTGCTGCCCAAGCGATCACCTCGTCGTCCACGAAGGCCGCATCGAAGTCGAGCTGCAGCGGAGAATCGAAGGCGACCATCGTCGCCCAGCACGGAAGCATCTCGACCTCCGCACAGGCCCGTGCCAGATCCGGAGAAACGTCCGCGAGAAGATCTGCGGCTTGGGGCGCAGGGCACGTGACGATGACACCGGCAAACGGTCCGTAAACATCGCCCTGCTCGCCGGACAGGGTCCAGGCCCGATCGTCAAGTCGAGCCACACTCGAGATACGCGTACCCAAAGTGACAACCGATTTGCCTCGGAGGCTGCGGCTGAGCGTGCTCATTCCCGGAACGCCTACGAACCGCTTCGCTTCCCTGCCCGGACTGCGCATCCGGTCGGAAGCCAACCGCACGATATTGGGCTCCCAGAGCGCGACGACGCCTCGCTGAATAAGCGGGGCAAGCACTTTTTCGAGCGTGGATTCACGCACCGTCAAGTATTGAGCGCCGTGGTCGAATCCGAGGTGTCCGATCCTGCGCGTGGCGCTCCGCCCGCCCAATCCGCGGCTCTTCTCCATCACCTGGACCTGCAGGCCCAGCTCCCGCAGGCGGGCCGACGCGGAGAGACCGGAGATCCCGGCCCCGATCACGGCGATGGCGGGCGCGGTATTGGATGCCAAAGGTGAATCCGGCGTTAAGGGTGGCTTGGGCCTGCGCTCCGTCACCACAATCTAGCAGCGCATGCGACGGTTATCAGATTCGGGCCGTTGTCAAATGTCGTCCCCGGGCCACCCCCCAATGCAAAGATGCAGACTGTCTACCATTTGTCTAGTACCGAACCTTGACATCGCGCCGACAACAGTTGCATATTACTCAACAGAGGGTGAACAACAACATGCTAGCAATCAAACATGCAACACCAGATTCGAGGAGTGAAACATGTCGAACGACACGCAGACTTGGCCCGATCTGGCCATTGGCCTATACGACCGCCTCACCGGTCGCGGCGCCGAGATAACGTACCAGCTGGACAACCTGAACGTCGATGTTCCGAGTCGTGTCGGGGCGGACGCGACGTACACCAATTGGAAGGTCAACGGTACGGTCCGCATCCGGACGCGGGACGGCAAGTGAACCCTGCAACCCCTTCGCGCCGGTCGGTGGACGTGATCGCCGACATCGTCCTGGCGGCACCCGCCGGCCGGCTGACTCTGAAGGGTGCTGGAGAGTCCATCGGGATCTCGGGCGGCAGCTGGCGTGCCTACCGAGACCTCGCAGCCGCTCTGCAGCGCCGCTCACGATCCGAGCGGCACGCACTGTGTACTCGGCTCGGCCGCGTCCTGAGGGCCGCCGGCCTCGAGCTGAGCTTTCAAATAGATGAGCGTGAGGTCGCGCGCATGGGCGGATCCGGTACCGGTTGGGTGGCCCGCGGTCTCGCACTGCCGGGAGTGAGATTCAGGATTGGCCGGCTTCTGGCGGCCTTGCTCCGCTCCCCGAGCGAAGCGAGGCCCACCACATAACTCGGACGCACTTGACCGTGCGAAGACCGCCTTGAGCGCCGACGCCTGGGTAGGAAATGTTGGAGTGAGTGTGTTCACCGTCGTGAACGCGGGTATGCCTACGTTCGCCAACTTCGATCCGGAGCTATGAGCATGTGCGAGAATGTGCTGTGGGCGGCACTTGTTTTAGCCGGTATCGGGCAAGACGATCGTTCCCTGGATCCTGGGCCTGCGTCGCTCTTTGAGTTCGACCGGGCCGTGGCCGACGAATGGATGATCGTTAACGACGGCGTGATGGGAGGGCTCTCGTCGAGCCGGTTTACGGACTCGGATTCGGGCTTCGCGACGTTCTCCGGCGAGCTGTCCCTGGAGAACAACGGAGGTTTCGCCTCCGTGCGTGCCCTGACGCCCGTAGGCGCGCTGGCTGAACGATCGGCACTCCTACTCCTAGTTCGTGGCGATGGCCGGACGTATCAGGTCCGCCTCCGCACGGATCGCCGATTCGACGGAATCTCGTACATGGCCGAGTTTCACACCGTGAAGGGCGAGTGGCGGGAGGTACGACTTCCGCTCATTGATTTCCAGCCCACTTTCCGGGGCCGCCGGCCTCCCGGCGCGCAGCCGCTCTCACACGCCGACGTGCGGCAGATCGGACTGCTGCTGGCCGACAAGCGCCCCGGCGCCTTCCGCCTGGACGTAGCCTGGATTCGGGCGTCTTGAGGGCCTGGATCACTTGCCCGTGTCGGGGGATGAGGCATTTCGCCGTGAGCTGAACCGGCGGTCGAGCGATCCGTCGCAACGGCACTGGGTCTACGTCCCCTACGATCAGCTGACCGACGAGATCGGCCCGCTTTCCCGCCTGAAGCCCGGCGAGGCTGGAATCGTTCTCATAGAGAGCGGCTGGAAGGCGGCTCGGCGCCCTTATCACAAACAGAAGCTCGCCCTGATCCTCTCCAGCCAAAGGCACTTCGCCTTGGAGCAGGCTGCACGGGGCGTCGCGGTACGATACCGCGCAACCCGGTTGCCGTACGCGGCGGCGCTGCGTGAGGAGATCCCTGAGCTGGGACCGCTGGCCATGATGGAGCCGGCGGAGCGGGAGCTTCGCGCCGACCTGAATCCGCTGGTGGAGGCCGGTCTACTCGACGTTGGACCGCACGAGGGATGGATCACCTCGCCAAACGACTTCGCGGCCAGCCAAAAACCGTCTCCGCCATGGCGCATGGACGCCTTCTACCGGTACGTGCGGAGAAAGACCGGGCTACTGATGGTGCACGGGCGCCCCGAGGGCGGGAAATACAGCTACGATGTGGAGAACGGTCAGCCGTGGCGAGGCCAGCCGGCTGCCCCGGAGGCCCTTGAGTTTCCGGCGGACACGATCAAGCGGGAGGTGGTTGACTTCGTCGAATCGAGCTTTGCATCTCATCCCGGAGTGCTGACTCCGGCCGCGTTGCCGGCGACGAAGTCGGATGCCGAGGCACTGTGGGCCTGGGCTCTCCGCGAGTGTCTTCCCTGGTTCGGGCCGTACGAGGATGCCATGTCGATGAAGGCGAGGGACCTGTTCCACACCCGGATCTCTTTCCTTCTACACGTTCATCGGCTGCTGCCTCGACGTGTAGTGGCGGACGCTGCGGCCATGGATGCCCCGCTCGCAAGCCGGGAGGGTTTCGTGCGACAGGTTCTCGGGTGGCGCGAGTTCGTTAGGCACGTCCACCTGCGGACCGACGGCTTCCGGGACCTGCAAGGCGTCGACGCCCGGGCTGTAGGCGCCTGGGACGCACCGGCGGCCGCGCCGTCCGCGCTTGCAGCGGCTGAGCGACTGCCGCCAGCGTTCTGGGGAACACCGTCGGGGCTCCATTGCCTCGACTCCGTGGTCCGCTCGATCCTCGAGACCGGCTACTCCCATCACATCACTCGGCTAATGGTGCTCTCGAATCTTGCCACTCTGCTCGGCGTGTCGCCCCGCCATCTCACCGACTGGTTCTGGGTCATGTATACAGACGCGTTCGACTGGGTTGTTGAGCCGAACGTCCTGGGGATGGGCACGTTTGCGGTCGGAGACCTGATGACGACCAAGCCGTACGTATCGGGGGCCGCGTATATTGATCGGATGAGCGATTACTGCTCAGGATGCGCGTTCGATCCGCGCGTTGACTGCCCCATTACGCCTCTCTACTGGACGTTCCTGGAGCGCAACGAGAAACGGTTGCAGGCCAACCCGCGCATGCGCCTCCCGCTCGCCTCGCTGCGAAAGCGGGGGGAGGACCGCCGGCGAAGTGACCGTATGGTGACCGAGTGGGCGGCGGCCAAGCTTCGGAACGGCCGCCGACTGCGACCCCCCGATCGGCCGATGGCGCCTGGCTGAGAACGACGCGCGCGGGCCTTCAGGTGCTCCGTAGCCAGTTGGGCGGGCCGGAAGCAGTGTCAGCGTCAGTGACAGCGCCCACATCCGCGCCGCGGGGATCGACTTCGTGGGGCTCGGATCGGACCTCGATGGGATCTCGGTCGCGCCGCGCGATCTCCAGGCTCCCGTTCACCGGCCTGGCCCCGGCGCCGTAGCCTTAGCCGCCGAGTCGCGCCTGCAGCGCCCGGGCTTCAGCTGCTGGCTCGAACTCCACGTCCGCGCCCGCCCATACCTCCAACGTCGCCTCTACCCGCTCGAGTGCGCCCTCGCGATCGCCCGCCTCTTCTCTGACACGGGCCAGCTCCAGCAAGGCCTTCGGGTCGGCCGGCCGCACCTGAAGGACGCGCTCGAGGCTCGCTTCGGCGTCATCCAGCCGCCCCAGCTTGCGCTCGCAGCGGCCGATGTCGGTGTGGGCATCGACCTTGGTCGGCAGGAGAGCGAACGACTCGGCAAAGCGATCAAGCGCCTGCGCGCAATCGCCCTCCAGCTCCAGAACCCAACCTTCGGCCCTGAGCGCCACCTGGCGCAGGTTCTCGAAGCCGGTTGCCTGGATCATCTGTTCCAAGGTCTCCAGGCCGGCGGCCAGCTTCTCGGCGTCGCCGAGGTCCCTGTAGACGACGACTTCGCCGATGGAGCCGAGCAGGTCCCAAGGCGGCTCCAGGGCCTGCTGGATGGACGCCAGAGAGTCCAACGCTGCTCGGGTCTGACCGGCCTGAACGAACAGGTCCAGAGACGTCAGCCGGTTCACGATCGTGAGCAGCGGAGGATACGTGCTCGCCTCGAGCTGCGCGATCTGCTGCTCTCTGTAACGGATCGCCTCGCGGGTTCGGCCCTGCCACTCTGCCAGATCCCGAAGCCTCTCGTATACCTGAGCCTGCTGTACCGGAGTCCGCGCAGCGTCGGAAGCCTCCGCCAGCCTCGCCTCGGCCTCTGCCGGCTGGCCGGCCGAGTACTCGAGCTGGGCGAGGGAGGTCAGCGCCTCGACGTTCCCGGGATCAATCACGAGCGCCCGCTCGAAGTTGGCACGGGCATCCTCCTGCTTGCCGAGCTGACGGTACAGCTCACCGACGACCCGGAACGAGCGCTCGCTGTCGGGAAACCTCTCCAGATAGCGGCCATAGTAGTCGAGCGCCTGCTCGAACTCGCCCATCGACTCGTAGAGCTCGCCGATCGACTGCAACATGTCGTGCTGGGATGGATCCAACTCGAGGATCCGCTCGTACTGCTGGATCGCGGCAGGCCGGTCGTTCTGGACCGTGTGGAGGTACCCGAGCCTGAGACGGGCCTCGATGTCGTCCGGGAAGAGCTCCGTCTGCATCTGCGCCACCGCAATCGCCTTGGCCGGGTCCTGCCGCACGATCTGGTAGTACTCGATCTTGGCCACGTACCGATCCCGCTCGGCCAGCCGATACTCGTGCTCCACGGCCGCCGTGATCGCTTCCTGGGCAACGGGACCCAGATTGCCGAGCACCGCGGTCATGTAGGCGCCGAAGTGGGCGTACGCGAAGGCTGGGTCCGCCTCCGTCGCGGCCTTGAACCGGCTCAAGGCCGCCTGCCAGTCGCCGCCGAAGACCAGGTGGCGATAGCCCTCGATGTGCTCGTGGAAGGCCGATTCGTCGGAGGTGACCAGCTCGCCGACGGGCAGGTCGGCGGCATCCTCGATTCGCTGCTCGGGGATCTCGAGGCCCCGCTTCAACTGGACGGAGAGCGAATCGGCGATCTGCATCAGATCGGCCGCCGATACCGTCATCCGCTCGAGCAGCCGGCCGCGCAGAACGTCGTAGAGCTCGGCCTCGACGACGATCTCTCCATCCACGCGATCGAGGGTGCCGGTCAGCAGGTAATCGCGGTGCTGCTCCTCCGCGATCTCACGCTTGAGGCCGAGCGGAACCCCGACGCCGGTCAGGTAGCCGGCTTCCCGAAGCCGCTCCGGGAAGTGTTGTTCGTTCCGTACATCGAAGAAGAGGTCCTGCCGAAGGTCGTGGAGCAGGGCGAGGGGGATGCCGTACTGCATCCAGGCCAGAGAGGTATCTGCCGAGACGTTGTCCAACGGAAACAGGGCGATCTTCCGTCTGAACTCGGACTTCGGAACGACGCGCTCGAGCTGGTTGCCCTCCTCGTCGGCGACGACGACGGTGGTCGTCGCGGCCCCCAGGTCCCGCCCCTGGAACACGCCGAACAAGACGATGCCGGCAACGGCGAGATTCAGGGGAATGCCGATCTTCTCCAGCCGGGTCCACGTATCCCGCCCGGGGGCGCCATGGAACCAAGCCAGGAGCAGGACGCTCGGCGCCATCAGGGCCAGCAGCGCAAACGCGAAGTCCACCAGGTAGGGGGAGAGGACGTATCGGTTCACCGCCCAGTCGGCGAACTCCAAGACCGCCCAGGACGCGATGAGATAGGCGCCGAGGATCTGTGGGATTCGCCGCCTGAACAGCTCTGTCGTGAAGCCCGCCATCTTCCTCTCCACCCCCTGTCTAGCTGGACGCCATCAACGCGAGACGGTTATTACCGTCATCGACGCGAGACGGTTGCGGCCTCCGCCATCAACGCCTCGATCTCATCCGGATCGCGAGGTGCGTTGGACAGCAGTTCATAACCGGTCTCGGTGACGAGCACGTCGTCCTCGACCCTCACGCCGATGCCCTCATCGGCGAGGTAGATCCCCGGCTCGACCGTCAGGACCATCCCGGGCTGCAGCTTCACCGAGTAGTCGCCGACATCGTGGACGTCCATGCCGAGCCAATGGCTGACGCCATGTGGGAATTGGTCGTTGCAGCTCTTCGCACCGCATTTCCCAGCGCCATGTTCCTGCAGGTAGACCCGCGCCGCCCGTTCGACATCCATCAGCGTGTTTCCGGGCTTGACCGCCGCGAGCGCCGCTTCGTGGGCCCCCAGGACGAGATCGTAGATCTCGCGCTGCCGCGCCGAGAACGCTCCCGAGACGGGGATCGTCCGGGTCACATCAGCGGAGTAGTAGCTGTACTCCGCGCCGATATCCATGACGACGAGGTCGCCTTCCTCCATCCGGCGGCGGCTCTTGTCATAGTGAAGCACGACCGAGTTCGGCCCCGCGCCGACGATGCTCGGGAAGCCGACTCGCTCGGCACCGCCGCGGCGGAAGTTGTACTCGATCACGGCCTCGAGCTCGTACTCGTACATGCCGGGTCGCGCGGTCCTCAGGGCCGCGAGGTGGGCGCCGTCCGTGATCTCTATCGCCCGGCGCAGCATCTCGATCTCGAAGTCGTCCTTGACCTGCCTCAGGCGAGCGAACGCGGGCTCTAGATCGAGGACCTCGGCCTGACCCTCGAACAGCAGCGTCTGGATGTGCGGATCATGCCGGCTGTGTGGGTTGAGCGGTGCATAGATGGCCTTGACGCCGGTGTCCTGCTTGAGGGATTCCACCGCCGTTTCCTCGAAGTCCGAGATGGCCCTCACATCCACGATCCCCGAGAGCTTGGACGCTTCCTGGAAGGAGGGCTTCGGGCCGGTCCACATCTCCTCGGCCGGTTCCCGCTCGGGGATGAAGAGGATCTCGGCCCGTACCTGACCGCCGGCTGCGATCAGGACCAGCCAGGAGTCGGGCACCTCCAGTCCGGTCAGGTAGAGGAAGTTGTTGTCCTGCCGAAAATCGGAGTCCTGCGGGTAGTCGCCCTCGATGCTCTTGGTCGTCGCCGAAGGAACGAGGAGGACGCCGTCTCCCACCTCCTCGGCCAACCGGGCCCGTCGGCCCGCCATGGATGCGGTAGGCGCGAGGCGGATCGGCTCGCCAGGAGCCGAGACAGCGCTCGAAGACGGGATCGAGCCCCCTGCCCAGGACCCTTCTGCCTGCTGGGCCGTTGCCACTGAGAGCTGCGAGGCCAGCAGGAATCCGAACGCCGCTGCGCATGGCCGACTCTTGAGCCGATTCATAGGAGGGACACCAGGCCGTAAAAGACCAGGGTCGCGGCCATCATGGCCACGCCCGGGCCGAGGACCTTCGGACCTTTCATGCCGGCCAGCAGGGCGATGAATCCGCCCACGACCAGAGAGGTCGCCAGCAGGATGATGAGCACCATCTATGGACTCCTTTCTCGATTACGGTTTCCGGTGAGTGGGCTACCCGCGAAGCCCCGGCGAGTCCCCACGCCGACGGGCCAAAGATCCACCAGGCCGGCTGTCTCAGCTCGGGCCGAACCTGGCCGAACCCTCTCCCGCCGTCGAGCCTCGCCGTTGCAGCTCCACGAGCTCGGACATCCCGGCGCGGCGAGCGATCTCCTGCCCGGCCGGCGTGGCAGCGAGGCCGCCGAGCGCCGTCTCCCGGTAGCGAACATCCATCTTTCGGCCCACCTCGCCCATCACGTCGATCACCTCGTCGGCCGGGATCGGGAACTCCAGGCCGGCCAGCGCCAACTCGGCTGCGGCCGTCGCCTGGACGGCGGCTGTCGCGTTACGGTACGCGCACGGGATCTCCACCAGCCCGGCCACCGGATCGCAGATCAGCCCGAGCATCCCCTGCAGGGTGAACGCTACGGCCTGGCCGACCTGCTCCGGCGTTCCCCCCTCGAGGTACGTGACCGCCGCTGCCGCCATCGCCGCCGCGCTGCCCGTTTCCGCCTGGCAGCCACCGCCCGCCCCGGCAATCGATGCCCGGTGGGCGATCACGGCACCGACGCCGCCGGCGACGAGCATCCCGTCGACAAGCTCATCCGGCGACCAGCCTCTCGATCCCTCCAGTGTGAAGAGAACGGCCGGGACCACTCCCGCCGCGCCAGCCGTCGGCGCCGCCACGATGAGCCCCATCCGGGCGTTCACCTCCAGCGTCGCGATCGCGCGGGACAGCATCGCGGAGAAGGCCGCGCCGAGCAGGCTCGGTGCACCCTCGGCCAACCTCTTCGCGCGCCCTCCCGTCAGCCCGGTCGGACTCTCCTCGCTCGAGCCGAGTCCTTCATCGACCGCCGCTCTCATCACGGCCAGCGTCTCCCGGATCCGCTCCCGGATCTGGTCGCCCGCGGCTCCCGTCTCCTTCTCCTCCGCCCTGAGAACGGCCACGGGCAGGCTGGAGCCGCGGCCTTCGGCCGCTTCGAACCACTCAGCGATCGACCGGAACATCTGCCTCCTCAAGCCCAGGCCGAGATGCGGCGCATCCAGTGCACCCAATCCTGCTCCCCCAGCTCCGCCACCAAAGTCTCCGGAATCTCGTGGTCGGCCTCGATCGTCATGAGAGCTCGCTCGCCGCGGCCGGTCCGATCCACCTGCATCGTCGCCAGGTTCAGCCCGTTGTCGGCCAGCATCCCGGTGATGAGCGCGATCGTGCCGGGCACGTCGTCGGCCAGGACCACGAGGGTCGGAAGGCTCCCGGTCACCCTTACGTCGAATCCGTCGATGCGATCCAGCCGAACGCGCCCTCCGCCGATCGACGATCCGACGATCCGGGTCCGCTCGGCGCCGAGCTCCACTTCGAGGCGCGCGGAGTTCGGGTGCGCGTCCTCGCCCAGCTCGATCGCCTCGAACTCGTACTCGAGGCCGGCCTCTCCGGCTTCCGCGAAGCTCTCCCTGAGGCGGGGGTCGTCCGGCTGGAAGCCGAGAAGGCCGCCAACGATAGCCCGCTTCGTCCCGTGGCCCTCGCCGGTCATCGAGAAGCTCCCGTGCAGACCGATCAGCGCTCGCTCCGGCGTTCCACCCAGGATTGCCCGGGCCAGCAGACCCAATCGGCAGGCGCCGGCGGTGTGCGAGCTCGAAGGACCGACCATCGTCGGCCCGAGGATATCGAAGAGCCTAGCCATGGGCGGGAAGAGTGGGCTCCGGCCGGAGGTCCGGGCCAGCCGGCTCGGGAGCCAAGCCAAGCCGGTCGAGCCGGCCCTGCCCGAATTCCTCCATTCGCGCCCCGAACGCCCTCCCGAAGCCGCCTTCCACCTCCGTGACTACGTCTTCCCATGAAACGGCAAGCCCTTCGCTCTCCAGGCTCGTCATGCTCACGCCCGGGATCCCACACGGGATGATCGCCGAGAAGGGTCCGAGCGCCGTCTCCCGCACGTTCAGCGCGAAGCCGTGCCAGGTGACCCAACGGCTCACGTGGACGCCGATCGAAGCGATCTTCCGCAGGCTCCCGGCCGCGATCCGGTCATGCACGACCCTGTCATCCACGGCGCCGATCGAAGCTCCGGCCGCCTCGCCCGCCACCTCCGGCCGGCCCAGGTGATCCAGGCCGCCTCCATCTCCAACCCAAACGCCGGTGTGTTCTACGACGCGGAAGCCGCGGAATCCCAGCGTCTCGAGCGCGAGGATCAGAGCCTCCTCGAGCGTCCGCACGTACCAGTGTAGGTCCTTCCGAAAGCCCTCCAGATCGAGGATCGGGTAGCCGACGAGCTGACCGGGGCCGTGGTAGGTGATGTCTCCGCCACGCTCGATCTCGAACTGCGGAATCTCGGTCCTGCTCGGGCTCGGGCTCCCGGCGGGGCTTCCGACGGGGCTCCCCATGCCGGAAGCCGAACCGCTCGCCCCTCGGCCCAGCGTCAGGACAGGCTCATGCTCCAGAAGCAGCAGAAGGTCGGTCTCGAGGCGGCCCTCGATGCGGGCCCGCGCCACTCTTCGCTGCCAATCCAGCCCCACCTCGTACGGCATGAAGTCGGGCACCCGGACGACGCCAACATGGCGGCTAGGTTCACCGGTCATGACACCCTCCCCCTCTACTTGTACAGCTGTACAGGTAGAGGGGACGCGAGGGGTATGCGTCGAAGCCCAGCGATGTAAAGTGCTGTCGTAAAGGCCGCTTGCCAACTGCGCTATAAGGCATGTGGACTCAAACGTGGATCGCGCGGCCGAGCGTCACGAAGGCGGCTTCCATCACGGCCTCGGCCATGCTCGGGTGGGCATGGGCGTGCGCCGCCACCTCGTCGAGCGTGGCCTCCAGCATCCGAGCGACGCCCGCTTCGGCGATGAGCTCGCTCACGTTGTGCCCGATCATGTGGACGCCGAGAATCTCGCCGTACTCGGAGTCGGCGACGATCTTGATGAAGCCCTCGTTGTGTCCCGCCGTCAGCGCCCGGCCGTGGGCGCCGAGAGGGAACTTGCCGACCTTCAGCTCATGGCCCGCTTCGGCCGCGGCGGGCTCGCTCAGCCCAATGCTCGCGATCTCCGGGTGGCAGTAGCCGACGCTGGGGATGTTGTCGTATCGCACCGGGTGCGGGTTCGCATCCGCGATGTGCTCGGCCGCGACGATCCCCTCGTGCGATCCCTTGTGGGCGAGCATTGGCGGGCCCGCCACATCGCCGACGGCGTAGACCGTCTCGGCGCTGGTCCTGCAGTACTCATCGATCGCGATGAAGCCGTCCGCCACCTGTACCCCGGCCTCCTCGAGGCCGAGTCCCTCCGTCACCGGCTGACGCCCCACGGCCATCAGAACGAGGTCCGTCTCGATCCGCTCCTCGCCCTTGGAGGACTCCACGGTGAGCACCATCGGGCTCGAGTTGCGCTGCAGCGCCTTGACCATCGTCCCGGTTCGGATCTCCATGCCCCGCTTCTTGAAGGAGCGGGCCAGCGTCTTTCCGATCTCCGGATCCTCGAGGGGAACGAGCGTGTCGAGCGCTTCCACGACGGTCACCTCGACCCCGAACGCGCTGAAAACGTCGGCGAACTCGACGCCGACGAAGCCGGCGCCGACCACTACCATCCGCTTCGGCAGCTCCCGGAGCTCGAGGGCTTCCCTGCTGCCGATCACCTTCTCACCATCCAGCTCGAAGCCGGGAAAGGTCTTCATCACCGCGCCGGTCGCCACGATCACGTGGCGTGCGTCCAGGATCCGCGCCTCGCCGCCGGGCTCCGTCGGGTCGACGACCACGTCGCGCTCCGCGGTCAGGCGTCCGTGCCCGAAGACAGACTCCACCCCGTTCTTCTTGAAGAGGTAGCCGATCCCCTTCGTAAGCTTCTCGCTGATCGCCCGGCTCCGATCGACCGCCGCGCTCATGTCGTACTCGACGTCGATGGGTCTGACGCCGAACTCCGCGCCCTGCGACTTGACCGTCTGGGCAAGGCCAGCGCTCTCCAGCAGGGCCTTGGCCGGGATGCATCCCCAGTTGAGGCATGTGCCGCCGAGGCCGCCCTCGTAGCCGTTGGCCTCGACGCAGGCAGTCTTCAGCCCGAGCTGAGCGGCGCGGATGGCTGCCACGTAGCCGCCCGGTCCGGCCCCTATCACCACGACGTTGTACCATTCAGACATCCGGTCGCCTCACTCGTTAAGGCCCGCGGGCCTGGCGTGCTTTCCTTAGTTGACAGGTGCTCGAAACCCGGGGCACACGCACGTGCGCGCTAAAGGACCATCGCCAGCGGGTTCTCGAGCATCTCCTTGAGAGTCGCCAGGTATGCCGACCCGATCGCCCCGTCGACAACCCTGTGGTCGCAGGACATCGTCACGCGCATCCGGCGGCGTACGGTGATCTCGCCTCCCTCGATCACCGGCTTCTCCAGGGTCATGCCAACCGCAAGGATCGCCGCTTCCGGAGGGTTGATCACCGCCGTGAACTCGTCGATTCCGAACATCCCGAGGTTGCTGACCGAGAAGGTCGCTCCCTGATACTCCTCCGGGAGGAGCTTGCGAGCCCTGGCGCGCTCGATCAGGTCGGCGGACTCCAGCGAGATCCGCCGAAGTCCCTTTCTGTCCGCATCGCGCAAGACCGGCGTGATCAGGCCGCCTTCCACCGCCACCGCTATCCCGAGGTCGACGCGGCCATGGAACTGGATCGCGTCCTCGTCCCAGGAGGCGTTGACCTGCGGATGACGCACGAGCGCTTCGGCCGCTGTCTTCAGGAGGATGTCGTTGACGCCGATCTTGAAGCCGTCCGCCCTCGCGTTCAGCTCTGAGCGCATATCGAGAGCCCGCCCCATGTCGACTTCTATCGTCAGGTAGAAGTGCGGAACGGGGCCGATCGACTCCGCCAGTCGCCTGGCAATCGCCTTTCGCATCTGGCTCGCCTCGACCCGCTCGTCCCGCAAACGGGGCTCCCCAACAGGCTCTGCTCCACCGATCGCGCCCGCTGCCGGGGCTCGAGCCGCCCCGGCAGGAGCGGCCATGGCTGCTTCGACGTCCGCCTTCACGATCCGGCCGCCGGGGCCCGACCCAGCGATCGTCCCGAGCTCTATGCCCTCCTGCGCGGCCATCTTTCGGGCCACGGGAGACGCTCGGACGCGACCACCTTCGGCCTCAAGCCCGGTTTCCAACGGCAGGACCACGGCCGACGGCTCTTCCGCGGCCTCCGCGGTCTCATCGGCGGCGGCCTCATCAATGGCGGCGGCTTCATCCGGGACGGCGGTTTCGGCCGGCGCAGTGGTCTCTTCGGGAGCGTCGGAGGGCTCCTCGGTCGCCACGACGGCCGACGCCGCCTCGGCCTCGCTGAGGAGGGATTCGATATCCTCGTCCGGCTCGGCGATGATCCCGATCAGCGTGCCGACAGGCACCGTCGCCCCCTCCTGCACGACGATCTTCCGCAGGACGCCGGCTCCCATCGCCTCCACGTCCATGTTCGCCTTGTCGGTCTCGATCTCGGCCACGATGTCGCCCTGGGCGACGGCATCACCCTCCGAGATCTTCCACTCGATCAGCTTGCCCTCCTCCATCGTCGGGCTGAGCTGGGCCATGACGACCTTCGTCGGCACTCTAGACCTCGCCCTCTCCGGAAGCGGGCTTGGGCGGATTATCTGCAGCCATATATATAGCTAACCGATAGTCTATCATCATGAGATATAGCAGACCTCGCGCGCGGCGGCGCGGATGTTCTCGGCCGACGGCAGCACCAGCTTCTCCAGGTTGCGCGCGTAGGGCATCGGCACGTCCAGCCCGGTCACCCGTGCGATCGGGGCGTCCAAGGCGTCGAATGCCTCGCGCTGGATGTCGTCCACGAGCTGGGCTCCGATGTTGGCGACCGGCCATCCCTCCTCGACGATCACCGCCCGGTTCGTCGTCCGGACCGAGGCGAGCACGGTCGGCACGTCGATGGGGCGCACCGAGCGCAGGTCGACCACGTCGGCCTCCACCTCGTCTTCCGCCGACAGCGTCTCGGCGGCTCGCAGCGCCTCGTGCACCATCTTGCCGTACGTGACGATCGTTACATCGTCCCCCTGCCGCTTCACGTCGGCCGAGCCGATCGGCACCAGGATCTCTTCGTCCTCGGGTACCTCGCCCTTCACGTTGTACAGGAGCTCGCCCTCGATGAAGCAGACGGGGTCGTTGTCCCTGACCGCCGACTTCAGGAGTCCTTTTGCATCGTACGGCGTGGCTGGCGAACAGACTTTCAGGCCGGGCACATAGGCCAGCCAGGGCTCAGGCGACTGGGAGTGCTGCGCGGCCAGCATCAGCGCCGCACCCCCAGGGCCGCGGAAGACGATCGGGACGTTGTACTGCCCGCCCGACATCTGATAGAGCTTCGCCGCGCTGTTGATGACCTGATCGATCGCCAGCAGCGCGAAGTTCCAGGTCATGAACTCCACGATCGGCCTCAGGCCGACCATCGCCGCGCCCACGCCGAGGCCGGCGAAACCCAGCTCAGCGATCGGCGCATCCCTCACGCGCCACTCCCCGAACTCCTCCAGCAGGTTCTTGGAGACCTTGTAGGCCCCGTCGTACTCGGCGACCTCCTCGCCGATGAGGAAGACGCTCTCGTCCCGGACCATCTCCTCGCGGAGGGCCTGGTTGAGGGCCTCCCGGTAGGTGATCACCGCCATGAGTCCCTCCGGTCCAGGCCGTGGGGGTACTCATCCGAGTAGGCGAGGTCGTAGATGTGGCTCTCATCGGGCCGAGGGCTGGCCTCGGCGAACTCGGCCGACTCCTCCACCTCCTCGATCACCGCGCGGTCCATCTCCTCGTACTCCTCGGAGGTCATCAGGCCGGCCTCGATCAGCGTGTCGCTGAGAGAGAGGATCGGATCGTCCTCCCGCCAACCCTCGACCTCCTCGCGGGCCCGGTAGGTGCCGTGCGAGGGATCGGCCATCGAGTGCCCCATGAAGCGGTAGGTGATGGCCTCGATGAGCGAGGGACGCTTCTCCTCCCGGGCGATCCGGACGGCTTCGTCGATCGCGGCCCGCACCTTCAGGACGTCCATGCCGTCGACCTGCGCGGAGGCCGTTCCCTCGTAGGCACAGGCGCGGTCCACCAACTCGGTGATCGCCGCCGAACGGCTGATCTCCGTGCCCATCCCGTAGGCGTTGTTCTCGATGATCCAGACCACCGGCAGCTCCCACTTGGCGGCCATGTTCAGGGCCTCGTGGAAGGCACCGATATTCACCGCGGCGTCGCCGAAGAAGCAGAGGCAGACCTGATCGCCGCCGCGGTACCTGATCGCGTAGCCGACGCCGGCCGCGATCGGGAGGTGCGAGCCGACGATCGCGTGCCCGCCCAGGAAGTTCACGGAGCGGTCGAAGAGATGCATCGAGCCGCCCATGCCCTTCGAGCATCCGGTCGCCCGCCCGTAGAGCTCCGCCATCACGGCCCGAGCCGGAACGCCGCGCACGAGAGCCTGCGCATGCTCCCGGTAGGCGGAGATCACGTAGTCGTCCTCGCGAAGCGCCGAGATGGCGCCCGCCGCCACCGCCTCCTGCCCGACGTAGAGGTGGAGAAACCCGCCGATCTTGCCCAGCTGATAGGATTCGGCGGTCTTCTCCTCGAAGCGCCTGGCCAGGATCATCAGCCGCAGCAGCTCCCTCAGCTCGCCCGGCTCGAGGCCCAGAAGATCGGGCTGATCCGCCGCTTCCGGCTTCGAGGGCGCATTGCCGTGCGCCCGGGTCTCTTTCGTCGCCATGGTTGCTGATTCGGTCCCTGTCGTCGGGGAGCGGTGTCTGGGAATGGTCCCAGGCGACGCCGGCTCAGCCCAGCGCCGCAGCGCGAGACTTGAGCTCTTCGACCTGCTCGCGGGCGTGATAGCTGCTTCGGACCAGAGCGCCGCTCTCCACGTGAAGCAGACCGAGCTCCTCTCCGATCCGCTTCCAGTCGACGAACTCCTCCGGCGTCACGTACCGGTGGATCGGCAGGTGTTCCGTGGAGGGCCGCAGGTACTGCCCGAGAGTGAGGATCTGCACGCCCGCGCTCACGGCGTCGTGCATGAACTCTAGCACGTCATCGGGAGCTTCTCCGAGGCCGAGCATGATGCCGGTCTTGATGAGCACCTCGTCATCCATCTTCCTGGCATCGGAGAGGACACGAAGCGAACGATCGTAGCGCCCGCCCGGCCTCGCCGTCCGGTGCATCCGCCGAACGGTCTCCATGTTGTGGTTGAAGATCTCCGGACCGGCCTCGATCACCGTGCGGATCGCCCTCCGGTCCCCGCGGAAGTCGGGGGTGAGGACCTCTATGGAGCAGCCCGGCAGCCGTTGCCTGATCTCGCGGATGACCTCGGCAAAGATCCAGGCACCGCCGTCCGGAAGATCGTCGCGGTCCACCGAGGTCACGACGACGTGGTTCAGCTCCAATCGCGCCACCGCTTCCGCCACGCGCCGAGGCTCGTCCTCGTCCAGCTCTTCCGGCCTTCCGTGGGCGATCGCGCAGTAGGGACAGTTACGGGTGCAAATGTCGCCCATGATGAGGAAGGTGGCCGTTCCGGCCTCCCAGCACTCCCCGATGTTCGGACAGTGGGCCTCCTCGCACACCGAGTGCAGCTCCCCGCTTCGCACCAGGGTCTTGAGGCGGCGGTAGTTCGAGCCACCGGGCGCCCGGACCTTCAGCCATTCTGGCTTCCTCGCAGGCCAATGCTCGGTCCCGTTAGAGGCATCGGCGCCCGAATGGCTCGGAAGCGCACCGTTGGCGGCTCGCTGTGAGGCTGTCAGAACCGTGAGACGTTTCATCCGTTCCTTCGACGGCGAAGCCCCGTCGTCCAGCTGGGTGCGCGGGAAGACGAGGCGCCGGTGTCTTTCTGAGCGGCCGCCATCGCGAGCGCTGCATCGCCTCGCGAACCGGCCCGAATGCGACGTGCCAACATACCCCGGAGGGGGGTAGTCGTCCACCAGAATACCGACTATTAACTCGGTTGCAGAAGTGCCGGATCCGCGATATTCTCACCGGCGCCGGCGGAAGGTGGAGCTTCGCCGGCAAGCCACACCGACGAAGGCAATCGGAGCCCCATGACCTATATCATCGCGCAGCCCTGCATCGACACCAAGGACGCGTCGTGCGTCGACGTCTGCCCGGTCGACTGTATCTACGAGGGGGAGGACATGTTCTACATCCACCCCGAGGAGTGCATCGACTGCGGCGCTTGTGTGCCCGAATGTCCTGTGGAGGCGATCTTCCCGGACGATGAGGTCCCCGAGGAGTGGAGCGCCTTCATCGCCAAGAATTACGTATACTTCGACGTACCGCCTCCCTGACGACGGACGATCCATTCCGCCGGCAGCAGCGGGCCGGTCCATCAAGCCGTCCACGACGACCTGAACGAATGCCCGAAGGCCGTCGCACTGGCGTACCCATGAACGAGTCTGATTCCATGCTATTCTCGAGAAGTGCTCCAAGCCGTGCCCTGCTGGGCGGCGCGCTGATCGTGGCGCTTTCGGCCGGCCTGACGGGCTGCGGCTCCGAAGCCCCGGCCGTCACCGTCGACAGCGACGAGAGTCTCACGCTCATCGACCACCCGGGCGAGGCCCTCGAGTTCGTGATCGGCCCGGTCGATCTGCCGGCGGATGGGCCGCACATCCGCCTGCCGATGCAATGGGCCAAGCTCCCGTTCGACGCCTACATGCACGGCTTCGAGTGGGAGATCCGGAGCGGCGGCGGCGAGGTCCTGCCGGCCGACCTGCTTCACCATGTCAACCTGATCGATCCGGACAACCGCGAGCTGTTCACGCCAATCTCCCGCCGTGTTCTCGCCGCCGGGCGTGAGAACCAGCGGGAGAGCATCCCGGGAGTGATCGGATTCCCGCTCGAGGAGGGGGGCCGGATGCTGATCGCGACCATGTTCGGCAACCCACTGGGCGAGGACTATGCCGACGTCTATCTGCACTTCAAGCTCAAGTACAGCCGGGCTGATGAGGGGCTGATCAACCCGATGGCGGTTTATCCGTTCTACCTGGACGTGATGGGCTTCGACGGCGTCAAGGACTTCGAGGTTCCGCCCGGGCATTCGGAGCGCTCCTACACGGCCCGTCCCGGCGTGGACGCGAGGATTCTCGGGATCGGTGGCCATGTCCACGACTACGCGACCGAGCTTCGCCTCGAGGACGCTACGAGCGGCGAGGTCCTCTGGCGGGCCGAGCCCGAGGTCAACGAGGCCGGCCGGATGGTCGGAGTTCCGAGCTCCAAGTTCATCCTCCAGCTCGGGAAGAAGATCTACAAGGACCGCGAGTACCGGATCGTCGTGGAGTACGAGAACCCGCTGGACGTTCCGGCGCCCGACATGGGCATGGGAGCGATCGGCGGCGTCGTCGCGATCATGGGCGACGGCGAGTGGCCTCCCTACGACCCGAACGACCCGGCCTACGTCCTGGACCTGAACAACACGATCACGGCGCCCGACCGGATGGAGGGCCACGGCCATGGCGGCAGTCACGGCCATGGCGCGTCGACCATGGATGACATGGAGATGCCGGCCGGCGGCGAGGGGATGGAGATGCCAGCCGCGGGCGACGCCACCGACGGCGCACCCGAGGGTGAGGCCGAAGGGACCGAGCCGGCCGGACACCATCCGGAGCCCGAGAAGGGTGGCGGACACGAGCACGGCGGCGAGGAGGGCAGCGGGCAGGGCGACGGCTAGCTAGCCGCCATCTTCAGCTACATCAGCGCTCAGGGGCGACCTCGGCCGATCCGATGGCCGCTCCTGAGCGATTTTTGGTCTCCACGCGCGGCGATCCCCCGTCCCGCTCTGCTTCGGCGCCGCGCCCCGATCTCTCCGATCGCTCCGACTTAATGGCCCGCACCCGTTGACCTGGCTCGCCCTCGCTCTCGCGACGGCCGTTTTTTACGGACTGCAGGGCGTGTGGACGAAGTGGATCACGCGAACGGTCTCCGGGCCCGCAGCCAGCTGGGCGATCTTCGCCTTCGCCTTTCCCGTCCTCGCGGTCTACCTGGCCTTTCAGGGAGCCCCCGAGTCGATCGGGCCGCGGTTTTGGCCGGCGCTCCTCACCAACGTCACGATCAACCTGGTGTCGTTCTATCTCTACGTGTCGGCGATCCAGAAGAGCGACCTGGGACTTACCTACCCGCTGCTCGCCCTGACGCCGATCTTCGTCATGCCGATCGAATGGGTGCTGCTGGGCGATCTTCCGGGGCTGATAGGCCTGTGGGGCATCCTTCTGGTCGTCACCGGCGTCTACCTGCTCAACTTCTCGGAGCGGCGCTCGGGACTCCTGGCGCCCCTTGCGGCCGTCTTTCTCGACCCGGGCGCACGACGGATGCTGGCGGTCGCGCTCATCTGGTCGATCAGCGCCGTGGTGGACAAGGTCGCCACGGTCTCCTCATCGACCGCCTTCTACGGGACACTCCAGACCGGCATGATCGGCCTTCTGTTCGCACCACTCGTGATGCGGCGCGGCGAAGGCTTCCGGGAGGCGCTGTCAAGGCGGACCGGGTGGCTGCTCGCGATCCAGGGGCTGCTGTTCGCCTTGATGTTCATCGTGCAAATGGAGGCGCTCCAGCGGACCCTGGCGGCCTACGTGATCTCCATCAAGCGCAGCGGCGCGATCGTGACCGTGCTCCTGGCCTCGCTCCTGTTCGGCGAGCCGCGGCTGCGGGAACGGCTCGCCGGTGCGGTGGTGATACTGGCGGGGGTGCTGCTGATCGCGGGGGCGTAGGGCACCCCCGGCCATACGCTCTACTCCCTGAAGATCGCCACCTCCGGCTCGGCGCCGGCCCGCAGGTACCCACGCAGCATCGCGGAGGTGTTGAAGGGCATCGCCACGTTCCCGTACGGGTCCATCGCGATCACGCCGCCGTCGGCGCTTTGCTCGACAAGCAAGCCCATCACGACGTAGTCGGCGGCATCGCCGATCGTCTCGTCCAGGTACCGGACGCGAGCGCAGATGTCGAATGCGACTGCGTTCGTGATGAAAAACTCCCCGTGGCCGGTCCCGGAGACGGCGCAGGCGTCGTTGTCGGCGTAGGTGCCCGCGCCGACGATCGGGGAGTCTCCGATGCGGCCGTAGCGCTTGTTGGTCCGCCCGCCCGTGGACGTCCCCGCGGCCAGGTCTCCGTTCATGTCCAGGGCGACGACACCGACCGTGCCGGAGGCGCCCAGCTCGCCTCCGCCTCGCGCGTCCGCACTCTGCTCCGCCTCAAGTGCCCGCTGCAACGAGCGCCAGCGGGACTCGGTGAAGAAGTAGGAGGTGGGCACGAGCTCGATCCCCTGTTCGAGCGCGAACTCCTCGGCGCCGGCGCCCGCCAACAGCACGTGGGGCGAGGAATCCATCACGCGTCGGGAGAGGGTGATCGGGTTCTTCACGTGGCGGACGGACGCCACGGCTCCGGCCTCGAGGGTCGCGCCGTCCATGATCGAGGCGTCGAGCTCGTTGCTCCCGTCGTGGTTGAAGACGGCCCCCTTGCCGGCGTTGAAGAGCGGAGAGTCCTCCATGATCCGGATCGCCGCTTCCACGGCATCCAGAGCGCTTCCGCCCGACGCCAGGATGTCGCCGCCCGCCGAGAGTGCCTCGGTCAGCTTCTCCCGGAACTGACGCTCCCTGTCACTGCCGACATCCTGGGGGCGTGCCGTGCCCGCGCCGCCGTGCACGGCTATCGCCCATTCGGCTCTCGTCTCCTGCGCGAGCGCCTCGCCGGACGCGACCCCGAGTGAAGCGGTCGTCGCCAGAATGGTGTCCTCGCTCTTGTCAGCCGATTCCGGCCACTGCGACAGCATCTCCCGGATGAGAGACTCTGGGTCCTGGCCATCTTCCGCTAGGGGACGAAGCACCTCCGCCGCCCCCTCGTCGTCACCCCTCTCGCGGCGGATCTCAGCCAGTAGCAGCCTAGCCGGCAAGTAGCTCGGCCTTAGCTCCGTCGCGCGCTCCGCAGCTTTTTCCGCCTTGCGCAGCTGGTGCAGCCGCCGCCGGGCCGCCGCTTCGCCGAACGCGGCCTGAGCGGAGGTCTCGTCCAGACGGCGCGCGATCTCGAAGTGATGGAGCGCCTTCGCAGGATCTCCCTCGTGAAGCCACGTCACGCCGATGTTCGCGTGTGCCGCTCCGGGATAGGAGTATCGCCGGCCGAGGTTGAAGATCGGCTGCCAGCGCTCGAAGCGCGGATTCCGCTCCATCTCGGTCAGAAAGCTCTCGAACTCGCCTCGCGCGGCCGCCGAATCCCCCGACTTCAAGGACCGCAGCCCGCGGTGGAAGCGCCGGGTCTTCCATCGCCACCAGCGTCCGGGAAGGAAGAGGAGCAGCAGGATCCCGACGACGACGCCCGCTCCCGGCTGCCAGTAGGCGAGCAGGAACACGATGGCGAGCGCGCCGAGGAGGAAGGGTGCGACCACGGCTACAACGGCCAGAGGACCGGTGTGAGAAGGATCAATACCAGGAACACGACGAGCGTGAGAGGCAGGCCGACGCGAAGGTAGTCCGAGAAGCGGCGGCTCTGCTCATCATGGTCGCGACGCGCCCCGTTACCCCCGTCGCCCCTGCCCGCCGGTGTTGAGGACGTTGATCTGGTGGAAGCGCGACACCGGGCAGCCGTGGGAGACGGCGTTCACCTGGCCCGGCTGGCCTTTTCCGTCGTAGAAGCTCCCGCCCACGTAGTAGGTTTCCGGCCCGCCGATCATGTCCATGGCGTTCCAGAAATCGGTGGTCCGGGCCTGATAGGCCACGTCCTTCAGCATCCGCGTCTTCTTCCCGCCCTTGATCTCCCAGAAGACCTGGCCGCCGAACTGGAAGTTGTAGCGCTGCTGATCGATCGAGTAGGAGCCGCGGCTCTCGATGTAGATCCCATCGTCGGTGGCTCCGATCACATCCTCCTCCGAGATCTCCTCCTCGGCGGGAAGGAGGTTCATGTTCGGCATCCGCTGGAAGGGGATGTGGGCCCACGTCTGACAGTGTGAGCAGCCGTGGCTGCGGGTCACCCCGGTCAGATCCGCGATCCAGTCCACCTGCTCCCGGGTCGTCTGGTAGTCGACGAAGATGCCGTCCTTGATGATCGGCCACTCGTCGGCCTTGACCCCCTCCTCGTCCCAACCGATGCTGGCCAGCCCGCTGGGCGAGGTTCGCTCGCCGACGATCTGCATGAAATCGGGGCCGTACCTGAGCTTCCCCAGCACCTCGGCCGGCGGTGCGAGGAAGCTCGTGCCGGCGTAGTTAGCCTCGTAGCCGAGCGCCCGATCCAGCTCCGTCGGATGGCCGATCGACTCGTGGATCGTCAGCCACAGGTGCGAGGGGTGGAGGACGAGGTCGTACGTTCCCGGCTCCACCGGCACCGCCGAGAGCTTCTGGACGGCCTCGGATGCCCATACTTCCACGGCCTCCAGGGTCATGTTGTCGCGTACGTACTCCCAGCCGCGTCCGGCGGGATCCAGCACCGCACCGCGAGTCTGGAAGTCGCTGCGATCCGGGGCGACGGCGGTGATCGACATGCTCGGGTTGGCGCGGATGATCCGCTGGGCCGCGATCGTCCCGTCGGTCGTCGCCGACGTCTCCTCGATCTTCACGAAGTGGAGGTTCGAGTTGACGAAGCTCACGCCTTCCATGGCGAGCGCCGCGCGGTTGAGCGCGAGCAGGTACTCCGCCTTGTCGCCGACCGGCACGTCCCACGGATCCACCTCGTAGGCGCTAACCCAGGAGACCTCTCCGTACGAGTCGACGGGAGCCAGCGTCAGGCTGGAGCGCTCGACGCGAGCGTTGGCGGCGCCGGTCATGGCCGCCTCGCGCCCCGCCCGAGAGGCCGTCTCGCGGGTCAGGTCGTTGGCGGCGGCGAAGCCCCAGCTTCCGCTCACGAGCGCCCGGACACCGATCCCGAGCGAGCTCGTCTCGCTCACGTTCGTGACCTTTTCCTCTCGCGTCCCGACGCGCTGGTTCTGGTAGAGGCCGACCCGCGCGTCGGCATACTGGGCGCCCGCCGAGGTCGCGGCGTCGAGCGCTTCCATCAGCAGATCTCGGGTCGCCGGATCTACGGCCGGAGACTCCGGTGTGGGAGCCGACTGGCCGGCGAGCACGCCGTGCCTGGCGTCGCTCACGGAAGGCTTGGCGAGCGCGATCGCCCCCGCCGCCAGCGCCGAGCTCTTTACGAAATCACGCCGTTGCATCAGACCGCCTCCGAGACGCTGCTGAAGGTGAACTCGCTGGAGCGGATCGCGGGCACCTTCCGGGTGGCCGAGACACGCTGGGGTCGACTCATCGCCTCCAACTTGCTCAGCACTGCAAGCGGCGAGTCGTTCCAGCGGAAGTTGGTGACAGGATGGGAGATACGGCCGTCCTCGACCATGAAGTTGCCGTCCCTCGTCAGGCCCGTGTACGAGACCGTGCGCGGATCGATGGCGCGGATGTACCAGAGACGCGTGACGAGGACCGCTCGCTCAGTGGAGGCGATCAGATCTTCGAGCGACTGGTATTCACCCTGCATGATGAGTGTGCTGGGAAAGCCGACGGGCTTCATGCCCTGCTTCCGGGCCCAATACCTGGACTGGAAGAGGTTCTTCAGGACCCCATCCTCGACCCAGATCTGACGGCCGAGCGGCAGGCCCGAATCGTCCGAGGTGAAGCCGCCGCCGAAGCCGCCACCGAAGCCGAATCCGCCCCCGCCGACGAACGGCGCGGCGCCCATCTCCGCGGGGTCGCTCAGAAGCGTGACCCGGGGATCGACGATCTGCTCGCCGATCTTCGTGCCGCCGCCCGTGGCCGAGAAGGCGCTCCGTCCCTCATCCGCCGTGCGCGCGTTCAGCGAGAAGGCGAGGAGCCCAATGAGGTCGGAGACGGCCCGCGGCTCCAGCACGACGGGGTACGTGCCGGGCTCGAGCGGCCGAGGGTCGCGCGAGCGAACCGCCTTCTCGATCGCACGCCGATGGAGGCCCTCGAAGTCGACGTCGGCCCAATCGCGTCCCCCGGTGCCGGCCCAGCCGGAGCCGGTGCCATCCGCCGTTCGAACCGTCACTGAATAGTCGAAGTCGGTCGACGCGTGGTAGGCGAAGAGGCCGGCCGAGTTGGCGAGCGCCGTGGACCCGGCCGAGCGCTCGAGGAACCCGGCGGCGGCAAGGCCAGCCGTCTCGCTCGCCGCCCCGATCGCCGAAGCTGCGACCTCCGCGCGCTTCTCGGCGTTCAGCTCGGCGGTCGACTCGAAGTAGCCCTGCGTCTCGGTGTAGGTCTGCGGGCCCAACAGCGGCAGGCGCTCGTCGTTCTCCGGCGCCAAGCGGGCCAGCTCCTGCGCATTCTCGACCGCCTCGCTGAGCGACTCATCGTCCAACTTGTTCGTCGTCACGCTCCCGGCGCGCTTTCCGAAGCGGGCCGAGATGAGCGCGGTCACGTCGTCCGCACCTCCCGCCGTCGTGACCCGGTTGACGGCGTACCGGGTGTTGGACTGCCGGCCGCTCCGGAGTCGAACCTCCGTCTCGTCGGCGCCGCTCAGGGCCAGGATCCGGTCGGCGAGCTCCTTTGCCTCCCCTTTCGTCAGGCCGGTGGCCGATGCCGGACGGCTCGATGCTTCGGCGTCGACTACGGCGCCGGCACGGGGCACCGCGCGCCCGATCAGCTCTCTGCGATTCATCGTCTTCATGCTCTGACCTCTCGGAGTGTTCGCCGCCAGCGGAGCAGAAGAATCTTCTCCCCCGCTCACCGCCCGGCAACACCGGTGGCCTGCGATGGCACGGCGGGCGGGAATGACCGCGACTTGTGGCGCGACGGTGAGAGGCTGAGATTCGCCCGGCCGTGATCAAATACCACTACCACTCAGCCCCTCGAGACCTGCCCCGCCTGGGTGTGCGTCGTGGCGATCGCATGTGCCATGTCTACAGCGATCGATCGCTGGCCGAGCTGATCAGCTGGGGGAGGGAGCACGGCCTCAAGTCCGAGTGGATCGATCGCCGAAACGCCCTGCCGCACTTCGACGCGTTCGGAGAGCATCTGGAGCGTTGCGGGCCCGGGGTGGGCCGCGCCGAGCTGGTCGGTGACCTCCGCTGGTGGCGGGAGCGCCGAGACCGGATCGATCCGACCGGAACCGGCGGCTGACCTACGGCTCTCGCTCGCTCAGTACGCCGCCAGCTCCGCGATCCCCTCGGCGATGTCCTCCACCTGGGGAAGGATGGCGTCCTCCAGCCGGGGCGCATAGCCGACGAAGGTGTCCAGCGACGCGATCCGGCGCACCGGCCCATCCAACCACTCGAAGACCTCGTCGGCGATCCGGGCCGAGATCTCGGCGCCGAAGCCGAACGATTTCGCGTCTTCGTAGGCCACGATCACCTTGTTCGTCCGCTGCACGGATTCGGAGACCGTGGCCATGTCGAGCGGGTTCAGGGTGCGAAGATCGATGATCTCCACATCTACCGGCCGTCCCTCTTTCTCCAGCTGGCGCACCGCCTTCCGCGAACGCTCCACGAGCGCCCCGTAGGTGACGAGGGTGAGATCTTTCCCCGGGCGGACGACGTTGGCCCGGCCGAACGGGATCATGAAGTCCGGCCCCGGATACGGGGACTTGGCGTAGGGCTGCCGGTAGAGGTGCTTGTGCTCGAGGAAGAGGACGGGATCTTCGCAGCGGATCGCCGTTCTCAGCAGTCCGTTGGCATCGAGGGCGTTGGAGGGGCAGACGACGTGCACGCCGGGCGTGTGCGTGAAGAGCGACGCGCCCGTCTGGGAGTGGTACATCGCGCCGCCGGCCAGATAGCCGCCGTACGTCGTTCGAACGACCACCGGACAGCTGAACGCCCCGTTCGAGCGCCAGCGGTAGGTCGCCAGCTCGTTTCGAAGCTGGTGGTAGGCCGGCCAGATATAGTCGAAGAACTGGATCTCGACGACCGGCTTCATCCCGCGAAGTGCCATCCCGACGGCCCGGCCCACGATGTTCGCCTCGGCGAGCGGCGAGTTGTAGACACGCTCGGCGCCGAAGAGCCGCTGGAGGTTGGCCGTCACCTTGAACACCCCACCCTTGCCCTTCAGCTCCTCCAGGTAGTTCTCCTTGCTGACATCGGCGACATCCTGGCCGAAGACCACGATGCGCGGATCGCGCCCCAACTCATCGCGCATGCAGGCGTTCAGCAGGTCCACGGTCGTCTTCGGATCCCCATCGAAGTGGGGCTCCGTCTCGAAATCGTCGGAGGTCGCGTCGACGCTGGACGAGTAGACGTGCCGGTACACCGTCTCGGGCCCCGGTTGCGGCTGTTCCACAGCCAGGTCGGCCGCCTCCGCCACCTCCTCCTTCACCGTCTCGCGCAACTCGGCGAGCTCCTCCTCGGTGGCTATGCCTTCCCGGACGAGGCGGAGCCCGAAGTTGCTGATCGGGTCACGCCTCTTCTCCTCCTCCCGTTCTTCCTCCGGCTTGTACATCCTCTCGTCGTCAGACATCGAGTGGCTGTAGGGCCGGACGACCTGGGCATGCACGAGCGCCGGGCCGCGTCGCTCGCGACAGTAGGCCACCGCTTCCGTCATCACGCCATAGCTGGCGATCGGGTCGGTGCCGTCTACCTCCCGGATCAACAGGTCCGGGAAGCCGGAGACGAGCCGGGAGATGCTCGCGCCCGCGGTGTTCACCTCCACCGGAACCGAGATCGCGTAGCCGTTGTCCTCGACGATGTAGACGACGGGGAGCTTCAGGTTCGAGGCGGTGTTCAGGGATTCCCAGAACTCACCCTCCGACGTGGTGCCATCGCCCGTGCAGACGATCGCCACCTCATCGTTCTCGAAGCTCACGAGCTCCTCGAGGCCGAGCCGTGCCGCCTTCACGCCCGCTTCGGCGCAGCCCACGGCCTGAAGGAACTGGGTGCCCGTAGGACTCGAGGCGGAGGGGATGTTGTACTTGATATGGCCAAAGTGGGAGGGCATCTGGCGACCTCCACTGGCCGGATCATCCGCCGCGCCGACGGCCTGCAGCAGCATCTCGTAGGGCGTGACGCCGAGTTCGAGGCAGAGAGCGCGGTCCCGGTAGTAGGTGAAGAACCAGTCGTAACCGGGCCGGGAAGCCCTCCCGGCGGCGGTCAGCACCGCCTCGTGACCCGCGCCGCTGATCTGGAAGAAGATCTTCTGCTGGCGCTTCATCGCCATCTCGCGATCGTCGATGCAGCGAGATGTGTACATCGTGCGATAGATGGAGAGAAGGTCCTCGGGCGTCAGCCCGAACCACTCATCCGGCTCGATCCGTTTCTCCACCTGTTCGACCGGCGTGATCATTCACTTCTCGTCGTCTGTGGCTGTTTCCGAGATCCGGCCTGCAGGCCGGCACCTCCCGGACACGAAGCCGTAAAGCTAAAGAGCCGGTTATCTCGGGACCACCGGAACCCGGCCTGACGTCTCCCGTAGAACCCGTCGCGCCGCGCACTGATCCGGCGCTCTCTGCGTTGTCTTTTCAGCTGCAGGAGTGATGCCATGAACCGATCGAATCGGGCGCGACTCGGGTGGATCCTGGGCCTGGGAACGCTCGTGCTGTCCTCCCCCCTTCCGGCTCGGGCCCAGGACGCCGCGGAGGTCATCGGGCATGCACTCGAGAGATACGAGGAGCGTGCCGCGACGATCTCCGGATATGCCGTCGTACAGGAGTCGATGGGCTACGAGACGATGCTCGAGTTCTCGAAAGAGACGGTGGAAGGTCGACCGACGTTCGTGCCGACGACGGCAGGGGGCGGGGAGATCGCCGCGTGGGGCAACTTCTACGGCGCGTATCCGACGCTCGCGGAGCGTGCGCGGTTGGACGGAACGACGGCTGTGGACGGTCACGAGACCTATGTGCTGCGCCTCGACGACTTCAGCGGGCTGGACCTGAGTGAAGAGGTAGGCGCCGGCCAGAACGAGGACTTCGCGCCCGAGACGGGAGCCTTCTTCATCGACTCGGAGAGCTACCTGCTCCGGAAGGTGGAGATGAACGGCGTGCTCGCGGCGAACGACGCTGCCAGCCCGTTCACCTTCGAGATCTCGCTTCGTGACTGGAGGGAGGTCGAGGGCTGGCTGCATCCCTTCGAGATGCAGATGACGGCCACCGGGATGCCTCCCGGCATGACGGACGCCGACCTCCAGGAGACGCTCGCGAGGCTACGCCGGATGCAGGACGAGATCGCGAGCACGCCGGAGCCCGAGCGCGATGCGCTCGAGCAGATGATCGGACCCAGGATCCAGGAGCTCGAGCGGATGATCGAGAGCGGGACGTTCGAAGTCCTGGTACGGACCCGCGAGCTGACCGTCTTCTAGCGAAGCTGACCGTCTTCTGGCGAAGCCGACCGTCTTCTGGCGAATCAGCGCGTGGCGTGACTCACGGGAGGAACCACCGCCGGCCGATTCGACTCGAGCGACTGGTGAAGGTCCGCGACGATCTCCCACACTTCCTCGCGGGAGATCTTGGCCCCGGGTCCTTCTCGCTCGACGCGATCCAGCGTCGCCCACGCCAACCGCACCGGAAGGGCGTTGAAGGCGACGAGCCCCTCCTCCGCACCGGCGCCCTGCAGGGCCAGCGTATACTCGGACGCCGTTTCCAGATCACGGCGAGCGACCGAGAAGACCTCCGATCGATCCACGCCGGCCGGGATGTAGGCTCTCCCCTCCCGGATATCGGTGGCCGAATCCTTCAGGATGTTGACCAGCTGCAGGCCCTCGCCGAACGCCCGCGAGCGCTCCCGAAGGAAGGGAGCTGTTTCGGCCAGGGATGACCGTCCGAGCAGAAAGAGTTCGGTCAGCATCTCCCCGACGATCCCGGCCACGACGTAGCAGTAGTCCCGCAGGTCCTTGAGGCTCTGGAGCTGCAGCCGGCCTTCATCGTCGGTGTCGGAGACGAAACCCGCCATGCCGAGCGCCGTCCGCACCGTGTGCCGGCAGACCAGCGCTCGGGCCTCGGCGTTCAGCCCGGCGTATTCGTCCAGTACGTGGGGCGTATCCTCCAGCAGCTCGCGATAGCCGTCGTCCGATACGGGTGTCTCCGCGGCCCAATAGGCTGCGAGCCTCTTGGCCTCGGAGGCCCAGTGGTCCGCGTGCTCCGCATCCGCCGGCGAATCGGCGCGCTGCAGGAGCCCGCAGAACTGCTCGAGCGCCTCGATTCGGCTCTCTCGCGGCCAGGACGAAGAGTCCTCGAAGGTGTCGGCGATCCGGAAGAGGAGGTACGCGATCATCACCTCTCGGCGCGTAGGCTCCGGGAGCAGCGGTATGGAGAGCGCGAAGGTGCGGCTGGTCTTCTCCAGCAAGAGATCCAGGTCGGCCATGGCTCCCGAGTGTAGCCGCCCGCCTGCGGCGCCGTCAAACCATGATCCGCTCCGCGATCGGTGTCTCCTCGGGCGCGATCGCCGGCTACCGGGACGCGCTTCGCGGGGTCTCGAGCGCCGGCAGAACCACCAGCGTGCAGGCCAGAACCGCCAGCATGCCGATGGTCAGAAGGCGGCCCATGCTGGCCGTTCCGGGATGGTTCGAGAAGGCCAGGTTGCCGAAGCTGAAGATCGTCGTGAGGGACGCGTACAGCACCGCACGGGCCGTGCTGGTCTCCAGGAGATCGCGGTCCGGGGCGGTGCCCGCACGGCGCCGATGCACCATGTGGATCCCGTTGTCCACGCCGACGCCCAGAAGGAGGGGTAGCGCGATCACGTTCGCGTAGTTGAAGGGGATGCCGAAGACCACGGTCGCCGCGCCGGTCATCGCGCCCGCCAGGAGCAGCGGGATCATGACACGCGACACGTCCGGCACGTTTCGCAGGGCCAGCAGCAGGAGCAGGAGCGTCGCGAACGCGGCACCGATCAAGGCTCGCCGAAACGCCGCTACGACCGCCTCGCCGGCCGAAACGTTGATGACCGGCTCGCCGGTCGCGCGAGGCGCTATCGTGCGCACCTCCGCCACGAAGGCCCGAAGCGCCTCCTCGTCGCCCAGATCGGCACGCGGGATGACCTCCACGCGTCGGGTCCCGTCCGCGGCGACCCACCTCCGCACCAGCTCCTCGGGTAGATCTCCCTCGGAGATCGACCGCGCGGCCAGGGAGGTACGCAGATCGGCCAGGCTTCGGCCCAGACCTCCGACCAGGCTCTCCTCCACGCGTTCGATAGCCCGCTCCTGCCGTTGCGGCGGCAGATCGTCCATCCGCCGCTGCCAGCTTCGGATCTGGAAGTTGACGAAGCGGCCGAGGTCGATTTCGTCCGGTTCCAGCTCCAGCCCGCGGACGCTCCGCCGAAAGCGCTCCACCTCGGCCATGAGCTCAGAGGGCCTCGGCCCGGGCCGATCAGAGTCTGGCGGAAGATCGGCCGCCTCCGGGGCGCCGGCCGCCTCCGGGACGTCAGCCACCGGGGCAGGGCCTACGGCCCGGGCGATCCTCTCGATCACGCCGAGCTTCGCCTCCTGCCCCCCGGGCACGAAGTCCTCGAGCGAGATCGCCGCCTCGACGCTCTCCAGCCGCTCCAGCCCATCGGCGACCTCCTCCGCCTCCCCGCGATCCGCCGCGAGAACGGAGACCGTCATGGGCTTGGCGGTGCTGTCGCCTAGAAGCTCGAGGAAGGTAGCCGTCGACTCGCCTTCCGGATCCCGCAGGGCGAGCGGATCCAGGTCGAAGCGGGCGCGCGGGAGAAGAACCGCGGAAGCGAGGGCCACGACGGCCGCTCCGACGAGCACCGCCGTGCGATACCTCGTCACCCCGCTCGCCAGCTCCCGCGGAAGGACGCCGCCGACCAGAGGCGCTTCGCCGGGCGTCGGTCGGAATGGCACCAGGCTGAACAGAGCCGGAAGCAGTGTGATCGTGGTCGCGAAGCTGATCAACATGCCCGCCCCACCGATCAGGCCGAGCTCCGATACGCCCTCGAAGTCCGTCGGAACGAAGGCGAAGAAGCACGCGGCGGTCGTCACGGCGCTCAGCAGGAGCGATGCCCCCACATCCCCCGCCGTCTGCTGGAGGGCGTCCTGATTGGCCTCCCCGCGTGTCCGCAGCTCCCGATACCTCAGGCTGTAGTGGATCGCGTAGTCGATGCCGAGGCCGATGTACAGGACCGCGAACGCCATGCTGATCAGGTTCAAGTGGCCGACGGCGATCGCGGCGAAGGCCGCCGTCAGCACGAGCCCGACCAGCAGGGTGATCAGAGCTGCCGCGATGAGCCGGGCGGAACGCAAGCCCGCGTACAGGATCAGGCCGACCATGATCAGCGCCAGCCCACCGGCCATCCTCATGCCGCCGGCGGCACTGCGCAGCTCCTCCTCGGACATCGGGACGAAACCGGTGAGTCGAACGCCCACGCCATCCTTCGCCGTCAGCCCGAGGCTGTCCGCCAAGGTCCGTATCCGCGTGAGCGCAGGCTCGCCGGGAAAGAGGAGATCGAAGTCCAGGTGCGGCAGGATCTCCAGGTAACGCCGAAGCTCCTCGGGCGACGTCTGATGGCCGCTCATCAGGTCACGCCAGGGGAGCGGCTGCACGCGGTCGACCAGCGAGCTCTCGAACGCCAGACCGACCGCACCCAGTAGCTCGACGGCGCTCCCCGAGTCGGCCGCATCCGCCCGTTCCGCCGAGTCGGCTTCCGCCTGTTCGGCGGCCTCACCCGAGTCGCCTCTGGCGGCGATCAGCATGCTGTCCAGAACAGTCAGGAAGCGACTCAGATCGGGGTCACGCTCGAGGCCGGGCAGCCAGGGCTCGGCTTTCTCCAAGCCGTCCGCGAGGCCCTGGAGCTGTTCCAGGTCGGCGTACAGGAGGGCGTTCCGCTCGAAGAACTCCCCGCCACCCGTCAGGTGGACCTCCCGGAAGAGGTCAGGCTCGGCCAGAAGATGGTCCCCCAGCCTGCGTTGCGCCTCGGCCGCCAGATCCGCGGTAGCACCACGGATGACGACGACGATGTTGTCGGCGTAGTGGGGGAAGAGACGCTTGTGGCGCTCGTTCTCGACGCGCCACGGTAGATCGGCGGAGAGCATGTCCACCGTGTTCGTGTCGATGCCGAGCCGCTGGGTGGTCAGGTAGGCGGAGCCGGCGGCGGCAGCGGCGGAGAGAAGCACGACGAGCCACGGAACGCGGCCGACCAACCTCGTCCACGATGCGAGAAGGCCGCCCACGCCGGCCCGGCGGCCGTCTCGAGAACCGGCAGAGCCGCTCACTCCGCGATCAGGCTACGGCGGGTACGACCGTTCCGCCGACCTCCTCGCCGATCAAGGCCCTGGCCAGAGTCCCTTCCCGTGTCCCATCACCGATCCAGGAGCGGACACCCCGCCCGGCCAGGGCTAGGGCCGTGTCCAGGCGGTGAGCCATGCCTCCGGTCACGTCGGTCGTCGCCGAGCCGCCAACGGCGTCCCTGAGCCGATCGCCGATGGAGTCGGACACCCGGCTCACCGTGACCCCCTCCGCATCGTAGATGCCGTCGGTCTCGCCGAGCCAGATCGCGCGCTCGACGGCCCAGCCGTGATCCGGCAGCGACTCGGCCAAGCCGGCGAGAACGGTCTCGGTCGAGAGGATCGAAGCGCCCCGCTCCCGGTCCATGACAACGTCTCCGTACGTCACCGGAAGGAGCGATCCCGAGAGTGCGAGGGCGAAGGGTTCGGTTTGGAAGGAGAGGATGCGAGCCTCGGAGGCGGCCGCTGCGCCGCTGGGCGCGATCGAGAACGCGGGCAAGTCCGCCTCGCGAAGCGCGGCCATCACGAGCGCGTGCAGCTCGGCGGCCTTTCGCTGGACGTGCGGCGCCCCGCGAGCGATCCGTGCGAGGCCTTCGCTCGAACCGTTGGGCGCTCCACCGGAGAGGCCGTCCCCCAGCAGGCCGAAATCGTGCGCGGCCGCGTGACCGAACGAGCCGCTGCCGTGCCCGAGCACCAAACCGCCCTCCAGCCCCGGCCAGGCTTCCGCGATCTCTCGGGCCAGCCGGTCGATCACATCGGGACGCGGCGTGTCGGGCCGGTCCTTCCGTGTGATCAGGCTCCCGCCGAGCTTCACGAGAACGACCGGCCTCACAGAACCGGCCTCACAGAACCGGCCTCACAGAACCGGCCTCACGGAGCCGGCCTCATGGAACCGGCCTCACAGGCATCATAGAACCGGCTTCACAGAAGGTGATCCTCGCACAACCTCGGGCCGGATCCCACCCCATCGCGGATGACGCGCTGCACCGACGCCAATTCCGTCAGACGCTCCGCCACCTGAGCCTCGTCGGCGGGCCGGCAGATGACGTGCACGTTCGGCCCGGCATCCATGGTCGAGTAGGCCTCCACGCCGTCCCGGCGCAGCTTCCGGACCCCGTCCAGTGTCTCGATCGTGCCGGGGGTCCAGTAGAAGATCGGCGGGATCGCGGACATGGCCACGAGATGGAGGTCGATGCCCTCCTCTTCCACGACGGGGCCCAGGAGGTGGAAGTCGCGGCCCTCGATCGCTTGTCGCACGGCGTCGAGCCGCCCGGGCAGCAGGGCGAGCCGCTCGCGGAAGTAGGGGCTGGATCTCACGCGGCGGTGACCCTCGAGCGAGGAGACGGACTTCGGCTCCGTGGCCACAACCGCGACCACGTCACGAAGCTCCCAATCCTCGGCGGACGCCAGCGGACGCGCGTACACATCCTCCTCGTGAGGCCCGCCGGGAAGCTCAACGTACCCGCCCAGCACGGAGCGCGCCGCCGAGCCGGACCCGCTGCGGCGCGCCAGAACCGACAGCTCGTGCCTGGATGGATCGAGCCCCAGCGCCCGGGTCGTGGCGAGCGTGAGGGCGGCGAAGCCGGAGGCCGAGGATGCCATGCCCGCCGCGGCCGGGAAGCTGTTCTTCGTCGCCACCCGGAAGGCGACGTCGTCGTCCACCAGGCACCTGAGACGATCCAGATGGTTCAGAACGCGGCGTGCGAAGGCTTCCGGCGCGGGCTGAAGACCGTCCGACTCGGCGAGAAACACCTCGTCCGCCGAGCCGGGATCGTCGGACTTGGCCGGGCGCGTCTCGACGGTGCAGGTGCTGACGCACCGGTCGAGAGTCATCGACACGGAGGTGTTGAGGGGAACACCCCGCCCGAGGTCGTGAGCCCCCCAGTACTTGATGAACGCGATGTTCGCGGGCGCCTCCGCGGTGGCCCGTCCGGTCACGCAGCCTCCAATCGCAGTCCGGGAGCTCCGAGACCCACATCGTATCGGCGCAGACTCCGGAGAAACGCCCAGCCGTCCAGAATCGAGGGCTCCGGATGGAAGACGAGGATGCATCCGGCGCCGGCCGGCGTGGACTCCAGGGAGCCGGCTCCGGAGATCTTCGCAGCGCCACCCTCCGCCTCGATCTTCCGAATCAGCTCTCGAACCTCCGCGGGAACGACGCCCAGTTCCTCCAATCCGCGCTCGTACTCACGGATGCAGGCGATCACGGCGGCCGGCTCGGGCTCGCTCTCGGCGAGCTCGGACCGAAACGTCCTGGTCGTGTCGCCCATCTGCTCGAGGAGCGGCCGATAGCGCTCGGGTTCCTCCTCCACGCGCTCGCGCACCGCTTCGACGACCGTACCCGTCGATTCGGCCGGCGACCCGGTGTCGAACACGCGAAACGCCGCCAGCAGCTTCGAACGATCCAGCGCCCGGCTGAACTGCAGCTCTCCCCTCGCGTCCGGTTCCGCCCAGACCATCCCACCCTGCAGGACCGTCGATCCGTCGACACCCGAAGGGAACCCGTGCTGTCGCCTTTCGACCTCGAGCGCGATCCGCTCGACGACTTCGTCCGCGACGGGGGGACCGCAGGCGGCGAGGGTACCGGCGACGACGCCGACGGCCAGCGCGGCCGAGCTGCCCATGCCCCGGCCAAGCGGAATCCGGGACTCCACCTCGAGCGTCAGAGATGGAGGATCGGTCGAAGGGATGATCCCGGGCTCTTCCAGCAGGTAGGCGATGGCTTCGCCGAGCGCGATCTTGATGAGGTGGGCGGGGTCATCGTCGCTCACGCCCTCGAAGCCCTCCGCGGTGGGCGCGTCGGCATAGCGCTCCCAGCGCTCCCGCACCGACTCGGCGTAGGAAGCCAGGTCGGCCCATGTCGAATGGAGCTCCAGCGCCTGAAGGGTGCCGCCCGCGCGTTCGGTCGCGCGGATCGTCACGGACCCGCCGTCCGTCGGCCGCGGCCTCTGGGTCACCGCGGCCACGAGGCGAAGATCCACGGCCGTGACGAGCGCCGGGTGACCGTACACGACCGCGTGCTCCCCCATGAGAATCAACTTGCCCGGTACCGAGGCCCGAACGGTTGTGAACATCGTCATAAGCACAGAGCGGGCGACTGCCGCCGCCCGCTCCCTGACCACCCAAGAGCCCCGGAAGCGACCGGGGCGCTATCAGCCTCTGCCGGACCGGCCGTCTGGGGGTGCATTTCCGCGGCCAAGTTTCTCATGCGCGCTGGCCAGATCCTGAGAGGTGAACGCCGCCATCAGCGACAGCTCCCCCGCCAGCACCGTGGCCCCGAAGATCTCCGCCAGGCGCAGCGCGGCTCTTCCGGGCTGCGCCGGATCCGGCTTGATCCCCAACATCTCGAGGGCCTGCCTCTGCGTGTCCAACTCTGTTCCGCCGCCCACGCAGCCGATCGGCACGGCGGGCATGTAGACCGAGGCGTAGACGGCTTCGGGGCCGAACGCCTCGATGCAGGTGATGCCCATGGAACCCTCCACGACATGCGCCGGGTCCTGACCCGTTGCGATGAAGAGCGCGGCCAGCAGGTTGGCGTAGTGCGCGTTGAAGCCCACGGCGCCAGCGGCGATCGAGCCGAGGAGGTTCTTCCGGTACTGAACCTCGACGAGCGTGCGTGCCGTCGTCTTGAGGATTCTGCGCAGCACGGCGGCCTCGAGGATGACTTCCGCGAAGATCCGCTTGCCCCGTCCTTCGTGGAAGTTGATCGCCGCCGGCTTCTTGTCGACGCAGTAGTTGCCCGACAGGGCGACGCAATCGACACCGGTCTCGGGCTCGATGAGCTCCCGGACGATCCGGTCGCAGGCGATCGTCGCCATGTTCATGCCCATGGCGTCCCCGGAGGCGAATCGGAAGCGCAGCAGCACCGTCGTGCCGAAGCTCTTGGGTCGGATGTCGAGCAGCCTCAGGTGGCGACTCGTCTTTTCGGCGATACCGCGGATCTCGTCGATCCGCTCCTCGACCCAGGAGACGAACTTACGCGTGGCGTCGAGCCCGGCCGTCCGGAAGACGGGCGCCCGCGTCATCCCGACGTCCTCCACGTGCACCCGCGCTCCGCCGGCGGCGCGGATCGCCGAGCAGCCCCGGTTGGTGCTGGCCACGAGCGCGGCCTCCGTCGTGGCGAGCGGCACATAGACTTCCTCGTCCATGTGTTCGCCCCGCACGTGCAACGGCCCCACGATGCCCATCGGGACCTGCGCCACACCGATGAAGTTCTCACAGTTCCGCAGCGCGGCCCGGTTCGAATCGAGCGAAAAGTGCCCGATGTCCTCCAGACCGGCGCCGGTCAGCTGCTCGAGGGCCTGCCGCCTGATCTCCGCCTGAACATCCGGAGAAAGATCGCGCGGAAGCTCGTGGAAGCCGATCTCACCCGCGGCGAGCGCCTGGACCAGCTGGTCCCGCGTCGGGGCCGCAGAAGTCTTGGACGCCTTGGAGGCTACGGTGGATGCTTTGCTCATGTTCTGGACCTTTTAACCAGGTCGACGCGCCGAAGCTCGTCGATCGTACGTGTCCCCACACATAACATCGCGATCCTGAGTTCGTCCACGATCCGCCCGACCCCTTCGATCACCGCCTCGGTCGACACCGTGGCGGGCTTCAACAGCGGGTAGGCCGTGCCCACCAGGTGCGCGCCGAGGGCGATCGCCTTCGCCGCGTCCAATCCGCTTCTGATCCCGCCGCTGCCGATCACGGTAACGCCCGGGACCGCGGCCACTTCCTGGATCGAGACAGGCGTCGGAACGCCCCAATCGACGAATAGCTCGCCGATCTCGACGTCATCGGCGCGACGAGCCTCTATGCGAGCCCAGCTCGTTCCACCCAACCCGGCCGTGTCGATGATTCGGATCCCCTGCTCCGCCAACGCACGCGCCGTACCACCGGAGATCCCGCAGCCGATCTCCTTGGCGATCACCGGAACCTCGAGCTCCCGGACGATTCCGCCCAGTTTCGGCAACAGGCCACTGAAATCCGTGTCGCCCTCGGGCTGAATCGCCTCCTGCAGCACATTTAGATGGAACGCCAGCGCGTCCGCGTCAATCATCTCGACGGCGGCCCGGCATTCCGCGATTCCGTACCCGTAATTGAGCTGAACGGCCCCGAGGTTCGCCAGGAGAGGGATCGATGGCGCCAGATCCCGCACCTGGAAGCTCGCCGCCTGGAGCGGATCCTCGATCGCCTTGCGCTGCGAGCCGACGCCGAGGGCGATGCGCTGAGCCTCCGCCGCCCGAGCCAGGTTCCGGTTGATCTGGCCGGCCGCTTCCGTGCCACCGGTCATGCAGGAGACCAGCAGGGGCGCCTTGATCCGCTTTCCGAGAAACTCGACCGAGAGGTCGATATCGTCCAGGGCGATCTCGGGCAGCGCGTTGTGCTCGAAGGCGTAGTCGTCGAAGAAACTGCCTCCTGCCTGGTTGGTCGCGTCCAGCGCCAGGCGGATGTGTTCCGCCTTCCGGTCTCGCTCGATCGCCATCGCGGTGTCCCGGTCGCTCATCGGTCCCGGTGCCCCGAATACTCGATCAAGCCATCCAGGAAGCCGTGATCTCCGGATCTCAGCGGCGCCTCCTCCAGCGCCGATCGGGCATCCTCTAGACGCTCCTCGATCATCTCGGAGACGGCCTCGAGCCCGCCGGAATCGAGGATGATCTCTCTCGCGCGACCAGCCTCCTTCTCTCCCAGATCCGGTCGTCCGAGCATCGCGCGAAGCTCCGCCGCCTCGCCCGCCTCGGCGAGCCCCAGCGTCCGGTGGATGAGGAAGGTGTACTTGCCCTCGATCAGATCGGACGCCACCGGCTTGCCGACCGCATCGGCGTCGCCGAAGGTGCCGAGCACATCATCCTGCAGCTGGAAGACCTCGCCCACGGCCCGGCCGTACCGGGCCAGTGCCGCCAGCGCTCCTGGCGGAGCTCCGGCCAGTAGCGCCCCGAGCTCTATCGGACGCTCGACCGAGTACCGGCCGGACTTGAGGCGGAGCGCCCGAAGCAGCTGATCCTCGGTCGGATCGGCCTCGTGTGGAAGCAGCATCTCCAGGTACTGGCCGCGGATCACCTCCTCGCACATTCCCGAGAACGCCGTGTCGAGAGCACGCCCGTTCTCAGACTCCTCGCCGAGCGAGGCGCGGGCCGAAGCGTACAGCTCCGCGGCCCATGTGTGGGCGAGATCACCGACCAGTATCGCCACCGAACGCCCGAAGTCGGCGGCGTCGCCCGCCAGGCCTCGAGCCCGGTGGATCTCCCTGAAGCGAGCGTGCGCGGAGGGCTTCCCTCTGCGCAGCTCGCTGTGATCCATGATGTCGTCGTGAATGAGCAGGTAGGTGTGGAGCAGCTCCGAGCTCATGGCGAGCGGCAGCACCGCCTTATCTGAATCTCCGCCACACGCCCGGTACGTCTCGTAGACCAGTGCCGGCCTGAGGCGCTTCCCGCCGCCGGTTACGAGACGACGCACCTCCTCTACGAGCTCGCGGCTCTCCGGCTCGTCCGACACCTCGCGGAGCTTGCGGTCGAGGAACTCGGCCAGCTCTTTCTCCAGACGCTCGCGGAACTCTCCGAGCCGGAGAAGAAAGCTGGAGATCGCCGAGCCGCGCTCGGCCTCGATCGTCCCGGTGGGGGCCATCAGCTGGCCACCCGCGTTGAAACGCCACCCGCGACGGCGAGATAGCCGGCGACGGCCTCCGCCAGAGCCCGGCCACAAAGGTCGATCCGGCCCCTCATCCGCAGAAGGTCGGGTATGACCCGCGGATGGCGTGCGGCGTGCCGCAGGACGGCCGGCCTCTGGATCTCCCCGCCTGGCCCGGAGCAGTCGTGAAGGAAATCCGGAAGGGTCTCGGAAGCCGTGTCGAGGACCGCCCGAATGACGACCCACGGGACCCCGGCCTCCTCGGCCGCCGCGACGAAGAAGGCCGATTCCAGGTCGAGCACGCCCAGGTCCTCCGACGGAACGACGCTCTCCCGCAGGCGGCGCTTCTCATCCGATGTCAGGACCAGATCATCGACCGTGACTACGGTGCCGAGCCGAGCTCCGGCGGCCCGAGCGGCCGAGTCCGATGCATCCGGGGCCTCGCGGCGCGACCCGTCGGTCGAGATGACCTGACGCGCCATGATGAGATCCGCCGGCTCGAGGTCCGGGCTCAGACCGCCGGCCGAGCCGACAGCAAGCAACCGGCTCACCGGCACGGCCTCCAGCATAGCCCGCACACCGTGCCGAGCGCGTGCCGCCCCATCCCCCGTGACGAGAACCGCCAGCGGCTCATCGCCGAGAAAGCCCAGCGTGAGGCTGATCCAACCACCCGAGGCTTCCTCCGCCAGTGGAGCCTCGGTCCGGTCCGTCAGCCGACCTACCAGAGGAGCGATCTCCTCCGGTAGCGCGGCCACGACGGCCGTGCGGGGGCCACCTGAGATGGCGGCTACCCGGCGAGATTCCATTTCACCATCCGCGCCATGTCACGCGGGTTCCTCCGTAGCTCGATGACCGCGGACGCCTCGAAGCCCGAGTGCATCTTGCAGTTCGTGCACAGTGGATCGGATCGGGATTCCCAGTAGCTCCAATCCGTACCGTTCCAGAACTCATCCCAGTCGAAGGTGTTCGTCTTCTGGATCAGGTAGCAGGGACCCTTCCACCCCATCGGAGTGAAGGTCACGGTGCTCCAGGGAGAGCACGCGTAGTCCCGCGAGCCGGCCGCGAACTCCAGGAACATCGGAGTGGAGGTGAACTTGTAGCGATCCGAGAGCTCGAGGACGCGCTTGAACTTCCGCTCGATGTCCTGACCGGTCAGGAAGATGCTCTCCTCGACGGACTCGTACTGATAGCCGGGCGAGATGAGCATCCCGTCGACGTCCACGTCACGCGTGAGGAACTCGCACAGCTCCTCCACCTCCGCGATCTCGGTCTCCTTGTACACCGTCGTGTTGGTGATCACGTGATAGCCGAGGCGCTTGGCCTCCCTCATCATCGCGATCGCCTTGTCGAACACGCCTCCGCGGTCGACGACGTAGTCGTGCGTCTCGCGCATCCCGTCGAGGTGGACGTTGATCGTGAGTCGCTTATGGGGCTCGATCTTGCCGAACACTCGCTTGTCGAGCAGCAGCGCGTTGGTGCAAAGATAGATGTGCTTCCTGCGGGCGATGATCCCGTCGATGAGCTCCTTGAGCTCCGGGTAGACCGTAGGCTCTCCGCCACACAACGACACCGCTCCCGCCCCACAGTCATCCAGCGCCTTGAGACAGACATCCACCGGCAGGCGGTCCTTGAGATCCCCGGTGTGCCGCTCCACGGAGCAGCCGAGACAGGCCAGATTGCAGGTCCAGAGGGGCTCGAGCATCATCACGAACGGAAAACGCTTGTTGCCCTGCAGGGCGTTCTTCACCTGCAGCCGGACCATGTCCGTGGTGATATGGAGGGGAAATCGCATCCTAGTTATCTATCGCCTGACGGTAGGTGGCGAGGGCGAGCAGCGGGAAGTAGTCGTCGTAGAGATGGTACTTCAGATAGAACACCTTCGGGAAGCCGGTGCCCGTCCAATGCTCATCGTCCCAGGACCCGTCGTCGAGCTGCATGCGCCTGAGGAAATCCACGCCTCGGTAAACCGCATCGGAGGTGTAGTCGCCGGTCGCGAACAGTCCCAGCAGCGCCCAGGAAGTCTGTGCGGCCGTGCTGTCACCGATGCCCTTCAGCGCCGGCTCTTCGTACGACCGTAGCGTCTCGCCCCAGCCGCCATCCTCGTTCTGGCGGGACCGCAGCCAGCGAACGGCCTTCTGGTAGCGCTCCTGCCCCATGTCCACGCCGAACCGGCTCATGCCGTCCAGGGCCAGCCAGGTCCCGTAGATGTAGTTACAGCCCCAGCGGCCGTACCACGTGCCGTCCTCGCATTGACGCGAGTCGAGAAACGCGATGGCCCGCTGAACCGCGCGGTCGTTCGGATCGAAGCCCTCGAGGGACAGTGTCTCCAGCACCCGACCCGTGATGTCCTCCCAGCTCGGATCGATCATCGCGTTGTGATCGGCAAACGGGATGAGCTTCAGCAGCTCCTTGTCGCAGCCCCGGTCGAAGGCCGCCCACCCGCCGTCGGGGTTCTGCATCGAGAGCAGCCATCGAAGCGCCCGATGCCGTGCCTCGTCGACTCGCTCTCCGAGCGCGGGTTCGGTGATCCGCATCCGGCCGAGGGCGGTGAGCACCATCGCCGTGTCGTCGCAGTCGGGGTAGAACTCGTTCGCGTACTCGAAGTACCAGCCGCTGACCTCGCGGTGGTTGTTCTTCCGATGCCGGTCGCCTGGATGTCTGACCTCTTTCGTGAGCAGCCACTCCGCCGCTCGCCGCAGCGCCTCGTGGTCCGGGTCGAGGCCGGTCGCCGCGAGGATCCGTGCCGCCTGGGCCGTGTCCCAAACCGGCGAGAGCGCGGGCTGGATCTTCAGCGCGTCCCCGAGGTCGACCTCCAGCTTCTCGAGCGCACGCAGTTGACTCTCGATGGCCGGATCGTCCAGCGAATAGCCGAGACAGCGGAAGGCGAACACGGTGTTGACGATAGCGGGGAAGATCGCTCCCAGACCGTCGCTCATGGCGAGCCGCCTGCGGGTCCACTCCTCGGCGACGCGCAGCGCCTTGCGACGGAGGACCTTGAAGCGCCCCCGCTCCAGCAGCTTGATCCCCTGATCCGCACGGTGGAAGAGGTAGTGCCACCCTCTCGTCCACGGGCCCTCGCCGTTCGCCGTCGTGCGAGCCGCCTTTGTCGGCAGAAACAGCTCGGGGATGTTCGCGTGCTCGGGCACCGGACACTGCGGCTTGTACGCCCAGATGATCGAGAGCGGGACGAAGATGCCGCGCGACCAGGAGGACATCTCGTTCAGATTGAAGTAGAACCACCCCGGCAGAAGCAACATCTCGGGCGGCACGGCGGGGCACTTCTCCCAACCGTACTGCCCGAAGATCGACAGATAGATCTGGGTGTAGGTGTTGGTGGCCTCGATACCGCCGAGATCCAGGATCACTCGGCGAGCCTTGGCCATGTGCGGCGCTTCCGGGTCATCCCCGAGGAGCTTCAGAACGAAGTACGCCTTGACGGATGCGCTCACCTCCGGCGGACCGCCGTGGTAGATCGCCCAACCTCCATCGGGCAGCTGCAGGCGTCGGATGCGGCGCGCCATCTTCTCAACGCGCTCCTCCTCCGTCCTTCCCAGGAAGTGGAGCAGGAGGATGTACTCCGACTCGAGCACGCTGTCCGCCTCGAGCTCGCCCCTCCAGTGCCCGTCCTCTAGCTGGAGCCCCAGGAGGTTCTCTCGCGCCAGATGGATCGCCCGATCGAGCTGTTCGGCCGAAATCCGTGCGCTCGAGGCCCCCTCTTCGTCCCGGGACTCCTTTATGGCTACCTGCATAGGCATATCCGTGTCCTGGGTGTCATGTCGAGAAAGCACGGGGTCCCCGGAATGCCGGCCACTGTATCCGCATCCCAGCGTGCCGGCGGCTCTTCGCCTCTATACCAGATGCTGTGTATCCCCTACCTATCCCCACTTCAGCCGCCGAATCCAAGCGGGCCACCCGCAACGGTACAGACCGGGAACGCGCACGGAACTGGACTGCCCGCCACACCCCTAGGGGTTGCAGATTTAGGGCAAGCTAAATAAATATTTAGAGAGCCCTAAACAATGGGGCCGTCAGCTTGATTCGACAAGCGGCGCCAATTTACCGCGTTGGCGGCAGCCGTGCACAGCCGGGAGGTTCCGGAAGAGCTTGAGAAGACCTGAATATCTTGAAGATGAGGTGAACGAGGCACGGGCGTTGGAGAGGATGGCCGTCCGGTTTGCTGGGGCCGCACCGCCGCGCGCGGCGGTGGCGCTGGCCCTGCTCTCCCTATCTTGTCTCTTCTGCCTGGCGAGGTCGCTGCAAGCCCAGTCCGTAGAGCAGGATGAACCGGATCCCTGGGCGGACGCCCTCATCACGGACCGGCCCGACTTCACGGAGAGCCCGGTCAGCGTGGCGCCGGGCCGTGTTCAGCTCGAGGGTGGATACACGTTCTCGAGAGTCGAGGGCGAGAGGAGCCACACGGTCGGCGAGCTACTGGCACGGATCGGCGCCGTCGACCGCCTCGAGTTCCGGCTCGGCATCAACTCCTTCGTCTTCCGGAGCGAGCCGGACTCCGGAGACGTTCCGTCGAGCCAACCTCGCTCGGTACGCGGCCTCGAGGACCTCACACTCGGGCTCAAAGTGGAGGTGTTCCGGCCGCCGTCATCGAAGCCCGGCCTGCCTCATGTGGGGATCCTGGCCGGAACCAGCCTCCCGACCGGACGCTCTGATGTCGGAGCCAACGGGCTGCAGCCGGGTGCGCTCCTCTCGGCTGGCTGGAATCTCGCCGATTGGCTAGCGGCGGGCATGAACGTCGGTTACGCATACCCCGAGGACGAGGACGGTCGCTTCGACGAGCTCTCGGGCAGCGTGGCTCTCGGCTTCGGTCTGACGCAGAGGCTCGGCGCCTTCGCCGAGTGGTTCGGGATCTATCCGCTGCCATCGGACCGAGCGGGCGAGAACAACGCCAACGCCGGGATCACCTATCTGCTCAGTCCAGGCTTCCAGCTCGACGCCCGTTTGGGCATAGGCATCGGTGGGCCCCGGCCGAACTTCTTTGTCGGCGCCGGCGCCGCCTGGAGGATCTAGGGCTCCACACCCTTCGCATGGCGGCCCGACGTTTGCGCGCGCCGGCCACAGGCAACCCTCCCATGACGGCCCCGCGATACGCAGATTCAGCGGAGCCGAGCCAAATCCATCAGCCGCCGGAGGCCGGGAGCGATGATCCAGAATCACACTATACTAACCATACTTCAGCCCATCTTTCAGCACGCCGCCATCGCAACGGTCGCCTTCGGGCTTCTCACGGCCGGCGAGGCGCGCGGCCAGTCCGCCGACGTCACGGGCACTCTGGTCGTGGTCAACAAGAGGGCCAGCACCGCGACGATCGCAGATGTGGGGTCCGGAACGACCCTCGCGACGCTGCCCACCGGCAACGGGCCCCACGAGGTGGTCGTCACGGGGGACGGCAGCCGGGCCGTCGTCACCGACTACGGCGGCCAGGCAGGCGGCAACAGCCTGACCGTGATCGACCTCCCCGGCCTCCGCGTGGAGAAGACGATCGAGCTCGGCCGTTACAGCCGACCCCACGGCATCGCCTTCCTTCCCGGCGACAGCCTGGTGGCCGTTACCTCGGAGGATGCCCGAAGCGTCGTAGTGGTCCGGGTGGAGGACGGCGCGATCGTCGCCGCGGTGCCCACCGACGCAGGCGGATCCCACATGCTCGCTCTCATCGCGAGCGGCGAGCGGGTCTACACGGGCAACATCAGCGACGAGAGCGTCTCCGAGCTCTCCCTCGCCGAGGGCAAGCACACGGGCACGTTCAAGGCTCCCACTCAGCCGGAGGCGATCGGCGTTGTGCCGGACGGGAGCGAGGTGTGGGTGGGCAGCAACGACCGTGGCACGGTGAGCGTGATCGATGTGGAGACCGGAG